>NZ_JBXAFA010000002.1:0-590363 GCF_058792515.1 Pseudomonas sp. MT92
CCCCCCCCCCCCCCCCCCCCCCCCCCCCCCCCCCCCCCCCCCCCCCCCCCCCCCCCCCCCCCCCCCCCCCCCCCTCCTACAGGGGGACTGCGGTGTTGGTGGATTAGCGCACGGCCACCGCCTGGGTGGTGGCATCGGTGAAGTCGAACACCTTGCCGCCCTGGGCCGTGGCGAACTGTTGGGCCTGGCCCTTGAGCAGGAACGCGCTGAGGCGCCCTTTCGCATCACTGGCAAACAACGCCTGATCCGCCAGCAACTTGATGCCGCTGTCGCTGGCCTGGGCATACACCGCGCGGATGTTCCTGCCTTCCTGCTTGAGGCTGGCCAACGCGGTGAACGCGGCTTCGGCCGATGCGTACTGACGGACTTTCGGTTCGCCACGCACCCAGATCTCGGCCACATGGCTGAAGTCGGTGATGGCTTTGCCGGTGGATGCATCGACCGCTTTGAGCGGGGTTTGCGCGTAGTTGGCCAGTTGCGCGGCGTAGTCCAGGTTCGAGGCCTTGAAGGCAGCGCGGATGTACTGGTCGTCGATGAAGGTATTCAAATCGAGCCCGCGATCAGCCTTTTTCAGCAGCTTGAGGGTGTCAATGGCGGTGCCGACAGCCTGGCGATATTCCGGTTTCCAGCTCAGGTCGCGGGTCTGCACGCCCAGCGGGCCATGGAACAGGTAATTGACCTCGGCATCGACCCCCGTGACCTTGGCGATCAGTTCGCTGTACTTCTCTGGCTCGGCGGCCAGCAACTGATTGGCCTCGAGGCTGGCGCGCAGGTAGGCGACGACGATCTCCGGGTATTTTTTCGCGTAGCTCTGATCGACCAGCGCGCCGTGGAAAGTCGGTGCCCCGGCCTGGGAGCCGTCATAGATCTTGCGTGCGAAGCCCCGGCTCGGGAACAGCTCGGCGAACGGCACGAAGTCGGCATGGGCGTCGATCTTGCCGGCCTGCAAGGCGGAGCCGGCGACTTCCGGTGGCTGGGCAATGATGTTCACGTCTTTGAGAGGGTCCCATCCCTGGGCCGCCACGGCACGCAGCAACATGCCATGGGCGGTCGAGGCGAACGGCACGGAAATGCTCTTGCCCTTGAGCTCGGCCAGCGACTGCACGCCCGAGGCGCTCGGCACCACGATGCCGTTGCCACTGCCCTTGATGCTGCCCGACAGCACGCTGATGAACAGGCTGTGCTTGCCCGCCGTTTCGAACGCCACACCGTTGAACGAACCGGGGAAATCGGCCATGGCGCCGAAGTCGAGTTTGCCGGCAACCATCTCGTTGGTCAGGGGCGCGCCGCTGGTGAAATTTTTCCACTCCACGTCGTACTTCGCGTCCTTGTATTGCCCGTCGTGGGGCAGGTATTTGTCGAGCAGGCCCAATTCGCGGATCAACAGTCCGCCAGCGGCGCAGTTGATCGTGGTGTCCTGGGTGCCGATGGCAATGCGGATGGTTTCGGCCGAAGCCGACAAGGTGAATGAGGCCAGTACCAGACCGGCCAATGCTGCACGCAGCGATGTTGGCAAAACCATGATGAATCCCCTCGAATCATTTATAGGATGTTCGTCTCCGCCACGATCAGGGCGTGGTGGGAAACGAGGGGTGTTTGAAACAGGCGTCCGGTGGTTGCCGGATGGCTTTTGGGTTGTTTGTACCGGCCTCATCGCGAGCAAGCTCGCTCCCACAAGTTTCGTGGGTGCAGACAGAGACACTGTGTGCGAGCTTGCTCGCGATGGCGTCCTGTCATTCAGCGCAACAAATAAGGGATGTCCACTTTCACCGCCCCGGTCGGGCAGTCCTTCTCACAGGGCATGCAGTACCAGCATTCATCGAAAGCCATGTAAGCCTTTTGCGTGGCCGGGTTGATGGCCAGCAAGTCCATCGGGCAAACGTCGACGCACACGGTGCAGCCTTTGTGGGCGATGCAAAGATCCTCGTCGACGGTGACCGGCGCGTTGGAGCGGAAGAAGATTTCCTGGGGTTGATAGGCCATGTTCGGTCTCTCTTTTGTTGACGGCATCAAGCCGCGTCGGCACCGACCCGCAAGCGGTCGTAGGCCTGCATTTCATCGGCGTCGAGCGGGATGATGTAGGGCTCGACGGCTTTCTTGAAACTGGTCATCAGGCCGTTTTCATCCTTCTTCAGGTGGCAATGACAGAACCAGTCGTTGTCGTTGCGTTGCGGGTGGTCGACCCGATAGTGGTAAAGCCCCCAGCGACTTTCGGCGCGGAACAACGAGGCCCGGGCGGCCATTTCGGCGCAGTCGCGGATCATGCTGACTTCCATGGCACGCATCAGTTCGTGGGCGTTGTGGGCCTTGATCTGATCGAGGTCGCGCTGGATATCGCTGAAGCGCTGCAGGCCGATTTGCATCTTCTTCGTCACTTTCGGCGGTTGCAGGTAGTCGTTGACGAAGCGCCGTAATTTGTACTCGACCTGGGCCGGTGGCAGGCCGTGTTCGCGGTCCAATGGCGCGTAGACCCGTTGTTTCTCGGTTTCGATCTGCGCGGCATCCAGCGTCGAAAACTCACGCCCGGCGACGAAATCCGCCGCATTGATCCCGGCAAACCAGCCGTATGTGAACGCGCCGAGCATGTAGTTGTGCGGCACCGCGGCCATGTCCCCCGCCGAGTACAACCCCTTGACCGAGGTTTCGGCTCGCTCGTTGACCCAGACACCCGACGCCGAATGCCCGCTGCAAAAACCGATTTCGGAAATGTGCATCTCGACCATCTGCGTGCGGTAGTCGGTGCCGCGATTGGCGTGGAACTGACCGCGACTCGGGCGCTCGTTGCTGTGCAGGATCTCTTCGATGTTCTGGATGGTTTCCTCGGCCAGGTGATCGAGTTTGAGGAACACCGGGCCGTTGCCGCTTTCCAGTTCCTGGTGGAACTCCCACATCATCTGCCCGCTCCAGTAGTCGCACTCGATGAAGCGTTCGCCCTTGTTGTTGGCGGTGTAGCCGCCCAGCGGGCCGGTGACATAGGCGCAAGCCGGGCCGTTGTAGTCCTTGATCAGCGGGTTGATCTGGAAGCATTCCAGGTTCGCCAGTTCAGCCCCGGCGTGATAGGCCATGGCGTAGCCGTCGCCGGCATTGGTCGGGTTTTCGTAGGTGCCCATCAAATAGCCCGAGGACGGCAGGCCCAGACGTCCGGCCGCGCCGCACGCCAGGATCACTGCTTTGGCCTTGATCACATGGAAGTCGGCCGTGCGGCAGTCGAAGCCCATTACACCGTTGACCGCGCCCTCTTCGTCCTTGAGCAAACGGGTGCAGACCAGGCGATTGGTGATGCTCACCCGCGCCCGCTTCAACTGGCGATACAGCACTTTCTTGATGTCGTGCCCTTCCGGCATCGGCAGCACGTAGGCGCCCATGTGGTGGACCTTTTTCACCGCGTAGTCGCCGGTTTCGTCTTTCTCGAACTTCACGCCCCAGCGGTCCAGTTGCGAGAGGGTTTCGAAGCTGTGGGTCGCATAGGCGTAGACCGCTGCCTGGTTGACGATGCCGTCGTTGGCGATAGTGATTTCCTTGGTGTACTGCTCCGGCGTCGAGTGGCCGGGGATGATCGCGTTGTTCAGGCCGTCCATGCCCATGCTGATCGCGCCGCTGCGCTTGACGTTGGCCTTGTCGATCAACAGCACCCGCAGATCACGGTTGCGCTCCTTGGCCTTGATCGCCGCCATGGGCCCGGCGGTGCCACCGCCGATCACGACGATGTCGTATTCCTGCTCCAACGTGTTTCGGCTCATGCCTGCTCCCCTTTTAGCCGGTCAATCCGCAGGCGGTACTGGAACGCGTCGCCTCGGTAGTAAAGGTGTTCGAAGTCCAGTGGCCGGCCTTCAGCGTCATGGGTCAGACGCTCGATGCGCATGATCGGCGAACCGGGTTCGACGTTCAGCGCCTGGGTCAGGTCGCTGTCGGCCAGCACCGCATCGATGGCCAGATCGGCGTGACCGAGGGCCAGGCCGCAGTCGTTTTCGAGGATCAGGAAGATGTCGCGGGTAACCAGGTCGGCCTTCTCCAGGCGCTCGCCGATGGCTTTGGGCAGGTAGGTGATTTCCAGCGAAATCGGCTCGCGATTGATCAACCGCACCCGTTTGATCTGCGCCACGGTTTCACCCTCGGCGACCTGCAACCGCTCGGCCACCCGTTTGTCGGCGGCAATGAACTTGAAACTGCGCAGGCGGTTGATCACCTCGTAGCCGCGACCGGTCATGGATTCGGCCAGGCCTTGCAGGGTGCTGACGTTCTGGAAGGTCTTGGGCTTGGCGACGAAAGTGCCTTTGCCGTGAATCTTGAAGATCAGCCCTTCCTTTTGCAGGTCACCGAGGGCCTGGCGCACGGTGATGCGGCTGACCTTGAACAGCGCGCCGAGCTCGCTTTCCGAAGGCATCTGGCTGTCTTGCGGGTATTGGCCATCAAGGATGCGGGCGCGCAGCACATCACGCAGCTGGGTGTGCAAGGGAACGCTACTGAGGGATAGAACGTTATCGGTCATGAAGATCACTTGTCATAACGAGTTATGACGTGATCTTAGAGTTCTAAGGAGAGGACTGAGAAATACTGTTTGGGAATAAGGTTAGAGCGCACGATCAATCGTGCGGTGAAACATTTGTAGCGAGGGAGCCAGCTCCCTCGCTACAAAAGCCAGCTCGTGATCTGTCAGTCGATCCGCAGTGCACGCAGGTCCAGTCGACCGTCCTTGAGCGGCGGGCACCAGTAATAGCCGCCGGTAATCGGCCGGCTGATGCGGTACAAACCGTCGGTGATGCCGTCTTCCAGGCCGCTCATGCGCCGCAACTGGACTTCAAAGGCGTCAAGGGAAAAACCGAACGCGAGGAACATCAGGCCAGCGCGGTCGCCTTCGATCCACGGCATCGAGCGACGCACGATGAACGCCTCGGGAGCGAAGCTTTCCTGGGCAGTGCGCTTGACGTGGGCGGAGATCGGCGCGTCATCGAGTTCTTCGTTGTCGCTCAGGCGTCGGCCCATGATGTGGTCGGTTTCGTGGGAAGGCAGCGCGTGGAAGCCCTTCAAATCGTGCTGCCACTGCTGGATCGCGGCAAAGCTGCCACCGACCGTGCCGTCAGCGCCTTCAGCCACCAGCGCGGCAGCCGCAGCGGCCTCATCCTGGGGGTTCTCGGTGCCGTCTTCGTAGCCGGTCAGGTCGTGGCCATCGCGATGGCGGAAGCCTTCGGTCATCTGCACCAGGCGCAAGGCCGGCGCCAATGCCGCTTCAAGGGCGTTGCTGCGATTGAGCAGTTCACCACGGTCAACGCCATGCAACCAGCACCACAGCGCGTGTTGGGTCGACGGGTTATCAACGCCCACGCCGGTCAGCGCCGGGAACACCCGCAGCCCTTCAATGTTGCCGTTCAGGGCCTTGACCAGGGACTCACCGAAGCCGACCACAGCCGACTTGCCGTCCACCAGTTGCATCAAATTGTCGAGCGCCGCCGGCAACGCAGCGGCGGATTCGAGGGCGAAGAACATATGACGAGCTTGAGGCGGAACAGGGGTGGCGAGAATGCCCGGCTGGTAATGACTCATATGAACTCCTTATGAAAGAGCGCGAAGTTTAACCGCAGCACCGGCCCTTGTGTGTGCTCAGGTCAATGTCCATGTACAAGAACTGCGCAAAGCGGTCTACGCTAGAGACACAATATCCAGACCCTCAACCCCTCTACTCTGCCTGTCGCCGCGCGATCGACTCAAAATCCGGGGCATTGAACGTTGAATGTAGGAGCGAGCTCGCTCGCGAAAACCCATAACCGCCGCGGGGCGCCTGATTTTACGCGTTATCGTTCACGACCTTCGCGAGCGAGCCCGCGCCTACCGTGGCCCGGGCTCGCCAACATCTGATACGGGGTAGCGACATGACCACAGCGAATATCCTTGGCAATCTGTTTCCCGAGCCCGGCAGCATCCCGGAAAAATACCGCCTCGACGGCCCGACCGAGCAGCGTGAATACCTGGTCGATGGCGTATTGAGGACCTGGCCAGGCCCCCTCGCCCAGGTCCGCAGCCCGGTGTATATCAGTGGCCCGAATGGCGATGAGCAAGTCATCCTCGGCAGCACGCCGCTGCTCGATGCCGAGACCGCATTGACCGCCCTCGACGCCGCCGTCCGCGCTTATGACCGCGGCCAGGGGTTGTGGCCGACCCTGCGTGTGGCCGAGCGCATCCAGCATGTCGAGACCTTCCTCAAGCACATGCGCCAACAGCGCGAGGCGGTGGTCAAGTTGCTGATGTGGGAAATCGGCAAAAACCTGAAGGACTCGGAAAAAGAATTCGACCGCACCTGTGATTACATCGTTGACACCATCAACGCCCTCAAGGAGCTCGACCGCCGTTCCAGCCGTTTCGAACTGGAGCAGGACACCCTCGGCCAGATCCGCCGCGTACCGATGGGCGTGGCCTTGTGCATGGGACCCTACAACTACCCGCTGAACGAAACCTTCACCACGCTGATTCCGGCGCTGATCATGGGCAACACCGTGGTGTTCAAACCGGCCAAACTCGGCGTGCTGTTGATTCGTCCATTGCTGGAAGCCTTCCGCGACAGCTTCCCGGCCGGGGTGATCAACGTGATCTACGGCAGCGGTCGCGAGACCGTGAGCGCCCTGATGGCCAGTGGCAAGATCGATATCTTTGCCTTCATCGGCACCAATAAAGCCGCCAGTGACCTGAAAAAACTCCATCCAAAACCCCACCGTTTGCGCGCGGCGCTGGGCCTGGATGCGAAGAATCCCGGTATCGTCTTGCCGGAAGTGGATCTGGACAATGCGGTCAATGAAGCGGTCACCGGGTCCCTGTCGTTCAATGGCCAGCGCTGCACGGCGCTGAAAATCCTCTTTGTCCACGAAGACGTGGTTGAGCGCTTCATCGAGAAATTCAACGCCAAACTCGCCACGCTCAAACCCGGCATGCCGTGGGAAAGCGGCGTAGCCCTGACGCCGTTGCCGGAGTCGGGCAAGGTCGCTTATCTGCATGGGCTGGTGGCGGATGCCGTTGAAAAAGGCGCGCAGGTGGTCAACCCCAATGGCGGCGAGACCCGTGCGTCGTTCTTCTATCCCGCGGTGCTGTACCCGGTGACGCCGCAAATGCGCGTCTATCAGGAAGAACAGTTCGGCCCGGTGGTACCGATCGTGCCGTACCGACATCTGGATACGGTGATCGATTACGTCCTGGAGTCGGACTTCGGCCAGCAGTTGAGCATCTTCGGCACCAACCCGGTGGCGGTCGGACGTCTGGTGGACACCTTTGCCAATCAGGTCGGACGCATCAACCTCAACGCCCAATGCCAGCGCGGCCCCGACACCTACCCGTTCAACGGCCGCAAGAACTCGGCCGAGGGCACATTGTCGGTGCATGATGCCCTGCGGGTGTTTTCGATCCGGACGCTGGTCGCCACCAAATTCCAGGAGAGCAACAAGGAACTGATCAGCGAGATCATCAGCGGCCGCAGTTCAAGCTTCCTGACCACCGATTACATTTTCTGAGGAGTGCCGACCTGAGCCAGTCCAGAGCCCTTCAATTGCCACCGCTGCTGCGCCGTTTACTGCGTCCGCTGCTGGACCCGTACCGACGCTATCGTCATGCCAGGGTCATCCACGCCGTACGGGTGTCACTGGGGTTGCTGGCGTCGATCCTGCTGACCACCGGCATCCACCTGCCCCACGGCGAGTGGGCGTCGGTGACGATGCTGGTGGTGATCGGCGGCTTGCAACACCACGGCAACATCGGCAAAAAATCCGCCGAGCGGGCCATCGGCACCCTGGTCGGGGCGGCGATCGGCCTGGTCCTGGTGGTGCAACAGGCGTGGCTTGGCATGCCGTGGCTGACCTATTTCGCCATGGCGGTGATTTGCGGCTTTTTCTCGTACCACGCCATCGGCAAGGGCGGTTATACGGCATTGCTGGCCGCCATTACCGTGTTCATTGTCGCCGGCCATGGTGATAATCCGGTTTCCGATGGGCTGTGGCGCGGGGTCGATATCCTCATCGGTATTGCCCTGGCCCTGGCGTTTTCCTTCGCCCTGCCGCTGTACGCGGTCTATTCCTGGCGCTACAACCTGGCCGATGCCTTGCGTGATTGCGCAACGATCTATGGACGCATCATCAACGGTCAACCGGTCACGGCGGACGAACATCTCAAGCTCATGGGGCGCCTGAACACGGTGATGGTGCAGTTGCGCTCACTGATGCCCTCGGTGTCCAAGGAAGTGAAGATTTCCATGACCGAACTCGATGCCATCCAGCGTCACTTGCGCATGTGCGTCAGCACACTGGAAATTCTTGGCAATACCCGGCCGGATGCCAGTGATCCGGACGCCATGGCCCATCTGCAATCAGCGCTGAAAGCGGAGCACCGGTTGATTCGGGTGCAACTGATCGGCATGGCCCGGGCACTGAAGTCCGGCGTGTCCCAGCGGCTCGGGCGGCCTGTTGAAGGGCTGCCGGATTCAAGCCTGGATACACCGGTCTATAGCTCGCTGGACGGCTATCAATTGCTGGTCCGGCAGTTGGCGGCCAACATCGGCGAGATGCGCCAGCGACTGGCGCAGACTGCGCCGCGCTGGAACATTTGACGCCTGATTACTGGGCAACCGTGCGACGCAACTTCAAGCCCCAGCCCTGTTGCATCCCCGCTGCCGCCAGAAGAATCGCGGCCACGCCGATCCATTGCAGGGGTGCCAGGCGATGACCGAAGGCAAACCAGTCGACAAAAATCGCCGCGATCGGATAGATGAACGACAGCGCGCCGGTCAGTGCGGTGGGCAGTTTCTGGATCGCGCCGTATAGCAGCACGTACATCACGCCGGTGTGCACGATGCCCAGCGTGACCAGGCTGGCCCAGGCACTCGGTGCCTGCGGCAGCGCCGAAAAGTGCGCGAACGGCGCCAGCAGGAGCACGCCGGTGCTGACCTGAATCAGTGCGATCAAATGCGGCGGCGTGCCGGTCAGGCGCTTGATGATCAACGCGGCAATTGCATAAAGAAATGCAGCGCCCAGCGCCAGAACAATGCCGATCAGGTACTCGTTGCCGCTCTCGCCCTGCCCGCCATGGGCACTGACAATCGCCAGCATCCCGAGAAACGAGACGCCCAGCCAGGCCATTTTCTGCAGCGTGATCTTCTCGTTGAGGAACAGCGCGGCCAGGCCCACCAGCATGAACGGCTGCACGTTATAGACGGCGGTGCCAATGGCAATCGAAGCCCGGGAATAAGAGGCGAACAACAGCACCCAGTTGCCGACAATCGCCACGCCGCTGAGCACCGCCAGCAAGAAGGTGGTACGGGTCAGGATACCGCGGCGCAGGAAACCGAATGCGGCGCAAATCAGCAGCAAAGTGCCGGCCCCGAACAGGCAGCGCCAGAACACCACATCCAGTACCGGTTGCCCGGACACCAGCACAAACCAGCCGATGGTTCCGGAGATCAGCATGGCGGCGGTCATTTCGAACGAGCCGCGACGTATTGTTTTGTCCATCATCAGACTCCTGTGTTTGAGCCCAAAGTATGGCAATCCAGGCGGGGGCTTCTCCAGTGCATAAATCAGGCTAAACTTGGATTCTGCCTTTTTTATCAAGGCGACTTTGAAGAGTTGCCTAATCGAGGAATGCGCCATGACCGATGACATCGACCAAGTGCTGATCACGGCATTGATGGACGACTCGCGACGCTCGCTCAAAGCGCTGGCGCAGATCAGCGGCCTGTCATCGCCCAGCGTCGCCGAGCGCCTGCGCCGACTCGAAGAGCGCGGCGTGCTCAAGGGGTATACCGTCGAAATCGACCCGAAATGCTTTGGTTACCAGCTCCAGGCGATCGTACGCATTCGCCCGCTGCCGGGTCAGTTGCAGGAAGTCGAACGGCAGATCCAGGCCATCCCCGAATTCACCGAATGCGACAAGGTGACCGGCGACGACTGCTTCATCGCGCGCCTGCATGTACGTTCGATGGAACAGCTGGACACCCTGCTCGACCGGCTCAATACCCACGCCGAAACCAATACGGCCATCGTTAAGAAAACCCCGGTCAAACGCCGGTTGCCGCCGATGGCCTAATGGCTTGCGGCAAATCACAGGCAAGAAAAAACCCGCCGAAGCGGGTTTTTTCACTCAGGCTGGCGATCAATCATCGCGACCCATGATGCCGAACAGCTGCAACAAGCTGATGAACAGGTTGTAGATCGATACATACAGGCTGATGGTCGCCATGATGTAGTTGCGCTCGCCGCCGTGAATGATGGCGCTGGTCTGGAACAGAATGCAGACCGAAGAGAACAGCACGAAACCGGCGCTGATCGCCAGCTGCAGACCGCTGATCTGGAAGAACATGCCCGCCAGCGTTGCACCCAGCAGCACAAAGAAGCCGGCGGTGATGAAACCGCCGAGGAAGCTCATGTCCTTGCGGGTGATCAGCACATAGGCCGACAGACCGCCGAACACCAGTGCGGTCATCGCGAAGGCCGAGCTGACCACTTCAGCGCCGCCCTGCATGCCCAGGTAACGGTTGAGGATCGGGCCGAGCAGGAACCCCATGAAACCGGTCAGGGCAAATGCCGACACCAGGCCCCATGCGGAATCACGGAGTTTGTTGGTGAGAAAGAAAAGCCCGTAGAAGCCGATCAGCACCACGAAAATGTTTGGATAACCGACACGCATCTGCTGGGCAAAGAAGGCCATCACACCGCTGAATGCGAGCGTGAGTGCAAGCAAGCCGTAAGTGTTGCGCAGGACGCGGCTAACCTCTAGCTGCTCAGCCTGCAAGCTGTTATTAACTGCGTAATCCTGTTCGCGCATGGCGACACTCCTGTTGGTTTGAAACGTTCAGTCGCAAAGATCATAACAGACGCCCTGTAACAAGCTATGCAGAGAGTTTGACAGTGTGTTTCATTCAGGTATTATGGCGCCCGCAACACAAACGGAGGTGTGGCCGAGTGGTTTAAGGCAACGGTCTTGAAAACCGTCGACTGTAACAGGTCCATGAGTTCGAATCCCATCGCCTCCGCCATCTTTATACGACAAAGCCCTGATTATTCAGGGCTTTATCGTTTATGGGGTTTGGATATCGGTCCGTTGATTTCGATGCGTTACAAAACTATTTGGTAAGCGTTACAAAAAAATTCCTGATTTCCCCCTCTCCCGGCCTCCTGCCAATCGTAAAAAAACCTTCATAGAACCTGATGCTAAGCTGACCTCATAACCGAGGATTCGCGATGCCAAGTTCAGACATGCTCTCGGCCGATCCGCTGCCAGTAGCGGCCAACAATCGCCTGGAGCTGTGAGGAGACAATCTCGGAAGGTGTTATCCCCCTGGATATCGGCGCCCCCCCCCTCTCGGCTTGCATTCCCAAGACACCTGGCTTTATCCAAAGTCTCGGACCGATAGATGCCAAGGGCAATCCCCGGCGACTGCTACTGCAGCAGCACCGAGGTGGTACTTCGCCTCTTCAGCCAAAAAAAAGGCCTCTTTCGAGACCTTTCTTCTGAACCTGATTTTTGATTAAACGATGAAGTCCCACTGCGCTGCTGATTGCGCGTTTGCGCTCATTTCGACGGAGGCAACGAACGCGTTCGCTACATCCTGCAGGCTCATGCCGTTATCTTTCATCTGCGTGACCCAATACGCCTTGCCAGAGGCTTCGGAGTTGCGATTGAAGATGGCGTGGTAAAGCACTTCAACATTGTTGCCAATGTCGTTGGTGATGATATTGCCGCGGGCTGTGTTTTCCGTCGAAGCAATCATGTTCAAGGCAATCTGCCCCAGGTTCTGGGTGCCGGTGCTTTGCTGTTGACCCCAGTATTCAAAACCGCTGACGTCAGCTTGGCGACCCAGGATGTTCTGATAAAGCCCAGCGAGCACGTTCAGTTCTGAACGTGATTCGACGCTGACGTTGACATCGTTGAACTGCAGGGTTTCGACGTTGATTAAGCGGGTCTGTTGCGATGGGTCATCAACGCGCGTCACCAGCGTCTGGCCGTCTTTTTGCTCGATGACATAGTCGGAGCGTGCGCCGCTGAGCACCAGGGTGTCGGTATTAGCACCGCCATGAATCAGATTGGGCTGGCCCGCCGTGCCACCGGAAACCGCAGCAGCGTTGACTTCGATCGTGTCATTGCCACCACCGGCGTAAACCTGGCTGTGGCTGTTACCCGTCAGAACGAATGTCTGGTTCGCAGCGTCACCACTGAGCAATTGCCCCGACTGGCTTCCAATCACCTTCACTGCGCCGACAATCGAGGCAAAGTCGACATTGTTCAGTTGCAGTGTACTACCGGCTGGCAGAGAACTGGCATCGATGACCAGGGCTGTGTGCTGGTTTGCATCGGCTGATCCATTGATCACCAAAGGCGCTGTCGGTGCATTGCCGTTGGCGGTCACCGGCGTAATGGTTTGCACCATCAACGCTGCATCGCTCACCAGGCCGTCGAGAAACGCCTTGCCGTTACCGGTCAAGTGCGCCTGATCGTGGCTATTGTTGGCAGCGCTGACGGCCTTGATGGACTCGATCAGGGACGCCAGAGAGTTGCCGGCTGTGCTATTGGCGCCACCCTGCACTTTAAGACCAAAGCCGACCGGCAGCTGAGCCGAAAGCAGTGTGGTGTTTCCGCTCTGCGCCAGCGGAATATCCGCAACCCCGGCAGCCCCGGTTTGCTCGACGCGACCATCGGTGACCACCGGGATGTTGATTTGTTGGCCCAGACCGCCGCCGGGCAACCAGGTGCCCGACGTAGAAATCGCGACACCATCGATCGTGACTGTCGGGGAAACCGCTGGCGCATTGTTAACGGTCAGTTGGTACAGCGTCTTGACCGCTGTATTGGTTTCGTCGGCAACACTGACCTCGATACTGGCTTTGCCCTCTTTGGTCGCGACGAACGTGGCGCCCGCCAAAGCCAGGTTAAGTGCGTCGGCAGTTCCAGTCTTGGACCAGACACTGCCAGTTTGAGTCCAGCCGCTGAGGCCGCCAATCTGCCCGTTGACCGCCGTAAGACTAACCGTCAGCTCGGTGGCGTCGACATCCTGCACGGTAAAGTTATCCAGGGCTGTCGTAACACCAGCGGTAACGACCTGGGCCGAACCTGGCACACCCTGAATCGTCGGCAAATCGTTGCTGCCGTTGATGATCAGTTGCAGGATAGTCTGGTCGCTGCCGCCTTTTCCATCGTCAGCATTGAGGGTGTAGCTCAGGACCAGTTGTTCGCCTGCCTTGAGATACTTGAAAGTTTCACTGCCAGAATTGAACGACCAGGTCAGACTGCCCTGCTCCTGAGTACCGTCGAGCACTGGCGTCGGTGACAGGCTCAACATCGCCAGGATGTCACTGTTGGTCGGCTGCTGGCTACTGGAGGACACGACCGCGCCGCTGCTGTCCTTCTGCTCGATCGTCAGTGCGGTAGCGGTTACGGTGACGACGTCGCTGTCTACGTCGGAAATCGGCAGTTGATTGCTCGATTGCAGGCCAACACTGCCTTGGCTCAGAGTGTAGCCCGATGACAACTCGGCGGAGTATTGCATCGCACGCGGAATCATTTCCGTGACCCAAGCGTTCGTACTGCTTGAGCCAGTCGTCACATCTTGCAAGTACTGGGGCGCTGCAGTCTGGAATCCGGTGCCGGCGATGCCGGCATTGTAGTAATCGTAACCGAGGAAGATAACGCTGCCGGCGCCATGAGAAATCGCCGCGACCGTTGCATTATCGTCCGCCCCGTAAATGGCCTTGAAGTTGGCAACAGTGCCCTTGCCAATAGAGTCAGTCGCGGACAGATTGCTCAAAGTAGCTGGACCACCGGCAAAGGGCGTTCCTGTCGCATTGGTAGTGTTGAGCGACCAGCTCATCCCGCTCTTGCTGGTCAGATCCCAGCCAAACACGGAATTCAGGAAGTCGACATCGTTGGGGCCGGCAGTGCCTGTCATCATGATCACACCGCCCTTGCTCACCCAGCTCTCAAGGGCGGCCTTGGCATCCGCTGGCATGAATGCGGGACTGGTAGGGTCATCAATAGACTCCATGTCAGTCATGAAGAAAAAACCGCTGGCGGCTAGCTTGGTGGCGAGGTCCGGATCAGCGAAGCTCTTGATGGACGTATCAAGACTGTACCGCCCTTGTTGATGATCGACTGAATAATGCTGGCCAAGTTGGCGTTTTCTGTGCCAGAACCAGGCGCGGCATCCGAACCGTTCATGTTCGGTTGGCTGTAAACAGAGACTTGGTTTTTGGTGGACAATATTCCAAACTTAGGAGCGGTATTTAGCATGGTCAAGGGATGCTTCCTTGCTATTTATGATGAGTGAGGAACTCAACGCTTCACTCCCAGAATTGTCGAAAAAATCCGGGAACGTCGAGCGGACAAGCCAAAATGTCGGCATTTAACGCTTAATACATGACCGCCAATATAAAGGCAAGTAGCCATCATCTAAACCACATGCAACCTTTGTACTGAATGCACTGACAACTTCGAATGGGCCAGCTTTCACATGCTCGGGATGGTAAACCCAGCTCTCAGTATGGGGGGGCGGTGACTACTTGCGCGCCAGCAGATTGCTAATTTTCCGAGAGCGAAATATACGCCTGCTCGCAGGTCACTCCCCTGGCCCTGGCTTGGTCAGCAACTTCAGCCAGTTCGCCCGCTCTCTCATCAGCGCGCTTGAGCACATCGGTAAGCACCCCTGCGGTGCGGTAGCTGCCTTGATCCGCTTGTTTACAGGCTGCCCACTCGCCTACGTTCATCAGGTCAGATAGCATTATGCCTCCCTATCTAAGGAATCAAGGACGACCGACTTGAAGCGTTTAGCCTTCGCACTTGCCATACCCCTGATCAGCAACATCGTTTACGCCCAAGATCCTTCGGATCAAGACATTCGATTGATGGCCGCAGCCCAGAAAGCTGTCGAGTCTTATCGCAGCGCCGGAATAACCGGAATGGGGCAGGCAGTCGACGACTGCGAGTCAGGCCTAAGTCGCGCCTCGGGAGAAGAAGACGTTGAGTACTGCGTTGCGCTGAATCTTGCGTCGATGCATGTTGATGCGATTGCTACGAAGGCCGCGAACATCCCCCGGGACAATCGTTTCAAAGATGAGATGGTTGTCGCTCAGTCTGAAGAGGTGCTGAAATTCTTCAGGGTTGTATCGCAATCAGACGCCTTGATGCCCTACATCAATGAACGGAACGCCAAGGTCCACAGCTACGTCCTAGCGGCGATTAATGGTCATCCGGGCGCAGCCGATCAAGCCGCAGCATCCGGTGATGATGAATCTGCCGCTGCAGCAAAAGCATTCACCGATTTTTGGACTTCAACAGATTGTGATGAGCTGCAAGAGTTAAGCGAGTGGCCTCAGCTTGTCGAACAGTTCCGCACTAACGACGAGCAGTTGTGTAATACCTTTGTTCAGATGCATCAACGAGTACAAAAAGTAGACATCATTGGCGTGCAACCGCTGCCTGGCAACCGGGTTAGAGTAAAGGCGAGCCTGGCCCTAATTCCCCAAGGAAGCATGAATCAAGAAGACACTTTCGCTTTGGTTGACGGGAAGTGGGTACTCTCTGCTCGCTAAATAGGCGCTGCTGGTTTATCGACACACCTCTTTGACATACTCCTGCAAAGCCTTCAGGGCTGCTTGATCGGCAAAGATCCCGGCCCTGATATCGAAAACAGTTCGTCCAGCAGTTGGATCGAGATCGATGGCTCCGCCATTGCCCAGGCGGTCAGGTCGTTCTTGTTCCGGCATCTGAACGGGTATGGCTTCTGGCAAACCCCGGCATCCCACTCCCCCCACAAGGACTTGGCATTGCCGTCGTCCACGCGACCACGGATCGTCCAGGCGACGGCGACCTGTCCGGCCAGGCTTTCGCCGCGATCATCCCCCACAGTGGGAGGACGAGGATGTCGCGGTCTTTTTCAGTTGCGGTCCTAACTTTTCTTCAGGCGAAAAGAAGCCTGCTCATGGCGGGCTGGATAGCGGAAATCTGTAGTCCATGGTCGTAGTGATTCATGGTGTCGGCGCGGATATCATGCCGGCCAAGTCCTCCTGAACAACGCCCCGACAGGAGGAAATAGAAACCCCGAAGCCCGCGAAACTTCGGGGTTTTGCTTTTGGATGCTCGCTGGTAGGATTCTGCGCATGCTTGCACTCCCCTTCGAGGAAGCTAGAAGCCCCGAAGGGCCAACCTCGGGGCTTTGCCTTTTCAATCCCCCAGACGAAGAAATCTGCGAACGGGTCGGGGTCTTGGTGAAGTGCCTGGCGCCGCCAATTCAGACGCCAGCCCAGAACAGCCGGGCTCGCCATCGCGCCACACCCTCCACACGCCCCGCCTGTACAGCACTGCGTCTGCCACCTTGCGGGTGAGTCTCCAACATTCAGCACGGATCAGGAGTAGATCCAGCGCTCTCGCGCGGTACCCTCCGCAAACGATCAGTGCAGATGAGACCTTCATTCAGGCGCGCGTGCTACTGGTGTGGAATGCTCATCTGGTCTGAGCTGACGCGACGTGAACTTGTAACCGATCTGGCTTAAGGATTGACCAGGATGGCGCACTCACTCCATTACCCTGCAAATGGTTACTCAATGAAGAAGACGCAGACGGACAGCAAAGCAGCAGTGACTGCTTCAGACATTGAACGATCTATCCAAGCCCTGAACAAAATGGCGGAACGCCTGTGGGGGGATGGTCGGGAAGCTGAAGCGAAAGCCCTCCTCGACGCCCTGGACGCATTAAACCGGGCGCTCGATCGGATCAGGATTGGTGAAAGTCGCAAGACGCTCCATTGAGGTTGCAAATCAGCTGGCGGGTTATGCGGACGAGGTGAAATCAGCAAGGATTGTGCGGGGCGATGCATGCGTCACGTTGAAACCATAACGAAAGGCCCAAAGAGGCCAACGTCTGCAAGGCGGCAATGCCGTCGCACACTCAGAGGGACATGCTGCGGCGCAGGCGGCAGCTGAACCTGGGAGCCCGACCCTTGATGGTGACATACCCTTAACCTGCGAACCCTCAAAGCAAGCGTTAAATGGCAGAATCCCCTCAATTTCATCAATTCGGAGACCACAATGCTTCGCGTGTTTGAACGAAGGCTCGACCCATTCCCCCCCGACGAAGCACCACCACCGCCTATCGGCCTGATGCCGTTCCTGTGGGCCTGCACCCGAGGCGCCCGTGGCTATATCCTTGCGCTTGCCTTTCTGAGTGCCAGTGTGTCGATCTACGAAGCCTGGTTGTTTTCCTTTCTGGGGCAGGTCGTGGATCTGCTCTCGACCTGGCAGGCCGGCGACGGTGTGAATGGACAAGAACGTCGAGTTCTGTGGGGTATCGCAATCGTATTGCTCACCAGCATTGGGCTGGTGGCGCTTCGCACCCTGGTGCAGCACCAGATTTTGGCGATTAATCTGCCGCTGCGGCTGCGCTGGGACTTCCATCGGCTGATGCTGCGGCAAAGCCTTTCATTCTTTTCCGATGAGTTCTCCGGCCGGGTCACGACCAAGGTGATGCAGACTGCACTGGCCGTGCGCGAAGTCCTGTTCACCCTCATCGAAATCGCACCCGGTATCGGCGTTTACTTCATTGCGATCATCGCACTGGCCGGCGGCTTCGCCCTGAAACTCATGCTGCCTTTCATTGCCTGGGTCGCGTTGTTCGGGCTGGCCATGCTGTACTTTGTGCCACGCCTGGGCCAAGTCGGGCAGGAACAGGCCGATGCGCGATCGTCGATGACGGGGCGTATTTCGGATGCCTACACCAACATCACCACCGTGAAACTGTTCTCTCACTCCAAGCGTGAAGCGCACTTCGCGCGCGCGGCGATGGAGGATTTCAAGCACACCGGTTTTCGCCAGATGCGCCTGGTCAGCCAGTTCGAGATCGTCAATCAGGCACTGGTGGTTGCGCTTATCCTCGGAGCAGGCGGCTATGCCCTGTGGCTGTGGCACCAGGGCGAGGTCGGCACGGGGGCTGTGGCAGCGATTACGGCCATGGCGTTACGTATCAATGGCATGTCGCATTGGATCATGTGGCAAATGGCTTCGCTGTTCGAAAACATCGGCACCGTGCAGGATGGCATGGCCACCCTGACCCGCGGCCCCAAGGTGCAGGATGCGCCAAACGCCGGCGTGCTGGTGCCCTCTGGCGGCGCGGTGACCTTTGACAACGTGAGCTTCAACTACAACGGTGAACGCCAAGTGCTCGACGGATTGAGCCTGAACATCCGCCCGGGCGAAAAAATCGGCCTGGTGGGCCGTTCCGGTGCCGGTAAATCCACTCTGATCAATCTGCTACTGCGATTCTATGACGTGGACAGCGGTGAGATTCGCATCGATGGTCAAAACATCGCTCAAGTGACCCAAGACAGTCTGCGCAGTGCTATCGGCATGGTCACTCAGGAAACTTCCCTGTTGCACCGTTCCATTCACGACAACATCGCCTACGGCCGCCCGGACGCGACCGACGCGCAGGTCCGCAGCGCCGCAGCCAATGCCCAGGCCGACGGTTTCATCAGCCAACTGAGCGACCGGCAAGGCCGTACCGGCTATGACACCCTGGTAGGTGAGCGCGGCATCAAGCTTTCCGGCGGCCAGCGCCAACGCATTGCCATCGCCCGGGTGATGCTCAAGAACGCCCCGATCCTGTTACTTGACGAGGCCACCAGTGCCCTGGATTCCGAAGTCGAAGTCGCCATCCAGGAAAGCCTCGATGAAATGATGAAAGGCAAGACCGTCATCGCGATCGCCCACCGATTGTCGACGATCGCCGCCATGGATCGGCTCATTGTCATGGACGAGGGGCGCATCATCGAACAAGGCACCCATGCCGAACTGCTGGGAAGAAACGGCACCTATGCGCGACTGTGGCAGCATCAAAGCGGTGGGTTTCTGGGTGAGGATGAGGGGGTGATTGAGGCGATGGATCAGGTATGAGTGTGAACGGTCGAGAGCGGTGATCGGCGAACAGCTGCAGTCCGGTCGTGCGCAGATCCCCTGCGGCAACAAGGTCCATTGGCCCGGTCTCACGAGATCATCGCAAATCGTGGCGACTGCCTGTCCGGTTTTTGGGGTTGGCTGCTTAAATCTTGAACGATTGAAGAGCCTCCGATGTCACTCCTTAACGGTGACTTTAATCAGTGGCCTGGCAGGTCGCGGAGGATCTCGAATGATCAGGTCAGAAGCTGTCGACGCCCCCTTGCAAACCCTGTTGCTCGAACGCAACGGTTGGGTTCCGAACAACCCTCGCCTGCGGGTGCTGATTTACATCAAGGCCATTGCCGCCAAAGGCAAAGATCCGGCGGCTTTGTTCGAACAAATCTTCAGCGCCCATGGCTGGCCGCCGCAATGGCGTGACGGGGTTTACGACTATCATCACTATCACACCCAGGGCCATGAAGTGCTGGGTATCGCCAGAGGTTACGCTCGCCTGATGCTTGGCGGCCCGGACGGGCGGGTGCTGGAAGTCAGCGACGGCGATGTGTTGCTGTTACCCGCCGGCACCGGCCACTGCAATATCGAATCGAGCGATGATTTTCTGGTGGTTGGAGCGTACCCACCGGGCCAGCACGCTGACATCTGTCGCGAAGCGCCGAATCCTGCGCAGTTGGCGAATATCGACAAGCTACCCTTTCCCGGCCAGGACCCTGTACAAGGCCCCCATGGCGCGGTAAACCGCTACTGGTTGTGAACCGCATGCCAAAGGCCTCAATGGGTTGCTGGAAAGCAACAGATAAATAAGGAATGCCACCTGGCGAGCGCCTGAGCGTTGTGGCCCTCGTGCAGGGTGACACCACCGAACGCCGAGTGACGGTGGAAGTCAGAAACAAGGTGAGGTTCATCAAACCCGACGCACGGCGGTTTGGCCGCCATCCCGACAACCCACATCGGACGACAAAATGCCCGCCCCGCCATCCACACTCCTGCAAAGCTGGAACCACAACGCCCAGGCCTGGATCGAAGCGATCCGCACCGGCGCCATTGAAAGCCGCCTTACCGTCACCGACCAGGCCATCCTGCTCGCGGTACTGGGGCGCCAACCCGAACGCGTGCTCGACCTGGGCTGCGGTGAGGGCTGGTTGTTGCGTGAACTGGAAAAACGGGCGATCAACGCGGTCGGTGTGGATGGCGATGCGACGCTGGTCGAGGCAACGCGGGCGGCCGGCTCTTCACCGGTACATCTGGCAACCTATGAAGAGTTGGCAGAAACGACGGTGAACATCGGCAGTCACTACGATCTGATCTGCGCCAACTTCGCCTTGCTCCATCAGGACATCATTCCTTTGCTCGCCGCAATGAATGCCCTGCTCGCCCCTGGCGGGGCACTGGTGATCCAGACGCTGCATCCCTGGACGGCGGCGGCAGGCGACTATCAGGATGGTTGGCGCGAAGAGCGCTTCGACGGGTTCAAGGGCCAGTGGCAACCCATGCCGTGGTACTTCCGGACCTTGAGCAGTTGGCTCAATGCGCTGGACATGGCCGGGTTTCAGCTGGTCAATCTGCAGGAGCCGCAACACCCGCAAAGCCCTGTACCGCAGTCGTTGCTCCTGGTGGCCGAACCACGGCGATGAGCCTCGGACCTTGCTTGGGTACGCTGGTTGGCGAAAGCCTGATGCGATAGGCCCTGCGGCCAGCCTGTGATCTTTTTTCAATCGGTTACTTTCTTGTCATAAATTGTCTCAGTTAAGCCAGATGAAAGGATTGAAATAGTGGCTGCGTGCCGGTATTGATGACTTTTAAACAAATACAAGGACGTCACCATGTCAGGCGCAAAACGAAACGCCCTAACCGCTGACTCATCCCCGAACGCCCAGGCCGGCAGACGCTTTATCGCGGTATCCGCGGATATAGAACTGATTGCGGCAAGAGGGCCGAGTCCGGCGGATTTGTATCTTGAAGAAGAATCCAACAACCTTGCGAAATACGCTGCACAGAACCGAACGGCCGCGCGCAGCAAATGAGCCATCAGCGCACTGGCCAGTCAAAGGGTTCGAGCTGACCTTTCGTTCATTTCCTCCATCCTTCGTAATACGAAAAAAGCCCTGATTATTCAGGGCTTTTAGCTTCCTACCCGGCGCTCGACGGACCGGCGGGCACCAAGGTGTCGATTCGACCGCTAACCGCGTCGCAGACCAGGCCGGACACGCTCAAACCATCCCTTCAGGACTGCATTGGCGCCGCCAGCCATTTCACCAATGCCGCAGCGGGCATTTCCCGAGCCAGCGGTGCGCCCTGCCCGGCCCATTGCACGGCGAAGTCCGTGTTACCCCTGGCATTTGCCGCCGCATTGAGTGCCTTGTTGGCGTCATAGGTCAGCGGATAGTCCGGCAGCGCCACGGCCCCCGTCGCCAGTGAGGTGAAGTTGCGATTGACCATGCCCCGTGCAGGACGGCCCGAAATGACGCTGGTGACTTGCGTCTGATGCGCGCGCGGACCCTTCAATGCCTCCCGATAGGCACCATTGGCGCAGGATTCAGGACAGAGAATAAATGCCGTTCCCAGCTGTGCAGCGCTCGCCCCCAGCTGCATGACCGCATTGATGCCGGCACCGTCCATGATGCCGCCGGCAGCAATGATCGGCAGTCGGCAGCCCGCACTCAGCACCCGCACCAGGGCGAAAGTGCCCATTTCACTGTCCTGCCGTGGGTCGAAAACCCCGCGATGGCCACCCGCCTCGTATCCTTGTGCCACTAATGCATCTACCCCAGCCCCCTCCGCCATCCGCGCTTCGGCCAGACTGGTCACGGAACACAGCAGGACGATGCCGGCGTCCTTGAGTGCGTCGATGGCCGGTTGCGGCGGCAAGCCGAAATGGAAGCTGACCACCGCCGGTTTTTCTTCCAGCAGCATGTGCAGCATGTCCGGGTCTTCGACGAACGAGGTGTAGATCTCACGCAGCGCCGTCGGTGGGGGCGCATCGAATTCACTAAAAAAAGGGGCAAGAACATCCAGCCACTGCGACTCCCGAACAGGGTCATGCACGGCAGGCCGATGGCAGAACAGGTTCACATTAAAGGGCTTATCCGTCAGTGCAGCCGTTGCTCGCAACATGTCGCGCGCCTGCTCGACGCTGCTCGCCCCGATACCGATGGAACCGAGCCCGCCCGCATTCGATACCGCCGCCGCGAGCCTGGGCGTGGAAACACCCACCATGGGCGACTGGATGATGGGCAGTTCGATGTTCAACAGGGACAACAGTGGATTGGACATAAAGCACACCTTGGAAAAAATCGGGAGCGAGGAGTTCGCCCCCCCGGGACAACGGACGGTGTGCAAGCCCGCGCCTACACGCCCTCCCACCCAAAAACGTCAATCCTTACTTGGAGGTTGGCATGGCGAACTCGGCGCCCTTGGCAATACTGTCCGGCCAGCGCTGCATGATTGATTTCTGCTTGGTGTAGAAGCGCACGCCCTCTTCACCATAGGCATGGGTGTCGCCGAACAGCGAGCGCTTCCAGCCGCCGAAACCGTGCCAGGCCATGGGCACAGGGATCGGCACATTGATGCCGACCATGCCCACCTGAATGCGGCTGGCGAATTCACGGGCGATGTGGCCGTCACGGGTGTAGCACGCGGTGCCGTTACCGAATTCGTGGGCATTGACCAGATCGATCGCTTCGGCAAAGTCCTTGACGCGCATACAGGCCAGCACCGGGCCGAAGATCTCCTCCTGGTAGATCTTCATGTCGGCGGTGACATGGTCGAACACCGTGCCGCCGAGCCAGAACCCTTCGGCGCAATTCTCTCCGGCCAGGGCACCGTCAAAGCCACGACCGTCGACCAGCAACTCGGCCCCTTCCTCGATACCCTGCTCGATGTATCCGGTAATGCGCTGGAGCGCCGCCTTCGAGACAATCGGGCCCATCTCGGCCGCGAGGTTCGTGCCTTCGAGGATCTTCAGCGTGCGGGTACGTTCCACCAGTTTCGGCATGACCTTGTCCGCAACGTCACCGACGAACACCGCCACCGAAATCGCCATGCAACGCTCGCCAGCGGAGCCGAAAGCCGCCCCCATCAGCGCGTCGACCACCTGGTCGATATCGGCGTCGGGCATCACCACCATGTGGTTCTTCGCCCCGCCCAGCGCCTGTACGCGCTTGCCGTGGCGGGCACCGGTCTCGTAGATGTGGTTGGCGATCGGCGTCGATCCGACAAAGCTCACGGCCTTCACTTCCGGATGATCGAGCAGTGCATCGACCGCGTCTTTATCGCCCTGCACCACGTTGAACACGCCATCGGGCAACCCGGCCTCCTTGAACAGCTCGGCGATCAGCAGCGAGGGCGAAGGGTCGATCGGACTCGGCTTGAGCACGAAGGTGTTGCCGCAGGCGATAGCCACCGGGAACATCCACATCGGCACCATCACCGGGAAGTTGAACGGGGTGATGCCGGCGACCACACCCAGCGCCTGGCGCATGGACCAGTTGTCGATGTTGGTCGAGACCTGCTCGGTGTAGTCACCCTTGAGTAACTGCGGAATACCGCAGGCGAATTCGACCACTTCGATACCACGCGTCACTTCGCCCTGGGCGTCGGTGAAGACTTTGCCGTGTTCGCGGGTAATCATCCGCGCCAGGGTGTCGCGGTGCTCGTTGAGCAAGGCCAGGAACTTGAACAGGATGCGGGCGCGGCGCAGCGCAGGCGTTGCCGACCAGGCCGGGAATGCAGCCGCTGCCGACTGCACCGCCGCGTCGACTTCCGAGACATTGGCCAAGGCCACCGTGCCGATGACCGAACCGGTGGCGGGGTTGGTGACGTTCTGCGTACGACCAGAATGACCTGGGGTCGTGCGGCCGTGAATGTAGTGGGCGATCTCTGCTGGCTGGTTGCTCATGGCGGGTGTCCCCTGGTGATGGATAAGAGCCATCTCTTGTTGTTGTCAGGTGCCAGGCAGGTTGTCTGCGTGTCTGGCAGGGCCAAGGTAGGCCTGCCAATGAATCATGTAAAATGATGATTAATGATCTTATGGATCACTAATTGTGAGAGCTTTTCTGCAACCAGTTCGCCCGTTGTGTCAGGCGCCGCTGCCAATCGTCCGCGAGGCCAGGGACTGCCGCCAATGCCAGCAGATCGTCAATCACCGGCCGATGCGACAACTGCACCCGCCAGAACTGATCGATGGAAAAACGTTCGGTGTGCCGTTCCAGCCGTTCGAACCGATCCCCCGCTTCAATGAAACCCGGCTGAAGAACCCGGTAATACCAACCGGTGATTCGCTCCCTGGCAACAAACATCGACAGGTGCTCGGCATCGAAACGGTGATTGATCTTCCAGCACGGACTACGCGGCTGGGACACCTGCACCACGCTGCTGCCGATCCGGAATACATCGCCAATGTGCACGCTGCATTCGGACAGTCCGCGGGCCGAAATATTCTCGCCCAGGCTACCCGCCACCAGTTGTCCGGCACTGTGGGTAAAGGCTTACGCCAATCGCTCGTAATGCTGCGCCGCATAGTGATGCAGGGCTTTTTCCGGGCCGCCGTGCACCCTCGTGTCGCCGTGCTGGTCGCCGACAATGCCGTGCAGCTCCACGCGGGCCGGGCCCGTGATTCGGTGTTTGAACATGCCTGTGCGCTGACCTTCGGGCTGCAACACCTCCAGCCCTCCGGCAAAGACATGGTCGATTGTCGAAGTCAGTGTCATCGTCGAACTACGCTCATCAGTCGGTTTCGATCACTTTACTAATCGTCGTTAAAGGCCGTAAAGTGATCGATAAGCATGTCTGCAATCACTTTTTAAGATGCATGGAGACGTTCATGGAAATGCGCCAACTGAAGATTTTCTGCGCCGTGGCCGAGCTGGGCAGCTTCACCGCCGCCGCGGTGCGTGTGAATACGGTGCAATCCAACGTCACCATGCGCGTGAAAGAGCTAGAGGCCGAACTGAACCGGGAACTGTTCATCCGCAAGAAGTCCGGGGTGGTGCTGACCTCGGCAGGTGAGACGTTCCTCGGTTATGCGCGGCGCATCCTGCAACTGACCGATGAAAGTCGCAGCGCACTGATGGACACCGGTAGCCCGACCGGCCTGCTGCGTTTGGGCTCGATGGAAACCACTGCCGCCATCCGCTTGCCGCAAGTGCTGACCAAGTACCGCGAGCAATACCCCGACGTCCAGCTGTCGCTGCTGACTGGCACGACGGTGGAGCTGATCAAGGCGATTGAAGCCCATCGTCTGGACGGCGCCTTCGTCGGTGGCTTCCACCAGAATTCAGCGTTGTCCCAGGAGGAAGTGTTTTCCGAAGAACTGGTGCTGGTCAGCAGCAACCACTTCGAAACGCTTGCCGCGCTGATCGAGAAAATGCCCCAGCAAACGGTGCTGGTGTTCCGCACCGGCTGCTTCTATCGCTCGACCCTGGAAAACTGGTTCTATCAGGTCGGGCTGGTACCCAACCAGATCATGGAACTGGGCACCCTCGACGGCATCCTCTCGTGTGTTGCCGCCGGCATGGGCGTGACTCTGCTGCCCAAGGCCATCGCTGAAAGTTGCAGCGTGCGGCATGCGATTCGATGCCACACACTGCCGCCAGAGTTCGCCCATGTGTCCACCGTGTTCATCCGCCGCAACGACTCGATGATCACCTCGGCCATGAGCGCCTTCATCGGCCTGGCGCAACAACAGATAGCCCGCCCGGCTGCGGTGTAAAACGTCCCTGTATACCCTCTGCAGGAGCGAGCCTGCTCGCGATGGCCTCAAGCACGCCGCGTTTATCCAGCTCACACGCATCATCGTTAACGACCATCGCTGCGATGCGGCGATCCGACACGCCAGCACCTACACCAATTGGTTGTGTAACCGGATTTCCGGCTCGACCAATGACCAGGGGTGCACTGGACTTGTCGTCACCGGCAACCCGCGCACCAGCTCCGCCACGCGCTCGGCGGCCGGGACGACACCGTGGATCTTGCCCACGCCCTGCCCCGCGTACAGCGACAGCTTTTTCGCCATGCGCGGTTTGTCGATGGCGCGGGCCCCGCCGCCGATGAGGCGCAGCAGGTTCCATTTGTCCCGGTTGGGGATCACCCGGTGTGGTGTGCCCCAGGTCCAGCCGAACGAGTAGCCGGTGCGGTACTCGGTGTCATCGGTGGTCGCCTCGACGATTTTCTGCTTGTACAGCGGATGGGCGTTTGACTCATCGGTGGCGATAAACGCCGTGCCCACCAACACCCCCGCCGCGCCGAGCGACATCAGCGCGCGGACGTCTTCGCCATTGACGATACCGCCGGCGGCCAACACCGGTCGCCCCTCCGAGACCGCCAGGATCGACGTCAACAACGGCATGATGCCAATCGTGCCGCGATTCAAGTGCCCACCACTCTCACTGCCCTGGGCCGCGATAATGTCCGCGCCCTGGGCGATGGCAAGGCGGGCCAGTTCCACCGACCCTGCTTGCACCATGACCACCAGTCCGGCGTCTTTCGCCCGGGCGATCATGTCGGCGCCATACTTTTCGGCGTAGAACAGCGACAGCAGTTTGGGCTTCTCTTTGAGGATCACCTGAAACTGCGCTTCAAACACGTCCGGCCCGCCGAACTGCGGAACCAAATTGACGCCAAAGGGCTGATCGGTGAGCGCGCGGGTTTCCTGAATCCAACGGCGCAAGGCCAACGGCGGCAAGCGCAAGCCGCCAATCACCCCCATGCCCCCGGCATTGGCCACCGCAGCGACCAGTGGCGGGCCGGAAATCGCAGCCATACCACCGAGGAAAATCGGGTACTTCACGCCGCAGAGCCGGGTAATGGCGTTACCGGCAAAATCGAATCTGGCTTCGTTCATGACTCACAGCTCCACATGTTTTCCAAGCATCCGCTTGAGCGTGTCGTTCTTCAGGAGAAAGTGATTCTTCATTGCGCCGAACACATGGAGGGCCAAGCCGGCGAGGAAGGCTGAAGCACCGATGTTGAACAGCACGTCGACGACGTCCTTCAACACCACGTTGACCGGCAGCAATGTCGGAATCGACCATCCGCCCGGCAGTTCCACCCCTTCGCCGGCAGCGGCCCGTGAAGCCCACACGGCCACCGGCAGCAGCACCATGGCCAGGGCGAGCGCCACCGCCACCGAGCGGCTGATAATCACTTCGATGGGATTGGGCGTGCCCACGGGCAGCGGATGGTAAGCGGTGATCCGGGCCCAGAAGCGGTAGATCGAGACGAGGAACAAGATCAGGCCCAACAGGTTTTGCACCCGGCCGAGCGCTGCCCGCAGTGCCTCGCCGGAGGCGTGACCGATGGCCAGCTGAAGGCCGAAAATCCCCAACAGCGCGAATGCGACGACCCAGTGCAGGGCGACGGTGACAGGGGAAAATCTCAGGCCATTGTCTTTTAGTTGCATGGCTGACTCCGTTTGCAAAATGCGCAAAACAGCATAGGTATGGGTTGGGCGAAAACGTGTCAGTGGCTGACCGCCTGCGCGGCACCGAGCCCGGTCCGGGCACGGATCAGTTGATCGTCGAAACGCTCGCGCTCAAGCCCTGCGCCATGACTGCGGTCGGTGACCGAACCGAGCCAGGTGAAGAAGAACGCCACGTTCATCGAGATGATTGCCGGATAGTCATACGGGAAAATCGCCTCGGGATTGCCCAGTACCTTGACCCACACAGCGGGCGAGAGAATCACCAGGCCGACCGCGCTCACCAGGCCGGCGACACCGCCGATTAACGCGCCGCGGGTGGTGAGCCCTTTCCAGTACATCGAGAGCACGAGGATCGGAAAGTTGACCGAAGCCGCCACGCCAAAGGTCAACGCCACCAGAAAGGCGATGTTCTGATCCTTGAACAGAATCCCCAGCGCCACGGCGACGATACCGATGCCCACCGAAGCGATGCGCGACACACGACGTTCGTCCCTGGCATCGGCTCGCCCCTTTTTGATGACCATCACATAGAGGTCATGGGAAATCGCCGAGGTGCCAGCCATGGTCAATCCGGACACCACCGCCAGAATCGTCGCGAAGGCGACGGCGGAGATGAAACCGAGCAGCAGATCCCCGCCCACGGCCTTGGCCAGGTGCATCACCGGCATGTTGCCGCCGCCGATCAGCTTGCCGCCGACAATCCCCGACTCGTAGAAGGCCGGGTCCTGGCCGACGATGACGATGGCGGCCAGGCCCAGCACGGCCACGATCAGGTAGAAGAAACCGATGAAGCCCGTGGCAACGAATACCGACTTGCGCGCCTTCCTGGCGTCCGGAACGGTGAAGAAACGCATGAGGATGTGTGGCAGCCCCGCCGTGCCGAAGACCAGGCCCAATGACAGTGAGATCAGCGACAGCGGGTCGGCCACCAGTTTGCTCGGCAGTAGAATCCGCTCGCCGTCGTGGTGCGCGGCCACCGCTTTCTCGAACAGCACGTCGAAGGAAAAGCCGAACTTGCTCAACGCCAGAAACGCCAGCAAGGTGCCGCCCAATAGCAACAACCCGGCCTTGATGATCTGCACCCAGGTGGTCGCGACCATGCCGCCAAAGGTGACATAGACCGCCATCAACAGGCCCACCGCGATGACTGCATAGTGGTAAGGCAAGCCGAACAACAGCTGGATCAACTGCCCTGCCCCGACCATCTGCACCACCAGGTAGAAGCACACCACCGTCAACGAGCCAAAGGCTGTCAGGGTGCGGATGCGGTTCTGATCGAGCCGGAACGAGGCGATGTCCGAGAGGGTGATGCGCCCCAGATTGCGGATGCGCTCGGCAAACAGAAACAACAGCAACGGCCAGGCCACAAAGAAGCTGATGGAGTACAGCACCCCATCGAAGCCGTTGAAGAAGATCATGCTGGTGACGCCCAGCAACGCCGCAGCCGACATGTAGTCACCCGCCAGCGCCAGGCCATTCTGAAACCCGGTGATGCCACCGCCGGCGTTGTAGAAATCATCCATCGATTTGGTCTTGGAAGCGGCCCAGTAGGTGATGCCCAGGGTCGTCACGACGAAGACCAGGAACATGCTGATCGCGGTGATGTTGATCGGTTGTTTTTCGACGTTCTGCAAGGCATCGGCGGCCATGGCGCGAGCCGCGAATGCGCCGAGCAGGACAGGCAGGACGAGGTTGCGAAGAAGGCGTTTCATACGATCACCCCCGCGCGGATTTCTGCGGTCAGTTCATCGAACTCGCCATTGGCCCGAAGGATGTAGAGCCCGGTGAACAACCAGGCCCCGATGATGAACGCCAGGCCCAGCGGCCAACCGATGTTGATGATGCTGGTTGCCGAAAGCTTGGTCGCCAGAAGGTTGGGCGCGAACGCGGCGACGAGGATGAACGTGAAGTACGGAACAAGGGTGGCGGCGGTCAGGCAAGCGACGAACCGTCGCTGCCTTGAGACCAAATCCTTGTAACGGGGGTGGTTGCGGATTCTGGCTGATTCAGATGCATGGGTCACGTTGACTCCGTGGAGCAGTGGTTGCGTTATTGTTGTTCCACAGCCTCAGATTCGAAGACTCGATCCGCCACCGGCTGCGGTGTATTTGCACCCTCAACCTATGCCCGGCCCATGATCATGTAAAATGATCAATTATGAATCTGTCGATCGTTTTTGGTGAATCTCAATGCCTCCGATTGAAAACGATATTTCACCCAACCATTGATTCCGGCACAGAACACCAGCAGCGCGCCCGTCACCAAAAACACCGGGTGCAATCCAAAGTGCGCACCGACCTGGCCACCGATCAAAGGCCCGATCACCTGCCCCGAAAATTGCGCCGATTGAAGATAGCCGAGGACTTTGCCGGTGTTGTGCTCCTCCACTGAATGGCGGATCAGCTTGGCAATCGCCGGCAGCAGTCCGGCAATGGTCATGCCCATGAGCCCGCGCAGAATCGCCAGTTGCCACCATTGGGTGACAAACGCCTGGGGCACCATGACCGCACCCGTCAACAGCAAACAGCCGATGATGACGTTCCAGCTGCCGACGCGGTCCGCCAGCGCCCCCAGCCGTGCGGCGGTCAAGATACTGCCCAGCGCGGAACAGGCCATGATCACGCCGGCGATGCGCGCCTGGTCATCCAGTGCGACACCCAGGTGGCCGATGTAAACCGTGATGATCGGTTCGATCGACATGTTGGCCAGCAACACCATCATCGCGGTCGACAATAACGCGGCGATGACCGGCCAACGTGAACTCCCGAGCTCAATCCGCGTGCCTCTGTGGCGGCGCGCCCCGTCCGAGGCGCGATCGAAATCCTCACGAATGAGCAGGATCGTGGTGATGGCAGCCACCGCGATCATGGCGCCACCGACGAAGAACGTGCCGCGGATACCGACGAACTCCGGCAAGAACCCTCCCACCAACGGCCCGATCAGATTGCCGGACAACGCCCCCGTCGACAGCACACCCAAAGCCCAACCGGCCTTTTCCTTCGGCACCTGGGAACCGATCATCACGATGGAGGCCGAAGCGTAGCCGCCGATCAGACCCGCGATCAGGCGCAGCACCACCAGATCCGTCACGTCCCGCGCCAGCCCGATCATCGACATCACAACAGCCATGCCAATGGCCGCTCGAACCAACATCGGCTTGCGCCCATAACGGTCGGCCAGACGCCCCCAGATCGGCGCTGTCAGCGCCGTGCCGAAAAACGTCGCCCCGAATGCCACGGCCGACCATTGGACCACCGCCGCCTGCGAAGTGACGCCCAACTGCTGCACGTAGAGCGGCAAAAACGGCAGCAACAGGCTCAGGCTCACCAGCGTGGTGAAGGAACCGAACACGCAGACGGCCAGGTTGCGGCGCCAATATAGAAGATTGCGATCGGCATAACTCATGGGGGCTCCGGTAATGTGCTCGGATTGAAGAAACGGATTCAGGCGGACACTACGCGGGAGAACGCATCTTAAAAAACGAATTAATTTGATCAGAGCAATCTGTATGAGTGATGTGCAGAGCGGGCGTGGGCTCCAGCGCTCATTACATGGTGTATCAACTGTAATTCCCCATGATGCAGTTATCTTTCGTGATGACGCTTAATAGAGTGACAGACCCACTCCATCCTCTACCTCACGAGCACACCGGCATGCCCCATGACTTGAGTCACCTCGAAACCGCGCTCGCCGCCTACCCGCGGGCAACGCTGCTCGAAGGCCCGACACCGATTCAGAAACTGACCCGATTGAGCCAGTTGCCCGAGATGAACGGCTGCAATCTCTACGTCAAACGAGATGACCTGACAGGTCTCGGCGGTGGCGGAAACAAGCTGCGTAAACTGGAGTTTTTACTCGGCGAAGCCTTGGCGCAAGGTGCCGACACACTCGTGACCTGGGGCGGTTTCCAGTCCAATCACGCACGGTTGACCGCGGCTGTCGCGGCTCGCCAGGGCCTGGCCTGCGAACTGATTCTGACCCCGTCCGCCGTGCGCACCGACGATGACTTTCGTCACAACGGCAACGTTGTGCTGGACGCCCTTTTCGGCGCGAAGATCCATCGGCTTCCCCTTGGCGTCGTTCCTGATGGTTATGCCGCCGAACGGGTCGAAAAACTCAGGCATGAAGGTCAAAAACCCTTCGTGATGCCGCTGGGCGGCTCCAGCCCCAGAGGCAGTCTGGGTTACGCCGCCTGCGCGGCCGAGATCCTGCGCCAGGCCGATGCGCTCGGTGTGCATTTCGACCGGATCATCGTTCCCAATGGCAGTGCCGGAACCCATTCAGGCCTGTTGGCCGGCGTCACCCTCGCCCACTCATCAACGCAAATCGCCGGCTATACCGTACTCGTAACCGAAGACCAGGCGGCGGCCACAACCCTGGAAAAAACCCGCCAGGTCCTACAACTACTTGACCCCCGCGCCACGTTGGCCGAAAGCGCTGTCAGCGTTGACGGCAGCCAGCGCGGCGAAGCCTATGGCGCACCCACCGAGGCCATGCTCGACGCGGTACGGCTGCTGGCATCCCACGAAGGCCTCCTTACGGATCCCGTCTACGGCGGCAAAGCCTTTGCCGGACTGCTGGCGGCGGTTCGCGCCGGCGACTATCCGGCAGGAAGCAACCTGTTATTTGTGATGACCGGCGGCCTGCCCGGCATTTTCGCTTACCGCAACGCCTTCGACTGACCGGACGCTCACACGGGATTCGCTGTGCCCCGTATTTCCGGTTCGACCAATGCCCTTTGTGGGAGCTTGCTCGCGATGGCCTCGGCACTGCCAGCATTGATGTTGCAGGTGCTGATGCCTTCGCCGGCAAGTCAGCGCTTGCAAAAAACCAAGCCTGAAAACCAGAAAACCTCCCAGGGTGCGACCCCGGGGAGGTTGGAACGGCGCGATGACATCAGCCTTGGGCTTTGCTCATTTTGGTGAACAGTTCGGTCGGCACTTTCTTGCCGTTGGAGGTGTACTGATTGGTGCGGTACTTGTAGACCTCGGCCTCGGAGAGGTAACCGTCGTTGTTGGTGTCCATCGCCTTGAACTCTTCGCCACCCTGGGGAGCAACGGTCAGCAGCTCCTTGAGCGACACGCGGCCATCGTGATCGGTGTCGGTACGGGCGAAGGATGCATCGCCGCACTTGCCTTCACCGCATTTTCCTTCACTGGTCTTGGTCGCCTTGGCGCCGGTTTCGCTGGCACCACACTTGCCTTCGCCACACTTGCCTTCACTGGTCTTTTCCGCCGACGCGAGTTGATAGCCTTGTGGCAGTGCGTCTGCGGCAAAGGCGGACGAAGCGAGGTTCATGCTGCCGGCCAGTGCAACTGCGATCAGGCCAATGCGGGATTTGTTCGACATACGGGACATGGTGGTTCTCCGGGTACGGTGTGCGGCCAAGCCGCTAAGGTCATTGCCACAAGGCGATAAGCCGTGGTGCGAGGGCGTTGTGCTTTCTCGCTAAGGCAGGGCTATTTGACTGCAACCGTGTATCCCGGATGTATCCGTATCGAGGGGCATTTGTAAGCCAGTCTGCGTACGCCGCGTTCGGATACACAGCGATACACAGGGCCCACGCGCCTGACGTCACCTGTCAAGGACCTGGCCGGATTCATCCTGCCAGGGCGCGTCGGGCGCCCCGACTTTCAACATGGCGAAACTGCCCGTCAGTGCTCCGACTGGGCGATGTTTTGTGGAACGACGCCGGGAAGCAAGCATCCCTTGGCCATCCACGGGCAGTTTCTGGCCCAGCGATAGTCGGACTCCAGATCACCTCGATCGTTGTAATACGCCAGCCGTAACTGATCGGCGTTAAAGTCGAGTTTGGCAAAACCTGCCCGTGATGCGGCGAACGTGCTTTGCTCCGGGGAGATACTCAAGTTGTCGAGCTTCTGACCGCCCGCACCGGAGATGACCCACGCGGGTTCCCCGGCACGCAGCAGCAGCTGCTGATTGTGATTGTGTCCGGACAGGAACACATCAACCTTATTGCGTTGCAACACCGGCAGGAGCCGGGCGATCAAGTCCGACTCTTCACCATGTTCGCCCTCATTGCGCACCGGGTGATGGGACGCTGCAATGCGCCACACCGGTGCCGGGCCGGGTGCCTGGAACGCCTGATCGAGCAAGTCGATTTGCTGTTGCAGGCTTTCACGTGGCGCCGACGTATCGAGGAACACCATTCGCACCAACGGACGCCCATCGACGCTACCGAAATCCTTGGTGTAAAAGTTCATCGGCATTTGCCAGCGACCCGACCCCTTGTGTTGTTGGCCGTATTCGATTTCGACCTTCTGTGACACCGGGTAATCGTGGTTGCCCAGGACCGCGTAGAACGGCACGTGACTGAGCCAGTGTCCCCAATAGACCCGCTCGAATTTGATTTGCCAGCTGAGGTCATGGGTACTGGTCAATGCCTTGCCGTAGAAGTTGTCGCCCAGCAGCACCACCATGTCCAGGCGCCCTTCTCTGGCCGCAACCTGTTCCATGGCCTGCCCGACCCGCCACTGCTGCATGTTTCCGCTGCCTTGATCGCCCAACGCGATCATCGACACAGCGGAAGGCTCCAGACCTGACAACGGAACAAAGGGCGATGGCGGGGTGTACAGCCAATAACCACCACCGGCCAATAAAAGAACGATGGCGATGCCTGCGCAGCGCACAATCCTTCGGAGTACCAAGCGTTTTGCAGACAGCGATGGAGTCGATGTGCGTTTCAATCAGGAACTCACTGGCCAGGGTCTATCAGGGGGGGTTAATAAAGCTCGAACTGTCTTCCCAATAAATCACAGCAGTTGTTCATACTTTGTTAAAAAATGGTGACGCACACCTTTCCAATCGCTTTTCCCCTGTCGGTGGTTGAAAGCCAGGCCCGCCATCGAACGAAAGTGCCGGTCAACGGCGAACCCGGCTCTCGCACAGTGGTCACAACAAATGATGGCATCGCGACAGATCAAGGCCTCCGGCCTCCACAGCGACGCTTGCGATTCACACACTTTAGGGTGCGCCGGATACTTTCAGTGGGTTCCGTTCCTGTCTGAGGCAGGTGCTGACCGCCACTCTCGTCCCTTGCTCCCTTATCGGAGTACGCAAATGACTCAATCAATGCGCTTCTTCCTGTCGATGGTCCTCGCGACAGCATCATTGGCGTCAACAAGCCTCCTGAACACTGCGGGGGCGGCCACCGCCGAAGACCTGAACACCGACTCTCGACAAGCGTTGCAGAGGCTCTACAAGACCAATCCCTTATCCGAGACCCTCTCGCACAAAGCCAAAGCCGTGCTTGTCTTCCCGAAAATCATCAAGGCGGGCCTTGTATTCGGCGGCAGCTATGGTGAGGGAGTATTAATGAAGGGCACGAAAGTCGAGGATTACTACAACTCCGTCAGCGGTTCGTGGGGGCTGCAGGCGGGCGCCCAATCCTATGGCTATGTGGTTTTCCTGATGAACGACAAAGCCTTGAAATACATCACTGAAACCAAGGGCTGGGAAATCGGCGTAGGGCCGACGGTTGTGGTGGTCGATGAAGGGGTTGCGAAGAACCTGTCCAGCTCGACGCTGAAGGACGACGCCTACGCGTTTATCTTCGACCAGCAAGGATTGATGGCCGGGATCAGTATCGAAGGGACGAAGATATCCCTGATCAAGCGCTAGACCCGGCCCCGCGTGATGCCGATCTATGTGCAGCACCCCTGGGTTGCGTGCAACCTTGGGGTGCCACTCATCAAGTCGACGCCATCAACTGCGCCCCACTGAACCCGTGACCGGCAGATTGCCCAGCAATTTGAGTCCGGTACTTTTCACGAAGGCGTCATAGTCCATCGGTCTCTCGATACGGGTTTCCGCGTTGGGCAGCACGTAAGCCCAGGCCCGCTTGGACGATGCGTCATACACCAGCTTGAACAGGCGCGTGGGCACCCAGACCTTGTTGTCGCCAATCGTCGCGTGGCCAGCGTCGAAAAGCGGTCCGGTGAAGACAAAGACATTGCCGTCGGCCCGTTTGGCAAACTTCCTGACGTCAGACTCGACCTTGCTCCAGATCTTGCGGTTATTGGTCGGGTCTTGCGGAACCATGTTCGACAGCGCGAAGGACTGGGCCATTGCATTGGGGCTCGGCGCATCGGCGGCCGGGGATTGATGACCGCGGTCCACGGCCGGATGCTGGCTGCGGTAATCGCTCAATTCTGCCCGCCCACCCTTGGGGATGCGAGGGTCCGGGTAGAACTGGTTAGTGCGTTCCTCCCCTTTTGCATCCTGTAGCTGCGCGGCATTAAGACGCTCTACGACCACCAGCGGCGTCTTGCTGGTTTGCGAGTAAAGCACCGCGAAATTGTCGGAACACAGGGCCAGGGGGTTCATGGTGGAAGGCACGGTGGCCAGGTTGATCGGTCTGGAGGCCGGGAACAGATCCGCGCAGCCATCGAACGACGGTTGCTTCTGTTTGTTTGAGTAGAGGTCCAGTGCCGCGCTCTGGCTGATCGAACCGGAGCGGGACTGCGGCTCCTGATGCTGGGCAGGCGGCTTGATGAAGTCCAGCAGACTGCGGGCTTCTGCCCCGGTCGAGAGCAAAACAAGGGCTGACAGCCCAACTGCAATTTTGCGTAGGTACATGCTTTAGATTCTTCGAATGGAATGGCGGGGAAAGCGTACGGCGAGTGCCGTATCACGAAACCGGGTGGAGATTGTTGCGGTTACATGGCGGCGAGCATGCTTTCACTGTCCTTGATCAAAATACCGATACGAACCCGATCGGCTACGAGCGGCATGACCACTGAAGGGTCGTGCGGGATTTATTGACCGTCACAACTCACATTAGTGCTCAACGGCGCTCGCATTCTACGCGCACGTCGAAGAAGCGATCGACAGAGAACAGCCGTGGATTCATAAAAGACCGCAGCCTGCGGCCGTTCCTGCAGGCTGCGGTATGTGAAGGCGACACCTGTTCAAGCCGTTGGGCATGCTCAGGCTGCGGCAAGCCCTCCATCGATCAGGTAGATCGCCGCAGAAAACGTCACGATCGACAGCACCGTGCTGACCAGAATGGAGGTCGCGGCTTCACTCTGATAAGCACCGGTCTGGTTCGCGAACATGGCCGGTATGGTCGCCGACGGAAGCGCACAAAGCAGAATCATCTGTTGTGCGTAAAGCCCGTGGGTGCCCAGTACGACAGTGGCGGCGAACATCAGTACCGGGTGAATGAACAGCTTGAGCCCGAGATTGCCCCACACTTCGCCGGACATTTTCAGTTTCTCCGACGACATGATCAAACCCAGGCACAGCAGCGATACGCCAGGCGTTGCCTTGCCCAGAAGCGTGAGGGACTCCGCTGCAATCGGTGGCATCTTGACCTGCAGCAGCGAGATCAGAATGCCCAGGGCCGGCGCCCACATCAGCGGACGACGGACCGCTCCCGACAGGCTCGACACGAATGCCTGGGAACCACTGCCCTTTCCATCGGCGATGGTGAGCAACATGGTAGTCAGCGGGATCATCACCAGACTCGCAACCAGGTTCAGCACGAGCACCGAATAAATGCTGCCGGCGCCGTACATCGTCGCGAGGATGGGGATGCCCATGAACGCTGCGTCCGGGTAACCGTTGACGAAGCCCTTGAGCGTTGCAACCTTGAGATTGCGAGTGGTGAACCAGCCGATCGCCAGCGCAATCGTGTACATGCCCATGATGCCGATGAACGTGGCCGCGACGAACTTGAAGTCGAGGAGCTGTTCACGCGGTGTGCTCGCCATCCCGACAAAAAGCAGCGCCGGGAATATCCAGCCGAGTACCAGCCGGCTGATCAGCAGGCTGTCCGAATGGGTGAGTCGACCGCGCTTGCCGGCGATATAGCCCAGCGCGATCACAAAGGCGACGGGCAGAATGGGCCCTACGATCCTGTCTAACATGTCCGCAATCCTCGTATTTATTTTTATCAAGAATGTCGCCATCGCTGATCGCGGCCGACGGCTGTTGTGCCGGCCGCGATCACCCGGCAAAGACCGGGCGGCTTGGGTGGTCAGGGTTTGAAGCGGTAGTCGCGGATGACGTCCTGGTCTGGCTCGATGCCGAGCCCCGGCCCTTGTGGTACGTCGATGCGGCCGTTACGCGGAATGATGGCGTCGCCATACAACTGCGCTTCGAGATCGAAGTAACGCCATTCGACCAGGGATTTCGCACCGCCCAGGGCCGCACTGCCATGCACGGCGGCCAGCAGGCCGGGGCCGTCATAAAAGGCGTGGACCATCACGGTGACGCCGTGGGCGTTAGCCAGCGCATAGACTTTTTGCAGTTCGGTGATGCCGCCCATTTTGGCCGGGCTGGGCTGAACGAAGTCGACCGCGCCGGCTTCAAGCAGGTGCTGGAAGTCCATCAGCGTCGACGCGTTTTCACCGGCTGCAACCGGGATGCCGCCTTGCTGGCGCACCGTCGCCAGCCCCGAATAATTTTCCGGCGGCCACACCGGCTCTTCGATCCAGCGCAGATTCAACGGGCGAAGTTTCTCGGTCATGTCGAGCGCTTCGCGCACCGTCCAGGGGGCGTTGACGTCGAGGGTGATTTCCACGTCGGGGCCAGCGGCTTCGCACGCGGCGCGGATGACCTCGACATCCACCTCGTGCAACTTGAGGTGGCGGAAACCGCTGTTGACCGCGCGCTGTACGTTGATGCGGATGAGTTCGGGGTCGGCATAGCGGATCAGGCTTGCATAGGCCGCCAGCGAAGTGGCCTCACTGCCGCCAAGCAGTTGGTAGATCGGTCTGCCGGCCGCTTTGCCGGCGATATCCCACAGCGCGATGTCAATCGCCGAAAGCCCATAGATGAAGGCACCGCTGCGACCGAAGACGTGAAATTTCTTCTGCAGATCGCCCTGCAACTTCTCGCGCCGAGTGGCATCACTGCCGATCAGTTCGGGCGCAAGGATAGTGTCGATGACGACTTTCACAGCGGGTATCGCGGTAAAACCGAAGGTTTCGCCCCAGCCAACGAGACCGTCATCGGTGGTGATCTTGACCACGAGGGAATCGACCATCTGAAGGTCTTTCGGCCCCCAAACCCCGCCGGCCGACCGCCCTCCCGTGGTAAAGGGGATCCGCAGCGGAATGGTTTCAATACTGGCAATTTTCATAGACGGTGCCTCAAGCAGGTTGCAACGGTGGCGCGGTGTTTTCGGATTTCGCCCGTGCCAGGTTGAGGACAACGTACAAGACATCCTGTTGTCCTTCAACTGAACAACTGCTGCCTTTTGATGACTCCAGATCAAACCAATACTTAAACCATTGTTTTTATTTATTTATTTTACTTATGTCGATAATGAAATTCAGTTTCAACTGTCAGGAACAAGTCTTCTGATGTAGATTAAGTAGACAAGTGAGAGGAATGAATCCGCATGAGTGAAATGAATGTGCAACCCGTGGCGCGGCGCCCTCATCTGGCTGAGCACATCGCCCGCTCGTTGAGTGACGAGATTGCCTCCGGCCGACTGCGGCCAGGCGACCGCCTTCCGACCGAACAGTTTCTCTCGCAAAACTTCGGTGTCAGCAGGAATGTGGTGCGCGAAGGCATCGCCACGCTTCGAGCCCAGGGACTGATCCAGTCGCGCCAGGGCGTGGGCGTATTCGTCTCGGCCGCCGCCCAGTCGCCGGAGCCTTTGGCGCCGCGTGAAAGCACGCCGTTTCTGGACGGCGACAATACGATGCGCAACATGTTCGAAGTACGGGCGGTACTGGAAAGCCAGGCCGCTGCGCTGGCGGCATCGCATATGACGCCCCACACGCTGAAAACGATTCAGGCGGCGGTGCTGCGAATGCAGTACGAAGGGGAACCGACTCTGGACACGGTCAACGCTGACCTCGACTTCCATCGGGCGGTGGCTGCCGCGTCAGGCAACGACTATCTCGAGACAATGATCCGCACGGTGCTCGAACCGATGCGAGCGCTGATCTCCATGACCTTTGCACGGCGGGGTCCGGTGTTCAGCAATATTCCCCATGCAGCGCGCGGCGAGCATGAAGACCTCGTGCAGGCATTCATCAACCGGGATGCGGAAGCGGCGCGTCGGATCATGGGCCAGCACATTGTCAGTGCCGCATCGCGATTCGGCTACGAGATCACGTTCTTCTGAGGCCGCCAGTTGTCTCATTGTTCTACAACAAGCCAGGTGGCTGTGACGCAGTCGCGCCGAGGGACAGGCACCAGGGATCTGTCCCCTGCTTCCATCAAGGCACCAGCAGTGCTTCATGGATCTCGATGGAAGGAACAGCACCGTCCACACGCCGGCTATCAAGCCAGCCCCTGGTTTTGCCGACATCAAAAATCTGTCCCTGCTCCATCAGCGTCAGGATGAGCTCATCGGACACGCGATAGCGGCCGCACTCCGGGCAATCTCTCTCCTCCCAGGGGCCGTGACACTGAATTCGCTGTGCGACGCCGGCACAAATAAGACAACTCATCACGATCACCTTTTTATGGTTGTGCCCGATCTGTCATGGCCCTCACGCTCGAGCGCACTGATCTGGCAGGTGATGGGTCGACCGAAGAAAGGTGGGTAAAGTTCGTGGCCTTGTCGCTTACAGTGCGGAGAGGTCGCATTCGTTGATCCACTCAACGCCCGCGAACGTTTAAGGCAATGCCCATGGCATCAATTCAGGTCCATAGACGCGCCCGCACAAGCGAGCAGATGTCATGGAAACGGAACGACCGGCACCTGGCTTAAAGGCATTCCTGCGCGGCGCGTTCGAGTGGGGAAGGACCGAAAGTCGAAGCCAGCAGCGCACGCTCGTACAAAAACACCTTGCCGCCATTCGATGCCTTGTCCTTATAGGCCTCGAGCACATCGTCCGCGGCGACTTTGCTGGACACGACGATCCGGTAGCTGCGCTGGGTCTCCGATACGGTGGCTTGCAGCGAGTCGTGCTGCAGTTTCGGTAATACGCAGTGTGCGTAATCCGCAGGAGCTTTCCTGGTCTGCAACGTCAGCGTCGGGGCGTTCGGGGCCGAGGCACAGCCGGACAACAGCAAGCATGCGACGAGCGCTTGCCGGGTCAACATATTCATCGCGCAAATTCCTGGGAAGCATTTGGATGTGCGCGATTTTCCTTGTTTTTGGCACACAACAAAACTTGAGATCGGTGATGGTCACTATTACCTGAACGAATAGTCAGCCGCAGTGACCAGGCTCAGTCAGGTTTATCGACTTTCGTTGAGGGCTCCGCGGCGCGGCTGCCCTTGAACGCATCACGCCGCGCCTGTCGCTCCAGGGCATAAGCGGCACTCGGCTCACTGATCAGTTCTTCACGGCGCAACAGCTGGCCGCAATGTTCGCAAAGCGGCCCGAGCCCGGCGGGTTGCCCGCAGGTCTGGTGGGTGTATCGCACCGCCAGGCCCTCCTCTTGCGATTTGCACCAGGTTTCCCCCCAGGCACGCAAGGCAAGAATCACCGAGTAAAAGGCCTGCCCCTTTTCAGTGAGGTGGTACTCGTGACGCAGCGGCCGTTCGCTGTAGGCACGACGTTCGACCAGCCCGTCGGCTTCCAGGCTTTTCAGGCGTGCGGCGACCATCTGGGGAGTGCCACCTGTCTGCGCCTGAATCTCATCGAAGCGATGACTGCGCATGAACAATTCCCTGAGCACCAGCACGGTCCAGCGATCTCCGACGACCGATTCGGCCCGGGAAATCGGGCACAGGGTTTCAGGACTACTCTTTTTTATCGACATACGGTCTTGCCTCTTTCACACTCACTATGATTATCATATCTACAACATGCCAAGGCAAGCCCGTGGCACGGATCAACCCCTTCCCTGGAGAACTGTCATGTCGAACGCTGCCTACCCGCTTGGCCAGACCGCTTACCTGCTGGTCGACCCCTACAACGATTTTCTGTCCGAGGGCGGCAAAGTCTTCCCCTTGATCAAGCCGATCGCCGAGCAAGTCGGCCTGCTCGACAACCTGCGCGCCCTCGATCGTACTGTCCGCTCCCTCGACATTCCGGTGGTCATCGTACCGCACCGGCGCTGGGAAAAAGGCGACTACGAAAACTGGGATCACCCGAGCCCCTCCCAGTGCAAGATCCAGCACATGCACCACTTCGCACGCGGGGAATGGGGCGGGGAATGGCACCCGGATTTCGCGCCAAAGGAAGGTGACATCGTTGTTTCCGAACACTGGGGATCGAGCGGTTTCGCCAACACCGACCTCGATTTCCGCTTGAAGCAAATGGGTGTCACCCACGTGATCATCGTCGGCCTGCTGGCCAACACCTGCATTGAGGCCACCGCCCGTTACGCTCAGGAACTCGGCTACCACGTCACCCTGGTGCGAGACGCCACTGCGGCATTCAAGCCGGAAATGATGCACGCCGCCCATGAACTCAACGGCCCGACGTTCGCCCACGCCATCGTGACGACGGACGAACTCATCGCCACGCTGGCGCAGTAAGGTGCACAAAATGAAATTGACCGGAAATCTGCTGATCGGCGCCCATGAATTCCCTGCCACCGAAGGGACCATGAAGGCGCTGAACCCCGCGACCAACCAGCTCATCGAGCCGGATTTCGCCTTGGGCGGCGTCGAGCAGGTCGACAAGGCCGCGACCCTCGCCGACGAGGCCTTTGACGCCTACAGCCATACCTCGCTCGCCGAGCGCTCGGCGTTCCTCGAACGCATCGCCGACCATCTCGATGCCGCCAGCAAAGAGCTCGCGGCACGGGCAGCGCTGGAGACCGGTTTGCCCGAGGCGCAACTGCAGGGTGAAGTCGCAAGAGCCGCCACCCAGTTCCGCCAGTTCGCCGATGTCGTGCGCAAAGGGCGCTTCCTGCAAGTGGCCATCGACCCGGCGCAACCTGATCGCCAACCCCGCCCGCGCATGGACCATCGACTGCAGAAAATCGCCATCGGCCCGGTGGCGATTTTTGGCGCGAGCAACTTCCCCATCAGCTACTCGGTGGCCGGGGGCGACACCGCTTCAGCATTGGCCTCTGGCGCAACAGTCATCGTCAAGGCCCACAACGCCCACCCGGGCGCCTCGGAAATTCAGGCCCGAGCCATCCGCCAGGCGGTGCAGGACAGCGGACTGCCTGAAGGTGTGTTCTCCATGGTACGCGGCATTGGCAACGCGATTGGCGAAGCCCTGGTCGACCATCCGCTGATCAAGGCGGTGACCTTCACCGGCTCGGAACAAGGTGGCATGGCGCTGTACCGTCGTGCGCAACGGCGCCCGGACCCGATTCCGGTGTTTACCGAGATGACCAGCGTCAACCCCACATTCGTCCTGCCCCACGCGCTGGCCGGGCGTGGTTCGCAGATCGGTGATGGTTTCGCCGAGCGCATGCTGGTCAATGTCGGTCAGGCCTGCCTCAAACCGGCGATCCTGATCGCCATCGAAGGCACCGGATTTGACGCGTTGCGCGCCGCGATGGCCCAGCGCGTGGCCCAAGCAGCTGCGCGTCCGATGCTGACGCCGGGTATTCATGCGTCTTACATCCGCGGCCTCGACGACCTGCAACGCGCCGGCGCCCGACTGGCGGTCGAGGGGGAGCCCGCCCATGGGGATCTGGATGGCCACTCTGCGTTGCTGGAAGTCGATGGCGCGCATTTTCTCAGCGAGACGGCACTGGCGCACGAAGTGTTCGGGCCGGCGGCGTTGTTGGTGAAGGTCAGGGACGCGGCGCAAATGCTCGCCGTCGCCCGCTCGCTTCGCGGTCAGCTCAGCGCTGCCATGCACCTTGAGCAGACAGACATCGAACTGGCCCGGCGCTTGCTGCCGATACTGGAGCGTCGCACCGGTCGCATTGTCGTCAATGCGTTTGCCCACCCACAGGAGGTGTCCTTCGCCACCATCCACGGAGGACCGTTTCCGGCATCATCGGACAGCCGCTTCACCTCGGTGGGCATGACGTCCATTGAGCGTTTCCTGCGTCCGGTGTCGTATCAGGGCTTTCCCGATGCGCTGCTACCGGAGGCACTGCGAGACATCAACGCCCTTGCAGTGCCACGCAGCGTGGACGGTCAGTAGGTGTCAACGAAGGCCCGGTACTCAGGGGGTTGCCGGGTCTTTTTCCAAGGTATGCACCTGGTTCCGGCCATTGCGCTTGGCCTGGTACAACGCGTCATCAGCGCGGGTCACCAGGCTTTCCAGGTTGTCACCGGGTTCAGTGAAGGCGACACCAAAGGACGCGGTGACCGTGTCCAGCACGGTGTCGGTGCCCCGCGCCTTGATCCGCAGCGACTGGACTTTCAACCGCAGTTGTTCGGCGAAGGCGTTGGCCACGGTGAGATCGGCGCAGTGTTCGAGCACCACACAAAACTCCTCACCGCCGTAGCGCGCCGCGAAAGCGTTGGCTGGCAGCGCGTCGCGCAGTACCTGACCCACATGCTGAAGCACCCGATCGCCCAGCGGATGACCGTACTGATCGTTGAACTGCTTGAAATGATCGATATCCAGCATGACCAGCGCCACGTTTTGCGACGCTTTGACCAGCGCCTGCTCCAGCTGGCGGGTGAACGCAGACCGATTGAGCAGCTCGGTCAGGCCATCCAGCGTGGCGGCCCGTTGCGCACGCTCGAGTTTGTCCCGCAGGGTTTTGATTTCACTTTGCGCTGATTGCAACTGGGCAAGGAAGTGTTCCTGCTGGCTCTGCATCAGCCGGGTGCTCTGCTGCAGCTCGCTCAAGATGTCCGGCAGACGAGCGCTGACCGGCTCATCGAGCATCTCCATGCACTGGCCGAGACGGCTCTGAAAAGTCAGATTGCCCTTTACGCTGCGCGAGACATCCCGCTCCATGCCATCCACCAGACTGATGACCTGATGCTGGTCCGCACGGACATCGTCCAGTTCGTCACGGATGATGTGCTCGCGAAACAGCTTGGTGGCGGATTCCGGCGGAAAGTAGTCGAAGTCTCTGAGCACCCGGTCCAGGTGGCGATTGAGCTCCGGGTCCTGGCCCTTGCTGTAGGTGTACCAGAGTGCGTAATGCACAGGATTGGGCGCAATGTTGTGGCGGACCATCAGGGGCACGGCCTGCTTGAGCAAGGCCGCGGCCTCCCGGGTGTCTTCCGGATACAGCGCTAAAACATTCGCACGCGATTCTGATTGGCTCATGGCATCACTGTGGTTATTTGTTTTGGGCATTCGCAGCGTGCGGGGGAGCATACCGATACGCCCGACAAACGGCTATCCATAACTAGCGGTTTTGCGGCCGTCGATAGGGTTCGATGAACCCGCAACCCAGGATTTCGTTCAGCCGCCGGGTATCGCTTATTCGGCGAAACAACCCGGGCGTGCGCCACGGCGCGTGACCATCAATGTTCGGCGCGCCCAACCCGGCCAGCACGTCGTCGATCAGAACGGAGCGGGTTTCGAACGAAATTCGCGTCAATCCGGTGCTGTTACCGACGCCGGCATGGGCATGCGCCCCGGAAAAGGCAATCAGGCTCCCCGGGGCGATATCCACGGCCAACCCCTGCTGCGGGTCGATTGCCTCCAGCAGATGCGGGATGGCCTCGTCGGCATCCACCGCATTACGACCGTCACGATGGGAGCGCTCAAGGATCGCGCGCATATCGAAATCCGCACTGCAATTGCGCAGCGCTTGCTGCCACAGGTGCGGATACAAGGCAAAGGTCCGCCCCGTCGTGATCGGATAGATCGGCGCCCACCAGTTGGTTTGTGCATAGAGATTCGAGCCCCAGGTATCGCGGTGAAAGGCGATGGTGGCGGTGGTGCGGGCGCGCGGCGTCGATTGCCGGGGTTCTCGGTGAGGTTGAAAACGCAGGTGCAGGCGGTCACAGGCCAGGGCATCGGGGGCCAGGCCCAGGCTTTCCACCACGACCCGCCAATGCTCGCGAACCTCTTTCGAGCGGGCAAAGGCGTTCTGGCATTGGGCAAAACGCAGCGTTTGTTCATCATGGCTCAGATAACGGTGAATCTCTGGCGGCGCCCAGGGATGCAGCGCGTCCTCCAGCCATGCACGGGTCAATGCCACCAGTGCCGCCATGGCGGGCAACTCAGTAATACGAATGATGTCGCCGGCATAGATCCGATCGTGAAACTGCCGAGCGCTGCCCGGTATTTGTAGTGAGCTGTACATGACCTGATCTCCCGTAACGTAGCGCTCTTGACTGTAGAGGTCAGCCGATTGCGCCGGGAAGCATCAGGCGTGGCGGAAAAAGGCGGATCAGCTCAAGGTGAACCGGCGCGCCAATGCCTGCCGAGCGAAACGAAAAAAGCCCTGCACGCGTGAACCTGCAGGGCTTCCTGGTCTGACTGACCTTCTCATTTACCCGGCCTGACTGGCCGGTTATTCATTTGCTCAACAACACTTCGGTCCAGCCTTGCTGCCGTAACGGGCTTCCTGGCGTTCGCGGAAGAACGCCTCGTAGTCCATCACCGGTTGGTCCGGATGCTTGCGTTGCATGTGCTCGACGTAGTTGTCGTAGTCGGGCATGCCGACCATCAGGCGCGCGGCCTGACCGAGGTATTTACCAAGACGACTCAGGTCATTGAACATGGTGCAATCCTCGCTTACGCCTCTGGCAGTGCCTGGAAAGGCGCTTCTTTATCCGTACGCTCCTTGGTGCCCCAGGCCGCGACACCGACCTTCAGCGCAAAGAACAGGATGCTGAACACTACGAACAGGAACAGCGCGGTCAGTGTTGCGTTGGTGTAGGCGTTGAAGATCACATGCTGCATCTGCGTGATGTCCTTGGCCGGCGCCAGCACCTGGCCGTTGGCCAGTGCATCGCTGTACTTCTTGGCCAGGGCCAGGAAGCCGATCGCCGGGTTGGCGTCGAACAGCTTGATGAAGCCGGCGGTGGTGGTGCAGATCAGCAACCACACGGCAGGCAACAGCGTGACCCAGACGTAACGCTGGCGTTTCATCTTGATCAGCACGACGGTGCCGAGCATCAGCGCGATACCGGCCAGCATCTGGTTGGAGATGCCGAACAGCGGCCACAGGGTATTGATGCCACCCAGCGGATCGATCACGCCTTGATACAGCAGGTAACCCCACATCGCCACGCAACCGGCGGTCGCGATGAGGTTGGCGGTCCAGGATTCCGTGCGGCGCAGCGCCGGCACGAAGGAGCCCAGCAAATCCTGGAGCATGAAGCGACCGGCACGCGTACCGGCGTCGACCGCCGTCAGGATGAACAGCGCTTCGAACAGGATCGCGAAGTGGTACCAGAACGCCATGGTGTTTTCACCCGGCAGGACGTGGTGCAGGATCTGCGCGATACCGACCGCCAGGGTCGGCGCACCACCGGCACGGGCCAGGATCGTCGTTTCACCGATATCCCTGGCGACCGCTTGCAGGGCGTCCGGGGTGATGGCAAAGCCCCAGCTGCTGACGGTTTGCGCGACGCTCACGGCATCGGCGCCTACGACGGCGGCCGGACTGTTCATAGCGAAATACACGCCCGGATCGATCACCGAAGCCGCGACCATGGCCATGATGGCGACGAAGGATTCCATCAACATGCCGCCGTAACCGATGTAACGGGCATGGCCTTCACTGGCGAGCAGTTTCGGTGTGGTGCCGGAAGCGATCAACGCGTGGAAACCGGACACCGCGCCACAGGCGATGGTGATGAACAGGAACGGGAACAGACCGCCCTTCCACACCGGGCCGGTGCCGTCGATGAATTGGGTCAGTGCCGGCATTTTCAGCTCGGGCATGGTCACCAGGATGCCGATGGCCAGGGCCACGATGGTGCCGATTTTCAGGAAGGTCGACAGGTAATCGCGCGGTGCCAGGATCAGCCACACCGGCAGCACGGCAGCGACGAAGCCGTAGCCGATCAGCATCCAGGTAATCTGGATGCCAGTGAAGGTAAAGGCTTTGGCCCACACCGGATCGGCGGCAATCTGCCCGCCCAGCCAGATCGAACCCAGCAACAGCACCACGCCAATCACCGAAATTTCACCGATGCGGCCCGGGCGGATGTAGCGCATGTAGATGCCCATGAACATCGCGATCGGGATGGTCGCCATCACCGTGAACATGCCCCACGGGCTGTCCGCCAGGGCCTTGACCACGATCAGCGCCAGCACCGCGAGGATGATGATCATGATCAGGAAGCAGCCGAACAGCGCAATGGTGCCGGGAATGCGGCCCATTTCTTCACGGACCATGTCGCCCAGGGAGCGGCCGTTGCGGCGGGTGGACATGAACAGGACCATGAAGTCCTGCACGGCGCCAGCCAGCACCACGCCGGCGATCAGCCACAGCGTGCCGGGCAGGTAGCCCATTTGCGCCGCCAGCACCGGACCGACCAGCGGACCCGCGCCCGCGATGGCCGCGAAGTGGTGACCGAAGAGCACGTGCTTGTTGGTCGGTACGTAGTCCAGACCATCGTTGTTGAGCACAGCGGGAGTGGCTCGATTGGGGTCGAGCTGCATCACTTTATTAGCGATGAACAGGCTGTAATAGCGATAAGCAACCAGATAGATAGCGACGGCTGCAACGACGATCCACAGGGCGTTGATCGCTTCGCCGCGGCGCAAGGCCACGACACTCAGCGCAACCGCTCCCAGGACGGCCACGGCAAACCAGGCAAGGTGTTTAGCCAGACGGGGCATACAAGGTCTCCTGCCGACAGCCAGTGGACTGCGGCGGTAATTTTTATAATTGTGTCCGCAATGCGGAGCTGGCCCAATATCCCCGTATGTCGTCCACAAATAAATCCGCGTTACTACGTACGTGTTTTCTACGTAGTTCTACGTAGACGCCCCTCCCCCAATCCCCTGTAGGAGCGAGCCTGCTCGCGATGTACTTCAGGGCAACGCGGGCATTCAGACAACCCGCGTCATAATTGACGACCCTCCCGAGCAGGAGGTCTGCATCGACCAGCGGACCTTTGGCTATCTCCTACAAGGTGCTTGTTTGGCATATGATCCCGAGCCTTCGCGGGGGCAGGAGTCAAGATGCAGCTCAAACACAAAATCGTCGCGCTCGGGATTCTGCCGCTGGTACTGGCCATCGCCGTCATCTGTGCGCTGGTGATTTCCCTCAATCGCCAGCTGGGTGATCAACAGGCACAGCTGATCGAAGACAGCATTCTGGCGAGCAAGCGTGCCGAACTGAAAAACTACGTGGAAATGGCGCAGAGCCTGATCGCGCCGCTGTACGACGACGGCCACGGTGACGCGCATGCCCAGCAACAGGTGCTCGAAGAACTGCGAAAGCTGAGCTTTGGCATCAACGGTTACTTCTTCGTTTATGACCACGAGGGCCGCAGCCTGATGCATGCGCGGCAATCGGATCTGGTAGGCCAATACCTGTGGGACATGAAAGACCCCCACGGTTTGCCGGTGATTCAGGCGCTGCTCAAAAGCGCGCAATCGGGCGAAGGCTTTCAACGCTACGCCTGGAACAAGCCCTCCTCCGGCCAGGTGACCGACAAGCTCGCTTATGTGGTGATGCTCGACCGTTGGGGCTGGATGCTCGGCACCGGCATCTACCTTGAAGACGTCGAACGCGCTACCCAGCAGGCCCGTGCCGAAGTCGCCCAAGGCATTCGCAAGACGATGATGGCGATTGCCGTGGTCGCACTGGTGGCGGTGCTGTTCGTCTTCGCCACCGGCATGACCCTGAATGTCAGCGAACATCGTCTGGCCGATAAAAAACTGCAGCGCCTGACCCAGCGCATTGTCAGCCTGCAGGAAGAAGAACGATCACGGGTTTCCCGCGAACTGCACGATGGCATCAGTCAGGTGCTGGTCTCGATCAAGTTTCAGTTCGAACTGGCCAGCCATGTTCTGGAGAACGGACAAGACAAAGGCCTGGGCATTTTGAGAGACGCCACTGAACGCCTGGGCCAGGCGATTGGCGAAGTGCGCAGCCTCTCCCACGACCTGCGCTCGTCCTTGCTCGACACCCTGGGCCTGCCGGCCGCCATCGGCCAACTGGCCGCCGAATTCGAGCAACGCAGCGGGCTGACGGTGACGTACAACGACAACGAGTTCGACTGCCAGTTGGTCGATGGCGCCGCCGTTTCGCTGTTTCGTATCGTCCAGGAAGGCCTGACCAACATCGAACGCCACGCTCAGGCCAAAAACGTCTCCATCACCTTGCACGGTTCGGAAGAAAACGTGCGCCTGACGGTGGTCGATGACGGTGTCGGTTTCAACGTCGCTCAGGTCGAGCGTCGTCACGCCGGCATTGGCTTGCGTAATATCCGCGAACGTGTCGAACATTTTGGCGGGCGCTTCGAGTTGATCTCGATGCCGGGAAGAAGCTCGCTGGATGTTCTGCTACCCATGAAGCCCTCGGGCAGCCAACGCTGACTGCGCCCAGAACAACACGAGTGAATGCCTACGATGACCCTGCCCTCCCCGATCCGCGTCGCCCTGGTTGACGATCACTCCCTGGTCCGTGACGGGATCAAGGCGCTGTTGGGCGTGATGGCGCCCCTGGAAGTGGTGGGTGAAGCCGAGAGCGGTGCCGAGGCCATCGAGATGGTCGGGCGCTGCCAGCCAGACCTGTTGCTGGTCGATATCAGCCTGCGGGACATGAACGGCCTTGAACTGACCCGCGTCCTGCGCAGTCAGTATCCGGCGCTCAAGGTGCTGGTGCTGAGCATGTACGATAACTATGAGTATGTGAGTGAGTCGGTGCGTTCCGGTGCCAGCGGCTATGTGCTGAAAAACGCTCCGTCACGGGAGATCATCGCCGCCATCGAGGCCATCACCAGCGGCGGCACCTTCTACAGCGCCGAAATCGCCCAACGGCTCATCGCCGATAAAAACACCGACAATGAGCTGACCCCTCGTGAAAGCCAGGTGCTCTACAAAATGGCCCAGGGCCTGAACAACAAGGAAATGGCACGAGAGCTGGACATCAGCGTGCGCACGGTGGAAACCCATCGCCTGAGCATCCGCCGCAAGCTCAACATCGACAAACCCGCGGCCCTGGTCAAATACGCGATCGATCACGGGATCATTTCGCGCTAACCCCCATTCGTGCCCTCGGGATCGCCGTCGCCGGCAAGCCGGCGCCTTCAGGTAACCGTCGTATCAGGCCTCAGAGCTTGGCAATCGAGACTTCGGTGGATTTCACGAAGGCAATGACTTCGCTGCCCACTTTCAACTCGAGGTCGCGCACCGAACGGGTGGTAATCACCGATGTGACAATGCCGGAGGCGGTTTGCACGTCGATTTCCGAGACCACTTCGCCCAGCAGAATTTCCTTGATGACGCCCTTGAACTGGTTACGGACGTTGATCGCTTTGATAGTCATGGTGAGGCTTCCTGTCTGATGTCGAGTACATCCACATGGATGTGCAGGACCTCAAGGTGCACTGAGTGAATACACATTAAAAGGAATAAATAATTCTTTTATTATTCTTTTTGGAGATATCAAGCCGCTCTATTCAACGGCCTGAAACGCTGACTCCAATAAGAACAAAATAGAATTAACAAATACAAAAACAGTATTTATCGTTATAAAAATATCCACGTACTCTCACTTCATCCCGTCATTCATCTACACAGTGAAGTGCCCCATGAATCCGACTGACAACCTCATCGACTTCGCCAGCTATCGCAAACGCAAACACGCTCAGCAACGGGCTCGGGCCATGTGGGAAATGTATGCACGCAACGCCGGACTCCAGGCGTTTCAATGGGTACAAGCCGCCCGGGCCAGCGAGACGCGTCACGCGTGAACGCGCATCAACCCTCGCGCTTGCTGGTGAGCGCCGATGAACCGGTACTGGATTTGAATCACCTGGACCCACAGGATGAAGATGCCAACTGCGAGCGGGTCGCACAGAATCTTCAACGCCTGCGCAGCAAGCGCCTTCTGTCCCTCGATGCCCTGGCCCGACTGTGCGGTGTAAGCCGGGCGATGCTCGCGCAGATCGAATCCGGCCGCAGCGTGCCGTCGATCAAAGTGCTGTGCAAAATCGCCAAGGGCTTGAAGGTATCGGTGGCCGCCTTTCTTGAGCATCGGGCCTTTGAAGGCGTGGCGGTATTGTCGGCCAGTCAGAGCAAGCGCCTGGTCAGCGCCAGCGGCACTTTTGTCAGTCGCGCCCTGTTTCCCTACGACGTTGCGCGACAATCGGAATTTTACGAGTTGCGCTTGAGCCCGCTGGGCGAGGATCAGTCCGAGGGGCATGGTCCTGGTGTCCAGGAAAACCTGGTGGTGGCTCAGGGGGTGCTGGAAATCAGCGTCAACGATGAGCGCTATCTGCTTTCCACCGGGGATTCGATTCTGTTTTATGCCGACCAGCCCCATCGCTATCGCAACCCCGCCGACAGTGAAGCGGTGGCGTACCTGGTGGTGACTTACCCCGAACGCCTGGACTGAACCGCAGATAGCCAATGAAAAGCCCGGCCAATTCGCATTGGCCGGGCTTTTCAACGCTTGCCGCCAGGGATCAGCAGGTGCAGCACATCAGTGGCATGCCATTGCAGCTCATCATCATCGGCATGCTGCAATCGTTCATCATTTTCATCATCAGGGCGCAGCAGTTTTTCATCATGTCCATGCTCATGCCGGCCATCGGCATGATTTTGCACATCATGCCGTCGGCCATCATGGTGCATTCCATCACGCACTTCATCGATGGCATCGGCATGCCCATCATCGCCATTGGCATCATCATGTTCATCATCGGCATGGCCATGCTCGCCTGAGACATGCACATCATGCTCATGTTGCCGCAGTGCATCATCATCGGCATGCCGCAGTTCATCATCATCTGCATCATTTCAGCGCTGTTCTTGAACATCGCCATGTCCATGCCAGCGGACGGCATCATCTTGCACATCATGCCGTCGTCCATCATTTCGCAGGTCATGGTCGCCATCATCATCGGCATGCCCATCATCGGCATCGTTGGCATGCTGGTGTTCATCGGCATTTGCATCGGCATGGCGTTCATCATGGTGTTGCTCCCTGAAGGATCGGATAGTTGGACGAAGCTGATGGGACGGATTCTATGGAATCGGCCAGGCGCAACAAGCTGATGGTCAAACAGCCAAAGTCGATGTCAGGGCAGCTTTAACGAGGCAGGCAGGACGGATATTTCCGTTATGACAAATGATTGTCTTCGATCACGGACAAGGCAAAAGCGATGACGTGGATTTCGCGGTTATGGATATGCCAGTCGAGTCTAATTAAATAACCGAAGGAAATAATCGTTCTAAACGCGGCTGATTTTCAGGCAAAAAAAATCCCAGGCAGCTGATGGACGCCTGGGATTTAAAAATGCATAAACCGTGGTGGTGAACGCGGCGCGGATATTACGGAATATTTCTCTCTGTAACAAGATATTTTAATTAACCACCTGGTTACTAAGCGTTCTAACCCTCTAAATATCCTGATATTTTTTAAGGCTAAGGTAGAAATCACCTTAACTTGGGCGAAACCTGAGTCATGCAATCGGGATCAGAGGATCCGCTGCCGCCCACACCGGTGACGATCAACTCATCCAGGTCATTGAACTATCCGATTGAATCCTACAGACAGTCGCGCACGCCCTTGCGCAGCGCGTTTGATTTGGCCCAGGGTGGCCCCTGATAAAGTGATACGCGGCTGCCATCCTTGTACTTCACGATATCCAGCACTTCATCGGCAGTGACGATACTCGGCGCGGTAATCCTGTAGCCGTTGGAAATCGAGATCTGAGTGGTGTGGGATACCTCCTTCTGCCACTCGGGCAACACACATGCCGCAAGCTCTTTTGGAGTCTTTTCACTGTACTTGCTGACGTTCGGTTCACCTGGAACCAGGGACGTCGGCAATGAACACCCCGCCAATAACGCCAATCCAACTCCGCCCATCAACATCCGGCTCTGCATAAAGCGCCCTTAATTCCTGAAAACGTGAAATGTAGCGTGTCGTCGCCCTGACATCCATTTCTCACAACGGCATTGGTGAGTCCGGCCACTCAATGGCCGACCGTATTATCGCCGGGGCCGGGGTAGGAGCGCGTGTTGAGATAAGTCATCCACCGCTCATAGGCCTCGTGCTGCCATTGCGTGACCCGCTCCCATTCCGGCCCACTGAGCCGGTGCTCGCAAATGAGTGTCATCATTGCGCTGGTGGCCGCATCCAGATCCACGATCAGCTCATGAGCGTGCGCCCGGAAGTCATCGGTCGTTGTCATTTGCATTGCCCCCGCCCAGGAAATCGATACTCCAATACGACAGCGGATTTACGAGTTCGCGCAAACTTCCCGACCAAAGGAAGCCGCACGGGATCAGACGAACACAACGCCCCGTTGGGAAACGGGTCTAAAATTTCGTAGCGCGGACATTCAGGAGGTCATCATGTGGCTTAACGAGTCGGAACAAGAACTTCGCCGTGATTTGCAGAGTGTTGCGTCGGATCTGAGGTGGTCTGCCGTGGAACTGTTACGCATCGCCGAGCAGTTGCGCCAGGCCGGCAATGACGTAGACGCACAGGCCGCCCTGCGGCTGTGCGAAGTTTTCCAGAGCAATGAAGGACGATTGGCGGGTTACGCCGAAGAAGTCAAAGCCCGGGCCATCAGTCGAACCACCAAAACTCACTGAGCGGAGCGCCGACATGAACAGGCTTCTGTGCTCGCTGGTCGTGGTGCTGACGGCATTGAGTGGCTGTAATACCGAGTCTGGGGCGTTCCGGGGGCAGCCGCTGGTGGCCAAGGTCGACACCGGCATGAGCAAGGAACAGGTCCAGCAGATCGGCGGCCCACCGCTATCGATAACGGACCGCACCGTCGAGCCCGGCACCTGCTTCGATTACACGTTGACCCAATCCGGCAAAAAACAGCCGTACAACGTCAGTTTCGACAGCCGCGGAAAGGTCGACCACACCAGTTTCATGACTTGCGCCGAATGGAGCCACGCACAACAAAAAGCCAGGGAGCCTTCGCACTCCGGTGGCGGAGGCTACTGACCACCGCGTCAACGTCAAAAAGCCCCGGAATGCCGGGGCTTTACATGCAATCAACTGGCTTACTGGCTGTTCGCCTGCCTGCCCGAACGTGCCTTGTAGCCAGGAAGCGACGCTGCAAACGCCAGTGCTTCTTCGCGGCTACCAAATGAGGCAAGACGGTCACCTTTGGTGCATACCCGCCACGGACCGTTGTTCACGCTGATTACGTCATAGCCGTTCATATGCATCTTGTTCAACATCGAAAGACTCATAGTCACCTCCGTTTTGGCAGTGATGTCCACGTTGACGTGCCTACCTTACACCCACCCTTTGTCCGAATGCCGACCAGACGTCGTATCACCACGACCGATTCAATGGCACTTTCAGGTATGACTCGCATCGAACAGCACAGCCACAGGCAAAACGGCACGCGGCGTGAATATTGCATTTTTGTTACAGTTTAATGACAGCAAGCCATCAGGTCACACATGAAAGTACGCGCAACCGTCATTTGCGAGCAGGACCGACACATTCTCCTCGTGCGTAAGCTGAGGTGCCGCTGGGCGCTGCCCGGTGGCAAAGTCGAGCCCGGAGAAACCCGGGCTGACGCCGCCATACGCGAACTGCAGGAAGAAACCGGCCTTTACGCCGACGAGATGCTGTACCTGATGGAACTGGAAACCGGCGATACCCGACACCACGTCTACGAAGCCTCCGTGGTGAATCTGCATGAGGTCCGGGCGCAAAATGAAATTGTCGACTTCATCTGGTTCCCGCTGGATACCGTACAAAACCTGAGCACCAGCGACGCCACGCTGCGCATCATCAAAGCGTTTCAGCGTCGCCTGTAACGGCCTGTGCGTCAGCCCTGATCGCCACCGCCCACGGGCATGACCATGCCGGTGATATAGGACGCTTCGTCGCTGGCCAGAAACAGAATCGCCCCGGCCTGTTCATCCAGCGTGCCATAGCGCTTCATCAAACTGCTGTCGAGGGTTTGATCGACGATCTGCTGGTACCAGATTTTCTCTTGTGCACTCTGCTCGGCACTGTTGCGCGGAATGACCCGAGGTGGCGCTTCGGTGCCGCCCGGCGCGGTGGCATTGACTCGCACGCCGCGCCCGGCGGTTTCGAACGCCAGGCACGCAGTCAGCGCATTCACCCCGCCTTTCGCCGCGCCATACGGCACGCGGTTGACGCTACGGGTGGCAATGGACGAAACGTTGACGATCGCCCCGCTGCCCTGTTCCAGCATGAATGGCAGCGCGGCATGGCAGCACCACAGCGTCGGAAACAGCGAGCGGCGCACTTCGGCCTCGATCTGCGCGGCCTCGTAGTGCTCGAACGGCTTGGCCCAGATCGTGCCGCCCACGTTGTTGATCAGCACGTCGAGCCGACCAAAGCGTTCGACGGCGGTGTGCATCACCCGGTTGCATTCATCGTATTGCTCAAGATCGGCAGTCAGGGCCAGGACCTGGCTGGTCTGTGACAGTGCCGTCTGCACCTCGAACACCAGGTCGGAACGATCGACCAGGATCAACTTTGCGCCTTCGGCGGCCATACGTTCGGCAACCCGGCGCCCGATGCCCTGGGCAGCGCCGGTGATCAGCGCGACTTTTTCGTGGAATCTGTTCATGTGTACCCCATGACTAAGGATGCAGGTCAATGAAGAAGTACCGGACGAAACACAGTTCTGTGGGAGCGAGCCTGCTCACGATAGCCGGCTCACAGGCAACATCGATGTCGAATGTTCTGCCCTCATCGCGAGCAGACTCGCTCCCACATGGGTTCTGTGTCGTGCACGGGATTTGCGCACAACTTACGCCGCGCTGGCGGCGAATTTTTCGTAGTAGAAGTTCGCAGGCTTGATGCCCTGCTCGCCGATGTACTTGCTGACCGCTTCCACCATCGGCGGCGGGCCGCACAGGTAGACATCAACGTCGCCATCGTTCAAATGCTTCGGCTCGATGTGCTGGGTCACATAGCCCTTGAGCGGGTGCTGACTGTCGGGACTGGCCACGCAGGCGCTGTAGCTGAAGTTCGGGATGCGCGCGGCGAAGGCTTCCAGGCGATCGAGCTCCACCAGGTCGAAATCGTGGGTCACGCCGTAGATCAAGTGCAGCGGATGCTCACTGCCCTGCTCGGCGATTTTCTCCAGCATTGCGGTGAATGGCGCCAGCCCGGTGCCGCCGGCCAGCAACAACAGCGGCCGACGGATGTCGCGCAGGTAAAAACTGCCCAGGGGTCCGGCCAGGCTCATGCTGTCGCCGGCCTTGGCCATGCCGGTGAGGAAGCTGCTCATCAGGCCGCCAGGCACGTTGCGAATCAGAAAACTGACTTCGCCGTCGCGCTGCAACGAGCTGAACGAATAGGCACGGGTTTGACCGCTGCCCGGAATGCCGAGGTTCACATATTGCCCCGGCAGGAACGCCAGCTTGTTCAAGGCCTCGCCCTTGATCGACAGCGCGATGGTGCTGTCGGACAACTGGCGCACGGCACTGATGGTGGCGTCGTAGCTGGCTTGCTGGGTGCGGCAGACGTCCGACGATACCGGCACCCGCACCACGCAATCGCTCTGGGCGCGCATCTGGCAGGTGAGGACAAAGCCCTGCTCGGCTTCATCGGCGCTGAGGGCGTCTTCGATGTACTCCTCGCCCAGGTCGTAGCGACCGGCCTCGGCAAAGCACTTGCAAGTACCGCAGGCACCGTCGCGGCAGTCCAGCGGAATGTTGATGCCCTGACGGTACGCGGCATCGGCCACGGTTTCGCCGGCATTGGCGTCGATGAACCGGGTGACGCCGTCTTCGAAGTTGAACGCAATGGAATGGGTCATGACGGCCGCCTCACAGGTGATAAACATCGATGACCTGACGAACGTAGTCGTTCTTCAGGATCACTTTCTTGGCCTTGATCAGCGGATTCTCACCGCGCACATCGAGGGTGTAGAAACTGCTGCCGAAATAGCTGTCGACGGTCTTGTAGCGAAAGCTCAGGGTGTGCCAGTTGAAGCGCACCTTGCACAGTCCGTCGGCCTGTTCGAGCAACTCGATGTTGCTGATGTTGTGCGAAGTGCGAGTGTCCGGAATGCTCGCGCTGGAACGCTCGGTCTTGATGCGGAAGACGCGGTCTTCCAGGCCGGTGCGGTTGCCGTACCAGATCAGCGAGATTTCCCGCTGCGGGTCTTCGGTCAACTCGTCGTTGTCGTCCCACGACGGCATCCAGAATGTAGCGTCCGGCGCGTACATCTCCAGCCACTCATCCCATTGCCGGTCATCGAGGTAACGTGCTTCGCGGTAGAGAAAATCGCGCACGCGGTCATAGGTGATGGTCATTGCACGGTCTCCACGGCAATCAACTCGGACTGCTCGGCCGCCAGGGCCTTGAGCATGGTCTGCTGCCAATATTTGTGTTGCAGCACGAACAAGCCTTCATCTTCGGTGCGCACACCGCTGAGCAGCGGATGCAGGTCGATCTCTTTCGCGGCTTCGTCTGCACCTTCGATCCAGTGCTCGGCACCCCGGGACATGTCGTTCCAAGTGGTGACGCTGCCCTGGTAGCTGGTCTGGCAGGAGCGGAACTCCTCCAGGTCGTCCGGCGTGGCCATGCCGCTGACATTGAAGAAGTCTTCGTACTGACGAATCCGGCTCGAACGCGCGTGGTCGCTTTCGCCTTTGGGGGCGATGCAATAGATGGTGATTTCCGTGCGATTGACCGAGATCGGCCGGGCAATGCGGATCTGCGAGCTGAACTGGTCCATCAGGTACACGTTCGGGTACAGGCACAGGTTGCGCGAGTTCTCGATCATCCAGTCGGCGCGAGCCTTGCCGAAGTCCTGGGCGAGCTCGTCGCGACGTTCGTACAAAGGACGGTCCTCTGGGTTGGCCCAGCGGGTCCAGAGCAGCATGTGGCCCTTGTCGAAGGAATAGAAACCACCGCCCTGCTTGGCCCAGCTGCCGGCGCTCATGGTCGGGTTTTCGTCACCGGCTTCGCGCTGCTTGCGCTGGTTCTGGGTGGCGGCGTAGTTCCAGTGCACGGAGCTGACGTGATAACCGTCGGCACCGTTTTCGGCGGTGAGTTTCCAGTTGCCTTCGTAGATATAGGTGGAGGAACCGCGTAGCACTTCCAGGCCATCGACGGACTGGTCAACGATCATGTCGATGATCTTCGCCGACTCGCCCAGGTGCTCCACCAACGGCACTACATCGGCCTTGAGGCTGCCGAACAGGAAACCGCGATAGGACTCGAAACGCGCAACTTTGGTCAGGTCGTGGGAGCCTTCGCAGTTGAAGCTCGCCGGGTAGCCGGCGTTGGCCGGGTCCTTGACCTTGAGCAGCTTGCCGGAGTTGTTGAACGTCCAGCCGTGGAACGGGCAGGTATAGGAGCTCTTGTTGCCGGACTTGTGCCGGCACAGGGTCGCACCGCGATGACTGCAAGCGTTGATGAAGGCGTTGAGCACACCATCCTTGTTGCGCGCGATGAAGATCGACTGGCGCCCCATGGTGGTGGTGTAGAAATCGTTGATATTGGGAATCTGGCTTTCGTGGGCCAGGTACAGCCAGTTGCCTTCGAAGATGTGCTGCATCTCCAGATCGAACAGGCGCGGGTCGGTGAACATCTCGCGCTTGCAGCGATACAGGCCTTGGGCAGGGTCGTCTTCAAGCAGGGAGTGAATATATTCAGGTCGCAGGGTCATGGCCGCCGCCTCCGTTGTTATTGTTCAGGCAGGGTCATGCTAGGACGGGGGGATATGACGGACTATCCGCGGAATGCAGACCTGTATCCGTTTTGTGCAGGGGGCTGGCGTTGTGTCATGCGCCATCGATGGAGAATGTACGGGCCTCTTCGCGGGCAAGCCCGCTCCCCACAGGTCTAGTGGCTGAACACAAGTTTTGCGTCCAACCGAAATCACTGTGGGAGCGAGCTTGCTCGCGATAGGGCCAGACCAGACAACATCAAGCCTGAAGGTTTCAGTGGCGGCGCTTGAGGGTGTCGGAGGGTAGCTCGCCGAACTGCTTGCGGTAGCTGTCGGAGAATCGACCAAGGTGCAGGAAACCGTAATCCATCGCCACTTCAGTGACGTTGCGCACGTTGCAGGTCGGGTCACTCAGACAGGCATTGATGCGTTCCAGGCGTTTCTGGCGGATGTAGTTTTTCGGTGTGAGCCCGGCATTGCGTTCAAACAGGCCATACAACGAACGCAGGCTCATGCTGGCCTGCCGCGCCAGTTCTTCGCTGTCGATGTCTTGCTTGAGGTTGCGCGCAATGTAATCGGCGATTACGTCGAAGGTGGCCGTCGGCGAACCGAGGCACACGCGACTGACATTGGTCTTCATCAGGCTGAGCATCTTGCTGACGATGATCTGTGCGTAATGCTCCTGCACCCTGGGAATCTGCTCGGTGGCCTCGGCCTCCTGGCAAATCATCGCCAGCAAGCCGACGAAACCTTCCAGCTCATTGAGCTGGTAACGGCTCTCCAGAAACCGCACGCCCTGCCCCGGATAACGCCAGCGCTGCTCATCGCAGACCGACTCGAACAACCGGGTGGGGACTTTCAGAATGAATTTTTCGCAATCGGCCGAGTACGTCAGATCGACCGGATCGTCGGGGTTGATCAGCAGCAATTCACCGGGGGCGAAGTAATGTTCCTGGCCGTGCCCGCGCCACAGGCAGTTGCCGCGCAACAACACTTGCAGGTGGTAGATATCCTCCAGCGCACCCGAGGTCACCCGCACGCTGCCACCGTAGCTGATGCGACACAGATCGAGGCTGGCGAATTTGCGATGGTCGAGACTGGCCAGCGGGCGGCCTGCCCGGGGCATGAGAATACAATGGTTGCCGACATGCTGATTGACGTAGCCAGACACCGCATGGGGGTCGGCGTGGTCGAACACTCTGCTGCGCTGACTCAACAGTTGCGCTTGCATCATCGGGTCACTCTGATTGTTATTTTGGGTTGCATCATTTCATTCTAGAACCGAATCACCTGTAGGAGCGAGCCTGTTCGCGATGGACTCGAGAACACCGCGTTTAGCCAGTAAACACGCGTTATCGTTAACGACCATCGCCAGCAGTCGAGCGTCGACCGGCTGCTCCTACAGGATTTTGCTATCAGTCCTCCAGTGCGCGGACCCGCTCGTGGCGCTGCTGTTCTTCAGGCTGAGCCGACGATTGCAGCGTGAAGTCGAACTCGATTTCCGCAAACCGACCGCTGACACCGTGGGCCGCTGCACGCGCCTGGTCATCACTGAAGGTGATTTTGGCGATCAACTCGTCACGGGTGGCGTAGGCGAAATCGTCATGCAGGTATTGATCGCCATCGAGGTTGATTTGGGTGGTCAGGTGACGATGGTCCGGCGCGGAAATGAAGAAGTGGATGTGCGCCGGGCGCTGACCGTGACGGCCCAGCTGATCGAGCAGTTGCTGGGTCGGACCGTCCGGAGGGCAGCCGTAACCCGACGGCACGATGCTGCGGAAACGGTAGCGGCCTTCGGCATCAGTGACGATACGGCGACGCAGGTTGAATTCCGATTGTGCGGTATCGAAGTACGAGTAGGTGCCGCCGGTGTTGGCGTGCCACACGTCCACCACGGCGCCGACCAGCGGTTCGCCAGCGGTGTTGAACACGCGACCTTGCATGAACAGCGTCACACCGGGATCGACGCCATCATCGAGGCGAGCTTCGCCTTGCGACAGCGGTGCGCCAGCCACGTACAACGGGCCCTCGATGGTGCGCGGCGTGCCGCCGGATTTGCCGGCCTGTTCGTCTTCGGCATCCATCAGCAGGTCGAGGTAATGCTCCAGGCCAAGCCCGGCCACCACCAGCCCGGCCTCTTGGCGCGCGCCCAGTACGTTGAGGTAGTTAACGGCTTTCCAGAATTCCTCCGGGGTCACGGCCAGGTCTTCAATGATGTTCACCGAATCACGCAGGATGCGGTACATCAGGGCCTTGACGCGTGGGTTGCCAGCATCGTTGAACAGGCCGCTGGCCTCTTCGAGAAATTTCTGGACTTCGGCAGTATGGGAAATCTTGATGTTCATTTTGGTAGGTTCCTCATCTTGTAATTATTGGCGTTGCGAGCTGAACGGGCGGAGTTCAGCGGTCATCGTCACGGATGGAAGAAGGATGGCGGCACATCGCATCGATCTCGATGGCCATGTACGGGAACAACGGCAATTGCATGAGCAGGTCGTGCAGTTCCTGAACGCTGTCGACATCGAACACGCTGTAGTTCGCGTAGTGCCCGGCGATTCGCCACAGGTGGCGCCACTTGCCTTGCTCTTGCAGGCGTTGGGCCAGGGCTTTCTCGTCAGCTTTCAGTCTGGCGGCTGCTTCCGGATTCATATCGACCGGCAGGTTCACGGTCATTTTTACGTGGAACAGCATAATGCTCTCCTCAGGCTTGATGGATGGCAGTGGATGTTTTGTCGCGACGGAAAAACGCCAGGCGTTCTTCATCCAGGCTCAGGCCCAGCCCCGGGGTTTTCGGTACGTGCAATTCGAAATCGCGATACACCAGCGGTTCGCTGAGGATGTCTTCGGTCAGCAGCAGCGGGCCGAACAGCTCGGTGTCCCACGCCAGTTTGTTCAAGGTCACAAAGGCATGGGCCGACGCCATCGTGCCGAGGCCACCTTCAAGCATGGTACCGCCGTACAGGCCAATGCCCGCCGCTTCGGCGATGGACGCGGTACGCAGCACGGCGCGCGGGCCACCGTTCTTGGCAATCTTCAAGGCGAACACCGAAGCCGCGCCTTCACGGGCCAGGTTAAACGCGTCTTCCACACACTCGATGGATTCGTCCGCCATGATCGGCGCCGGGCTCATGGCATTGAGGCGCACCATGCCGGCGCGATTGTTGCGCGAAATCGGCTGTTCGATCAGGTCAATGCCATTGGTGCCGAGAATCCGGCAAGCACGCAGCGCGACCGCTTCGTCCCAGGCCTGATTGACGTCGACCCGCACGCTGGCGCGGTCGCCCAAGGCTTTCTTGATCGCGATCACGTGAGCCAGGTCACGGTTGACTTCACCGGCGCCGATTTTCAGTTTGAAGATGCGGTGGCGGCGCAGCTCGAGCATTTTTTCCGCTTCAGCGATGTCTTTCCCGGTGTCGCCACTGGCCAGGGTCCAGGCCACCGGCAGGGCGTCACGCACGCGACCGCCGAGCAACTCGCTGACCGGCAGGCCGAGGCGCTTGCCCTGAGCGTCGAGCAACGCGGTTTCGATCCCGGATTTGGCGAAGGTGTTGCCACGGATGCTGCGCTCCAGGCGCAACATCGCGGCATTGACGTTGCCGCTGTCCTGGCCGATCAACAGTGGCGCGAAATGCGTGTCGATGTTGGTCTTGATGCTGTCCGGGCTTTCATTGCCATAGGCCAGGCCACCGATGGTGGTGGATTCGCCGATGCCTTCGATGCCATCGGCGCAACGTACCCGAATGATCACCAGGGTCTGGTTCTGCATCGTGTGCATCGCCAGCTTGTGCGGGCGGATGGTCGGCAAATCGACGATGATCGTCTCGATCGACTCAATGGCTGTTGCAAGCATTTCGATACCCGTCAGGTTCTTGAAGTTCTGGGATCGATTCTCGTACGGCTTTTTTCGTGAAGCCAATATAGAATTGGTCTGACTTGATACCTTTTAGGTATACAACCGATCGGCGATTGGAGGCTCCATGGAACTGCGTCACCTGCGTTACTTTCAGGTCTTGGCCCAAACCCTCAACTTCACCCGCGCCGCCGAGTTGCTACACATCGCCCAACCGCCCCTGAGCCGGCAGATCCAGCAGCTGGAAGACGAACTCGGCGTGATGCTGCTGGAACGCGGGCGACCGCTGAAGCTGACCGACGCCGGGCGGTTTTTCCAGGAACACTCCACCGCGCTGCTGGAACAACTGAACAAAGTCTGCGACAACACGCGGCGGATCGGCCTGGGGGAAAAGACCTGGCTGGGCATCGGTTTTGCGCCGTCGACGCTCTATGGCGTGTTGCCGGAACTGATCCGCCGCTTGCGCAGCGGTGAACCCCTGGAGCTGGAGCTCGGGCTGTCCGAGATGACCACCCTGCAACAGGTGCAGGCACTGAAGGCCGGGCGTATCGACATCGGCTTCGGTCGAATACGCATCGACGATCCGGCGATCATCCAGACCGTCCTCACCGAAGATCGCCTGGTCGCCGCCCTGCCCGCCGGCCACCCTTTGCTCGCCGGTCCCATCAGCCTGCGCGACCTGGCAAAAGAACCCTTCGTGCTGTACCCCGGCAATCCACGACCAAGCTACGCCGACCACGTGATTGCACTCTTCGAATCCTGTGGCGTGAGGATCCATGTGGCGCAATGGACCAACGAACTGCAAACGGCAATCGGACTGGTGGGGGCCGGAATCGGCGTCACGCTGGTGCCGGCCTCGGTGCAACTGGTGCACCGCGACGACATCGGTTTCACCCCGTTACTGGAAGACAACGCGACCTCGCCGATCATTCTCAGCCGACGGGTGGGCGATGTGTCGCCGGGGTTGAACCACTGTCTGAGGATGATCGATGAGTTGTTGCCGCAGGCCACGTAAAGCGATCGCACGACCAATGGACACCTGCGGCCCTCGATCGGCGTTACCCGGCAAACGCCCGGCGCCCGGCCTTCATCTCGGTGCGCAACTCGCCAATGAAATCGGAAATGGCACGCACGCTGGTCAGGTGTTCGGTCGAGACACCGCTGATCAACAACTCCACTCGCCTGCTCGCGGGTTCGTAGATCTCGATACGCAGAAGTCCGCCGCGCTCCGTGCACTCACAGGCCAACGGCACAAAACCAGACTCGACAATATTGCAAAGGACTGAAATGGGAACCATGGCCGCTGCCTCGTACGGCGATTGATCGGATTGGATCCCACTCAGGATAGATGCACTTTGCCAATCCTGCGCCAGCAAAAAATGTTAGCGGCCTCTCAATTTCGAGCACTTCTTCAATGGGCGTTCGCGCCCCAGATCCAGTTCCAGAAACCGGGCAACTCAACCGGCTGCGAACTGTCGCGCACGGTGCGCGCCATCGCCGCCCGCTGCAGTGCGGCGGTGTCGTCGTAGAACGGCTGTTCTGCGGTGCTCACCCCCGTTGCCTGGGCGCTGTCGAGCAGGATTTGCAGGTACTCGCGGGTGTGCCGCGCGGTGTAGCGATTGAGATCGTGAAACGTCACCACCACCGGAATCACCCCATCCACCACCGGCAACTCTCCCCGGGCGATGCGCTCGCGCACTTCCGACATCGAGCGCAGGAAGTGAGCGCGCCGGCGCGGGCTGGCGTTAAAGCCCCAGATCTTGCCGTCATTGGCACTCAAGTCAGTGAGCAACACATGCATGCCATGCTGCTGATACGCGGCGAAGGTGCGCTTGTCGTAGTTCCAGAATGGCGGGCGTAGCAGCGTCGGGGGAGCGCCGGTGATCGCGGCGATGTCGGCGCTGCCATCGGTCAGTGCCTGTTCCAGTGTTTGCGGGTCGAGGGAACGATGGTTGGTGTGCGAAGGCGTAGCGGTATGAAAACCGAGAATGTGCCCGGCATCGCGCTCGTGATGCATGACCGCGCGCCCTATATCGCTGCCGCCGGCCCGTGAGGCACGGGTCTGCACAAAAAACACGGCCTTGATGTCCGGTTGCAACGAATTGCGCGCCAGGCTATCGAGCACGGTTTCGCTCGGGTTCCAGAAACTCGACGCGCTGGGACCGTCATCGAAGGTCAGCAGAAAGCGGATGGGTGGTTGAGTGCGTAGACGTTGTTCAGTCTGCGGCGTCATTTCGATAGGCGCAGCGATGCACCCCAGCAGGCTGGCTGCCATGGCGATCGCCGATAAGACCTTGACCAACTGTTTCATGTTTTGCCTTGTGCCAGACCGTTTCGGTCACCACTTGATAGGGCAAAAATCCTTCACCCGTTCATCCTTCGCCGGCCCGCAGGTCCCCGCAGGTCGCTGCGGGCCGAGGTTGGATCAGGGTACACAGCGTTTGGTTCCGCCGCTGCCGGAAACAGGGGTTAGTGGTTAAAAGACTGCTGGAACGAGTCGTCGATGATCGGTGCGGTGGCCAATTCGTTCGGCAGCGCCTTGACCTTGAACAGGAAGTCCGCGGTGCTCTGCAAGTCCTTGGCGGCCTGGGCATCCACCGGGCCGACGGACATGTGCGCCTGGCGCAACCAATGCCGGGAAACGTCCTGATCGAGGTTGGCCTTCTTCGCCCAGAGGTCAGCGTATTCGTCGGTGTGGTTGTCGACCCAGGCGCGGGCTTTTTTCAGGCGCCCCAGAAAGTCAGCGATGGCTTCCCGCTTGCTGTCGATCGAAGGCGTCGACGCGGCGATGGCGCTCAGGCCCGGCATCAGGTTCTTGGCCGTGAGAATCGGCCGTGCGCCGGAAAACAGGATTTGCTGGGAAATGTAGGGTTCCCAGACCGGGAAGGCATCGATGCTGCCCTGGGGCAATGCGGCGGCGGCATCGATCGGCATCAGTTTGATGAAGTCGACATAGTCTTCCGGCAAGTCGGCTTTTTCCAGCGCCCGCAAGGTCAATTGCTGGCTCCAGGCACCGGGCCAGTAAGCGACTTTCTTGCCCTTGAGATCAGCGATGGTTTTCACCGGCGAATCCTTGGGCACCAGCAAGGCAATGGTGTCCGGGTTTTGCCGCGAGACACCGATCAGCTTGACCGGCGCCTGCTTGGCGGCAAGGAACAGGAACCCCGAATCGCCAAGAAAACCCAGGTCCAGCGCGCCGGTGCTCAACGCTTCGGCCAGCGGCGCGGCGGCCTGGAAGTGCTTCCAGTCAACGGTATACGGCGCGCCTTCCAGTACACCCGAGGCTTCCACCGAGGCGCGCACGTTGTAGTAGTTCTGATCGCCAATGTGCAGGACGACCGGCTCGGCGGCGTAGGCCAGTGGTGCGGCAAACAACGCGCTTGTCAACAGACCGCGCACGAATCGGGAAAGGTTCATCGGGGGCTCCTTGAAAGTGATTGCGCTAGACCATAACGCTCTTACAAGAAGCGTTTAAATTCTATTTATGCATAAGCTAATGACCCGCATTGCGTACTGTTGGCTCAGCAACAGCAACTCAACAGAGTGTTTTCTGCCGTACATCCCGACGCCCCCACCTCAATGGCAAAGCCCTGATAAAGCGCGACTTCGAGAACATGGCACAGAGCCTGCAATATTCCTTTTATGCAGGATGCATTCGAATAAATTAATTTTTTGGATATAAGAATCTCGCCAGGAGCCGCTACATGAAATCGATCGCCCGTTTTCCCGCCATCCGGTCTCTGCTCAGCGCCTGCGCCCTGGCCCTGAGCCTGCACCCCACGGCCCAGGCATCTGAAGCACCGCCAGCCGAAGTGCATCTGGACTACGCCTATTACTCACCGGTCAGCCTGGTGCTCAAGCATTTCGGTTTTCTCGAGAAAGCCCTGCCGCAGACCAAGGTCAGCTGGGTGCTGAGCCAAGGCAGTAACCGCTCACTGGAATACCTCAACAGCGGCGGCGTCGACTTCGCCTCCTCTGCCAGCCTCGCCGCCGTGCTCAGTCGCGCCAATGGCAGCCCGATCAAATCGGTTTACGTCTATAGCCGCGCCGAGTGGACTGCGCTGGTGGTGCGCAAGGATTCACCGTACACAACCGTGGCCGACCTCAAAGGCAAGAAAATCGCCGCCACCAAAGGCACAGACCCTTACCTGTTCACCCTGCGCAGCCTGCAACAGGCCGGCCTGAACAAAGACGATGTGGAACTGGTGCACTTGCAGCACCCGGACGGTCGCGCCGCACTGGAAAAAGGTGATGTCGACGCCTGGGCCGGGCTCGATCCGCACATGGCCGCCAGCCAGGTCCAGGCCGGCTCGCGCCTGCTGTACCGCAACACTGACTTCAACAGCTATGGCGTGGTCAGCGTCACGGACCGTTATGCCAAGGAGCACCCACACACCATCGACACCGTGCTCAAGGCGTACGAACAGGCTCGGGAATGGGCGGTAAAAAACCCTGAAGAGCTGGCGAAACTGCTCGCCACCGAATCCGGGCTGCCGCTGGAAGTGGCCAGGCTTCAGCTGACGCGCACCGACCTGAGCAACCCGCAACTGACCGCCAGGGACGTGCTTGCCTCCAAGGCCGCCGCGCCGATTCTGGTCTCCGAAGAGCTTGTGCGGCGCGGGGTGAATGTCGATCAAGTCATCGACCAACTGATCGACACCGGCTTCAAAGAAACCGTCGCTCGCCAGTAAATACCTGCCAACGGTCAAGACTGAATCCGCGCCCGCCGCGGATTCGTCATCACCGGAGTATCCCATGTCCAGCAAAACCAAAAACCTGCCAGCCCACTTGGCATTGCCGGCTCCGCGTCGGCTGAACAATGTCTGGCGCCTGCGTCTCAAGGCGCTGGCGCTGCCGGCGCTGATCATCCTCGTGCTGGAAATCGTCGTACGCGTCGGTTGGCTGCCGTCCTACCAGATGCCGGCGCCGAGCGACATTGCCCTGACTTTGCGGGATCTGGCCGAGGGTGCCTTGTGGAAGCACATCAGCGCCAGCCTGTTGCGCGTCTTGCTCGGTTTCGCCATCGGCGCCAGCCTGGCCCTGATATTCGCTGCCTGGGTCGGGCTGAGCCGGGAAGCCGAAGCCTGGCTGGAACCGACATTCGCCGGCCTGCGTGCGATTCCCAGCCTGGCCTGGGTACCGCTGTTGTTGCTGTGGCTGGGGATCGACGAGACTTCGAAAATTGTCCTGATTGCCATCGGCGCGTTCTTTCCGGTGTACCTCAATGGCGTCGCGGCGATCCGCAACATCGACCGCAAACTGGTGGAGGTCGGGCAGATGTACGGTTTCAGCCACCGCCGACTGGTGCTGCGGATTCTGCTGCCCGCCGCCCTGCCCGGCCTGTTCACCGGGCTGCGCAGCGGCATGAGTCTGGCGTGGATGTTTCTGGTGGCCGCCGAGTTGATCGCGGCAACCAAAGGCCTGGGTTATTTGCTCAGTGACGGCCGCGAGACTTCTCGCCCGGACATCGTCCTGGCGGCAATCATTGTACTGGCGCTGCTGGGCAAGCTCAGCGACGGCCTGCTGGCCAGCCTGGAGAAACGTTTCCTGGCCTGGCGCGACACTTTCAACGGCCACAGCGCAGAGGATTGAGCCATGACCGAACACTTGCTGGATATTCGCGTCGAGCGCAAAACCTTCGCCGCCACCACCGTGCTCAACAACATCCAATTGCAGTTGCTGCCTCGGGAAACCGTCAGCCTGCTCGGCCCCAGCGGTTGCGGCAAAAGCACCTTGTTGCGGATCGTCGCCGGACTGGAGAAGGACTTCCAGGGCGAACTGCGCAGCCGCGCCGGCGAGGTAGCGTTCGTGTTCCAGGAACCACGGCTGATGCCCTGGTTGACGGTTGAACAGAACATCGGTTTCAGCGCCGACAACCATTACGACAAGGCCTGGGTCGCGCAGTTGATCGAGGAAGTCGGCCTCGGTGGCTTTGCCCAGACCCTGCCCAAGGCCCTTTCCGGCGGCATGGCGCAACGGGTGGCCATCGCCCGTGGCCTCTATTCGCGGCCGCAAGTGTTGCTGCTCGACGAACCTTTCAGCGCGGTAGACGCCTTTACCCGCATGAAACTGCAGGACTTGCTGCTACAACTGGCCGAGCGCCACGCCATTGCCTTGCTGTTGGTGACTCACGATGTCGATGAAGCGCTCTACCTCAGTGATCGCGTGTTGGTCATGGACAATCGCCCCAGCAGCATTCGCCAGGAGCTGGCGGTAGAACTGGCGCATCCCCGTGACCGCCGGGACCCGCTGCTGGCGCAACTCAAGGCGTTGTCGTTGACCGAGTTGCAGCGGGCGCATGTGATCTGAACCTGCATGCCAAATCCTGAAGGCGCCTGGCGCCCGCAGGAAGCAACTATGCTGAACACTCCAATCCGGAGGGTTCGGTCGATGTGCGGAAGGCTGTCGCAGTATCGAGGCATCCACGATTTCGTCGCTGCGCTGAGCATTCCCGACGCGATGATCAATCACGTTGGCGATGAACCCTTGGCGCGCTACAACGCTACGCCCACCACGCAACTTGCATTGCTGCATCTGGAGAACGACGGCTTGCATGCTGACCCACAGCGCTGGGGCTGGCGCCCGCACTGGGCGAAGGATCGCGCGCCACCGATCAACGCGCGGGTCGAGAAAGTCGCCCATGGCCCGTTTTTCCGGGCGATCTGGCCGCACCGGGCAATCTGCCCGATCGACAACTGGTTCGAATGGGTGGACGCCGGCGACGGCACCCGGCAACCCTGGCTGATCCGACGACGCGACCGGGGACCGATCTACTGCGCGGCAATCGGACAGTTCCCCGTTGGCGGCGCCGCGCCTCGGGACGATGACGGCTTTGTCATCATCACCGCCGACAGCGCCGGCGGCTTGCTGGACATTCACGACCGCCGCCCCGTCGTGCTGTCGGCCGAGCTGGCGCGGGAATGGCTAGACCCGGCCACCCCAAAGGAGCGCGCCGAGCAGATGGTACTTTTGCAGGGTGAAGGCAGCGATGCATTTCAATGGCACAGGGTGAGCAAAGCGGTTGGCAACGTCAGAAACCAGGCAGCCACCTTGATTGATGAAATAACTTGAACCTGTCATTCATCCTTCATTCGGCCTACACCCACGCTTTCCCGCAGCACGAGTTTCAACTGGCTGCACATTCTTCCCTCGAAACGGCGCGCATCGAGGCACGGCAACTGGGAATCACCCAGATTCGCTGGAATGAAGCGGTCTGACAGAATTGAAAAGCCCCGTTCGACGACGCGTTCGACGACGGGGCTGATTTGTACGCGGCCCGCTCAGGGCTTCAATGGCATCTCCATATCGCGCTCCGACAGCTCCCGGCTGTCGTCATGTTTCCATGTCTGCTGCGAGTGTTTCTGCTGTTCCAGCTCTTCTTCCGTTGGTTCATCCGTGTCGTCGTCAAGGTCCGGACGCTTTGGGTCAGTTGTCATGTTCACCTCTCTTCCTGAAGGGATCGGTCATCAATCTTAAGCGTAGAACAATTTCCCGTGCCCGGCTCACAGCCACCCTCGCAGCAAAAAGAAGAAGCCCATGCTCAACAGCATGCTAAGCAAGGTGTTGCGGGTGTACAGCACCAGGCCGATGGCCACCAGCGAGCTGATCAGGTACGGATTGTCCCAATGCAGATTCAGCTGCTTTTCCGGCATGAACACAATCGGCCCGCAGATCGCGGTCAACATGCCCGGCACGGCAAAGCCCAGGAACTGTCGGGCATTGCTGCTCAAGCGCACCGGCAGGCGCGGTTCCAGAAACACATAGCGGTTGAGGAACACCAACGCGCCCATCCCGAAAATCACTGCCCAGACCATCATGTGCGTCCACCGTAGAATTTATTGCAGATAAAACCGGCGCTCATGCCCGCCAACCCCGACAACACCAGCGCCGAGCCCCATTGCCAGTAGCTGAACAGCACCGAACAGAACAGTGACACCGCAACACACACCACCGTCGGCACATTGCGCACCACCGGGGTGATCAGGGCGATGAAGGTGGCGGCGATGGAGAAGTCCAGCCCCAGGTGCTCAAGGCCCGGAATGCTGCTGCCGAGCACGATGCCGGCCAGGGTAAAGAGGTTCCAGGCGACGTAGAACGTCAAGCCGACCCCGAGGGCGTACCAACGGTTGAACTGTTGCTTGTCATGCTGACTGGTCAGGGCGAACAACTCATCGGTGAGCAGAAAGCCCAATCCTGCCCGCCAGCGACCCGGCAGCGGCGAAATTACCGAACGCAGGCTCATTCCATAAAGCAAGTGTTGGGAGGTCAGCAAGAGCGTGGTCAGCAGGATCGAAAAGATCCCGGCGCCGCCCTTGAGCATGCCGATGGCTACCAATTGCGCGGCGCCGGCAAACACGATGCTCGACAAGCCCTGGCCTTGCAGGGGGGTGAGGTTGGCTTCGATGGCCATGGAGCCGGCCAGCAACCCCCAGGGTGCGGTGGCCAGGGACAGCGGCATGATCGCCGCGGCGCCGCGAAGGAACGCACTGCGCGGCATGAGTGAATTGGACATAACGCTCTACAACCAGTGAAGGACGGCAAACTGTGCCAGTACTGGCCGACGTTGGCTTGAACTATCTTGCGCATATTGCCATTCATCGGCTGCCTGCTTGCGTCGGCTCAATAGTATCAACATGATGGCGCTGCATTTTTCCCCTCGAGGTGCGGCCGTCCATGTATTCAGTCGAAACCGAAAGCGACGTTTACAAAACCCTGCTTGAGTCGACCAAGGCAATTCCCTGGCGAATTGACTGGAAGACCATGACCTTCAGCTACATCGGGCCGCAGATCGAAAGCCTGCTGGGCTGGAAGCAGGACAGCTGGGTCGGCGTCAATGACTGGGTCGAGCGCATGCACCCGGACGATCGCGCCTATGTGGTGGAGTTCTGCGTCTCGCAATCCCGTGCCGGCGTCGATCACGAGGCGGATTACCGGGCACTGACCCGCAGCGGTGAATACGTGTGGATTCGCGATGTGGTGCACGTGGTGCGCAAGGACGGCGAGGTCGAGGCGCTGGTCGGGTTCATGTTCGACATCAGTGAACGCAAGAAAACCGAAGAGCACCTGCTACGCCTGCAAAAACAGCTCGAAGAGTATTCCTTCCAGGATGGCCTGACGGGCATCGCCAACCGGCGCATGTTCGACACCGTGCTGGAACGGGAATGGAGCAGTGCCCAGCGCAGCGGCGCGCCGCTGTCGGTGATCGTGCTGGATATCGATTATTTCAAGCAGTACAACGACCATTACGGCCACATCAAGGGTGACGAATGCCTGCGCCGCGTGGCGCGCACGCTGTCGCTGGCGGCGAATCGACCACGGGATTTCATCGCCCGGATCGGCGGTGAAGAGTTCGTCTGGTTGCTGCCGGAAACCGATGCCGAGTCCGCGCGATTGGTGGCCAACAAGTGCCTGCACCTGATTCGCCAGCAGCAGATTCCCCACGAATTTTCCGCGGTATCGCCGCTGCTCAGCTTGAGCCTGGGGGTCGGTACTACCCACGCAACGCAGCACACTACGGCACTGGTGTTCGTCGAGCAGGTCGACAAATTGCTCTATCAGGCCAAGCGCAACGGACGCATGCGCGCAGCGTTCGCAGATTTTCGTGATTGACAAACCCGGCGCCGCCTTTTAAAACTGAGCGCCTCAATCAGGGTGTAAGCAAACATGTCCGCAACCTTCAACCTCAACATTGACGTCATTGGCTTGAATGCCAAGGCGCAAGGTTGCGTTGCGCACGCCCTCAAATCGAAGAAACAGTCGCTCATGTGACCGGGGCGCGCTGTCCCGTCAGATGAGCTGACAGGACATTGAGCGCGACGGACCACCCTCCCCTTGCTTGCTTCCTACTACGCTTCTGACGGTGACGAAATCGGTCAAACCTTCAGGAGTCATCGCATGTCATCGTTTCAAGGTATCTGGGTTCCACTCGTCACGCCGTTCCACAACGGTGCCATCGATTTCGTCGCTTTGCGCCGACTGGTCGGCCACCTGCTGGAAAAAGGCGTCGATGGCCTGATTGTCTGTGGCACCACCGGCGAACCGGCGGCCATGAGCAAACAGGAGCAACTGGCGGTGCTCGATGCCGTGCTCGAGCAAGTACCGGCCCATCGCGTGGTCATGGGCCTGGCCGGCAACAACCTGAGCGAGTTGCTGCAGTTGCAGCGCGAGATCCTGAAGCGTCCGGTGGCCGGTTTGCTGGTGCCACCACCGTACTACATCCGCCCGTCCCAGGCGGGGCTCGAAGCGTTTTTCCAGACCGTCGCCGATGCTTCCAGCGTGCCGCTGATTCTCTACGACATCCCTTACCGCACCGGCGTGACGTTCGAACAGGCGACCCTGCTCAACATCGTCGCCCACGAGCGCATCGTCGCGATCAAGGACTGCGGCGGTAACCTGACCAGCACCCTCGCGCTGCTGTCCAGTGGTCTGGTTGATGTGCTGTGCGGCGAAGACAACCAGATTTTCAGCGCCCTGTGCCTGGGTGCCAAAGGGGCCATCGCGGCGTCGGCGCACGTTCATCCGGAACTGTTCGTCCAGCTGTATCAACAGATACGCGACAACCAATTGGCCGCCGGGCGGGTGACCTTCTTCCAGTTGCTGCCACTGATCCAGAGCCTGTTCGTCGAACCCAATCCCGCCCCGGTGAAAACCGCCCTGGCCCTTGAAGGCTTGATCGAGGATGAACTGCGCGCGCCGATGCAACGCAGCAGCGAGGCCATGGTGACGCGATTGAAGGAGGTGCTCGACGCGCTGGCGCACGACAATCGATAGAGCACCCGCCACCCGCCCGAGTACCATGGAACGATTCGCCTGAAGCGTCCGGGAGTCGACATGCTCTACCGAATCGCCGCCGACGGGCTGGTACTGTTTCATCTGTCGTTCATTCTGTTCGTCGTGTTCGGCGGGCTACTGGTGCTCAAATGGCGCTGCCTGGTCTGGTGGCACCTGCCCGCCGCGCTGTGGGGTATGGCGGTGGAGTTCTTCCACCTGCCCTGCCCGCTCACCGACTGGGAAAACCGGCTGCGCCATGCCGCCGGGCAAAGCGGCTATGGCGCTGGTTTCATCGAACATTACGTCTGGCCGGTCATTTATCCGGCCGGTCTGACACCGGGCATACAACTGGGTTTGGGCAGCGTAGTGCTGCTGATCAACGGGCTGGTCTATCTTCGATTGTTCCGCCAGTGGCAATTACACCGGACGCCCTGAGTCACCGGGTGTGAACTGCCGAGGGTGGCTCCTGCAATAGTGGCGTGCTCGATTGAGGATTGAACAACATGCTGTCGATTGAAGACCTGGCCTTGCTGGAGGCCATCCGCGAAACCGGCAGCCTGTCACGGGCCGCCGCCCACCTCGGCAAAGCGCCGTCCACGGTGTCCTATGCCGCCCGGCAACTGGAAGAGCGTTTCGATGCGCTGCTCTTCGACCGCCGTCGCTATCGCCTGCAACTCACCCCCGCCGGCGAGTTACTGGTGAACGAAGCGGCGCGGCTGATGCAGGATGTCTCGCGCCTGACGCAACGGGTTCAGCAAGTGGCCAACGGCTGGGAGAGTCGATTGTGGATCGTCACTGACGAACTGCTGGAATTCGAGACATTGATGCCGGTGATTCATGAGTTCGACGCGCTGGGTTCCGGTGTCCCGCTGCGCATCACCCAGGAAGTACTGCGAGGGGTCTGGGAAGCCCTGCGTGAAGGGCGCGCGGACCTGATCATCGGTGCCACCAACGAACCACCGGCGATCCCGTCCTTGCGCTGGATGCAGTTGGGTGAAATGGAGTGGGTGTTCGCGGTGTCGCCAAAGCATCCGCTGGCCAAGGCCAGGGAACCGGTTTCTCGCGCCGAGGTGGCCCGACACCGGGCGATTGTCGTGGCCGATTCATCCAGGTCTACCGAGGGCAGTACCTACGGCGTGTCCGGCGGACAACCCATGCTGGCGGTGCCGACCATGCGCGCGAAAATCCTCGCGCAGTGCGACGGATTGGGTGTGGGTTGGCTGCCGAGGCACCGGGTCGGCTCGCTGCTCAAGAGCGGTGCGCTGATTGAAAAGCAGATGGCCGACCCTCGTGAGCCCAACGTGCTGTACGCCGGTTGGCGCGGCGATCATGACGGTCGCGCTCTGGACTGGTGGCTGGAAAAGCTCAAGCAGTCGTACCTGGCCACCCAACTGGTTCAGGGCAGTGATCGCTTTGTCTGAGTGTCAGTTGGCAATCACACTCATGTTGCGCCCACTGGTCTTGGCCACGTAGAGCGCCTTGTCGGCGGCACCGATCAAGTCCTCGGTCTGCGCTTGCAAGGCCGGATTGTAGCCACACACTCCGACGCTTACGGTCACCCTGCCTTCGGGGCTTTCACTGTGCTCGAGGTCGGCCGCCTCCACCGCGCGACGGATATTTTCCGCCACCAGAAACGCCCCCACGTAATCGGTGCCAGGCAGCACCACGGCAAACTCTTCGCCACCGAACCGGGCCGCCAGGTCCCCCGGGCGCTTGATATTGTCGATGATGATTGCACTGATACTGCGCAAGCACTCATCACCGGCCAGATGGCCATACTGATCGTTGAATGCCTTGAAATGATCGACATCGATCATCAGCAGCGCCAGGCCCGCCTCGTTGCGCCGCGCGCGCCCCATTTCCGAGTGGATGAACAAATCGAACTGGCGGCGGTTGGCCAGCCCTGTCAATGCGTCCTCCAGCGCCAGCAACTCAAGGTTGCGGTTGAGTTCAAGGAGCTTGTCCTGGGTGCCGAGCAGCTCGATCCGGGCACGATCCTGCTGTTTCATCAACTTGATCAGGCGATAACCGAGCACGCCGGAAAACCCCAGCAACAGCAAGACGACCCCGGCGCTGAGCAAGGACTGCCTGCGCCAGCCCGCCAGAACTTCTGCTTTGTCCAGCGCGGCAAAAACGATCAAGGGATAACCCTCGACCCGCCGATACCCGATGACTCGCTCGACATCGTCAATGATGGAACTGGTCGAAGCCGTCCCTGATCCGGCAGCGGGCAACAACCGGGTGAACAGTGCGCTTTTGGCCAGGCTGGTGCCGATATCCGCTTCATTGAAGGGACGCCGCACGATAATGCTGGCATCGTCCGCGATCAGGTTGATGACACCGTTATCGCCCATGTCGATGCTGTCGTAGAGCTGCAGGAAGTGGTTGAGATAGATCGTCGCCAGCGCCACGCCAGCAAAACGGCCATCCGGATAATTGACCCGGCGCGAGACCGTCATGATCCATTCGCCGCTGGAACGGCTCTTTATCGACGGTCCAATGTGCGGCCCACGGTCGGGATGGTCACGGTGGTAAATGAAATATTCACGGTCCGAGTTGTTGGCGCCCCCCACTTCGGCGCCGTTCGAATTGACGATCCAGCGCCCGTTTTCGTCATATACGAACAGGCCGTGGATCTGGCTCAGCTCACTGCGCTCGGCGCTGAGCAAGCGTTGCAGGCGATCCAGTTGCCCCGGCCCGACGCCCTCGTTTTCCAGGCGATCGACTAATGCAAACAGCAGCGTATCGGCCTGTTTGATTGACGACTGCGCTTGCGAGGCCAGGGTCTGCGCAAGGTTGGACATGGCCACTTCCTTGTCATGCAGATGGTACCGGCGCGAACTCCAGGCTTCCCAGATCACGATCACCGTCATCGACAGGCACACGGCAACCATCAGCGTTACGGCCGAGCGAATTTTGCGCCTGGCGACGCCGGAGCGGTTTGTTTCAATGTGCTCGTAGATGGAGGGATGCCCCATGCCTCGCTCCTTTAATGCGTGTGAAGACGCCGGCGTCTAACGCGATGCCTGCTTCACGGTCTCTATCCAGACCGGATCCAGCCGCGTCTGTTCGGTATCGATTCCCAACGCGTCCATCCGCGCCTTGTGCTGCTCCATTTCCCGGTTCAATTGCCCATGATCGCTGGAGTTGCCGTCCAGTTGATGCATCTGGCTCAAACCCAGATGATAGAAGCGCAGCAGCTTCATCGCTGTCGGATCGCCCGCCTCCACCGCCGTCGTGACATGGTGCATGACGTTGGTGATGCTCATCAGGCTGCGCTTGAGTTGCCAGCTGTAGACCGCTGGCGCCATCCATGGCCGGGTCCAGAACACTTGGCGCATCAGCGCCGCCATCACCAGCACTGCGGCAAACACGCCGCCAATGTTGAACCGAAGATTGTCCCCGCCAGGTTCACCAAACACCGCCACCGCCAACGTCGACAGCGCCATGGCCAGCGCCAGGAAAATCAAGGCAATCATCACCGTACTGCGCCGCGTTTGTTGACGATAGGCTTCGGCGTTCATCGGCTGGATTTCGAACATTGCGTCGGGTTTCCTTCAGTCGCAGCGAAAAAGATAGCGGGCATTATCGCCTCTGCGCGGGATTTAGCTATGCTGGAGCTCCTTTTCATCTTTTTATCGTCAAATGGGGACGTGGCGAGACCGTGCAATCAGTGCCATCTTCTTTCCTGGATACACACTATTCGGATGTCATTCGTTGTTTCTGTGGGAATGACATCGTTTTAAGGATCATTGAATGTCCCAACGACAAGTAATCAACGCCTCGGTCAGCCCTAAAGGCAGCCTGGAAACCCTCTCCCAACGGGAAGTCCAACAACTGAGCGAAGCCGGATCCGGCAGCACCTACGACATCTTCCGCCAATGCGCCCTGGCCATCCTCAACACCGGCGCCCACGTCGATAACGCCAAGACCATTCTCGAAGCCTACAAGGACTTCGAAATCCGCATCCACCAACAGGACCGCGGTGTACGCCTGGAATTGCTGAACGCCCCGGCCGACGCCTTCGTCGATGGCGAAATGATCGCCAGCACCCGGGAAATGCTGTTCAGCGCCCTGCGCGACATCGTCTACACCGAAAACGAACTCGACAGCCAACGCATCGACCTGAGCACCTCCCAGGGCATCAGCGACTACGTCTTCCACCTGCTGCGCAATGCCCGCACTCTGCGCCCCGGTGTCGAGCCGAAGATCGTGGTGTGCTGGGGCGGCCACTCGATCAACACCGAAGAATACAAATACACCAAGAAAGTCGGTCACGAACTGGGCCTGCGTAGCCTCGACATCTGTACCGGTTGCGGCCCCGGCGTGATGAAGGGACCGATGAAAGGCGCCACCATCGCCCACGCCAAGCAACGCATCCATGGCGGTCGTTACCTGGGCTTGACCGAGCCGGGCATCATTGCCGCCGAGGCGCCGAACCCGATCGTCAACGAACTGGTGATCCTGCCGGACATCGAAAAGCGCCTGGAAGCCTTCGTCCGCGTCGGCCACGGCATCATCATCTTCCCGGGCGGCGCCGGCACCGCCGAAGAGTTCCTGTACCTGCTCGGCATCCTGATGCACCCGGACAACAAGGGCCTGCCCTTCCCGGTCATCCTCACCGGCCCGAAACACGCCGCGCCGTACCTGGAGCAACTGGACGCCTTCGTCGGCGCCACCCTGGGCGAGACGGCCAAACAACACTACGAAATCATCATCGACGACCCTGCCGAAGTCGCACGGCAGATGACCCAGGGCCTCAAAGCGGTCAAGCAGTTCCGCCGCGAGCGCAATGACGCGTTCCACTTCAACTGGCTGCTGAAAATCGACGAAGGCTTCCAGCGTCCGTTCGACCCGACCCACGAAAACATGGCCAACCTGAAACTGAGCCGCGACCTGCCGCCACACGAACTGGCGGCCAACCTGCGCCGCGCGTTCTCCGGCATCGTTGCCGGCAACGTCAAGGACAAGGGCATCCGCCTGATCGAAGAAAACGGGCCTTACCAGATCCGGGGCGATGCGGCGGTGATGCAGCCATTGGATCTGTTGCTCAAGGCCTTCGTTGCCCAGCACCGGATGAAACTGCCCGGCGGCGCGGCGTATGTGCCGTGTTATCAAGTGGTTGCATAAGCCAGCTAATCCAGACTGTTGGATCGCGAGCCGAAGCCATTGCTTCGGCTCGTTGCTTCCAGGCACAGATGAATCAGGCGCCACCGGGTAACGCTGAGCGATCGTGACAACTCGCGATCGCGGCTTGACGGAGGCTTTGGATTGAATAGGAGGAATCGGCAAAGAACGGCCAAAAGCGGTCATTTGCAAACGCTACCAAATCGCCTGCAGCTCATCCCCACTTGGAACATCAAATTTACCCAAACCCAATAAGTTTGAGTACGTGAAATATTAGCATTTACAACTTTATACTCCACGACCCAGTCATATTTCCTGCACGTCGCTTGATTAATACTGCGTATGTTCTTGCGCCAAGATTCTTACAAGCATTATGCTTTTGGGCTATTCAAATAGCGCTATCACCGCGCCCCTGCTGCTCGTGTAATACAACGAGTATCAATCTCAACTAAAGGCATAAGTAATGATTCACGAAGAGTTCTCCAACGAGTCTGAGGACGAGGGTTACAGTCAACTCGCGCGTGCAGCGGCAGCCTCCCGATGCACCTGGGTAAGTGTCATCGTTAATATTGTACTTTCGCTAACCCAGATTGCCGTTGGATTGCTATCTAAGTCCCAGGGACTTGTCGCGGATGGTATTCATTCCTTATCCGACCTGATCGCTGACTTTGTCGTGTTGTTCGCCAGCCATAAAAGCAAGCAGGATGCCGACGAAGGTCATCCCTATGGGCATCTGCGTTTTGAGACCGCTGCGTCCATGGTATTGGGACTGCTGCTGTTGATCGTGGGTGTCGGCATGATTGGTTCTGCGGTATTAAAGCTTGAAACCCCCGAATCCATTCCGACGGTGCATGCGACTGCGTTGTGGGTTGCCCTGGCAGCGTTGGTGGCCAAGGAGTTGTTGTTTCGCTTTATGCTGAGCGTCGCCAAAAAAGTTAAATCCAGCTTGTTGGTTGCCAATGCCTGGCACGCGCGCTCCGACGCCGCTTCCTCCTTGGTGGTTGGGATAGGCATTGCCGGAAACCTGGCGGGCTACCCGATTCTTGACCCCATTGCTGCGCTGGTTGTCGGTGGCATGATTGCCAAAATGGGCTGGACCTTCACCTGGGACTCATTGCACGACCTGATGGACCGTGCTGCGGATGAGCAAGAGATCGCAGCTATCCGCGATACGCTCCAACAAACATCAGGTATTAAAGGGGTACATGATCTACGTACTCGAAAAATGGGCGACATGATCATTGTGGACGCTCACATAGAAGTAGATGCCTCGATTACCGTTGAGCACGGTCATGCCATCGCCGTTGCAGCCCGGGAGAACGTCATGCGAAGGCACCGCGTTTTGAACCTGATGACGCACGTTGATCCCTGGCAGCGCCCGGACCTCGATCATTGATCACTGACAGCGCATCTTTGAATAGTGACGGCCTGGCGAGCACTCAAGTGTTTGTATTAAAGCCGTTACAACAAATCCCCCATTATTCACAGAGGCATCACATTTTTTTCACACCTCACAACTTTCCAACATACACAGGCCAACTAATGACTGGGAACCGATCTCACTTGTTTTAATTGAGTGGATCTCGTGCCAAATACCCTGAATATTTAAAATAAGATGCCGATAGTACCCACTCAAACTACTGCTCCTTAAGGGGATTAACATGACATCGGCAATAAGTTCTTCGACCCATATCACCCTGCCACAAACCCCAGCCATCAAACACCAAAAGCCCCCGACGGTACAAATCGATAGCGACGGCGATCATGACGGGAGCAAACCGGGCGAAGTCGAGCAGACCAAAGCGACCTCAGGTTCGATCGGCACACGTATAAATACCACGGCGTAACAAGCCGCAGGCGCAGGCCCCACGGGATGGGGCCTGCGTCGCTTTTTACCGCCCTCAATGCTGGCAGGCTCACGCCTATTCCAGATCAAACCTCGCTTCATGGCCCTGCGCTCCGCCTTCCCCTCTTGACTCGCCGTACCCCACGCCCCTCCAATTCATCCCGCTTAGCCCATTTGCGGAACAACGTTTCCCTGACCGCTTGTTTTTATCTCGCGTCAAAAGCCGACATGGTTGGGTTTCTTCGTTTAGGGTGCAGCCAGTCGTGCGGCCAGGGCTTTGGCCTGGCTGGCGACGTCCGTCACCGCGGTGCTTTCCCACCACATCCCGCGCAATGGGGGGCCCATGGCGAACAGACGGCTGGCAGGCAGGCCGTCGGCATCCAGCACCGCACCATCGGCCTGCGCGGCGATTCCCAGCGCCAGAGGCCCCGGCCGGATCAATCCCCGCGCGAGCAATTGCTGTGGCAACGGCCGAGCCACCCGTCGCCAGTCATATTCGATGCCGCTGGAGTTGATCAGCGCGGCGCCGCTGACGACCGTAGTGCCAGCCTCGCCCCGGCGGCGAATGTGGATGCTCACCTCACCGCCGCGGGAAGGCGCAAGCCCTTTGAACGACGCCGCCTGGATGCGCAACCGCCCTTCCCTGTGCAGGCGCGCCACCAGTTCGGCGCTCAAGGGTGGCGAGCGGTGGTGATGGCTTTCCCACCAGGGGCGCACGTGCCGCACGAATTGCCGGCGCTGTGCATCGGTGGCCTGACTCCACAAGCGGCCGATATGCGCTCGCACCGTGTCCAGTGGCGCTTGCCAATCGATGCCCTGGGCGATCGCATCGCGGCAATGCCGACGCAGTTCGCGGACCAACTGTCGCGGTGTACGAATGCTGTGATCCTCGGCCAGAAAATCGACCCAGGCCGGTGGTTGTCGCCGCACATGGGGCAGCAGGCCGTGCCGGGAAAACACCTCGATCGGCCCGCGATGCCCCGCCTGTTCCAACGACACCACGGCATCGACCATGGTCAGGCCCGAGCCGATGATCAGGACCGTCGAATACGGATCGAGTTGTCCCATGGCCACCACATCCCAAGGATCGAGCGCCGCCGCATTCAAGCCGCTGGATTCAGTCTGCGGCGTGCGCGCAGCCGGGAACATTCCGGTGGCCAGCACCGCGAAAGCGCCCTGCAAGCGCTGGCCATCGCTCAAGGTCAACCGCACCGAATCCGCATCGGTTTGCAGATCCATCACCTCGGCCCGCACATGTTCCACCGTTGAACCGTTCAACGCGCCCACCGCCTGCGCCTCGGCCAGGCGCTGTTGCACGTACAGACCGAACAGGCCCCGAGGCGGAAACAGTTCGCTGATCGGCACATGTTGCTCGTCCGATTCCGGCCAGCCACCGGCGGCGATGTAGTCGGTCAGCCATTGGGTCAGGTCGTCGGCATTGTCCGGGTCGACACTCATGCGCGCTGCGTTGCCGTTGAGGGTATGGCCCAGCTCCACGGCGCTGTAGGCCTCGCCGCGACCGAGCTCGGCGCGGGGTTCGATCACCAGCACCCGACGCTTGCCCGGCAGGCGCAACAGTTGCGCCGCCAGCATCGCGCCGCTGAGGCCGCCGCCGATGATCAGGATGTCTGCGTGGCGGATGGCGTCGGTCGCCTGTCCGCTTGGGGTTTCGCTCATGCCGTTCTCGCTGATCAATGTTTGCCTAGATAGAAGTCGTGCAGATCGTCCCGCGTGCGCAGGGTTTCGGCGCTGCCGGACAACACCACCCGGCCGGTGTCGAGAACACAGGCCTGTGAGGCGTACTTGAGCGCGACATTAATATTTTGCTCGGCAATCAGGAAGCTCACCTGCGCCTCGCGATTGAGCTGGGCGACGATCTCGAAAATCTCCTGGACGATAATAGGCGCCAAACCCATGGACGGTTCATCGAGCAGTACCAAAGTAGGACGCGTCATCAGGGCACGGCCGATGGCGACCATCTGCTGCTCGCCGCCGGACGTCAGCCCGGCCTGGGTCTTGCGCTTGGTTTTCAGGCGGGGAAACCAGGTGTAGATGCGCTCCAGATCCCGAGCCATGTCCTGGCGGCCGAGACCACGGACAAAGCCGCCGCTGCGCAGATTGTCCTCGACCGTCAACTGCGCGAACACATGGCGTCCCTCCAGCACATGCACCATGCCTTGGCGCACCCGCAGGCTCGGGTCGACGCCTGCGGTATCGCAGCCCAGAAACTCGATGCTGCCGCGGCTGACTTGCGCCCGCTCCGCGCGCACCAACCCGGAAATCGCCTTGAGCGTGGTGCTTTTGCCCGCGCCGTTGGCCCCGAGCAAGGCGACGATGCCGCCCTTGGGCACGGTCAGCGACACCCCGGCCACGGCCAGGATAGCGCCGTCGTAGATCACTTCGATGTCGTTGACCCGCAACAGGTCAGGGGCAGCGATGTCGCTGGTGGCCTGGTTCATGGCTTATTCATCTCCGGTGCAGGTGCGTGGCGTCAGGCCTTTTTCCTTGGCGAACGCGGCGGATTTTTCGTCGATCAACGGCCGCAGCAACGCGCGGTCGGCGGCGATCCAGTCGCTGATCAGCGTCCAGTTGGCGCCGTCCCACTGCTGGACCCGCGCCGAACCACCGCCCTCGTGATCCTTGCAGGACAGCTTGAGGTTTTGCATCAGGCCGAAGTAGCCCATGTCCTTGAGCCGCGCATCGTCGATGTTCAAGTGTTCCAGGCCCCAGCGCCCTTCTTCGCCGTTGAGCGGGCGCTTGCCGAATTTGGCCTGGGCGGTGCGAATCGCTTCCACCGCCACCGCCGCGTTCACCAGCCCGGAGTTGTAGTAGACGCTGCCGAAATTCTTCAGGTCCTTGAGGTCGCTCTTGCCCTTGTCGAGGATGTATTGCTTGAGACGTTTATGAATCTCGAAATCCGTGCCGGCCGGGTATGGCGTCAGCGCCAGGTACCCCTTGGCGGCAGCGCCGGCGGGCAGCACGTCTTCGCTGGAACTGGCCCAGATGTCGCCGACGATGTGGTCCACCGGGAAGCCGAAACGCGCGGCGGTCTTGACCGCGACGGGCGTCGACACCCCCCAGGTGCGCAGGAACACCCAGTCCGGGTTGAGTTGACGGATCTGCCGCCATTGCGCCGATTGCTCGTTGCCCGGATCGGCCACCGGAATCTGGATGTTTTCGAAGCCGTACTTCTCGGCCAGCAACTTCAACGGGCCAAGGGTTTCGCGACCGTAGGCCGAGTCGTGGTAAACCGTGGCGATCTTCTTGCCCTTCAGCTTGTCGAACCCGCCTTCACGCTGGGCGATGTAATTGATCAGGCTCGACGCCTCGCTGTAGAAGGTCAGCATCACCGGGAAGTTATAGGGGAACACCGTGCCGTCGGTGGCTTCGGTGCGGCCGTAGCCCAGGGTGATCAACGGGATCTTGTCGACTTCCGCCCGCTCGCTCAGGGCGTAGGCCGCCGGGGCGCCGTTTGGCTGATAGACCGCCACGGGCGCGCCATCCAGGCCTTTCTTGAAGCGCTCGTAGCACTCGATGCCCTTCTCTGCCGTCCACTCGGTTTCGCATTCCTGCCAGACCAGTTTCACCCCGTTGATGCCGCCTTCCACCTCGTTGATGTAGTTCAGGTAATCGATCATCCCGGCCCACACCTGCACGCCGCTGGAGGCGTAGGCGCCGACCCGGTAAGTGGCCAGCGGGAAGAACTGCTGGTCCGGCGAGGCCATGGCCGGCGGTACAGCACTGCCGAAAACCGCCAGCGTCAGCGCGGCGCCGATCAGGGAACGCTTCAAGGATGCACGCATGTTGTCTCTCTAATTAAGGGGTGGGATTCAGAAGCGCAGCGGCCAATGGCTCAGCCGTTCACGAAGGTTGCCAAGCAGGCGGATCAGGCCTTCCGGTTCCTTGATCAGAAACAGGATGATCAGCACGCCGAAGATGATTTTTTGTAGGTTCTGCAGTTGCCCGGCGTCCACCGCGCCCCCGAGCAAGGCTTGCCCGGCGTGGCTGAGCAGGATCGGCAACAGGCTGATGAACGCCGCGCCGACGAAGTTGCCGGCAATGCTGCCCATGCCGCCGATAATGATGATGAACAGGATCTGGAACGACCGATTGATATCGAAGCTGCTGGCACTGGCCGTGCCCAGGTAGGCGAAGGCCCACAACGCGCCGGCAATGCCGAGGTAGAACGAGCTGACGGCGAACGCCAGGTGTTTGTAGCGCGCCACGGGAATGCCGATCACGGCAGCGGCGGTGTCCATGTCGCGGATGGCCATCCAGTTGCGGCCGATCTGGCTTTTCACCAGGTTCAGCGCGACCCAGGTCAACAGCAGCACCGTGCTCAGGGTCAGCAGGTAGCGCCCCAGCGGTGTGTTCAGGTCATGGCCGAACAACGCCAGTCTCGGCGCGGTGATCGTTCCCGAGGAGCCGTAGTTGTAGAACCAGGGGAATTTGACGAACAGCCACTCCAGGAAAAACTGCGCCGCCAGCGTGCTGACCATCAGGTAGAAACCCTTGATTCGCGAACTCGGCAGGCCAAAGACGAAACCCACCAAGGCACTGATCAAGCCGCCGCCGAGCAAGGCCACGGGCAGACCCACCTCAGGCAAACGCAGGAGAAACCCGTAAGTGGCAAAGGCACCGACCGCCATGAACCCGGCCGCGCCCACCGAAGTCTGCCCGGTGTAGCCGGTGAGCAGGTTCAAGCCGAGCCCGGCCAGGGACAGCACCAGAAACGGAATCAAAATGGCGTTCAGCCAATAGTCATTGCCGGTCAGCGGCACGACGACAAACGCGATCAACAGCAGGCCCATCAGTGCGAACGGCAGGCGCCGCTGGACCAGTACCGCCGGTGCGGTTTCGCGGGTAAGGGAAATTGACATGGGTTCAGACTCGCTCGATGGCGCGCTCGCCGAACAGGCCGGCGGGACGCAGGTAGAGGAAGGCCAGGGCCAGGAAGTAAGCGAACCACGGGGTGATGCCGCCGCCGATCAGCGGGCCGATGTAGACCTCGGCGAGGTTTTCCGCCGCACCGACAATCAGCCCGCCGACAATCGCCCCGCCAATCGAGGTGAAGCCGCCGATGATCAACACCGGCAAGGCCTTGAGCACCACCAGCGACAGGGAAAACTGCACCCCTTGCCGCGCGCCCCAGAGCAACCCGGCCACCAGCCCGACGACCCCGGCCACCGCCCAGACGATCTGCCAGATACGGTTGAGGTTGATGCCGATCGACAACGCGGCGGTGGTGTCATCGGCCACCGCACGCAAGGAAACGCCGATACGGGTCTTGTTGAACAACAGCGCCAGCACCGTCACCAAGACAATGGCGGCAGCAGCGGCGATCAGGTCGAACTGGCTGACCATCATCCCGCCGATAAACAGCGGCACATCATCGATGCCCAGATCCAGCGCCCGCACCTGCGAGCCCATCAGGCCCTGCGCCAGGCCTTCGATGATGAAGGACAGCCCCAGCGTGGCCATGAACAGGGTGATCTGCGAGCGATTGACCAGTGGCCGCAGCACCAGCCGTTCGATCAACAGCGCGCCGATGATCATCACCACCACCGTCAGCGCCAGCGCCAGGGCGAACGGCACACCTTGATCGTGCAGGCTGACGAAGGTCAGCGCGGCAAACAGCAGCATGGCGCCCTGGGCGAAATTGAACACACCGCTGGCCTTGTAGATCAGCACGAAGCCGATGGCGACCAGCGAATACATGGTCCCGGCGAGCAAGCCGCCGAGCAGGGTTTCGAAGAAAAACGTCATCCGTGCACCACTCCCAGATACGCCGCGATCACCTCGGGGTTGGCCTGCACTTCGGCGGGTGTGCCGTCGCCGACCTTGCGCCCGTAATCGAGCACCACCACATGGTCGGACAGACCCATCACCACGCTCATGTCGTGCTCGATCAACACCACAGTGGTGCCAAGCTCACGGTTGATATCGGCGATGAACCGGGCCATTTCCTGTTTTTCTTCGGCGTTCATCCCGGCCAGCGGTTCGTCGAGCAGCAACAGGGTTGGGCCGGCAATCAAGGCACGGCCCAACTCCACGCGTTTTTGCAGGCCGTAGGAAAGATTGCCCACCGGCACATCGCGCTGGGCCTGCAGTTCGAGGAACTCGAGAACGCCCTGTGCCTGCTGGCGCAACTGCTGCGCTTCACGGCGGGCTCGCGGCAGACCCAGCGCCTGCTCGATGAAGCTGCTGCGCAGATGCCGCGACAGGCCGGTGAGCAGGTTGTCGATCACGCTCATTTTCTTGAACAGCGCGTTGTTCTGAAACGTGCGGCCAATGCCCCGGCGGGCGGCGCTCAAAGGGTCGATGCGTTTGAACGGTTGCTGTTCGAACACGATCGAACCGGCATCGAAGCGATACACGCCATTGAGCACATTGAGCAATGAACTCTTGCCCGCACCGTTGGGGCCGATCAAGGCGCAGATCTCGCCACGGCGAACGTCGAACGAGAGCTCGTTGATCGCCTTGACGCCTTTGAAGGACAGGGAAATGCCGCTGACTTGCAGAATGGAATCGGTCGAGCTCATGCGATGTCCCGTTTGAATTCAGCGAGCCAGGTCGGCTCGGTTGGAGACTCGGCGCTGCGTGTGGCTTGCCAGATGAAGTGCAGGTTGTGAAAGCCCAGCAAACGGCGAACGCGGTGCTTGATCAGGCGTTGCGGACCGCTTTCCGGATGGGCAATGGCCCAGTCGCACAGACGTCGGCGCCAGGTGCCCAGCGGGGCGAGACGGCTGTCGATCTCAGCGGCCAGCACGTGCAAACGCCCGGCGGACAGCAGCAAGCCCGACGGCGCCACTTCGCGACGGTCGCGGCTGGCACTGCCGGGGCTCTCCGGGAAGGCCAGGGTGTGGCCACGGCTTAACCATTGCTCGAACAACACCGTCAGGCCGGCCTGCCACTCGGTGCCCTCTTCGCTCCACCATTGCGCGCCGAATACCCCCAGGCGAAGGCGTTGCGGGGTTTCCACCGGGCCAAGCAACTGGTCGAAGTCGAGCAGTGACTGGCCCTGGTTGAACCAGAGTTGCTGCGCCTGCCGGCCCGACACAAAGGCGTGAGTGGGACGCGCGCGCCACAGAACGTTATGCAGCGCCTGTGCATCGAGGTTGTCCGCAACGACCAGCACCTCACCGCCCACCTGTCGGGTGGCCAGGGCCAGCAGCAACAGGTTTGGCTCGAAAGCCCCGCTGACGGCCAGCCGCGAGTCCTCATCGACGCCTTGCCGACGCAGGCCATCGGCCAGACGTTCGACATCCCGCAAGACGTCGATCCAGCGCCAGATGAACCACTGTCCGTGCCGTTTGTGCCGTAAGGCCGGCTGCAAGGGGTTGACCTGCGCCCAGTGACGCAGATGCTCCAGGGCCTGGGGCGCATTGACCTGCCATTCCCTGGTGTCCGCAATCGGCGGACGCTTGAGTTCGAGCACGCTCATGGGTTGACCTCTCTGTCATGGGCAAAAGCGTGCGGTGGTCCGCTGGGCTGAAGAATTAACGCAATCTCTAAAACAACACTGTCCTTTTGGCGGGTGGCGTGCTCGGGCGCTAGGCAGACACGACTTTTTTCTCCTGCTGACGCAACGCCGCCAGATCGCGATAGCCACTGCCTGGATGGATCTCGGGCAATCGCGGCCCTTCACCAAACAGCTTCTCGCGCAAGGTGCCGGGGGCGTAATCGGTCTTGTAGACCCCGCGCTTCTGCAACTCGGGCACCAGCAATTCCACGGCATCGATGAAGGTTTCGTGGGTCAGCGCGTACGCCAGGTTGAACCCGTCCACGTCCGTCTCTTCAACCCACTCCTGTAACAGGTCGGCCACGGTTTCCGGGCTGCCGACGAACAACGGCCCAAAGCCGCCGATGCCGACCCAGTCGGCCAGTTCGTTGGGGGTCCAGATTTTGTTCGGGTCGGCACTGGAGAACGCCTCCACCGCAGATTGAATGGCGTTGGTGTGCACATGCTTGAGCGGTTCATCGGGTTTGAACTGGCTGAAATCGATACCGGTCCAGCCGGAAATCAAGGCCATGGCGCCTTCGTAACTGACCCAGGTCTTGTACTCTTCGAACTTGGCCTTGGCCTTGGCGTCGGTCTCGCCGAGGATCACGGTCTGCAGGTTGAAAATCAGGACCTTCTTCGGATCGCGTCCCGCCTCTGCCGCACGCCGGCGGATATCGGCAACGGTTTTCTTCAGCAGCACTTTCGACGGTGCGGCGACGAACACGCACTCGGCATGTTCAGCGGCGAATTGTTTGCCGCGACTCGAAGCGCCGGCCTGATACAGCACCGGGGTCCTTTGCGGCGAGGGCTCGCAGAGATGAATACCCGGCACCTGGAAGTGTTTGCCGACGTGCCGGATTTCATGGATCTTGCTCGGATCGCTGAATACCCGCCGCGCACGATCGCGCAGGATGGCGCCCTCTTCCCAGCTGCCTTCCCACAGTTTGTAGCAAACCTCCAGGTATTCCTCGGCGTAGTCGTAACGGGCGTCGTGTTCGGTCTGGGATTTCTGCCCGAGGTTCTTCGCGCCGCTCTCCAGGTACGAAGTGACGATGTTCCAGCCCGCGCGCCCCTTGGTCAGGTGATCGAGGGTCGACAGGCGGCGGGCGAACGGATACGGATGCTCGAACGACAGCGACGCGGTCAGGCCAAAGCCCAAATGTTCGGTCACCAACGCCATCGGCGGGATCAGTTGCAACGGATCGTTGACCGGCACTTGCGCGGCCTGGCGGATCGCCGCATCACCATTGCCGTTGTACACGTCATAGATGCCCAGCACGTCGGCGATGAACAGACCGTCGAACTTGCCACGCTCGAGGATTTTCGCCAGGTCGGTCCAGTACTCCAGGTCCTTGTACTGCCACGAGCGGTCCCGCGGGTGCGCCCACAATCCCGGCGACTGATGGCCGACACAGTTCATGTCAAAGGCGTTGAGACGAATTTCACGGGCCATCAAACGGCTTCCTTTGTGGAGATTGGAGAACTTGGGGGGTGAATGCCATTGAGGCGGAAGTTGCCGATGACCTGGAGCTTCCAGCGCAACGGGTCGTGCAGCGAACCGGGCAGCGCAGTGCGTTGACCGGTGAGTTCGAATTCGGCGTTGCTCGCGGTGCTCAGGGCTTCGGCGCTGGCCAGGTGCGCTTCGGCAATGGCGATGCGTGTTTCGGTGGCGTCTTCATGGCTGTTCACAAAGTCTTCGGCGCGTTCGAGCAGTGCGGCAGCGACTTCGATGCGGATCTGCACGTCGCCGAAACGGCTGATCACGTAAGGATCTTCGCTGGCGTTGGTCAAGCCGCTGCCGGCCCAGGGTTGGGCCTGCGTGCGGACGAAACGCAGGGTGGCCTCGAGCAGGCTGCGGGCGTTGTGCAGATCATGCTGACTTTTGGACAAGGGTTGTTCGGTAGCAATCGGTTGGGTCAAGGCGTTCATGCTGAGCTCCTCAGTTCCAGGCGTGGCGCGCAGGTTTCACGCCGTTGAGCAGGTAGTTGCCGATCAGGTGGTATTTCCAGCGCGCCGGGTCGTGCAGGGTGTGGGTCCGGGCGTTGCGCCAGTGGCGATCGAGGTTGTATTTGCCGAGCACCGAGCGGGTTCCCGCCAGCTCGAACAGCTTGCTGCTGGCGAGCAAGGCGATCTCGGCGGACAACACTTTGGCCTGGGCCACCACCACCGAGGCGTGGGCCACGGTGTCTTCATTGGCGTCGAGCAGCGCGGCATCGATGGCCTGGCCGGCTTTTTTCAGGATTGCTTCCGTGCCATGCACGCGCCATTCGAGGTCGCCGATGGCAGCGATGCTGTACGGGTCCTGCCAGCCGTGATCCTGGCCGCTGTCGATCCAGGGTCGCGCCTCACGGGCGTAGCGCTTGGTTTCTTCCAGGGCGCCGACGGCGATACCGGTGTCGACGGCCGCCTGGATGATTTGCGAGATCGGGCCGTCGGCGGTGGGTTCGTCGAAGGCTTTATGGGCCGGAATCACCGCGCTGAGCGGAACCTTCACCGCGTTCAGGGTCACTCCGCCGCTGGCGGTGGTGCGCTGGCCAAAACCGTCCCAGCTGTCGATCACGCTCAAGCCCGGGTTATCACGCTCGATGAAGGCGATGAACGCCTGGTTCTGTTCGTTGACCGCCACGGCCGGCACGATGTGCGCGAACAGCGCACCGGTGCAGTAGAACTTCTCGCCATCGATTTGCGCGCTGTCATCGTTGAAACGAATCCGGGTTTCAAAGGCGCCGGCGGTTTTGCTTTTGGATTCGGAAAAGGCATTGCCGAAACGGTAGCCCTTCAGCACTTTGCCGAAGTAGTAGCGCTTCTGCTCTTCGCTGGCGGTTTGCAGCAGGATGTCGAGCACGCCGAGGTGGTTTTGCGGGATCTGGCCGAGGGACGAATCGGCGGCGGAAATGATCTTGATCACTTCGGCCACGGTCACATAGGAGACGCCGGCACCACCGTAGGCTTTTGGCACGGTGATGCCCCAGAGGCCGCTGGCAGAGAACTCGTCGAGTTCGGCGACGGGCAGGCGTCGCTCGCGATCCCGTACGCTGGCCTCGACGACGAAACGCGCGGCGAGCTTGTGAGCGACGGCAATCGCCTCGGCGTCCGAGCGGATCACATGGGCGGTATGAAGGGGTTGGGCTGAGGCTGTCATGGGCCGACTCCAGGTTCTGGGTGAGTGCACCAGAGCTTTTGCAGGAGTCGTGCCTGAAATTTAATTACTTATTTTTCAATGAGTTAACCAATTAACCGAGAAAGCCTCACAACTTGAGAACAGCAAAATGTTTATCCAGTGTTGATGGGCAAACAGTTCAGATCACCACGTTGCGCACAAAACGTACCGCCACCGGCCCATCGTTGCGATAGGAATGTGGCTGGTTGCTGGCGAACATGAAGAACTCGCCGGCGCTGATACGATGCGGCACATCACCGACCATCAGGGTCAGGCAGCCTTCGAAGACGTAGAACTGTTCGCTCCAGCCATCGGCATCCGGTTCCGACGGATAATGCTCGCCCGGTTCGAGGCGCCATTCCCAGAGTTCGACTTCACGGGTGGCGTTGGCCTTGGCCAGCAATACCGCCTTGCTACCGGGGATCGTCCCTGCCCAGGCCAGCTCATTGATGCGGCTGTGATCGCGGGCGTCGGGGGCCTGGATCAGGTCGCTGAACGCCACGTCCAGTGCTTCGGCCACGCGATCCAGGGTGGTCAGGCTGACGTTCTTTTCGCCGGCTTCGATGGCCACCAGCATGCGGCGGCTGACACCGGACTTTTCAGCCAGGGCAGTCTGGCTCATGTCGGCGGCATGGCGCAGGCGTCGGATATTCTGGCTGACGTGCTGCAGGACCGAAGCCCGGGGCGTGGAATCTTTGTGCACTATATTGCTCACTTGGTGGTGTTGCGCAGTATACTGCCCAACTTCGGGCGCATTGTGCGTCCCCCTCAGGTAGTGCGCAAGATCATGACGTCGCCGAACGCTCCCCTAGCTTCCTCCCGTTTCCTGCGGCTCAGCAAGGCCGAGTGCGTGCTGGTGCTGATCACCATGGTCTGGGGCGGGACCTTTTTGCTGGTTCAGCATGCGATGACCGTCAGCGGGCCGATGTTTTTCGTCGGCCTGCGCTTTGCCGCCGCCGCAAGCATCGTGGCCCTCTTCTCCTGGCGCACCCTGCGCGACCTGACCTTTTTCGAATTCAAGGCCGGCGCCTTTATCGGCGTGGCGATCATGCTCGGTTACGGCCTCCAGACCGTCGGGTTGCAAAGTATTCCCAGCAGCCAGTCGGCGTTCATCACCGCGCTTTACGTGCCCTTCGTGCCCTTGCTGCAATGGCTGGTACTGGGGCGTCGTCCGGGGCTGATGCCGAGCATCGGCATCATGCTGGCTTTCACTGGCCTGATGCTGCTGTCGGGCCCGGCCGGGGCGTCTTTCCACTTCAGCCCCGGTGAAATCGCGACCTTGATCAGCGCCATTGCCATTGCGGCGGAAATCATTCTGATCAGCACCTATGCCGGCCAGGTCGATGTGAAGCGGGTGACCGTGGTGCAACTGGCCGTCACATCCCTGCTGTCGTTCTTGATGGTGGTCCCGACCCAGGAACGGATTCCGGATTTCTCCTGGCTGCTGCTGTGCAGTGCCCTGGGCCTGGGCATGGCGAGCGCCGCGATTCAAGTGGCAATGAACTGGGCGCAGAAGAGTGTTTCGCCCACCCGCGCCACGCTGATTTATGCCGGTGAGCCGGTGTGGGCCGGGATTGTCGGGCGGATTGCCGGGGAACGCTTGCCGGCGATTGCGCTACTGGGGGCGGGGTTGATCGTCGCGGCGGTGATTGTCAGCGAGTTGAAGACCAAGGGTAAGGTGGCTACGCCTGAAGAAGCCCTGGAGCGCGAAACTCAAGGTTAAGCGATGAAATCGGTGGCGTTTGATAAATCGCCATCGCGAGCAAGCTCGCAGCACAGGGGCCAGTGCGTGCTCGCGATGGTGTCAGTCCGGTCAGACACCTTCTCTGAAACAATGAAAAACGGGCTTTTTCCGTCTACCTTGTAGGATTCTGCGACAGCTTGGCGTTTGGCGATCCGGGAGCTGGCACGTATGATGCTTCACAAACTTCCGCAGATTAGAAGCCTATGTCCCTGATAGTTCTACTGCTTCTGCCTTTCATAGGCAGCTGTCTGGCAGCGGTGCTGCCACACAACGCGCGTAATACCGAATCCCTGTTGGCTGGCCTGGTGGCCTTGATCGGCACCCTTCAGGTCGCGCTCCTGTACCCGCAAATCGCCCATGGCGGCGTGATCCGTGAAGAGTTCTTCTGGCTGCCCAGCCTGGGCCTGAACTTTGTCTTGCGCATGGACGGTTTCGCCTGGCTGTTCTCGATGCTGGTACTGGGCATCGGCACGCTGGTGTCCCTGTACGCCCGTTACTACATGTCCCCGGACGATCCGGTGCCGCGCTTCTTTGCGTTTTTCCTGGCGTTCATGGGCGCCATGCTCGGGCTGGTGATCTCCGGCAACCTGATTCAGATCGTGTTTTTCTGGGAGCTGACCAGCCTCTTTTCATTCCTGCTGATCGGCTACTGGCACCACCGGGCCGATGCCCGGCGCGGAGCCTATATGGCGCTGATGGTCACCGGCGCTGGCGGTCTGTGCCTGCTGGCGGGGGTCATGCTGCTCGGCCATGTGGTCGGCAGCTATGACCTGGACAAGGTCCTGGCCGCCGGCGATCTGATTCGCGCACATGCCCTCTACCCCATTCTGCTCCCCCTGATCCTGATCGGCGCGCTGAGCAAAAGCGCGCAATTCCCCTTCCACTTCTGGCTGCCCCACGCCATGGCGGCGCCGACACCGGTGTCGGCCTATCTGCACTCGGCGACCATGGTCAAGGCCGGGGTGTTTCTGCTGGCACGGTTGTGGCCGTCGCTGTCCGGCAGCGAAGAATGGTTCTACATCGTCAGCGGGGCCGGGGCCTGCACCCTGTTGCTCGGCGCCTATTGCGCGATGTTCCAGAATGACCTCAAGGGCCTGCTGGCCTACTCGACGATCAGCCACCTGGGCCTGATCACGCTGCTGCTGGGCCTGAACAGTCCGCTGGCGGCCGTGGCAGCAGTGTTTCACATCCTCAACCATGCCACCTTCAAGGCCTCGCTGTTCATGGCCGCCGGGATCATCGACCACGAAAGCGGCACCCGCGACATTCGCCGGCTCAACGGCCTGTTCAAGCTGATTCCGTTCACCGCGACCCTGGCCATGGTCGCCAGTGCCTCCATGGCCGGCGTCCCATTGCTCAACGGCTTCCTCTCAAAAGAGATGTTCTTCGCCGAAACCGTGTTCATCAACGCCACAGCCTGGGTCGAGATGACCCTGCCGATCGTCGCGACCATCGCCGGCACCTTCAGCGTTGCCTACTCTCTGCGCTTCACCGTGGACGTGTTCTTCGGCCCGACCGCCACCGACCTGCCCCACACCCCGCACGAACCGCCACGCTGGATGCGCGCGCCGGTCGAGTTGCTGGTGTTCACCTGCCTGGTGGTGGGCATTTTCCCTGCTCAGGTGGTGGGCCCGCTGCTCGCCGCGGCCGCGCTGCCGGTGGTGGGCGGCACCTTGCCGGAGTACAGCCTGGCGATCTGGCACGGCTGGAACGCGCCGATGATCATGAGCCTGATCGCCATGTCCGGCGGCATCGTGGTGTATCTGCTGCTGCGTAATCAGCTCAAGCGCGGGCGCTTCCGCTACCCGCCGCTGATTGGACGGTTCAACGGCAAGCGCCTGTTCGAACGCATCCTGGTGATCAAAATGCGCCTGGCCCGGCGCCTGGAACGACGGATCAGTACCAAACGCCTGCAGACCCAGCTGTTCCTGATGGTGCTCGCCGCCGTGCTGGCCGGCTTGATTCCGATGTTGCACAGCAGCCTGCACTGGGGCGACCGGCCGAAGATTCCCGGCTCGATCGTGTTCGTCATCCTGTGGTTGCTGGCGATTGCCTGCGCCCTTGGCGCCGCCTGGCAGGCCAAGTACCACCGTCTCGCCGCCCTGACCATGGTCAGCGTCTGCGGCCTGATGACCTGCGTGACCTTTGTCTGGTTCTCGGCGCCGGACCTGGCCCTGACGCAGCTGGTGGTCGAAGTGGTGACCACGGTGCTGATCCTGCTGGGCCTGCGCTGGCTGCCCCGCCGGATCGAAGAAGTCTCGCCCTTGCCGAGCAGCCTGCGCAAAGCGCGCATCCGCCGTATCCGTGACTTGCTGCTGTCGACCGTGGTCGGCGGCGGCATGGCGTTGCTGGCCTACGCGATGCTGACTCGACAGACACCGAACGACATTTCCTCGTTCTACCTCAGTCGCGCCCTGCCTGAAGGCGGTGGCAGTAACGTAGTCAACGTGATGCTGGTGGACTTCCGCGGCTTCGACACCCTGGGCGAAATCACCGTGCTGGTGGCCGTGGCCCTGACCGTGTTCGCCTTGTTGCGACGTTTCCGCCCACCGAAAGAAAGCCTGCAACTGCCGGCGCAACAACGCCTGCTGGCGCCCGACGTGGTTACTGACCTGGTCAACCCGCGCCACGCCAGCGACACCGCCCTGGGCTTCATGATGGTGCCGGCGGTGCTGGTGCGCCTGCTGCTGCCGATTGCCGTGGTGGTGTCCTTTTACCTGTTCATGCGCGGGCACAACCAGCCGGGTGGCGGTTTCGTCGCGGGCCTGGTGATGTCGGTGGCGTTCATCCTGCAATACATGGTCGCCGGCACCCAGTGGGTCGAGGCGCAAATGAGCCTGCGACCGCTGCGCTGGATGAGCACCGGCCTGCTGTTCGCCACCGTCACGGGCCTGGGTGCCATGGCGGTCGGGTATCCATTCCTCACCACTCACACCTGGCATCTGGACCTGCCCGTGCTGGGCGACATTCATGTGGCCAGCGCGCTGTTCTTTGACATTGGCGTGTACGCCGTGGTGGTGGGCTCGACGCTGCTGATCCTCACCGCCCTCGCCCACCAATCGGTTCGGGGTCACAAAACGGCTGCGCAGCCAAAACCCGTCGCCATGAAGGAGACCGTCTGATGGAAGAAGTCATTGCCATCGCCATCGGCGTACTGGCCGCGTCCGGCGTCTGGCTGATCCTGCGGCCACGGACGTTCCAGGTGGTCATGGGCCTGTGCCTGCTGTCTTATGGCGTCAATCTGTTCATTTTCAGCATGGGCAGCCTGTTCATCGGCAAGGAGCCGATCATCAAGGACGGCGTGCCGCAGGACCTGCTGCATTACACCGACCCGTTGCCGCAGGCGCTGGTCCTCACGGCGATCGTGATCAGCTTCGCCATGACCGCGCTGTTCCTGGTGGTTTTGCTGGCCTCCCGGGGCCTGACCGGCACCGACCATGTGGATGGCCGGGAGCCTAAAGAATGAATGCAATGACGCACCTGATCGCGGCGCCGATTCTGCTGCCGCTGCTGACCGCCGCCATCATGCTGATGCTTGGCGAGAAACATCGACCGCTTAAGGCCAAGATCAATTTGTTCTCCAGCCTGATGGGCCTGGGCATTTCCGTACTGCTGCTGCAATGGACACAAACCACCGGCGTGCCCGGCTCCATAGGCGTCTACCTGCCGGGCAACTGGCAGACGCCGTTCGGCCTGGTGCTGGTGGTCGATCGCCTGTCCGCGTTGATGCTGGTACTGACCGGCATCATCGGCGTCAGCGCGTTGCTGTTCGCCATGGCGCGCTGGGACAGTGCCGGTTCGAGTTTCCATGCGCTGTTCCAGATTCAGTTGATGGGCCTGTATGGCGCCTTCCTGACGGCGGACCTGTTCAACCTGTTCGTGTTCTTTGAAGTGCTGCTGGCCGCTTCCTATGGCCTGATGCTGCACGGTTCGGGTCGCGCGCGGGTGTCGGCGGGGCTGCACTACATCTCGATCAACCTGCTGGCCTCGACCCTGTTCCTGATTGGCGCGGCGCTGATCTACGGGGTCACCGGCACCTTGAACATGGCCGACCTGGCGTTGAAGATTCCGCTGGTGCCGCAGGCCGATCGCGGCCTGCTGCATGCCGGTGCAGGCATTCTCGCGGTGGCGTTCCTGGCCAAGGCCGGGATGTGGCCGCTCAACTTCTGGCTGGTGCCGGCCTATTCCTCGGCGAGCGCGCCAGTGGCAGCGATGTTCGCGATCATGACCAAGGTCGGCATCTACACCCTGCTGCGCCTGTGGACCCTGCTGTTCTCCGGGCAGGCCGGGGCGTCGGCGTACTTCGGCGGCGACTGGCTGATCTACGGCGGCATGGCGACCATCGTCTGCGCGGCCATAGCGATCCTCGCCGCGCAACGGTTGGAGCGCATGGCCAGCCTGAGCATTCTGGTGTCGGCGGGCATTCTGTTGTCGGCCATCGGTTTCGCCCAACCCAACCTGATCGGCGCGGCGCTGTTCTATCTGGTCAGCTCGACCCTCGCACTGAGCGCGCTGTTCCTGCTGGCAGAATTGATCGAACGTTCGCGCTCGGCGGTCGAGATCCCGCTGGAAGATGAAAACGAGATGCTGCCGCGACCACTGCAAGCTTCGGTGCCGGTCAAGGACAACCTCGACGACGATCTCAAAGCCGTGGTCGGCCAGGTGATTCCCTGGACCATGGCCTTCCTCGGCTTGAGCTTCATTGCCTGCGCGCTTTTGATCATCGGCATGCCGCCACTTTCCGGCTTCATCGGCAAGCTCAGCCTGCTCAGCGCCCTGCTCAACCCAATGGGCCTGGGCAGTGCCGGTGACGAGCCGGTGTCGAACGCGGCGTGGGGGTTGCTGGCATTGCTGATCCTCTCCGGGTTGGCCTCGCTGGTGGCTTTTTCGCGCCTGGGCATCCAGCGTTTCTGGACGCCGCAAGAACGACCGTCGCCGGTCCTGCGGCGGCTGGAGTGCGTGCCGATTTTCGCGCTGTTGGGTCTGAGCATCCTGTTGACCTTCAAGGCCGAACCGCTGTTGCGCTACACCCAGGCGGCCGCCGATACCTTGAACAACCCGCAGCAGTATGTGATGGCCGTGCTCGGCACCCGGGCAGTGCCCAGCCCGGAATCCAAGGCCGCGCTGCTGGAGGTGCAACCATGAAGCGCCTGTTTCCTGCACCGTGGTTGTCGCTGGCGCTGTGGCTGTTGTGGCTGGTGCTGAACCTGTCGATGAGCCCCGGCAATTTGTTGCTGGGTGCAATGCTGGGGTTCTGCGCACCGTTGATGATGCGCAAGTTGCGCCCGCTGCCGATCCGCATCCGCCGGCCGGGGGTGATCCTGCGCCTGTTCCTGATGGTTGGACGCGATGTGGTGGTGTCCAACCTCGCCGTGGCCTGGAGCGTGCTCAACGCCGGGCGCCGGCCACCGCGCTCGCGCTTCATCAAGGTACCGCTGGACCTGCGCGACGCCAACGGCCTGGCGACGCTGTCGATGATCTGCACCGTGGTGCCCGGCACGGTCTGGTCTGAACTGGCGCTGGACCGCAGCATTCTGCTGTTGCATGTCTTCGATCTGGAAGACGAAGCACTGTTCATTGAGCACTTCAAGGCGACCTACGAGCGCCCGTTGATGGAGATATTCGAATGAGCGCCCTGCTATCGAATGCAATTATGCTGAGCCTGTTGCTGTTTTCCGTGGCGATGATTCTGACCCTCATCCGCCTGTTCAAGGGCCCGTCGGCCCAGGACCGGGTACTGGCACTGGACTACCTGTACATCATCGCGATGCTGATGATGCTGGCACTGGGCATTCGCTATGCCAGCGACACTTACTTCGAGGCAGCGCTGCTGATTGCGCTGTTTGGCTTCGTCGGCTCGTTTGCCCTGGCGAAATTCCTGCTGCGTGGCGAGGTGATCGAATGAGCGCGCAACTGTCTGTGTGGGTGGAAATCCCGGTGGTCATCCTGCTGGTGCTCAGCAGTCTGTTTGCATTGGTCGGCGCCATCGGCCTGGTGCGAATGAAGGATTACTTCCAGCGCATGCACCCGCCGGCGCTGGCCTCGACCCTGGGCGCGTGGTGCGTGGCACTGGCCTCGATCATCTACTTTTCGGCACTCAAGTCCGCGCCGGTGCTGCACGCCTGGCTGATTCCGATTCTGCTGGCGATTACCGTGCCGGTGACCACCTTGCTGCTGGCCAGGGCGGCGCTGTTTCGCAAGCGCATGGCGGGGGATGATGTGCCGGCGGAGGTGTCCAGCCGCCGCAGCGAAAGCGGTCGCTAGTTCAGCGTTTTTGTATTGGCCGGGCTGGCGCTGTCACGAGCCTGCTCGCGATGGATTCAGACCCAGGCCACCGCCAACAATCCCGCCCCCAGCACCACACACAACGGCGAATAAACCCAGGTATCCAGCCGGGCAAACTTCGAGCCCTTGACCTCTTTGAAAAAGCCCACCAAGTCCGAATCCCCAATGGCCCGGGCGAACATCATGATCGCGATGGCACTGATCAGCCATTGCAGCGACCAATGGGACACCGCCGGCACCCACCACCCCACGCGCAAGCACACCAGCAATGAAATCAGCAACAACGCACCGGCCACCATCAACGTGATCCAGCCCCGCGGTCTGAAGGCCGGTCGCAATTTCAGCCCGCCTTCCACCGGCACTTGCGGCACCACCGCCACGGCGGCCCACTCGCCACCCAAAGCCCAGTAGACATGCATCAGGCTGATCGCGGCGAAGATCGTCACCAGCCATTGAGCCAACACCAGAGTCATGGTCAGAAATCCTTGAAAGGGATTTGAACAAAATCATCCTAGTTGGCATTTCCTGAACTGCACGAACTTGTCGGTCCGACCCGACCAACGCCACCGCCAGCGATCGCCGAGGCGGCATTAGAGCCCGGCCGAAACCTTGTCCGCCACCTCCTTGGGCAGCCAGGCTTTCCACACATCCGGGTGCGCCTTCATGAACGCTTCGGCGGCCTGGCGCGGCGCGGTGTGTTTCTCGCTCATCTCGGCCAGGGCCTTGTTCAACGGGTCGATGGGCAGATCGACCTTGGTGAAGAACTCGGCAATCTGCGGGTACTGCTTCTGGAACGGCGTGGACACACCAATGGACAGTTTCGAAGCCAGCGAACGGGTCGGTTTCGGATTGGGATTGTCAGCGTCGGTCAGGGTTTTCCAGGCTTCGGCGTCGAACGGAGGCTCTTGCAGTTGAATCAATTTGAATCGACCGAGCAGCGGCGTGGGCGACCAATAATAGAACAGCACCGGTTTGCCGCGACGGATCGAGGAACTGATCTCCGCGTCCAGTGCCGCACCGGAACCACTGCGGAAGTTCACGTAGCTGTCTTCCAGCCCATACGCCTTGAGCTTCTGTTTATTGACCACTTCCGACGTCCAGCCGATGGGGCTGTTGAGGAACCGTCCCTTGGTCGGGGCCTCCGGATCCTTGAACACCTCTTTGTAGCGCGGCAGGTCAGTGACACTGCGCAGATCCGGCGCCAGCGGCTTGATGCCCCTGGCCGGGTCACCCTTGATCACATACTCCGGCACCCACCAACCTTCGGTGGCGCCCTTGACCGTATCCCCCAGGCTCGCCACCTTGCCTTCGGCCTCCGCCTTGACCCAGACCGGACTGCGCCCGGCCCATTCCTCGCCAATGACCTGAATGTCATTGTTGGCCAGGGCGGTTTCCAGGGTAATGGTGGTGCCCGGCAAGGTGTCGGTCGGCAACCCGTAGCCCTTCTCGACAATGATGCGCAGGATATCGGTGATCAGGCTGCCACTCTCCCAATTCAGGTCGGCGAAGTGGATCGGTGCCTGGGCAGCCGATACGGGAACCGATGACGCCAACAACCCGAAAGTGGCCAGGGCAGCGGCCAGCAACCGTCGAAAACCTTTCATGCTTTACACCTCGTGCTGTTCACAGCAATCGCAGGATGGCCTGGCAAAAGGCCGCGAAGCCTCTGAATAGTCAGTCAACTGACTGTAGTAGAGGTTCCCGCTTTCGAGGGGGGCATGCCCTGGTTTTAGGAAGTTTCCTGCAAGCGCGCCAGTTCTCTCCTGACCATGCTGGCATACGCTGCCGGGCGCAACGCGTAGATCTGCGAGGCCACCCAATTCAGCCAGGCTCCCTGCAGCACAGCCTTCTGCCCGAATAGCCGTTGGGCCTCGGCTTGAGCGTTGGCGAGGTTCTGCTCATGGAAGTCGGCGCGGGTCAGGCTCATTACTCGCTGGCCTTGAACGTCACCAGTTCACCCTTGCGCCACTTGGCGGCCTTGGCGGTCACGGCCTTGAGGGTTTTGGTCAGGCCTTCCTGCAACTGCTCGTGGGCGGCGAACACCGTCACCACGTTGTGACCCTCCTTGAACACGATGGCATGACCGTCGGCGGTGGTGACAAAGGCATAATCGCCCAGGCCGTAGACCGTCAGTTTGATATCGCGGAATTTGATTTCCAGTTTGCCGCCTTCGCGACTGGGCAAAACCGAGGCACTGAAATGATCGCCAACCTTGAGTTTGAGCCCGGGTTTATCGTCCACCACCAGCGCTGACTCGGTGTCGATTTCGGCAACGTAAATGCCTTCAGCGTTCTGTTCGGTGATGTAAACGAAACGTGACTGAAACTGTTTAACAAGCTTTGCGCGCAAATCACCCAGCACGAACAAAGCATGCATATCGAGATTACTTACTGCCAAGGAAACATCCCCACATCTGAAAATGACGCTGCACGCGAAAACAGCGCACAGCCAAAAAAAGCGGCAATGCCGAAGGTGAAGCCAGATAACCCGAATTGAAATCCTGAGATGAGCAGGAGGCTCATCCATCACGACGTTTGAGCAGACTACTGGATGTCGCTCACATCGTCTTGCCTGACGTTCGTCAAAGGTTGAAGGAAAACGCCCTTCGTACCGCCAGAGAAGTACGGACTATCAACTTCGAGGAAAATTCTCTCAAAAAAAAGCACTTTTCTGACATATCGCCAGAAAGAAATTGCTTTAGATAAACATCGATCACCCACCAGTGGGGGTGATTCTAGAGCAGCGACGCTCATCGAGACTACCCATACCGTCGTACATACGTCGGTAAAACAATGAAAAGGACTTCATATGTGCACACTGACACACTTCGCTCATCCCCAAACGCCGCATCCGGCGGTGTTACAGCACCCTGAACGGGTCACCCACATCCCCGGCCCACCGAGGTTCCAGGTGATATTGGCCGGCAATGCCTTCTTCCATATCAAAGAAATTTCCACAGGACATGTAAGAGGTTTCCGCGGCGATCACAACGAAGCCTGCGCACTCGCCCGGTCACTTGAGTCACGTATCTGACCGGGTCGCTCCTTGCCTTTGGATAGACGTTTCGTCACGCCGGCGACTTAACTCAGCCGCCGGCCTGCAACAACTGCCATACTGGCCGGCCAACGACACGCACCCCTCTCTGGGTGGGCAGCGTTAAACAAACAGTTATTTCCAAGGGAAGGCAGCTACGTGACGGAATTTGATATCGGCGAATTTTTTATTTGGGGCGAAGCCAGAGAGGTCGACGGCGAATTCCAGGCTGTCATTGTCATGCGCGCCAAGCCACCGCTGAATACCGTGAGCTACCATCAGGTCGAAAAAGATCGCTGGTTCAAAACCTCGGACGTCGCCGCCACCGCGGCCCAGGAATCCGCCAGGGAGTTGAAAGCGGCCGTCGACGCAGGTGCATTGAAAGCCTGATGTTCGAGTTTGCGGTCTATGCTCACTGCTGCGTTTGAACATCGCTTTCGAACTCCTGACGCGCGGCCCCCTCAGATGCAATGTAGCCGCGCCTCAGATCTCGTACTCGACGTGACCGACCCGCTGCAAGGAGATGAAGATGGAATCACCGACACACGACTTGAAAGGTTTGTTCGACCAGCTCGGCCTGGACTCCACCCAGAAAGCTATCGACGATTTCATTGCCAGCCATTCACCGTTGCCCGACGACAAGAAACTCATCGACGCCGAGTTCTGGACGCCGCAACAGGCAGGCTTCCTGAAAGAACAATTGCGTGAAGATGCCGACTGGGCGCGGGTGGTCGACGACTTGAACCTGCGTATGCATCAAATTCACTAACCCCGGGCGTAACGCAGGCTGCCAGGTGTTGCAGTATTTAATTGCGCCAACCAGGCAGCCTTGCACTCCTCCGCTTCATCGCGACTGGAAAACGCCGTCCCCCGGCGCTCACCGTTGAGCAGCACCACCCAGCAGACACTCTGCCCCAACGCCCGCAAACTGGCGGGCACACCGCTGCCAATCATCACCGCAACATCAACCTTACCGTGCATGCTGACCTCTCGAGCTCAGTTAGCAACCTAACTATGCCGGCATGTTAATCAGCGGATACGAGCGGAAAAAGCAGCGACCCCGCACAGCAGAGTTGCCAATACCGTAACAATAAAGCACCTCATCCCACCTGCTGGAACCGGTTTGACGGGCCCCTGCGAAAGACGCCATTCAAGACGGCCACTGTATCTGTGGCGAGCACGCTTGCTCGTCATAGCAGAAGTGGTCGGTCTTATCTGAACAGCATCAAGCCGCTAGCGAGGATTTTCCGGCTTGTAGCCCAGGCGCAAACCGCCCCAATGACGCCCCTTGAGCATGATCGGCACCGACAGGTCGTGCATGAGCTCTCCAGTATCGCGAGTGTAAGTTTGCAGCAGCACCGCCTGCTGGTGGCTGCCGCAACGGACGCCGGTGCGATCAGCGAATTTGCGTTTGGTGCGGTTTTGCAAGGTATCGACCTGCACATCGCCGGTCAGCGGCTGGCTGAAGACTTTGTTATGGGTCGGCACGTAGCCTTGAGGGGTGCAGGCAATGGCGAACACCAGGCCTTCATGGCGCGGCAACAGCGGCTCCTGAATCGCCGGCAATACCTGATCGGTGTAGCGGTCGAAGCGCGTCTGGTACTTGGGCGGACTGGTGTCGGGGATTGCCTGATAGTTTCGGTCGAACAGGTCATCGAGACTGATACGTCCGGCATCGATATCCGCTTCGAATCGTGCGGTAATCTGGCTCGCCCCTTCACGGGCCAGGTCGTAAATCCGCTGGTGATAGTCATCCAGCCCGACTGCCGCCAGGCGCTCACTGATGGTTTCGGCCTGACCTTCCATCTGCACCGCGGCCTGGGCCAGACGCTGAGTCTGCTGGTCGCTGATGGCCAGGTCGCTGCGCATCTGTTCGATGGCATGAAACAGGCTGTCGAGCTGTTCGCGATTGGTCTCTGCGCCTCGGGCAATTTCCCCGACCTGGTGTTCGACACTGGCCGCCAGCCGCGCGATGTTATCCAGGTGCTGCCCCGTGTGCTCGACCTGCTGGACGCCGGTGTCGAGGTCGCTGGACAGTTGACGGATCTGCTCCACCACTTGCGCGGTGCGTTGCTGGATATCGGCCACCATCTCCCCGACTTCACCGGTTGCCGTGGCGGTGCGCGCGGCGAGGCCACGAACTTCGTCGGCCACCACTGCAAAACCACGCCCGTGCTCACCGGCGCGCGCCGCTTCGATGGCGGCGTTCAACGCCAGCAAATTGGTCTGGCTGGCGATGGACTGAATCACCAAAGTGACCCGCTGAATGTCATCGCTGCGCAGGCTCAGGGCCTCGATCAGCTCGCGGCTGTTACTGGCGCGCTGACTGAGCTGATGCATGCGCGCTATCGACTCGATCAGTTCGGTTCGCCCGGCCACGCCACTCTGATGCGCCTCGCTGGCAGCGCTCAGGGCTTCGCGGCTGAGGGTCGAGGTGGCTTGTTCGGTGGCAATCATCACTTCGGCATTGCTGACGATCTGCGCCGCCGCACCGAGTTGCGATTGCAGCTTGTCCGCCAGTTGCTTGACCGAGAAGGCCACGCCTGCGGCCGACAAGGCGTTATGACTGGTGGTGTAGGAAAGATCGCGTGTTAACGCGGAGATGGCGCTGGACGTTTCCGCTGGAACCGCTTCAGGTGCCGCACGCGAACGCAGACGAGGCAGCCAGATAATGAGCACCGCCAATGGCAGGCTCAGGTAAAGCGACCAGCCCCCCAGCGTCATGCCACACAGCAACAGCATCAGGGCGATGCTCTGCAGCGACGGCGTCAGCCAGCGGTGTTTCGGCAATAGTACTGGTGCAGGCACTGCCGCAACCAGAGATCCGTCTCTCGTCATCGTTATCACCCCGCCATCTTCTAATTGTTGTCATCGCATTAAACGCCAGCAGAAAGCCATTATCCATGGGCCTTTAGTCGTGGTCGTTGCAGCAGATCAATAGAAGTGCGGGGCTTTACGCAGGCGTCGAAAAGCAAAGATCGCAGCCTTCGGCAGCGCCGACCGGAAGGAAGGCAGGCGCTGACGAAGGCTGCGATCTTTTCACAGGCTACCCGAGTTAAACGGGCGGCCTTGCAGAATCACGCTTGACGCTGGTGCTTGTCGATCTGCTCGTGACGCTCTTGAGCTTCGATGCAGTACTTGGTCGTCGGGCTGATCAGCAGGCGTTTCAGGCCGATGGGCTCACCGCTGTCATCGCACCAGCCGAAGCTGTCTTCCTTGATGCGTTCCAGGGCTTGTTCCAACTGAGGCAGCATGCGCTGATCGCGATCGATCGCGTTCACCAGCCAGGTGCGCTCTTCTTCGACGGAAGCCGCGTCAGCCGGGTCGGCCGGGGTGTCCAGGCTCTCGATGGCAATGCGGTTCTGTTCGATGCGCTCATGGGTTTCGACTTTCATGTTCTGCAACAGCTCGGCGAAAAAAGCATGTTGCTCGGCATTCATGTAGTCATCCGCCGGCATGGCCAGCAACTTGTCCTTTGTCATTGATATCTCTATAAAAAAACGTGCATTAAGGCGAATAAGGGAGCTTTCCGGCGGACCTGGGCAGGCCATCGGAAAGGCGCCGTTTGTTCCAAGCGCCACCCGGCACTCAATTTACGAGGGGCGGCAGTCTAAGGCCGACTTGAGGCCTCAGCAACTGAAAAGACAGCGAATTTTCCCGGCAAAGCCTCGAAAATGATCTAAGGCGGGCATCGGAGTGCGTTTATAGCAAGAAATTCAATCCAGCGGAGGTATATAGAAGACAAATGGCTACCGGCACGCCCCCCATTTTCACGTCAGGCAACCTCAGCTAAGGTTGTCCGTCCCGAAGTGGCTATTTCAAGGAGCGGTTAAATGAAGCTGATCGGCATGCTGGATTCGCCTTACGTACGACGCGTCGCCATTTCTGCCAAACGCCTGGGCATTGCGCTGGAGCATGAATCGGTTTCGGTGTTCAGGCACTTCGAGCAGTTCCAGCAGATCAACCCCGTGGTCAAGGCCCCCACGCTGGTGCTGGATGATGGCGAAGTACTGATGGATTCGACCCTGATCATCGATTACCTGGAGGCACTGGCCGAACCTGGCCGCAGCCTGATGCCCAAGGGAATCGAGCAACGTGTGCGCTCGTTGCGCCTGATCGGGCTGGCGTTGGCAGCCTGCGAAAAATCGGTGCAGCTCTATTACGAGCGCAACCTGCGGCCGGCGGAGATTCAATACGAACCCTGGGTTGAGCGGGTCGAAGGACAACTGGCGGCGGCTTATTCAGCCCTGGAACGGGAACTGGAAAAACACCCGCTGAAAACCGACGGTTCGATTGATCAGGATGGACTCATCCTCGCCGTGGCCTGGAGCTTTACCAACCTGGTGGTGCCGGATCAGGTCGCCGGGGCGCAATGTCCGCGAATCGCTGCATTCACCGAGTATGCCGAAGGGCTTGAGGCGTTTGTCAGTACGCCGATTGACTGACAGACAGGCGGCGCCTGATCTGGCCTCCAACCAAAAGGCCGCTTCTGCCAAAGGCAGAAGCGGCAGAGGCACAGGCCCCAGAAGATCAGTGCATGAACAGCGCGATCAGAATGATGATCGGGATGGGTACACCAAGAAAGAACAACAGTAATGAGCGCATGGTGTTTCTCCTGAGTTAACGAATGGCTGTGGTGGTGACGTAGGTGTCGGTTTCCAGATACACCACGGCATCCCGGCGACGACCGCCGAAAGTCGCGGCAAGGCTGGCGAAAAACGCACCGGCCAACAGTGCAACGAACATCCACAACGTGGTCCAGGCAGCGACTTTGGCGGCCGTGTCTGCCGCTTGTTGTGCCTTCAGCCTGGCGTCGGCCACGGCCTGTTGGGTGCGGGCATAGACTTCATCGACACGACGTTCAGCGTCCGCCTGGGTAAGATTGGTCCGCTGCGCCACCAACTGCGCGAGATAAGTGCGATCTTCGGCAGCCAGTTGCCCGTTGTTACTCAAGGAGCGGACGAAAATGCGGGTGACGGTGCCGCGGGCGGCGTCATCGCTGACGGCGGCCGGACGATCATCGCGAAACAGGCTGTCGACGAAGTAACCGTATTGATCGCCGCCCGAATTGACGGCAGCCGAACCGGCCACTTGCGTCATGGCACTGGCCGCGCCACCGGCGACAGTCGCCCCGGCCTGCACCCCGCCGCTGATCAGGCTGCTGACCGAACCGGCCACCAGCGTCGCCGTCACGAGTGTCGCCACGCACCACGCCAGGAAGCCATGGGCGGTGTCGCGGAAGTAGACTTCATCGCCGTGCATATACGCCCATTTCACCCGCAGCCGGCCGGCGATGTAGCCACCGGCCCCGGAGGCGATGATCTGGGTGGCGGCCAGCCAGACAATGGTTGAAATACCCAGGCCTTTGGCGCTCACTCCCTCATTGGCCCAGGGCGAAACCGCCGAAAATCCAAGGCCGAAACCCAGTAGCACGAGGATCAGCGATAACGCCGCCGCAGCCGCGGCCCCGGCGAAAATCGCCCCCCAGGACACACCCGAGAGCGTGCTCGACTCATCCGCGGCGGGATAGAAACCATCAGAGGATCTATTCATCGTTGTATCGCTCCAGGCAGAAAGATGGTGTTACAACTCTTCGAATGAACAATTGCAGTGACCATGCCAGTCGCGAATTCCAGATAAGTCCTTTAACTTCAGAGGGTTACAAAGAAGGAACTTCCGAGGGTCATGCAAGATGCAATAAAGGGCCAGCCCGGGCGGGCTTTCTGCATTGCGAAAACTACTTGCGCCTATAGCTTTTATTGCCTGCCGGCGTGAGGCAGTAAACGCCGTCTCTGGGGCCCGTGCAGAACGAACCGGTTCCGCAAGCACAGCCCTCGGCGTCCTGCACACGTGCTTGTGGCCGGGCCTGGCTTTTGCTGCCATATATAGATGAACAACTTTTTTTCGAGGCACTGATAGAGCCGTCGTTACACAGGAACAGATCACCGTCACAACGGGCGACACCGCCCTTCTTTCCCGAACACGGTGTATTGGCGGCCCATGTCGATGAGCAGACAACACTCAGCAACAGCAGGCACATCGGCATCCAGCCAGACTTTAGAGTACGCAAGGTGCAACTTCCCGTTGAAATTATGGCCCAATGATATCAACGTTCCTTAAATGCGCCGCGATCACATGAAAGTTAATTTATTAAGTCACTGGCAATTCTTGGCAAAATGCTTCGAACTCAGACTTGAACCGATTTATCAGGCCAGCCTATGACCCGAATCTTGACCATCGAAGACGACGCCGTAACCGCCCGGGAAATTGTCGCCGAACTGAGCAGCCACGGCCTCGAAGTCGACTGGGTCGACAACGGCCGCGAAGGGCTGGAGCGCGCAGTCAGCGGCCACTATGACCTGATCACCCTCGACCGCATGCTGCCCGAGCTGGATGGCCTGGCCATCGTCACCACACTGCGGACCATGGGCGTGGCGACCCCCATCCTGATGATCAGCGCCCTCTCCGACGTCGACGAACGCGTGCGCGGCCTGCGTGCCGGTGGCGACGATTACCTGACCAAACCCTTCGCCACCGATGAAATGGCCGCCCGCGTCGAAGTCCTGTTGCGCCGCCAGAACACCGTGACGGCGCACGTCACCACGTTGCGGGTGGCGGATCTGGAACTGAACCTGATCAGCCACGAAGCCAGCCGCAATGGTGAGTTACTGACGCTGCTGCCCACCGAATACAAGCTGCTGGAATTCCTTATGCGCAACACCGGGCAAATCCTGTCGCGGATGATGATTTTCGAAGAAGTCTGGGGCTATCACTTCGATCCGGGCACCAACCTGATCGACGTGCACATTGGCCGCCTGCGCAAAAAAATCGACCCACCGGGCAATGTTCCACTGATTCGAACCGTGCGAGGCTCGGGTTATGTCATTGCCGAACCCGTCTAAAGGCTGGCGTTCTTCCAGCAGTCGTCTGCTGGCGCTCTACAGTGCGCTGTTCGTGACCTGGAGCGGGATTCTCATGGGGGTCATGTACTACGAGGTGTCCGCTTACCTGGACAATCTGGCCAAACATTCGCTGATGCAGCGTCAGCACCTGTTTTCGCGCTTTCAGGGCGAACAACTGGTGGATGCCCTCGCGGTCAGCATGACCTTCGACATTCGCGGCATCGACGCCTATGGCCTGTTCGATGATCAGCAGCGTCACCTCAGCGGCGCCCTGCGCCGTATCCCGCTCGACTTGCCGCTGGACGGCGAGATCCACATGCTCAGCGACTGCACCGACTCCGACGACCCGACCTTGCCCGCCGACAGCTGCGACGCGGTGGCGACCGCAACCGAGGACGGACGCTGGCTGGTCCTGGTACGGGACAACGGCTCGTTGTTTGCCGTCACCCGCATCATCCTCCATGCATTGTTCTGGGGTGTGACCCTGACCATCCTGCCGGGCATCGTCGGCTGGCACTTGTTGCGCCGCCGTCCGCTGCGGCGAATTCGCGCGATTCAGGCCAGTGCCGAGGCCATCGTCGCCGGTGACCTGACCAAGCGCCTGCCGCTGTCCAATCGCCGCGATGAACTGGACATGCTCGCCGCCATCGTCAACGCCATGCTCGAACGCATCGAACGCTTGATGAACGAGGTCAAGGGCGTGTGCGACAACATCGCCCACGACCTGCGCACGCCGCTGACCCGCTTGCGCGCACAGCTCTATCGCATGCAACAACAGGCCGGTGAAGGCTCTGCCGAAGCGGCGCAACTCGATTCGGTACTGAGTGAGGCCGACACGCTGATGGCGCGTTTTCGGGGCTTGCTGCGGATTTCCGAACTGGAAGACCGCCAACGCCGTTCCGGTTTCGTGCAACTCGACCCGGTGCCATTGCTGCAGGAACTGCATGATTTTTATCTGCCACTGGCCGAAGACGATGGCCTGGTTTTTCAATTGCACGTGCCTGGGTCATTGCCGCCCCTGAAGGGCGACCGGGCGTTGCTGTTCGAGGCGATCGCGAACCTGTTGAGCAACTCGATCAAGTTCACCCCGCCCGGCGGCGCGGTGATTTTGCGAGGAGTCAATCAGGGGGGGCATACCCGCATCGAAGTGCTCGATTCCGGTCCCGGAATCCCGGAGGCTGAACGCGAGGCGGTGTTCCAGCGCTTCTATCGCGCCGAGGCGGGCAATCAGAAAAGCGGTTTCGGCCTGGGCCTGTCGATCGTCGCGGCAATTGTCAGCCTGCACGGCTTTACGCTGGAGGTGGGTCGCAGTGAGCTCGGGGGCGCGCGGCTGGTGATCGATTGCCGCCAAAGCTTGATTACCCCGACCTGAGGATAAACACAAAACCTGTGGGAGCTGGCTTGCCAGCGAAAGCGGCCGTGGCAGCGCTGCAAGGCCGGAAGGACTCTTCGCCGGCACGCCGGCTCCCACAGATCCAGGCTAGGCCGGGTAATTGGCCCGCAGAGCCTGCAGTCCGCCCTGATAAATCCCGGCGAACAACGCCACCACTTCCTCGTCACTGACCCCCACCGGCTCAAACCGACCGGACCAGGTCACCCGGGCGCCCTCACCCTGGCTTTCAACCTTGATCGTCGCCAGGTACTCAGTGGCCGGAAACGGCGCCTGCTCAATCGAGTAGCTGTAGGTCTTGCCCGCGTTATCGAACCCTTGCAGGCGCTCGATCACCACCGCGCCATCCGCCGTTTTCAGGCTGCGCACACGCCCGCCCTCGCTGAGTTCACTCTTGGGAATCAGCGGCAGCCAGTCCGGCAGCGAGTTGAATCCCCCAATCAGTTGCCAGACCTGATCGGCCGAGGCCGGGATGTCGATGAAGGCTGATGCAGATGCCATGTCATATTCTCTCTTGGTCAGTAGGTTCAGATGGCCAGGCTGTCGACGACACCGCCGTCGACCCGCAGGGCGGCGCCCGTGGTGGCTGAGGATAGCGGCGAAGCGATGTAAGCCACCAGATTCGCGACTTCCTCGACATGGGCCACGCGCTGGATGATCGAAGTGGGACGGGCCTTGCGCACGAAGGCGTCGGCTTCCTCCTGCAGGCTGCGTCCGGATTGCGCAATGGCATCCTTGAGCATGTGCTCCACGCCGTCGGTCAAGGTCGGGCCCGGCAAGATCGCATTGACCGTGACCCCAGTGCCCGCCAGCCGTTTGGCCAGCCCATGGGACACCGCCAGGTTGGCGCTTTTGGTCACGCCATAGTTGAGCATGTCGGCCGGGATCGCGATCCCGGATTCCGAAGACAGGAAAATCACCCGCCCCCAGCCCTGCTTGACCATGTCGGGCACGTAATGCCGGGACAGGCGCACACCGGAGATCACGTTGACCTCATAGAAGCGCGTCCACTCGCTGTCGGGAGTGTCGAAGAAATCCACCGCTTCGTAGATCCCCAGGTTGTTCACCAGGATGTCGGCCCGTGGTTCGGCGGCGAACAGAATTTCCGCACCTTCGGCTGTCCCGAGATCGGCAGCCAGCCCCCGCAGTTGAGCGCCCGGCACCTGCTGGCGAATGCTCGCCAAAGCCTGTTCGACTTTGGCCATATCGCGACCGATCACCACCACCGTGGCGCCGGACTCGGCCAACGCCTGGCTGATGCCCAGGCCGATGCCGGCCGTGCTGCCGCTGACAATCGCCAGTTTTCCACTCAGATCGATTTTCATGCTCAAGCTCCAGTGATCGGCAGGGGTGCGCGCTCGGATAACAGTTTTGCCTCACGCAGCGCCTGCCAGAAGGTTGCGGGAATCACGCGGTCATGGACGGAAAGAGTGTAGCGACCCGTCAGAAAATTACCCTCTGGCTGCGCTTCGCTCGGATCAAGGGTCAATTCGCCTGGCACGACCTTGTTTCACAGGCGCCAGCCCCTGATCACGCCTGCGTCGCACACGCGGGTCAGCACAAGAATTGAGTGAAAACCGGATGGCGAGAGCGCTGGCCGTGGGCAGATGTTTAATGGCTGTCAGCGTTACTTCGTGAAAGCTACAGCGCCTTGCGCCGTTGCCTACGGGTACGCCAGAATCCGCCGGCTTGTGTGCCTTGGGGTCGGGTTTTATCGTTTGCCGGTCGCTGAAAAGAACAGCGATCGGGTTTGGTAGCCCGGATGATCGTAAGGTGCTGAGCATCATGATTCGCAGCGTTTATTCGAATCTGCAAATGGTGGTCATGCACAGGGCGTCCTCGGACGCGCCGGTTTCCTTGCGTCCCGGTCTACCAACCTGCGCATGGCCGCCACCCTTCGTTTGGTAGCGAGAGTGATGGCTCCTTTTTTATGACGTAAGGAGTTCTATCTATGTTCAAGGTCACACCCAATCCCCCACACACCGATCCAGCATCTCCCTCCGAAAACCCCAATCCAGAAAACCACCACGAACCCACCGACCGCATCCCCTCCGCCGCCGACATCCGCGCCACCCCGCGCAAACCCTGCGGCATGTTCATCGTCGACCCCGAGCTCGACACCGAATCCCTGCTGGCCCACGCCTGCGAATCCCTGGCCTCGGCCAACGTCATGACCCTGGACCTCGCGGACCGTACGGAAGGCACCAGTCGCAACACCCTGCTGGGCATCGCACAAGTGATCATGCTTGGCGAACTGGCCGTGAACCGCGCACTGGACCGCATCGACCCTCCCGACTAAACACCCCCCTGTGGCGAGGGAGCTCGTACCCCGCTGGGCCACGCAGCGGCCCCAAACCCTGCATTCCGACAAACCTTTCCCACAGCTGATCATTCACCATCGACTCTGCCCCCCAGCAAACCTAACAGTTCTGATAGTTCACGCCCGTTCCGAAACCCCCAATACTGTTCGCCACCACGCCAGCCTTTCGGGAGCGCCCAACATGCCAGCAACACGCGCAACACTGCTCTGCCAATACCGCTACGACGCCCTCGACCGCTTGACCGGCCAGGGGCTGACTGACGCGCCACCCCTTCAGCGCTTCTACTGCAAAAGCCGACTGGCCACGGAGATTCAGGGAGCATTGCGGCAAAGCATTTTCCAGCACGACGACTGGCTGCTGGCGCAACAACAGCAACAGGGTGTCGAGCACGCCACCACGCTACTGGCGATTGATCAGCAACGGTCGGTGCTGAACACACTCAAAGCCAACCACCAGGCACAACCCATCGCCTATGCGCCCTATGGTCACCGCCAAGCGACAAATGGATGGATGAGTTTGATGGGGTTCAATGGCGAACGGCCTGACCCACTGACCGGGCACTATTTGCTGGGTAATGGCTATCGAGCGTTTAATCCGGTGTTGATGCGATTTAACAGCCCGGACAGTTTGAGTCCGTTTGGGAAGGGTGGGCTGAATTCTTATGCTTATTGCGCAGGGGATCCAGTAAACTTTAGCGACCCCACCGGTCACTTCATCCCCACAAAAATACTGGCCACAACTGCAAAAAGCATAACCACTCAGATTGCCGACTTCGCTCCAGCTGTACATTACATCAGACCAGGAATTTCGACCGGGCGAGCGATCAACGCGATTAAACAAATGGACGAATTGATTTACGCCTCATCTCATATCCCCTATCAGAATACCGCCTACATAAATGATTTAAAAATCGCAAGAGACAACAGCTTGAACTTAAAAAAGATAACCATCAAAAACCTTCAAAAAAACTCATACCCAATAACTGAATTACCATTAACGCCAGAATTGAAAGCTGCAGCCAGTAAAAACGACCCGTCAGCTGCTCGGCACACCCTGCTTGAGTACATAGACATAAACAAATATGGCGCGACCCCCGATGAGCCTGGCCCCATTGCCTGGCGAAAACTGAATGCGGCAAGAAGAGGTGAGTTCGACTCAACGACTCCGATCTCCAATCGACCGAAACCTGCTGTAGCCGACGATTATTTTTCTGAAATAAACAACGTAAAAAATCCAAACCACGATGCGATAATGAAACAAGTCAGAGAAATCAGAAGAACTCATTTTTATTAAACAAACACTGACAGCCCGTCAATTAAAAGCGTGTCATTGCACTATTGGGCAACACTCAAAACTTACCGATGGACACCGTATTCGGCATCGACATGTCTGACCGTGTTTCTGTCATTCAGTGCTTTACTGAGAGGATCCCCACTCCCAGCGAGTACTCCGGATGAACCGCAACGACCTGCGCCGCGTGGACATGAACCTGTTGGTGATTTTCGAAACCCTGATGTTCGAGAAGAACCTGACCCGCGCCGCAGAGAAACTGTTTCTCGGCCAGCCTGCGGTCAGCGCGGCGCTGGCGCGGTTGCGGGATCTGTTTGACGATCCGTTGCTGGTACGCAACGGCCGTAGCCTGGAGCCGACGCCGCGCGCCCTGGTGATTCTCAAGGAACTGCAGCCGGCGATGGACACCATTTCCGGTGCGGTCAGCCGGGCCAAGGATTTCGACCCGTCCACCAGCCGTGACGTGTTTCGCATCGGCCTGTCCGATGACGCCGAATTCGGGCTGTTTCCACCGTTGCTCAAGCAGATACGCGAAGAAGCGCAGAACGTGGTGGTCGTCGTGCGGCGGGTGAATTTCCTGTTGATGTCGTCGATGCTCGCCACCGGGGAGATTACCGTCGGGATCAGCTACACCACGGAATTGCCGGCCAATGCCAAGCGCAAGAAACTGCGGGACTTGAGCGTCAAGATCCTGCGCGGCGACAACCGGCCCGGCCCCCTGACGCTCGATGAATTCTGCGAACGTCCCCATGCACTGGTGTCGTTTTCCGGGGATCTGACCGGGGCGATCGACACCGATCTCGCCCGCATCGGCCGCTCGCGCCGGGTGGTGCTGGCGGTGCCGCAGTTTGCCGGGCTGCGCGCCTTGCTGGCGGGCACCGACATGCTGGCAACGGTGCCGGATTACGCGGCGAGCGCGCTGATCGAAGGCAGTCCCCAACTGCGTGCCGACGATGCGCCGTTCGAGATCAAGCTGTCCGAACTGTCCATGGTCTGGAACGGCGTCAACGATAACGATCCGGCAGAACGTTGGTTGCGCTCGAAAATTGTGGAGCACATGTCTGCTCCACCACCGGGGCATTGAGCGAATTGAAGTGCAGATCGGTCTCGCGCAAGTAGATCGGCAGATCCGTCATGGGTGGCATCGCCGGAATCTCGAAATACATCTGGATCACCCAGCCACGGTGATAGCTGGCGTGGTTGACCACGTGCATCAACATCGCGCCGGCGCTCATGGTGCCGCTTTCACCGGAGAGAAAGGTAAACCGGACGGGTTTGTCCAGTGAGGCATCGGTCTGCCGGGCGGTCCACTCGCAATACCAGTGATCAACGATCTGTTGCGCCTGGCGCAGTGCCGACAGTTCAGGGTGAACCATGTCATGGGAGGTTTTGAAGCCGTGTCCCCGGCCTTCGAGGTGGGCTTGCCAGAGGCAATCCACTACATAGATGTGGTTCAGCGTGCCCATCATGTTCTTGAAAATGCCGGCGCGCTGTTTGTAGACCTCGGCGGGGGGCAGTTGAGCCAGGTTATCGAAGAGGCGCTGGTTGGCCCATTGTTTGTAATCGGCAAGCAGGCGGGCAGTGCGTACGTTGATCATCAGACTTCTCCGATGGCGAAGAGCGCATCTTTCAAGGATAGCGCTATCCCCACGCCGCAGTGCTGTGGCTGATCATCGGTACGGTGGTTACTGCGCGAGCGTATCCAGTACCCGATCGGCCAGCGCCAGGCTACTGGTCAGGCCTGGGGATTCAATGCCGAACAGGTTCACCAATCCCGCTACGCCATGCTGAGTCGGGCCGCTGATGAGAAAGTCGGCGGCCGGTTCGTTCGGGCCGCTGATTTTCGGGCGAATACCACTATAGGCCGGTTGCAGACTGCCATCGGGCAACCCCGGCCAGTAACGCCGGATCGCCTGATAAAAGCCGTCGCCCCGCGATGGATTGACGCGGTAGTCGATGTGATCGACCCATTCCACATCAGGCCCGAATCGCGCCTGGCCGCCCAGGTCGAGGGTCATGTGCACACCCAGCCCGGCACTTTCCGGTGCCGGATACACCAGATGGCGAAACGGCGCCCGGCCACTGAAACTGAAATAGCTGCCCTTGCACAACCGCGCCTCTGGAATGTATTGCGCAGGCAGGCCGGCGATGCGGCTTGCCACCTCGGGCGCAGACAACCCTGCACAGTTGATCAGCTCGCGACAGCTCAAGGTCATGGGTTCGGCACCGCCCATGTGCAACTCGAAACCCTGTTCGATGCAACGCGCCGACAACAGCGGCGTATAAAGCGCCAGTGACGCGCCCCCGGCTTCGGCATCGGCCTGCAACGCCAGCATCAAGCCATGGGAGTCGACGATGCCGGTGGACGGCGACCACAGCGCGGCGACGCAGGACAACGCCGGTTCCAGCTCCCGCGCCTCACTCGCCTCCAGCCATTGCAGGTCATCGACGCCGTTGCGCCGGCCCTGCTCCAGCAAACCCTGCAACGCCGTGCGCTGGGCTTCATCGGTGGCCACGATCAACTTGCCCAGGCGCTGATGGCTGACGCCACGTTCGTCGCAGAAGGCGTAGAGGCGTTGCTTGCCCTCCACGCACAACTGCGCCTTGAGGCTGCCGCCGGGGTAATAGATGCCGGCGTGGATCACTTCGGAATTGCGCGAACTGATGCCCACGCCTATGCCTTCGCCGGCCTCGACCAGAATCACTTCGCGCCCGCTCATGGCCAGCGCCCTGGCCACCGCCAGCCCGACCACTCCGGCCCCAACCACCACGCTGTCGATATCGACGCTCACCCGCCCTGCCCTCATGCCAAACCAGCTCCCGCTCTCGGTAATCGATCAGGCAGGAGAATATCGCCAACAGCATGGTCATGACCACGAAGACGATGGGCATCGGGAGCCGGCCGCCCATGTCGCCTCTGGATATCGCGCCGCGCCCAAAACCGCCTTCGCTGGCAAGCCAGCACCTACAGTCCGGACCTTGTGAACCCGGTCCCGGAAAAATGATTCTCCGACTGCACCCGTGTCAATCTTCACCATCAGGGAACTCCTGGCGACCGCCATGCATCCTAAATGATGAGGTACTTCCTTTTTGCTTCACGCTTTCAGAGGACACCGTCATGCGCCGTCTGATTATCGTTTCTTCTCTGTTGCTGTGTTTACCCTTCGGCTCTGCAATGGCCAAGGTGGACGCAGGCGATGTCGCCACCTCAGCCGGGGTTTCCGCATCGCTGTACTCGACGTTCAAGGACCACAAACTCATGATTCCCGCCCGTGATGACGCCTCCAGCTTCGTGGCCAGTGGCGGTACGATTCGCGGCGCCTATCTGGAATCGGTTCTCAAACAGCTCCGGCAGGAGCACCCCGACCTCAACAACGCAAGCGACGAAGACCTGGCTCGCGCCATTCTCGTCCAGGAAGGCGTTCCAGCCGGTCAATAACGATGGCCAACCTCAGCGGTGGGGCTTGTGAAACCTGGACAGCGTTTCCAGCCCTGCCTTGCTTGACGGGTGTGGCTTCAAGCATGCCGCGCCCATCCGGCCACCAGGGCCGGGGTGATGCTGACACCGCCACAGACCACAATCACCACGTCATGGGCCTGGGCAATCGCCGGATGATCCAGGTACGCAATCGCCAGTGAAACTCCACACGCCGGCTCGACCAACTGGCGACAATCATTGGCGTACCGCACCACGCCCATGATCGCCTCCTCGTCCCCGAGCACCACGCACTCGTGGGGAAAATCGAGGATGTGCCGCACCGGCCACGCCGCCACCTCAGAGGCGCCGAGTGACGTGGCGACTGTGTCGATCCGTGGCAGGCGCACGGGATGCCCGGCCGCCATGGCTGCCGCGAACGACGCCGCGCCTCGGGTTTCACAGGCAACGATCCGGCAGTCCATGCGCCGATGGCGGATCAGCCCGGTGAGCAGGCCCGCCAGCAAACCGCCGCCGCCCACCGACGTGACCAACGCATCGACTTGCGGGCAGTCTTCGAGGATTTCATCGACCATCGTGCTGTGCCCTTGCCACAGCACCGGGTGATCGAAAGCCGGGACATATTCGGTGTCCGCCCCCTGCGCCAGCTCCATGGCCCGTTGGTTGGCTTCATCCCAGACCTTGCCGTGGACAATCACCTCGGCGCCGGTTTCGCGGATTCTGGCGCGGGTGCTTTCAGGGGTGGTGTGCGGCACTACGATGCACGCCTGCAATCCCAGGCTGACGGCCGCCACGGCGGTGGCGAACCCGGCGTTGCCCCCGGAAGGACAGACGACTCTGGTTTTGCCCTGGGCTGCGGCCTGACTGCACAAAAGCCCCATGCCACGCAGTTTGAATGAGCCACTGGGTTGCAGGTTTTCCAGTTTGAGCCAAATACGACGGGCCGGGGAAGAGAGGCCAGGGTGCAGGATCAACGGGGTTCTGATGTGAAGCATGGCGGCTCCTGGTGCACGCCGCCCACTCGTCGAATGTTCCGCGAGCCAGCGGTGAACGGTCCTGTTTCAAGCTTAGTTCACCCTGACCCGAGACTGGCGTTTCAGCGCTAACGAGGCGCGGGGCCAGGGGCGACCGCCGACTGGGACGGATCCTATAATCAAGGGTGTGCCCACTGATCGAAGCATTATGAAAATTTCCGTAAAACTGGCTTTTATCGCCTTCGTGTCCACCTTCGCCTACCTCTGGCTCGCGATTTGGGGGCTGGGCGGATTCGCCGCCTTTTTCTCCCATGGCGCGCTGGTCGTGGTGGCGCTTGCCACCCTGGCGATGGTCGTCGCTTCGCTGTTCACCGAGGTCAACCTCAGTTCCGGCGAACGTGAAGACCGGGCCAACCGCTGGGTGCTGCCGGCCTTTGGCATCATTGGCTTACTGAGCGGATTTCTACCGGCCTACACCGACCGGGTCGACGTCTGGACGTTCGGCGGCGAGGGTGTGCGTTGGCTCGGGGCAGTGCTGTACATCCTGGGCGGCGCCCTGCGAATCTGGCCGGTGTTCGTGCTGGGCAAGCGCTTCAGCGGGCTGGTGGCGATTCAACCGGGGCACAGCCTGGTCACCGACGGAATTTATCGCCGCCTGCGTAACCCCAGTTATCTGGGGATGTTGATCATCGCTGTAGGCTGGGCGCTGGCGTTCCGTTCGGCAGTCGGACTGTTGCTGGCCGCGCTGACGGTGATCCCGCTGATTGCGCGGATCCATTCGGAGGAGGCGCTATTGCGGGCGCAGTTTGGTGCTGACTACGAGGCTTATTGCACCCGGAGCTGGCGGTTGATTCCGAAAATCTACTGAAACCCACCGCAGCCGGTGTCGACGCCATCCGCTTGCTCATTCGACGTTCTCGAACGTGATTGAAACCCATCACTTCTGCTACCAAAGCTGTAGCACTCGGTAACACCCGGCCCCATTGCAGTGCATCTTTTTCAAGCATTTCGATCCCCCCGCCCTGCCCCGCACGGCCAAAACAGGCATGGCGTACTTTGTGCATCTCAAGGCGATCCTCCCTTGCTTGAAGCGACCATGCGCCCCAAGGAACTGAAACTCTGGACCACCGGTGTCGCCCACCTGCTCGACCTGCCCGCCGGGCATGCACGGCTGTCGGGCCTTAGCCACTGGTTGCGGCAAGTCTGCCCGGTCGATCATTTCGTCCTGTTCGTCTACGAAGGCAATCACCGGCCCCTGGCGTTGTTTGACACCTTCTCGGCGGACAAACGCGCGGTGTATGTCGATGACTATCAGTGCGGACCGTATTTGCTCGATCCGTTCTACCTGGCCTGTACGCGCGGGCAAGCGCCCGGATTGTGGCGATTGCGCCAGTTCGCGCCCGACCACTTCTACCTCGGCGAGTACTACCTGACTTATTACCAGCAAACCGGTCTGGCAGAAGAAGTGGCGTTTTTCGTCGACCTCGGCGCCGGTGCCACGGCCGTGCTGTCGCTGATGCGTTCCTCGGCCAGTTGCGCGTTCAGCCGTGACGAAATGCAGTTGATCGAGTGCGCGCAAGCGGTGGTCGAGCAGGTCATCAATGAAGCCTGGCGCTTGCGTCAGGCCCAGCAACCGCGACCCGCGCAGGATCTGGACTTCAAGATCCGCGAAGCCTTCGATCAGTTCGGCGCGCACATTCTCACCGGACGCGAACAGGAGATTGTGCAGCTGCTGTTGCGCGGTCACTCCAGCGCCTCGGTTGCCGAACAACTGAACATCAGTCCGGGCACGGTAAAAATCCACCGCAAGAACCTCTACGCCAAGCTCGGCATCGGCAGCCAGTCGGAGTTGCTCGGACTGTTTATCCGCGACCTCACTGAAAATCAGCTGCAAGCTTCAAGCGACAGGCTGCAAGGGGATCGAGGTCGCGCCGTTGGCTGGTAGCTTGCACAGTGCTTGCAAGCAGCACGTACCCGTTCATTAAACATCACTGGATGGGTACTAGAGGGGATGATGCGCTTCAGGCTTGAGGCTTGTTAAGCCGGCCATCCAGACCAAAAGGCTCTTGCAGCACCTGCTCGTACAAACCAATGGCCATTTGCGGGTTCATCAGCAAATTCCAGCTATGCGGCGACACGCTCGATGGCACCAAAACAAACGGATGCTGGCGCAGCAGATCGGCACCGAACTGTTGCTGGCTGCGGCTTGGGGTGCCAGGGACCAACCAATTGGGGTTTGCGATGGTTTCGGGCCGTACCACGTGAATCCTGGACGGGTCCAGCACACGGGCCTGCGTCAGGCGATGAGGCTTGCAATCCAACGCGTCGAAATCCTTGTGCACCGCCACCTCGAGAATGGCCGTAGAGGCATCCAGGCTGGCATAAACCGTGGCCATGCCTTTAGGGTTCCAGCGTCCACCGACCTTTTCTGCCCCCACGCCCAAATGCCATGTGGGGGCATACTCGGCAGGGTCGAGGCGCCAGAAGTGAATCTCACTGCTGAAGGGGTCTTTAGCCATCAATAGACCCCATACTCGATGCGCGTCAGAAAATCAGTCACCAACTCATAGCCCACCGAGTTAGAAATCAAATCGATGGGTATTTCACCGTCCAGGCCACGCGCAGGTTTGACCATCCATTGCTCGGCCAGCTCGCGCGAGCCCAGCACCTCCGTGGCTTTTTCCAAGACTTCGGCATAGTTGAGCGCGCGCGTGCTTTGCTCCGAGGTCAAGATTTCATTGGGCGTTTTCAGCCGCCGCGCCAGCGTGCGATCAGAAGCGCCAACGATTTTCGACAGCACGCCGCGTTGCTTATACACCTCGCTGTTTTCGATCATGTTGAGCACTGACTGCAGCGGAAAACCGTTTCTGACGGCTCGGTAAATCTCCATACGATCATCACCCACATTCCCGGAGAGCAAGATCGCGACCATGCGTGGCGGGTGATCTGTCGCAGTAGTGGTCACCGCAGGTTTCTTTCGACCCGAGATTTTTACTGCCGCTTCAAGCTGGCGCATTTGAGCACTCGTGAAGCGACCGGCATCTTTGACAGCCTCATCAGCTACATCATCTTTTTTCTTGGCGCTCATGGCAGTCTCCGTCGCTATGACATCTGGCACAAACTATAGTGCCAAATGGCAAAATTATCTAATCCAAGAACGCTCGCCTGCAACACACCCCTTACAGGAGGAACGCCTGCTCGCAATGGACCCAAGGGCACCGCGTTTAGCCTGCAAGCACGCGCCATCGTTCACGACCATCGCGATCAGGCTCGCTCCCACAAAGGTCGGTGCCTACCCAGCCTCCGCATACCCTCTCCTACCCCCCAAGGGATATATACGCCGTAAAACCCTCATTGCTAGTTTGGCCCCCGACGCACTGATTCATCACTGCAAGGGAGCCCGCCTCGTGAACGACAACCCGCCAAGCGATATCGAATTCTGCAACGTGGTCAAACGCTATGGCCAGGTACAGGCTGTCAGTGGTTTGAATTTCGCCGTGCGGCGCGGTTCGTTCCATTCTTTCCTCGGCGGCTCGGGCTGTGGCAAAACCACCACCCTGCGCATGATCGCCGGGTTCGAACAGCCCACCAGCGGTGAAGTGCGCCTGGCGGGCAGGAACGTTGCCGGCGTTCCGGCCTTCGAGCGGCCGGTGAACATGGTGTTCCAGCATTACGCGCTGTTCCCGCACCTGACCGTGGCGCAAAACATTGCCTATGGCCTGCGCTATCGCACCCCGCGCCCCGACAAGAAACAACAACTGCGCATGGCCGATGAAGCCCTGGAAATGGTGCGCCTCAGCGGCTTCGGCCAGCGCAAACCGAGTGAGCTTTCCGGCGGCCAACAACAGCGCGTGGCCTTGGCCCGGGCGCTGGTCAACAAGCCCACCGTGCTGCTGCTCGATGAGCCGCTGGCGGCACTGGACCGCAAGTTGCGCAAGGAGATGCAGTCGGAATTGCTGCGCCTGCAACGGGAGGTCGGCATCACCTTCGTGCTGGTCACTCACGATCAGGAAGAAGCGCTGTCCATGAGCGACAGCATCAGCGTGATGCACAACGGCTCGATCATCCAGACCGCCACCCCGGAACAATTGTACGAAGCTCCGGCCAGCCGCTACGTGGCCGACTTTATCGGTGAGTCCAACCTGTTCAACGGCACCGTCCGCCATCTGAATGGCCGTTCGGTGGTCCTGCGCACCGAGCAGGGACTGGAACTGACCAGCCCGCTGACGCCCACCGGCAAGGCCCTGAGCGCCAACGCCGACGGCTGCATCGCCGTGCGCCCTGAACTGATCAGCATTGCCGGTGCCAGCGCCGACATGGCGCGGGAAGTGACCCTGCAAGGCTGCGTCGAGGACCGGATCTACCTGGGCAACACCACCGAATACCGCGTGCGCACCCAGGCCTTCGGCGTGGTCTGCGTGCGCGTGCCGCGCCAGCAGGACCACGGCGCCAACGCATTCGAACACGGCGCGGCTGTACGCGTCGGCTGGGATCACGCCAATGGCCTGGCCATGGCGTTGTAAGTCGTCGATTCGTTTCATCAACCGGATGGGGAGCGTGCTATGGACCAGAAGACCTTTATCAAAACCCTGCGCAGCTGGCAGAACGGCTCGATCAGTCGCCGCGACTTTCTTGGCCGTACCGGCCTCGGGATCGCCGCGGCGGTGGTCGCCACCCATATGCCCGGACTGCTGACCTCAACGGCCGAGGCCGCCGAGCAGGGCAAACTGGGGGATCGCCTGTCGCTGGCGACCTGGCCGAACTACCACAGTCAGGAAAACCTCGACGCGTTCGCCAAGACCACGGGTGCGCGGGTATCGATGAGCGTGTTCGGCTCCAACGAAGAAATGCTCGCCAAGTTGCAGGCCGGCGGCAGTGGCTGGGACGTGCTGGTGCCGACCAACTACACCATCAGCACCTACGTCGGCCTGGGCTTGATCGAACCCCTGGACCTGTCGCGCATTCCCAATTTCGATGCCTCGGCGTTCCAGCAGAAGTTCATGGCCCAGGGCACAGTCGACGGCAAGGTGTATGCGGTGCCGAAGAACTGGGGCACCACCGGCATGCTTTATGACACTGGCAAGCTGAAGAACGGCCCAACCAGCTGGAAAAAATTCTGGGCCGCCGCCCAGGGGCCTGCCAGTGGCCGCACCATGGTCCACGACTATCAACTCACTGCCATCGGCAACGCCCTGAAAAGCTTCGGCTACAGCTTCAACTCCCTGGACCCGAAAGAACTGGCCGATGCCGAAAAGCTGCTGATCGAAGTCAAGCCGCACCTGTTCGCCATCAACTCCGACATCCAGCCGTCGATGCGCAGCGGCGACGCCTGGCTGGCCATGTCGTGGACCGGTGACGCCTCGCAGCTGCATCGCGACAACGCGCAGATGCAGTTCGAGCTGGGCAAGGAAGGCGGCGAGCTGTGGAGCGACTTCTTCGCCATTCCGAAAAACTCGGAGCACAAGGACGCCGCCTACGCCTTCATCAACTACCTGCTCGATCCGCAGCACAACAAGCTCGAAGTGCTGAGCCACGGCTACCCGAGCGGTGACAAGCGGGTCGATGCCCTGCTGCCGACGGCCATGCTCAGTGATCCGATCATGTACCCGGCCGCCGAAGCCCTCAGCCCACTGGAATTCGGTGCGGCAGCGACGCTCACCAGCCCGGCCCGCGCCGAACTGATGGCCCGTTTCAAATCCGCCTGATCACTTGCCATGGCTAACGAGGAGTCGCCCATGAATGCCGCCGCCCACCCGCAAACGGTGCAGCCGGGCAGTGCCCTGTCAGTCGAGGTGCGCCCACGGCGCAGCCTCGGCCGGCGGATCACCCTGCTGATGCTCTTGCCTTCGACCCTGTGGTTCCTGCTGCTGTTACTGATGCCGCTGGTGATCATCCTGGTCTTCAGTTTCGGCGAGCGCAGCGCCGTGGGCGGGTATGCCGGGGGCTTCACGCTGGCCAACTACCTGAACCTCGGTTCACGGGCGGCGGCGTTCGGCAACACGCTGGTGTTGGCGCCACTGGGCACCCTGGTGTGCCTGGTGGCGGCCTACCCGCTGGCGTACTTCCTCGCCGTCAAGGTCAGCAAAAACCGTTCGCTGTTGCTGACGCTGGTGATCGTACCGTTCTGGACCAGTTTCCTGATCCGCACCTACGCGTGGATTTTCATCCTCAGCGGCAAGGGCATTCCGGCGTTGCTGGCCAGCCTTGGCCTGGAAGACGTGCGGCTGATCAACACGCCCTGGGCCGTGCTGATCGGCATCGTCTATGGCTACCTGCCGCTGATGGTGTTCCCGATCTACGTCAGCCTGGAAAAACTCGACAAGCGCCTGCTCGAAGCGTCGGCGGACCTGGGTGCCAGTGCCTTCGAGAGCTTTCGCAGGATCACCCTGCCCCTCTCGGCACCGGGGATCATCACCGGGGTGATGCTGGTGTTTATCCTGCTGATGGGTGAGTTCCTGATCCCGGCCATTCTCGGTGGCGGCAAGGTGTTCTTTGTCGGCAACGCGCTGGTCGACCTGTTTCTGCAGTCACGCAACTGGCCCTTCGGCAGTGCGCTGGCGATGACCCTGGTGGCGATGATGTTGCTGATCATCGGCCTGTATTTGAAGCTCGTGGCGCGCTACGGCGGCCGCCCTGCCGACGGAAGCCTGTGACATGTGGCTGCGCAGCTATTCGACTTCGCTGTACCTGTTTCTCTACGCGCCGATTGCCCTGATCATCCTGTTCAGCTTCAACGCCGGGCGCAGTGGCCTGGCCTTCGAGTGCTGCTCGGTGCAATGGTTTGGCCGCGCCTTCGACAACCCGTTCATCATGGAAGCCCTCGGTCACAGCGCCTTCATTGCCTTGTGTTCGGCGGTGCTGGCGACGCTGTTCGGCACCCTCGCGGTGTTCGGCCTGCAGCGCGCGGGACGCAAGGTTCGCCTGCTGTTCGATGCCCTGACCTACTGCGCGATCATTGTCCCGGGCATCGTCATCGGCATCTCGACCCTGATTGCCTTCATCAGCCTGTTCGACCTGATCAACCCGCTGCTGGCGAGCTGGATGCCCAGCGTGCCACGTTTGAGCATGGGGTTCTTCACCGTGATCGCCGCGCACTCGCTGTTCACCATGGCGCTGGTCATGGTGATCGTGCGCAGCCGTGTCGACTCGCTGGACAAGGCGTTGCTGGAAGCCTCGGCCGACCTCTACGCCCCGCCCATGCAAACCTTCTGGCGGGTGACCCTGCCGCAGATCAGCCCCGCGATCATGGCCGGGTTCCTGCTGGCGTTCACCTTCAGCTTCGACGACTTCATCATCGCCTTCTTCGTCGCCGGTTCCGAGACGACCTTACCGATCTACATTTTCTCGTCCATCCGCCGCGGTGTGACGCCAGAGATCAACGCGATCTCGACGGTGATCATCTGCGTGTCGCTGGCACTGTTATTCACTTCCCGCTCTCTGCAAAACCGCCAGACCGGCGTTCAGGAGTCGCACCATGCGTGATCAGCTATACATCAACGGCGAGTGGGTCAGCCCGGACCTGGGCGGCTATCTGGAGGTCGTCGACCCGGCCACAGAACAGGTATTCCACCGTGTGGCGGCCGGCACCGAAGAGGACGTCGACCATGCCGTGCGCGCCGCCAGGCGCGCCTTCGACAATGGCTGGAGCCAAACCACCGGCGCCGAGCGCGCGCAGTGGCTGGAGGCCCTGGCCGATGAACTGGAAAACGGCCAGTCCGCGCTGGCGGAACTGGAGGTGCGCGACAACGGCAAACCCTTGCCCGAAGCGCAGTGGGACATCGGCGATGCGATCGGCTGTTTTCGCTATTACGCCGGCCTGGCCCGTGAACTCGACGAACAACAGGACCAGCCACTGGCCCTGCCGGACGCCCGTTTCCGCTGCCGTATCCGCCACGAACCGATTGGCGTGGCCGGGCAGATCATCCCGTGGAACTACCCGCTGCTGATGGCCGCCTGGAAAGTGGCTCCAGCCCTGGCGGCGGGCGCCACGGTGGTGTTGAAGCCGTCCGAGCTGACGCCATTGACAGCGCTGGAGCTGGCCGCCGCCGCTGACCGCATCGGCCTGCCGGCGGGCGTGCTCAACGTGGTCACCGGGCTCGGCGCCGAGGCTGGCAGCCCGCTGACCGAGCACCCCGGCGTGGACAAACTGGCCTTCACCGGCAGCGTGCCCACGGGCGCGAAAATCATGTCGGCCGCGGCCCGTGACATTAAGAACATCAGCCTCGAACTGGGCGGCAAGTCGGCGTTCATTGTGTTCGACGACGCGGATGTCGAAGCCGCCGTGGAGTGGATTCTGTTCGGGATCTTCTGGAACCAGGGCCAGGTGTGCAGCGCCACCTCGCGCCTGTTGGTGCAGGACAGCATCGCCCCGCGTTTGATTGAACGACTGGTGGAAGAAACCCGCAAGATCACCATCGGCCCGGGCCTGGAGCCGGGCGTGCTGCTGGGGCCTCTGGTCAGTCAGGGCCAGTACGACAAGGTGCTCGGTTTTATCGATCAGGGCCTGGCCAGCGGTGCGCGCCTGCTCACCGGCGGCCGCCGGCCAGCGCATTTGCCAGAGGGTTACTTCATCGAGCCGGCGATCTTCGACGAACCGGGACACAGCAGCATTCTCTGGCGCGAAGAAGTCTTCGGCCCGGTGCTGTGCATCAAGCGCTTCAACACCGAAGAACAAGCCGTGCAAATGGCCAACGCCAGCCGCTTCGGCCTCGCCGCTGCGGTGATGAGCGCCGACCTGCAACGCAGCGCACGGGTGGCCAACCAGTTGCGCGCCGGAATTGTCTGGGTCAACTGCTCGCAACCGACCTTCGTCGAAGCGCCGTGGGGCGGCATGAAACACAGCGGGATCGGCCGTGAGCTGGGGGAATGGGGCTTGCACAATTATCTGGAGGTCAAGCAGGTCACCGAGTACGTCAGCGAGCAACCCTGGGGCTGGTATTTGAAGTAAACAGACCGCTTCGCGAGCAGGCTTGCTTCCACAATGTGATCTTCAACGACCTCAAAAACCGAGGTTGCTCACGGTCCCTGTGGGCGCTGGCTTGCCAGCGACGACGTCGGCACCGCCCACAAAACTGTCGACCGCCAGGCCGCCATTGCGAACAGTCTCGCTCACACACTCGTCGTGAAGGGTTAAGATGAAACGCCCTTCAATACACGACGGAGTTGATCAATGCGCATTGCTTTGCTGTCCGATGTCCACTTGTCCGTCAACGCGATCCCTTTTCCCGTCGTGGATGCCGATATTGTCGTGCTCGCCGGAGACATCGCCCGGCCGGCCGCCGCCATCGAGTGGGCCAAAGCCTGCCCTGCTCCGATCGTGTACGTCGCCGGCAATCATGAGTTTTATGGCAGCGACCTGACCTCCACCTGCGAGCAGTTGAAACGGTTGTCCCAAGGCACAGCGATTCACGTATTGGAGCGCTCGGAGTATGTCCACGACGGCGTACGGTTTTTGGGCTGCACCTTGTGGTCTGACTATCGTTTGTTCGATGACGCACAGGACCGGGCCCAGGGCGTAGACCTGGCGACGGCGCTCATCCGGGACTTCAGCCACATCAAAATCTCCCCCGACTTTCCCGACCTGTTCACGCCGGCCATCTCCCAGTTGATGTTCCTGCAGACCGTCGCCTGGCTGGATGAATGCTTCAGCCGCGACAGCGCCCTTCCCACGGTGGTGGTTTCCCATTTCGCGCCGACACGCTCGAGCATCAGCCCGGCCTTCGCGAATTCACCGATCAATTCGAGTTTTGTTTCAGACCTCGAACAGCGGATCAAGGACTGGCAGCCGGCGCTTTGGTTGCATGGCCACACCCACGGGAGCTTTGATTATCGAGTGGGCAACACCCGCGTCATTTGCAATGCCCGGGGCTACGCAAAAAATGGCATCAATGAAAACCCGGACTTTGATGATGCCTGTGTGATTGAGCTCGATACCTGACGCGTCAATCATGCGCGCTGAGGGTCGTCCCTATTCGACATTCAGCTGCTTTCCCGCCATGGCCGCCGCACGCGCGTGGTACAACAGCCCTGTCTACCAGGACGCGCGCAGTATCGGCTTGACCGCCCCACCCGGGTGGTATTGAGTCCAAGAACCACGTGATCACAGCAAACACACTATGGGGGTCCATCTCGTGAGCAATAAGCCCTACGTCCCACCCAAGGTCTGGATAAACGACGCCCCGTCCGGCGGCCAGTTCGCCAGCATCAACCGCCCAACTGCGGGCCCGACCCATGACAAGGCGTTGCCGATCGGCAAGCATCCCCTGCAGCTTTATTCACTGGCCACGCCCAATGGCGTGAAGGTGACCATCCTGCTTGAGGAACTGCTGGCGCTGGGCAAAACCGGCGCCGAGTACGACGCCTGGCTGATCCGCATCGGTGAGGGAGATCAGTTCTCCAGCGGCTTCGTCGAGATCAATCCGAACTCGAAGATTCCGGCGCTGCTGGACCGCAGCGTCGAGCCGCCGATCCGTGTCTTCGAGTCCGGTTCGATCCTGCTTTACCTGGCGGAAAAGTTCGGCGCCTTCCTGCCCACCGATCCCGCAGGGCGCACCGATCCCGCAGGGCGCACCGAAACCCTGAACTGGCTGTTCTGGCAGATGGGTGCGGCGCCCTACCTGGGTGGCGGGTTCGGGCATTTTTACGCCTATGCGCCGGAGAAGTTCGAGTACCCGATCAACCGTTTCGCCATGGAAGCCAAGCGTCAGCTGGACGTCCTCGACCGCCGTCTTGCCCAAAGCCCGTACCTGGCCGGTGACCGCTATACCATCGCCGATATCGCGGTCTGGCCCTGGTACGGCCAGTTGGTGCGGGACAAGGTGTACTCGGCTGCCGAGTTTTTGTCTGCGCATGAGTACACCCATGTGCAACGCTGGGCCGAGGAGATTGCCAACCGGCCGGCGGTCATTCGGGGTCAGCGTGTCAACCGGACGTGGGGGGATGAGGCGAGCCAGGTGCCTGAACGGCATCAGGCCGAAGATCTGAATTAACCGCGCCCGCTAGCCACCGCCTCAAGCAGCAGCGTCCCAGTCGGCGGCAAGGTCGGCTGGGACGCTTGCCAACGACATGACCATTACGCCACGGAAGAGGCGGCCGTTCCGGAATCAGGGCCAGCGTCCCGATCAATCCGCCTGCACGGTGACCTGATGCTGCTCACCCAGGCCGGTAATGCCCAGGCGAATGGTCTGGCCGGGGCGCAGGAAGACAGGGGCAGGCTTGATCCCCAGGCCCACGCCAGGCGGCGTACCGGTGGAAATCACATCGCCAGGTTGCAGGCTCATGCATCGACTGAGGTAGGCAATCAGCTGTGGCACAGTGAAGATCAATGTCCGCGTATTGCCTTGCTGGTAGCGGTGGCCGTCGACCTCCAGCCACAGGTCCAGCACATGGGGGTCGGCGACCTCATCGCGGGTCACCAGCCACGGGCCGAGCGGGCCGAAGGTGTCGAAGCCTTTGCCCTTGTCCCAGGTGCCGCCGCGCTCCAGTTGCCACTCGCGTTCCGACACGTCGTTGATGACGCAATAACCGGCGACGTGCTCCATGGCGTTCGCCTCGTCGATGCAGCGCCCGCCTTTGCCGATGACCACGCCGAGTTCGACTTCCCAATCGGTCTTGAGCGAGCCGCGCGGGATCTCGATGTTGTCATTGGGGCCGCCGATGGCACTGGTCCATTTGCTGAAGATGATCGGCTCTTTCGGCACTTCCATGTTTGACTCGGCCGCATGGTCGGCGTAGTTCAAACCGATGCAGATAAATTTACCGACCTGCCCGACACAGGCACCGATCCGTGGTTGCCCTTCAACGAGGGGCAAGCTTAGCGGGTCGATGGCCGCAAGCGCCGCCAGGCTGTCCGGGTACAGGACCTGTCCGGCGATATCCGGCACATGGCCCGAGAGGTCGCGGAGCCGATTGTCGGCATCCAGCAGGCCGGGTTTCTCCGAACCTTTTTCGCCATAACGCAACAGTTTCATGGGGTTCTCCTGCTTGATCGAAAAATACAGACCGGTTTCAGATGCTCATGCCGCCATCGATGACATGCACACCGCCGGTGGTGTAGCTGGACGCGTCGCTGCCCAGGTACAAGGCCAATCGGGCAATTTCCTCGGGGCTGCCGATACGCCCCATCGGCTGGCGGTCGAGGAATTGCTGGTAGACCCGGGCTTCGTCGACGCCCTGTTGTGCCGCCTGGGCCGAGATACGCTGGCGCAGTGACGGAGACTCCACGGTGCCGGGGCAGATCGCGTTGCAGCGAATGCCCTGGCCGATGAAGTCCGCCGCGACGGCCTTGGTCAGCCCCACCACCGCCGCCTTGCTGGCAGCATAGGCGAACCGGTTGGGCACGCCCTTGATGCTGGACACCACCGACGACATGTTGATGATCGAGCCGCCGCCACGCGCCAGCATGCCCGGCAGAAACGCGCGGATCATCCGGTACATGGCGGTGACATTGATGTCCATCGAACGCGCCCAGGCCGCTTCATCGCACTCGAGGATGTTGCCGCTGTGCACGTAGCCAGCGCAGTTGAACAGCACATCCAGGCCACCAATACGTTCACAGGCCTGGCTGATGGCGCTCGCCGACGTCACGTCCAGCGTAAGGGCGGTGATGCCTTCGACGCCCTCCAGCGCGCGGATATCGATATCACTGGCAAACACCTCGGCACCGGCCCGGGCAAAGGCGATGGCGCTGGCCATGCCGATACCCTGCCCGGCCGCCGTGACCAGCACCCGCTTGTGTTGCATGTTCATGCTGTTTCCAGTTTGGCAGTGGCGATGGCGACTTTCGGGGACCGGCCGAGCATCGAGGCGGGAATGGCCAGGATCAGCCCACCGCTGACGAACAGGCACAGCGCCAATACGTAAGTGCCGTTGTTGATATTACCGGTGAGGTTTTCCGCCACGGCGGTGATCATCGAACCGGTGAAGCCGGACAGGTTGCCGAAGGCATTGATCATGCCGATACCGGCCGCTGCGGCGACGCCGGACAGGACTGTCCCCGGCAGGGTCCAGTAAATCGGCATCAGGCTGAGAATCCCCGAGGCGGATACGCTAAGGAACAGCACGGACAGCACCAGGTTGTCGGCGAAATAGGCGCTGAGCATCAGCCCCAGGCCACCGATGAACGCCGGAATCGCCGCATGCATGCGTCGCTCTCCGGTACGGTTGGAGTGCCGCGCGTTGAGCAACATCGCGACCACGGCCACCGCGTAAGGAATGGCAGTCAGCAAACCGATGTGCAAGCTGTTGGTGATACCGGTGCTCTTGATGATCGAGGGCATCCAGAACGCCAGGCCGTAAAAGCCGGTGTTGAAGGTCAGCAGGATCAGTACCAGCAACCACACCCGTGGATTGAAGAACACTTCGCTCAGGCGTGAAGCCTTGCCCTGGTTATCGGTGTGCAGATTGGCCTTGAGCAAGGCCTTTTCCGCCGCGGACAGCCATTTGGCGGAGTCGATGTTGTTCGCCAGGCAGACGATCACGACGAACGCCATGATGATCGAAGGAATGCCCTCGATGATCAGCATCCACTGCCAGCCGGACATGCCGTGCACGCCTTGCATGCTGTTCATCAACCAACCGGACAGTATTCCGCCCAGGGTCAGGCTGATCGGCATGGCCATCAGGAACCCGGACATCACGCGGCTCTGGCGGTGCGTCGGAAACCAGTAGTTGAGGTACAGAATCACCCCGGGGAAGAAGCCCGCTTCACAAATCCCCAAGAGGAAGCGCAGCACGTAGAACATCGTGCTCGACTCGATGTGGAACACGCCCGCCAGCGGCACGGTGAATGCCACGGCCATGGAGATCACGGCCCAGGTCAACATGATCCGGGCGATCCAGAAGCGTGCGCCGTAGCGATGCAGCAACAGGTTGCTCGGCACTTCAAACAGGAAATAGCCCCAGAAGAACATACTGGCGCCCAAGGCGTAGACGGTGTTGCTGAATTGCAGCTCGTTGAGCATGTCGAGCTTGGCGAAGCCGATGTTGACCCGGTCCAGGTACGCGGCCATGTAACACAGGAGCAGGACGGGAAGGATGCGCCAGATGACCTTGCGGTAGGTCCGGTCTTCAAAGTCTTGTTCGCTGGCGTGCGCCTGCGCGGGCAAATGCTCGGATATGGTTTGCATGGAGGTAACCCCTGGGCATGTGGACATGCCTGATTGTTTTTATCGAATGGGTTACGCCGAGTGAGCGGTTCACTCGGCGGTGATGCCGGCTACAGCGCCTGGGTGGTTTTCTCTCCGTTGACCAGGCGCGTCAGCCCCAGTGGATTGCGATTTTTGAGCGCCTCGGGGAGCAAGGCATCGGGGAAGTTCTGGTAGCACACCGGGCGCAGGAAGCGGTCGATGGCCAGGGTGCCCACCGAGGTGCCACGGGCGTCGGAAGTCGCCGGCCAGGGTCCGCCGTGAACCATGGCATCGCAAACTTCCACGCCGGTGGGATACCCGTTGACCAGCACGCGACCGACCTTCTGTTCGAGCACGGCCACCAGGTCGGTAGATTGTTCCAGCTCCGCCGGTTCACCGATCAGGGTGGCGGTCAGTTGCCCGCGCAACCCTTGCAGGGCCGCCAATAATTCAGTCCGGTCAGCCACCTCAACCACCACGGTGGCCGGGCCGAAGATTTCTTCCTGGAGCAATTCGTTGCCCGTCAGCAACAGGTTGACATCCGCCTGGAACAATTGCGCCCGGGCTTGTTTGCCTGCCTGCGCCTGCCCGGCCAGGTGGGTGATCTGCGGATGCGCGAGCAAGGTTTCGCAACCGTGCACATAACTGCGCAGGCCGCCGGCGTTGAGCATGGTTTGCGCCGGCTGATCGGCCATCAGGGCACTGAGTGTCTGTACGAAGCGGGTGAATGCCGCAGAGCGTATGCCGATGACCAGGCCGGGATTGGTACAGAACTGTCCGGCGCCCATCACCACCGACGCGGCCAACTCGCTGGCGATACGTTCGCCACGCACTTGCAGGGCCTCGGGCAGGACCAGCACCGGGTTGATGCTGCTCATCTCGGCGAACACCGGGATCGGTTGCGCACGTGCAGCCGCCATGTCACACAGCGCCCGGCCGCCCTTGAGCGAGCCGGTGAAGCCGACCGCCTGGATCTGTGGATGCTTGACCAGCGCTTCACCGACGCCGGCGCCGAAAATCATGTTGAACACACCCGCCGGCATCCCGGTTTTCTCGGCGGCACGAATGATCGCTTCGGCGACCCGTTGCGCCGTCGCCATATGCCCGCTGTGGGCCTTGAACACCACCGGGCAGCCTGCCGCCAGCGCGGCGGCGGTGTCACCACCGGCGGTGGAGAAGGCCAAGGGAAAATTACTGGCGCCGAACACCGCCACCGGGCCGATGCCCAGGCGGCATTGACGCAGATCGACGCGCGGCAACGGTTGGCGTGCCGGAAGCGGCAGATCGATGCGGGCGCCGTAGAAATCACCGCGCCGCAACGCTTGGGCAAACAGGCGCATCTGACCGCTGGTACGGGCTCGTTCGCCCTGGATACGGGCGGTTGGCAACGCGGTCTCCTGGCCGACCAGGGCGACGAAATCATCGCCCAGCGCATCCAGTTCAGCGGCGATCGCTTCGAGGAATTGCGCCCGGCGCTCGGCGGACAGATTGCGGTAAATCGGGCTGGCCTGGGCGGCAGCCGAGGCAGCGGCGTCCACTTCCTCGACCGTAGCCTGAATGAAAGCCGTGGGCAGTGGTTGCCCGGTGGTCGCATCAATGCTGTGCAGCACCACCGACCCGGCGGCGCTACGGCCACCGGCGATGAAATTGTGTCCGGACAGTTCGGGCATGACAGTCTCCTGACCCTGATTGGAAGCTGGTCGATACTCTACTGTCGCGAACCGATTCTTTCCCAATGGCATTTTTGGATTAACCGATAACGAAACGTTATCGAAAATCGCGTTTTTTTGGCAACGGCCAGCCCCGCAGGAGCCGGCACGTTTCAATGGGCCGCATCGCTGGCCAGCCGCGCGTTTTCCTTGAGGATCTCGGCGAACTCCAGGGCCGCACCGAGCAGGTGCTCGCCCTTGCGGGTGAGGATGCCGTAGTCCTGTGGCACCAGGTGCAACGGCGTATCCAGGGTTTTCAACTGTCCGCTGTCGAGCAGCGGATTGACCATGGCATTGGGCAACATCCCGATCATCGCCCCGCGCTGCAGGACCTGGAGGAAGGTCTGCATGGAAATGGTATCGACGGTGTTTTTCGGCATCCCTACCCCGGCTTCGGCGAAGGCCAGCTCCATGCGTGCGCGAATCGGCGTACCTACCGGGTAGAGAATCCAGGGCAAATCCACCAATTGCTGCAACGAGGTCGGGCCAGCGTCAGCCAATGGATGACGGCTGTTGACCACAATGCAGAACGGCTCGGGCGCCAGTGGCTGGAAATCATAGCGCTGCTGCTGGCTTTGATCGGTGAAGCGGGCAACCGCCAGATCGAGCTTTTTCTCTTCGAGCATTTCCATCAGGTGATTACTGGTTTGCTCCACCACTTCAATCGACAGCAAGGGCCAGCGTTGCTTGATCTGCAGGATCGCCTCCGGCAGCGCCACCGCCGTGGCGGCAAAAATCCCGCCGACCTTGAGGTGACCGTGACCGCCCTCGCGCAGACTGCTGATCTGCTCGACGAACGAGCGGGCATCGTTCAGTGCGATCTGCGCGTAACGCAGCACATGCTCGCCCAGCGCCGTGGGCGGCATGCTCCGCGGCTGGCGTTCGAAGAGGGCAAAGCCGAGCAGGCTTTCGATTTCCTTGAGCATCTTGCTGATGGCCGGCTGGCTGAGGTTCATCTGCTGCGCCGCCAGGTGCATGTTGCGCGTGCGCCCCAGCGTGTCGATCAGCAACAGATGGCGGAATTTGAGCCAGCCGCAGACGCTGGAGAAGGACAGTTCTGACATGGGCATTCCCCGAAGAAGCAATAACCGGAAGTTATCGAATACTGAATATATCTCATTGGAGTTTATCGACTGGCCGCCCTAGCGTGAAGGCTTTACGAACCAGGAAGATTCCTCATGTCGCTACTGCTTACGCCTGAAAACACCCTGCCGGTCGACGGTGTGGCCGGTACTCTGATCGGCCGCGCCTGGGTTCCCGGCCAGATTGCCGGGCCATCGCCGATTGTCCTGCGCGCGGACGGTGTGTTCGATCTGTCGGACCGTTTCGCGACCTTGAGTGACTTGCTGGAATCGGACTCGCCGCTGTCGGCCGTACGCCAGACACCCGGCACCTTCATCGCCAGTGTCGAAGCCCTGCTGGCCAACACGGGCCCCGATGCTGATCCGACCAGGCCTTATCTGCTGCCGCCCCTGGATTTACAGGTGATCAAGGCGGCCGGTGTCACCTTCGCCGCCAGCATGATCGAACGGGTGATCGAGGAGCAGGCCGGCGGTGACGCCGCAAAGGCCGAAGCCGTTCGCGCCACCGTGCATGGGGTCATCGGTGACAACCTGCGTTCGATCGTCCCCGGCTCCGAGCAGGCCATGCGTTTGAAAGCCTTGCTGATCGAACAGGGCATGTGGTCGCAATACCTTGAAGTCGGTATCGGTCCGGACGCGGAGATTTTCACCAAGGCACCGGTACTCGCCGCCGTCGGCAGTGGCAGCCGCATCGGCATTCACCCCGGTTCGCAGTGGAACAACCCGGAACCGGAAGTGGTGCTGGCGGTGAACAGCCGTGGCCAGATCCATGGCGCGACCCTGGGCAACGATGTGAACCTGCGGGATTTCGAAGGCCGTAGCGCCCTGTTGCTGAGCAAGGCCAAGGACAACAACGCTTCCTGCTCCATCGGGCCGTTCATTCGCCTGTTCGATGAACACTTCAGCCTCGATGACGTGCGTGCCTGCGTGGTCGACCTCGAGGTACAGGGCGAGGACGGTTACCGGATGCAGGGCTCGAGCTCCATGAATCAGATCAGCCGCGACCCGCAGGACCTGGCCAGCCAGACCCTCAACGCCAATCACCAATACCCTGACGGCTTCCTGCTGTTTCTCGGTACTCTGTTCGCCCCGACCGAGGATCGCGATCATGCCGGAAGCGGCTTCACCCACAAACTCGGCGACCGGGTCAGCATCAGCAGCCCGTTGCTCGGCAGTCTGCACAACCGCGTCACTCACAGCTGTGACGCCGAGCCCTGGACCTTTGGTGTGAACGCCCTGCTGCGTAACCTGGCAGCCCGAGGACTGCTCGCGCGCTGAAGCCACGACAGATTGTCGATTCATCCAATGACAAGAGAGACCCGATCATGAGTGACATTCCAAAACGCCGCCTGCGCAGCGAGCAATGGTTCAACGACCCTGCCCACGCGGACATGACTGCCCTGTACGTCGAACGCTACATGAACTACGGCATGACCCGTGAAGAGTTGCAGTCGGGCCGCCCGATCATCGGGATCGCCCAGACCGGCAGCGACCTGACGCCGTGCAACCGCCATCACCTGGAACTGGCCCAGCGGGTCAAGGCCGGCATTCGTGACGCCGGGGGCATTCCCATGGAGTTTCCGGTGCACCCGATCGCCGAGCAATCCCGTCGACCGACCGCCGCGCTGGACCGTAACCTGGCCTATCTGGGGCTGGTGGAAATCCTCCACGGCTACCCACTGGACGGCGTGGTGCTCACCACCGGTTGCGACAAAACCACCCCCGCCTGCCTGATGGCCGCCGCAACCACCGACCTGCCCTCCATCGTCCTGTCCGGCGGGCCGATGCTCGACGGTCACCACAAGGGTGAACTGATCGGCTCCGGCACCGTGCTCTGGCACGCACGCAATCTGATGGCGGCCGGAGAAATCGATTACGAAGGCTTCATGGAAATGACCACCGCAGCATCGCCTTCGGTGGGCCACTGCAACACCATGGGCACCGCCCTGTCGATGAATGCGCTGGCCGAAGCCCTGGGCATGTCGCTGCCTGGCTGCGCAAGCATTCCGGCGCCCTATCGGGAACGCGGACAAATGGCCTATGCCACCGGCAAGCGCATCTGCGAACTGGTGATGCAGGATGTGCGCCCGTCACAGATCATGACCCGCGAGGCCTTCGAGAACGCCATCGCCGTGGCCTCGGCACTGGGGGCCTCAAGCAACTGCCCTCCGCACCTGATCGCCATCGCCCGGCACATGGGCGTGGAATTGAGCCTGGATGACTGGCAGCGCATTGGCGAAGACGTGCCGTTGCTGGTCAACTGCATGCCGGCCGGCAAGTACCTGGGCGAAGGTTTCCACCGCGCGGGCGGTGTGCCGGCGGTCATGCATGAACTGCAAAAAGCCGGGCGACTGCACGAAGACTGCGCCACGGTCAGCGGCAAGACCATCGGCGAAATCGTCAGCGGCACCCTGACCAGCAACGCCGACGTGATCTATCCCTTCGAGACCCCGCTCAAGCACCGCGCCGGTTTCATCGTGCTCAGCGGCAACTTCTTCGACAGCGCGATCATGAAGATGTCGGTGGTCGGCGAGGCGTTCCGCAAGACCTACCTGTCCGAACCCGGCGCGGAAAACAGCTTCGAAGCGCGGGCCATCGTGTTCGAAGGGCCGGAGGACTATCACGCGCGAATCGACGACCCGTCGCTGGATATCGACGAACGCTGCATCCTGGTGATTCGTGGCGCTGGCACCGTGGGCTATCCCGGCAGTGCCGAAGTGGTGAACATGGCTCCGCCGGCGGCACTGATCAAGCAAGGCATCGACTCCCTGCCCTGCCTGGGCGACGGTCGCCAGAGCGGCACTTCCGCCAGCCCGTCGATCCTCAACATGTCGCCGGAAGCGGCGGTCGGTGGCGGCCTGGCGTTGCTGAAAACCAACGACCGCCTGCGCGTCGACCTCAACGCCAGATCGGTCAACCTGCTGGTCGATGAAGCCGAAATGGCGCGGCGCCGCGCCGAGTGGACGCCGAACATCCCCGCCTCGCAAACCCCCTGGCAGGAGCTTTACCGCCAACTGGTCGGGCAACTGTCCACCGGCGGCTGCCTGGAACCGGCGACCCTGCACCTGCGAGTCATTGCCCGCAGTGGCGGCGAGCCCCGGCATTCGCACTGACGGGACGCAGCACGGCTCTGCTGTCCCGGCGCCGGCCGGGTTGGCAGGCCGTAGTGACTGTCCATGCGCTTCACTCCACGACAAAAGACAGGGCCGCCAATAGCAATCATTCGGCGCCAAAGGCCTCTTACCATCCTGGTTCTTCATCCAAAAACAAGAGAAGAACCATGGCCGCCATCCTTCAGAAACAGGGCGACAGCACCGATTTTTCGGTCGCCGCCGTCGCCGACACACACCGAATGAGTAAACCCTCGCTGACGATGGCCTGGTGGGGCATTTGCAGCGCGATGTTCTGGCTTGTCGTTTCCGCCACCCTGGCAATGACCTTCGGCACTCAAAACGCGATCATCGGCCTGCTGTTGTCGGTCGTGACCTACGCCGCCATCAATGGCGTGATTGCGCGCTATGCGATCAAGACCGGACTGTCGGTCGCGCTGTTTTCGCGGGTGCTGTTCGGGCGCAAGGGCGCGATCCTCGCGACCTTGATCTTCTTCGCCACCGCGACCTATTACAGCGTGTTCGAAGGCTCGGTGATTGCCATTGCAATTCAACAGTACGTGCCGACTTTGTCGATCAATCAGGCCTACCTGTTGGTGGTGCTGTACAGCGTGCCGTTGATTTTCGGCAGCGTGCAAAACTGGATGGACAAGCTCAACGGCGTGTTGCTGCCCTTCTACCTGATCGGTCTGGTCGCGCTGGTAGTGGTGACCATCGAACAATACGGCTACAGCGCTGCCTGGCTGCAAATGGGACCGGCGAGCGGCCCGGTGGCGAATGGCTGGTGGGATTGTTTCAGCTACTTCATGGGCGTGTGGATCCTGATGATGTACACCTGGGACTACGCACGTTTCGGCCGCAAGGAAGACGCCACCTACCATGCCCGCTTCAACTTCGGCCTGCCCTTTTACACCGTCACCTTTTTGATCAATGGCCTGGTCGGGATTTTCCTGGCCGGGACCATTCCTGCCCCCGGCGGCCTGAGCGAGGTGTCGGTGGTGATGGCGATCGTCGAGCTGATGGGGATCTGGGGCCTGATCTTCGTCTGGATCAGCCAGACGCGCATCAACTCGGCGAACTTCTACCTGGCGGCCACCAACATGCAGGCCTTTTTCGGCGGCATCGGACTGGCGAAAGTGCCTTACATCGCCTGGGCCATCGCCGTCGGCGTGCTGGTCTACACCCTGATGCGCCTGAACGTTTTCGCTTACATCCTGCAAGCGCTGTCGTACCAGAGCATCTTCGTGGTGGCCTGGGTGGCGATTGCCCTGGCGCACATTTTCTCGCCCCGCTACCCCCTGCTGTTCCAGGACCGGATCGAATACCAGGTGGATAGGGTCAGCGCCTTCAACCCCTGTGGCCTCGGGGCGTGGTTCCTTGCCGCCGCCCTGGGCATTGCGCTGCTCAACTGTGGCCATGCGGCCCTGGCCACCTGGTCTGCACCCGTGACCTTCCTCAGCGCCTTCAGCGCCTATTGGCTGCTGCTGAACAACGCCAGGCGCAGCTGGTTCGTGCGCGCCAGTTGCGGCTGATCCCTACGTTCACTAATGACCGTCTTCAGGCAAACGCAAACCCACCAACAGTGCACGGGCAATCAACTTCCAGTGCGCTTTGCGCCAAGCCAGCCAAGGGTTCGAGCAGGTAGTTTGGTGTCGTGGGTTAGACGTTCGTCCTGACCTTCACCTGGATAACAACAAGATTTCTGGTGACCCATGAGTACAGTAGATCCGATCACCCTGGCGGTCGTGCGAGGCGCGCTGGAAACCGCGCAACGCGAAATGACCATCACCCTTGAGAAAACCGGTCGTTCGAGCGTTTTCAACCTGGCTCACGACTATTCGAATGCGCTGTTTGACCACCTTCCGGAAATGATCCTGCAAGGCCAGGACATCCCGATTCACCTCGGCTCGCTGATTCCGGCGATGAAATGCGTCGCCGGTTTCTTCGGTGACGAAGTCGAAGAAGGCGATGTGATCTATCACAACGATCCGGCCTACATGGGCAGCCATATCCTCGACTGCTGCATGTACAAACCGGTGTTCTACCAGGGCGAACTGGTGTTCTGGGCCGTTTGCAAAGGCCACCTGACCGACATCGGCGGCCCGGTACCCGCCGGCTACAACCCCGATGCCAAGGAAATCTACGCCGAAGGTTTGCGCATCCCGCCGGTGAAACTATGGTCGCGGGGCAAGCGCCGTGAGGACGTGATCAACCTGCTGCTGACCAACATGCGTGCCCGTGCCTATCAGGAAGGCGATCTCAACGCTCAATACGGCGCCTGCAACGTCGGCGAACGGCATTTGCTCGAATTGCTCGATCGCTATGGCGTGGAACAGGTGCGCGCGTGCATCGCCGAGTTGAAGGACATGGCGGACCGGCACATGCGTGCCTTGCTGCGTGACGTCCCGGACGGCTTTTACACCGGCACCGCGGTGCTGGAAGACTCGGGCCATGGGCTGGGCGAACTGTCGATCACCGCGCAGGTAGAGATTCGTGGTGATGAAGCGCACATCCTCATCGAAAGTCCGCCCCAGGTGCCCTATTTCATCAACTCGTATGCCGGTAACTCAGTGTCCGGGGTTTACCTGGGGCTGATGATGTTCGCTCAGGTGCCGCCGCCGTATAACGAAGGGCTGTACCGCTGCGTGTCCGTCGATCTCGGCCCGCCGGGCACCCTGTGCAACGCGCAGGAACCGGCGCCCCACGTCAACAGCACCACCACGCCGATGGAAACCCTGGCCGACGCGGTGCGCCAGGCCCTGGAACAAGCCGCTCCTGACCGTGTGACCGCCTCTTGGGGCCACGCCAGCGGGATCAACATTGCCGGCCACGACCCGCGCAATGGCAACGACGAGTACGTGACCATGGTGCTCGCGTCGATCATCTCCGGTGCCGGTGCGAACAAGGCCATGGACGGTTGGCCGGCGTGCGGTCCGCTGTGCTGTTTTGGCGCGCTGATGTCCGGTGACATCGAATTGCTGGAGTACTCCTACCCGATCCTCATCCATCGCTACAGCCTGATGACCGACAGCGGTGGTGCCGGCGAATTTCGCGGTGGCTCGGGTACGCACATCGAAATCGAACCGCTGAACCACGCCATGACGGTGGTGGGTTTTGGCGAGGGTCGGCAACTGCCGACATCGGGTGCCGCGGGCGCGAATAACGTCTTGCTCGAACCGAAATTGGGGCGGCTGATCCACCGCAAGGCCGATGGTGAGGAACAGTCCTTCATCTACAACGCGCAACTCACCGCGCAACCGGGCGAACGGGTGATCAACGTCAACCCTGGCGGCGGTGGCTACGGCAATCCGCTGCGTCGCCCGGTGGCCAGCGTCGTCAACGATGTGCGCAACGGCCTTGTATCCCGCGAAGGCGCGCGCCTGGAGTACGGCGTGGTGATCGATGGCAATGGCCAGGTCGATGACGCCGCGACCCACGCCTGCCGTACCGCGCACTAATCGAGCCCGGCCCCTTTGAGCAATCTGGAATCCCTCATCATGAGCAAGCAACAATATCGTCTGGGCATCGACGCCGGCGGCACCTTCACCGATTTCATCCTCGCCGACCGCACCGGCAACGTGCAGCTGTTCAAGGCACCCTCGACACCCCAGGACGGCACGATCGCGATCCGCAACGGCCTGGCGCAAATCGCCGATGCCATTGGCCGTACGCCGGCCGAGATCATTGGCGACTGTGACCTGTGCATCAACGGCACCACCGTGGCCCTCAACGCCCTGATCGAAAAGACCGGGGTCAAGGTTGGCCTGCTGTGCACCGACGGCCATGAGGACAGCCTGGAAATCCGCCTGGGCCACAAGGAAGACGGGCATCGCTATGACGCCAGCTACCCGCCGGCCTACATGCTGGTACCGCGTCACCTGCGCCGACCCATCGGTGGCCGAATGCTCAGTGACGGCAGCGAATACGCCGCGCTCGACGAAGACGCGATTCGCCAGGCCATCGAGTATTTCCGCGAGCAGGACGTCAAGGCCGTGGCCATTTCCTTCGTCTGGTCGGTGCGCAACCCCAGCCACGAACTGCGCGCCGCCGCCATGGTGCGTGCGGCATTGCCGGGGGTGTTCGTCTGCACCGGCAGCGAAGTGTTCCCGCAGATCCGCGAGTACACCCGCACCTCGACCGCCGTGGTCAACTCGTACCTGAGCCCGGTCATGGGCCGCTACATCGAACGGATCGACGCGCTGTTCGAGGAGCTTGGCGCGCAACAACCGACGCGCTACTTCCAGTCCAACGGCGGCCTGGCGCCGGGTGTGGTGATGCGCGAGCGGGCGGTGAATGCCATCAACTCCGGCCCGGCCTCCGCGCCGCAAGCGGGGTTGTGTGTCGCGCAGCCGTTCGGCATCAATAACGTGATCACCGTGGACATGGGCGGCACCTCGTTCGACATCACCCTGAGCAAATCCGGGCGCACCAACTTCAGCAAGGACACCGACTTCCTGCGCTATCGCATCGGCGTGCCGATGATCCAGGTGGAAACCCTCGGTGCCGGTGGTGGCTCGATCGCCTACCTCGATGACTTCGGCATGCTTCAGGTCGGCCCGCGCAGCGCGGGGGCCACTCCCGGCCCGGTGTGCTACGGCAAGGGCGGCACCGAGCCTACCGTGACCGACGCCAACCTGGCCCTGGGCTACCTGGCCGACGGCGCGTTGTTGGGCGGCAGCATTCGCCTCAATCGTAAAGCGGCCATCGACGCGATCCGGAGCAAAATCGCCGAGCCTTTGGGTATCAGTGTCGAACGTGCGGCCATCGGCATCATCACCCTGGTCAACCTGAACATGGTCAGCGGCATTCGCCGGGTCTCGGTGGAGCGCGGTTATGACCCGCGGGACTTCGCCCTGATCGGTGCGGGCGGTGCGGCGGGCATGCACGTCATGCGTCTGGCCGAGGAAATCGGCAGCCAGGTGGTACTGATTCCGAAAGTGGCTTCCGGGCTGTGCGCCTACGGGCAGATTCTCTCGGACATCCGATACGACCAGCTGACCACCCTGCCCATGCGCCTGGACGACGATCTGGTCGACCTGCCCCTGCTCAATCAGACCCTGCGCGACTTGCGCGAGCGCGGCATGAACAACCTGCGCGACGATGGCTTCGGTGCCGACAACAAGGTGGAGTGCCTGTACAACCTGGAAATCCGCTACCTCGGCCAGATTCACGAATGCAGCGTCGAGCTGACCTGCGATCAACTGGATCAGTCGAGTCTGGTGGCCTTGCGTGAAGCGTTCCACACGCGGCACAAGGCACTGTTTTCCTACAGCGAGCCGGAAAGTCCCGCTGAGCTGGTCAACCTTGAGTGTTCGGTGATTGCCCGTCTGCAACGCCCACCGATGCCAGAGCTGCCGGCGCCCGACGAAGACGCCGCACCCCAGGCGAGCAGCTACCGCTCGATGCTGTTCAGCGCTCAGTCGTCCTGGCAGGAAACCCCGGTGTACAACGGTGACCGGCTGCAATCCGGGCAAACCGTGCAAGGCCCTTGTGTGATCGAGGAGTCGACCACCAACATCGTCGTTCCTCCGGGCTGGCAGGCGACGCTGGCGCCCTCGGCCACCTACCGGCTGACGCCTGATGATTGACCGCCCGTAAGCATTGGCAAATGATGGCAAACCAGCGGTGCCGAGGGTTCTCTACCTCGGCACCGTCCTCATAATAAAAAGATACGAGGGCCGCCATGGCGTACAAACTTTCCACCCGCTCCTGGCCCGACAGTCAACGCCAGCCGCTCTGGGCCCAGGCCATCGGCAGCGCCTATTTCCCATTGTCCCTGGAGTTCGCCCCCAGCAGCACCTTCAGCGGCAGCCTGCAGATCTGGGAAACCGGCAGCACCCCGCTGACCCTGTCACGCTTGCGCTCCAGTCAGCTCGGCTATTCGCGCAGCAAGGCCCAGGTCAGTGAAGATCATGAAGCCTGCTACCTGGTCACCGTACCGCGTCGCAGCGAAGTGCATTTCGAGCAGGACGGCCGCGCCCTGCATTGCCAGCCCGGCGGATTCATCTTCGAACGTGGCGATGCCCCCTACCGCTTTCACTATGCCAGCGACAACGACCTCTGGGTGTTCAAGCTCCCCGAACGCGCGTTGCATGGCCAACTGCGCGGGGCCGAGCGCTACACCCGCTTCTGCTTCGATGCCAAGCGCGCACTCGGACGGATTTTCGTCGATCAACTGGCGATGTGTGCCGCCCGCTTCGACGAATGTGACGAACCCGCCCGCCACATGCTGTTGGAGCAGGCACTTTCAACCTTGTTAATGGCCTTGCGCGACGATGAGCGAGTGCTCAGCAGTGAAAGTTCGAACCTGGCAGCCATGCATTTGCAACGCATCGAACATTACGTCGACAAACAACTGGGCAACCCGGACCTGGCGCCTCAAGTGATCGCGCAGGCTTGCGGCCTGTCCGTGCGCTATTTGCACAAACTCTTCAGCAGCACGCCTTACAGCCTCGGGGAATGGATTCGTCTGCGCCGCCTCGAAGCGGTCCACCGAGGCCTGCACGACCCCAATTGCCACCTGTCGATCGGCGAACTGGCCATGCGTTGGGGGTTCAGTGACCAGGCGCAATTCACCCGCAGCTTTCGCCAGCATTTCGGCTGCACCGCCAGGGAAGTGCGCAGCGGTGTCGCGCGGACAACGGGTGTATCGAAGCCGTGTGTCTGAGCCGGAATTCGAGTTCCGGCCCCCTGATTATCAAGGATCGACCTGCCCCATCAGTTCGGCCACCGACTCCTGGCGATTGGCGTAGCGCTGCGCCAGGACCGCACAGACCATCAGTTGAATCTGATGGAACAACATTAACGGCAGGATCAACACGCCGATGGTGCTGCCAGCGAACAAGACCTGGGCCATTGGCACGCCGGTGGCCAGGCTTTTCTTCGAGCCGCAGAAAAGAATGGTGATGCGGTCTTCCTGATTGAAGCCAAAGGCCTTGCCCAGCACGGTCGACGCCGCCAGCACCAGCCCCAGTACCACGCAGCAGGCCACCACCAGCCCCGCCAGGTCCCGCAGCGGAATCTGGTGCCAGATGCCTTCGTTCACCGCTTCACTGAACGCCCCGTAGACCACCAGCAGAATCGAGCCCTGATCGACGAACTTCAGCCAGCCCTTGTTGCGCCCGACCCAGGCGCCGATCCAGCGTCGTGCGATCTGCCCGGCCACGAACGGCAGCAACAGTTGCACGCTGATTTTCACAATCGCATCGAGGGTCGAGCCACCGTCGCCGTGCACGTTCAACAGCAGCGTCACCAGCAATGGCGTCAGGAAAATCCCGAACAGGCTGGACGCCGCCGCGCTGCAAATCGCCGCCGGAACGTTGCCGCGTGCCAGGGAAGTGAAGGCAATCGCCGACTGCACCGTGGCCGGCAGCGCGCAGAGGTAGAGCATGCCCATGTACAGGTCATCACCGATCAACGGCGACAACACAGGCTTGAGCGCCAGGCCGAGCAGCGGAAACAGCACGAAGGTCAGGCTGAACACCAGCAGATGCAAGCGCCAGTGACCGGCACCGGCGATGATCGATTCGCGGGACAATTTGGCGCCATGCAGAAAAAACAGCAGGGCAATGGCGATGTTGGTCAGCCAGCCGAAGCCTACCGCCACCTGGCCACTGGCAGGCAGCAAGCTGGCGAGCAGGACCACGCCGACCAGGGTCAGGGTGAAGTTGTCGGGTAAAAAGCGCGGGCGCGTCATCGGGATCATCCGGTTTTGCCAGGAAGGTATCGGCGACTCTAACCCGCTGACGGATTACCGACTAACGCTAACAAGCCAGCGGATGTCGGCTAAAGGACATGCCGGCCCTGTCAGTTGAAGCTCATGCTACTCCGGGGCCTGACCTCATAGGAATCATTTCGCCACTATTCAACTGACAACCTCTTCATTCTTCTATAGATTCCTGTCGCAATGCACCTTCTGAATGACTAAGGAACGTCATGATTGACTCCGTTGTTTCAATATCCGAACAAGCGTTTTTCAGTATCGTCACGTCAGCACTGGAAGCCTACAAACTGGAACATGTCTTGACCAACGGCGACTCGGCGGCGGAAGTCGAAACGTTCGGGCATTTGTGGGGGTACTGTCAGCGAACCATTGGCACCCAGACGATGTATCGAGTGGTACTGGCAGACACTTCCACTGCCGTTGAAAGAGATCAGAACTCCGTCATTTATACCGATGAAGCTCAGGACCTGAAACAAGGCTTCATTGATACGTTTTTCCCGGAAGTTTGCTATCTGGGGGACTATCACAGTCATCCGTACAGTCACGAGAATGACGAGATCAAAACCGAACTCGAACTTGAACGAGGTCACTACTACCGATTCTCCGACGCGGATTTCCGGTCCGTCAAAGCCTTGCAGGACGATGCACTGGACTATCGGGTCGGCCTGGTCGCCACCGTGTTCGAGCGTGAACGGAAGGTCAAGCGAACGCTGAAAAAACTCGATGGTGAAAGCTGCATCCGGTTTCAATACCTGAACATGACGATCTGGTTGAAGGCTTACGTCTGGACCTCGGACGAAAACATGAACTATCGACGCAAGGCGGACAAGATGGTGCGTCTGGTCTGTCCGAGTTTGAATTTACTGGCCGAATGACCGCCGGATTGAACGGGATCAAACCCGGTGGGATGCGTCTGAACGGAGCGTGTGAATCGCAAATAAGGCAGCAGACAAACCACGGCGCCGCGTCATGTTGCCCAAGTCCGCTCGGCGACGTTTCGCAGGAACCATGGGCCGGGCTCAATTCAGCAGTTCAGTGATCCACCGGGCCTGCCGGGCGATTTCCTCGGCCTTCTCTTCGGGCACGGCCTGTCGCGCCCGGGCGAAGTGGGTCAGGGTCTGCTGTTTATGGCGCAGCAGGCGCTGCCACTTGGTCAGGAACGCCGGGCTGCGTGCCTGCATCTGCAGCGGGCCGAAGTACAGTTCCTCGGCGGTATAGGTCACCGGTCCGTCGCGCTCGGCGACGATGATTTCGTAGTCAAAGCGGTTTTCCCGCAGCACTTCCTCGCAGAGGATTCGGTAGCCATTGTCCATCAGCCATTGACGCAGCGGCTGCTCGCCGCCGTTGGGCTGCAGGATCAGGCGTTCCCGGCCGCTCAGGCGCGCCTTGCCGCTGTCGAGGATGTCGCGGATCGTCTCGCCACCCATGCCACAGAGGCTGATCGCCGTGATGCCGTCTCCCGGCTCGATCGCCGCCAGGCCATTGGCCAGGCGCACGGTGATCCACTGTTCCAGGCCGTTCTCGCGCACGGTGCGTTCGGCCGAGCGCAGTGGCGTCAATGCCACCTCGCCGGCCACCGCCGCCGCGATGGCGCCACGACGCATTAATGCCACCGGCAAGTAGGCGTGATCCGAGCCGATATCGGCCAGGCGTGCATCGGCTGGCACATGCGCCGCCACACGCTCCAGGCGCATGGACAATGTCTGTTGGTTCAACTGCAGCCCCTTTTCACTACGAACGTCCAGCACCGCAGGCCGGATCGGGACGCAATTCTGTCGAGCAACGCCCTGGATTTCAAATCCCGGCGACCAGGGCCATGGTTCGCCCCGTCCAAATCCTCCCCCGCCAGGTCACCACGGTCAGGCGCAACACCGTCCAGCCCGAGTGCAGTATGATCGCAATCACGCTTTGAGCCGTTTGATACGGGGGGCAACGGGATGACCACAAACACCACACGACAAGGCTGGTCATGGGTCTTGCCCTCGTTGCTCGCCCTCAACCTGGTGCTGACAGCGGGATGTTCAGGCAAAGCCGCCAAGGCTCGCTATTCGACGTCGAGCACCGGCTCGAACTGTTACGCAAAAGCGCTGCCCGCTTCCGGTGAGGGCGGTCTGGCATGGGGCGACACTTTGAACATGGCTCGCAAAAAATCCCTGGACAATTGCATACGCTATGCCGGGCGGTCCGGTGGCACGCCGGACACTTGCCAAGTGGTGTTGGCGCAATGCAGAAAGTAATGGCGCGGCAGCAAAAAAATAGGTTCTTCACAGAATCCCGGGATACAAAGCTAATGCAATACTTGTAGGAGCCAGCTTGCTGGCGATGGTCGTGAACGATAACGCGGGGAACCTGACGCCCCGCGGTGTTCTCCAGCTCATCGCGAGCAGGCTCGCTCCTACAGAGGACGGTGCCCACGTTGCAATGCCCCTTAAAAAACGCTTCTACCGCTCTGAATCGCGGTTTCTCCAGATGCAAAACGCCGACAAGCCCTAGTGACCGATCAGCGAACTGGCCAGCAACGCCTCCAGTCCCATTGGCTTGGCAAAATGATATCCCTGGGCCTGCCCTGCGCCCATTTCGCGCAGCAAGTCCAGCGTCGCTTGATCCTCGACACCTTCGGCCACCACGCTGAGGTCGAGCGATTCGGCCATCCGCACGATCGCCCGGACGATCGCGCGACTGCGGGCGCTGGTGGTCAGTTCGAGGATGAACGACTTGTCGATCTTCAAGCCGCTGAAACGGTATTGATGCACATAGCTCAGGGAAGAGAACCCGGCGCCGAAGTCATCGAGCATCACCGACATACCGTTGTCGGCCAATTGCTGCATGGTCAGCCGGGCAATCGCCGGCTCGGCGACCAGCGCACCTTCGGTCAACTCCAGGCAAATGCGTGACGGTTCGACCCCGTGTCGCGCCAGCAGCGCCAGCACTTCATTGGCGAAGTCCGGGCGCGTCATGCTGTAGCTGGAGCAATTGACGTGCACCGCAGGCCAATTGGCGTGCTCGGGTTGTGCGAGGATCATTGCAACGCTGGTGAGCATGTAAAGATCCAGCCGGCCGATCAGGCGCAAACCCTCGACATCCGGCAGGAACTCGCCCGGCGCGATCACCCGGCCGCCCGGTTGATGCCAGCGGACCAGCGCCTCAAGGGCGAGTAATTCGCCGCTTTCGACGCTGACGATCGGCTGGAAATACGGCAGCAGTTCGTCCGTGCGCTTGAGCGCGTTGCGCAAGGCCCCTTCGCGCTCCACCTGGTCCGAGACTTCCCGGCGCACTTCCTGGTTGAACACAGCGTAACTGTCGCGCCCGGCGCTCTTGACCCGGTACATCGCCGCGTCGGCATCACGCAGCAAATCCGCCGGTTCGTGATGGAACTGACTGTCGGCACTGACAATACCGATGCTGCAGGATGAAAACACTTCGTAGCCATTGATGAAAAACGGCAGGTCAAACGCCACCAGGATCCGTTCGGCGATTTCGATCACCACGTCCAGCGGCGCTTCGGGAGCGAGGACCGAAAACTCATCGCCCCCCAGGCGCGCCAGCATGTCGGCGTCGCGCAGGCATCCGCGCAGGCGATGGGCGGCCTGCATCAACAGCAGGTCGCCAAAATGGTGGCCGAGGCTGTCGTTGACCATCTTGAAACGGTCCAGGTCGATGAACATGACCGCCAGGTGCCCGCCTTCCCTGCCGAACTGCGACCAGGCCGAATTGAGGCGCTGTTGCAGGTAAGTGCGATTCGGCAACCCGGTCAGCGCATCGTGGGAGTTTTCGTGTTGCAACTTGGCATTGGCGTGATCGAGTTCGCGGGTGCGGCTCTGCACCCGCGCTTCCAGCTTGAGGTTGGCGGCGTGGATCGCTTCGGCAGCCGTGCGCCGCGACAACGCCGTATCAATGTGCCGCGACACGAACGTCAGCAGATCCTGATCCCGCAGGGTATAGCGCACCTGCGAGGTGTAGCTTTGCACCGCCAGCACGCCACGCACCACGTCGCCATCGAACAAGGGAATGCCCAGCCAGGAATGGGATCGGACGGACTCGTCGGCCAGTTCGATTTCACCCTCGGCCGCCAGTCGCTCGGCTTTGTCAGAGTCAATCAGGCAAGGTCGGCGCTGACGGATAACGTATTCAGTCAAGCCCCGGCACCCACGCCGCGCTGCCGGGCTGGTCGTCTGCCGCTCATCGACGTAATAGGGAAAGGTCACTTCACTGGTCGCGTCGTCGAACAGCGCGATGTAGAAGTTTTGCGCGAACAGCAAGTCACCGACGATGCCATGCAAGGTTTGAAACAACTCAGCCATGTCGCCCGGTTGACTCGATAGCTCCGCGATCTGGAACAACGCGCTCTGCAGGTGTTCGGCGCGCTCCCGATCCGCCACTTCCTGCCTCAAGGCTTCGTTGAGTGCCGAAAGCTCCAGGGTGCGACGCATCACGGTTTCTTCCAGGTCCTCACGGTGCAGAATCCGGTCCAGGGCCATGGCGACGTGGCGGGCCACCACAAGGAACAGCGCACGATCTTCAGCACTGTAGATACGAGAAACGTCGTAGACCTGCATCGCGAGCATGCCGAACACGTCATCCGAGGCATTTTTCAACGGTGCGCCCATCCAGAACTCGGGACGGTCACCCACACAGTAGAAACGGCCTTCGGCTTCAGCCGCGAGGATACCGGCGGCGTCGATCAGCAACGGCTGGGCAGTGGTCAATACCTGCCCGGTCAACGACAGGTGCGAAGGGTCAAGGTATTCGTAGTTTTCAGACTCCAGGGCATCGACGTCGATGATGTCGACGTAGTACGGGTAGTCGATCTTGCCGCTATGGGGGTCATACAGCGCAAGATAGAAGTTCTCGGCATCGATCAGGCTGGCCAGCAGCCGGTGAACCCCAACCAGAAACACCGAGCGGTCGCGGGTCGAACTGGCCAGGTAGGTGATCTCATACAGCACTCGCTGAGTGATCTGCGCACGGGCAAGGGTATTGGTCTGGACCTGAATGCCCAGCCGCAGGGCAAAGTCGGCGAGCGCCGGGTCTGCGGCTTCGCTGACCGGCGCGAGTAGCCAACCCAATTCACTTTCGCCCTTGCCGGTGGGCCAGCGGTGCAATCGCCGGGTCTGGCAGAAGGCGTCGAACTCTTCGTTCGGGATGCTGGACGGCCACTGCATCCAGGCGTCGCCCTGACCGACCCGATGCAATTGTTCACCGGTGCGGTAAACCGCCCACGCGCAGGTATGGGCCCAGTTGCGCGCTGAGTCCAGCATTTGCTGGATCATGTTCTCGTTGCCAGCGTAAGCCATGCCGACAGTACCCGACGTCCCTTTTGGTTGAGATGCGACAACGTCGCAGTCGTTCGATTGCCGCGGGGAGTCGGTCAATTGACGAACACTCATCAGCGCTCCCTGAGCCAAAAACTGGCGATGCCCACTTACTGATTGCTAGCAATATGCCAGTGAGCTTTTTGTTTATAGCTTATGACGATTTTTTTCAATGGTTTTATTTGCTTTGGCGCCAACAATGAGACAGACAACAAATTGCTCGCCGAAAGTTGTCGATTATTACCCGAAACTCTTTACTCGCTGTCTTTGGTCTCAGCGTCTGTGCCACCCGACCAGTCACCGTTGCAGTCACTAGCGCCATGCACGGAAGACAGATCCCGTCTTCCGTGCACCTGAACGGCTATTGCCCGATGGCGGGATATTCGTCGCTACGATCGGGCCAGGGCGTCAAAATCTGAAAGCCATCGTCAGTGACGGCCACCATGTGCTCCCACTGGGCCGATAGCGATTGATCCTTGGTGACCACCGTCCAGCCATCGGCGAGGGTCTTCACATGACGTTTGCCCGCGTTGAGCATGGGCTCAATGGTGAAAATCATCCCGGCTTTCAATTTCAGGCCCTGGCCCGGATAACCGTAATGCAGTACCTGCGGCTCGTCGTGGTAGATCTTGCCGATACCATGGCCGCAGTATTCGCGCACAACGCTGAACCCATCCCTTTCCGCGACCGCCTGGATGGCATGACCAATGTCGCCCAACGTGGCACCGGGGCGGACGAGTCTTATGCCGGCACACATGGCTTCATAGGTTGTCTTGACCAAATGCCGAGCTTGCGCACTGGGCTCGCCAACGAAGTACATGCGGCTGGTATCGCCATACCAGCCATCCTTGATGACAGCGATATCGATGTTCACGATGTCGCCATCCTTCAACGTCCTGTTCGAAGGGATGCCATGGCAGACCACTTCGTTGACGGATGCGCACACGGTCTTCGGGAAGCCGTGATAGCCAATGTTGCCCGGGATGGCTTTCTGCACGTTGACGATGTGGTCGTGACAGAGCCGATCGAGTTCGTTGGTGGTGACCCCGGCTTTCACATGGGGAGTGATCATGGCCAGCACTTCGGCGGCCAGTGTGCCTGCCGCGCGTGACTGGGCGATTTCCGCGAGGCTGTTGATCCTGACGTTCGCCTTCATTGACTGGCTCCTGAGCTTGCATGGGGTTGGGAGCCTTGAGCGATATCCGCGACAGCGCAGAGCTGTTTCAGATCCAGTCCGCCCGCCGACTCGGCACGAATCAGCAAGCGGCAAATATCGCTGTGATCGAGGTTTGGATGTAATTCCGCGAGCATCCCGATGCGCATCCAGTGTTCGGCTTGCGCATTGATCGAGCGACTCAGCGCGTCGCTGGCGACGCGCAGGTTCTCATGCATGTTTTCTGAAATTTTGACGATTCCCATGACTTCCACTATATGAAATGCATATGAACCGTATATTAACCGGTTCGAGCGTGGAATCAAATCAACGTCATGAAATGGGGGCGCGCCCCGCTCCCCCGGGGGGGGGGGATAAAGCGTTCGATATAAATGGAAACGCCCCAATCAAGGGGCGCCTTAACCAGCGTTCAGGTGTGTCGGGGAGCACCGCTGCCCTTCACCTGTTCGGTAACGCCAGGCGATCAGTGGCCTTCGGACGCATTGAACATGGTTTTGGCATAGATCAGTCCCAAACCATAGGCGCCACCATTGGCGATGGACGTTTTCACGGTGGCATCGTAGGTGTCGGTACGAGCCCAGTCACGTTGCAACTCGAGCAGGTATTGCAAGGAAGTCATCGGGCGCGCGCCAAGCTGGATCATGCGCTGAATGGCCATTTCATGGGCCTCGACCGACACATCACCGCAAGCGTCCGCAATGAAATACACCTCGAAACCCTGATCCAGGGCAGAGAGCGCCGGGCCCACGATGCACACGGATGTCCAGAGGCCCGCCAGCACGATCTTGGCCTTGTCGTGACGGTTCACCTCCACCGCAATGCGCGGATCTTCCCAGGTGTTCATGCTGGTGCGGTCGATGACGGGCTGCTCTGGGAAGACCGATTTGATTTCATCGAAGATGGGTCCGGAAAAGCTTTTCTCTGCGACCGTGGTCAGGATGGTCGCGACCCCGAACTCTTTCGCCGCCTTGGCCACCAGGGCAGCGTTGTTGCGCAGATTCACAGCGTCGATGGACTTGGTCGCAAAGGACATTTGCGACTGATGATCGATCATGATGAGGGTGTGATCGTCAGGGTTCAGCAGGGTCTTTCCGGGCACGGCGGATGCGGTAGGCATGGGAGTCGCTCCATTGTTGAATGAAAAACTACCCTTCAACTATGGAGTGCCCGACGGCGCCGTACTTGTATCCCTGTGCTTTGTTTTGGCCGGGGCCGGGGCCGGCTCACTGGATCGACAGGACGAATCGGCGTTCGCCCCCGGTCTCGTCGGTGCAAGAGGGTTGCTCGGGCAGGAATCCGCACCGTTCCAGCACTTTTCTTGAGCCGACATTTGTCTCGTATACACAGGCAACCAATTGGGTCAGTCGCCAACGGGTCCGTGCCACCTGGATCAGGTGCCTGAGCGCCAGTGTGGCCAGTCCCTGCCCGCACACGCCTTGATCAATCCGGTAGCCCACTTGCGCAGAACCTGGCGGCGAACCAATGTCTTTCAGATTGGCTCGCCCCACTATGTTCCCACTGCAATCTTCGATAACGAACGGATGCCAGGCACCGACAGCAAAATCGGACAAATAGCCCGCAATGTGCTCGGCGACACCCGGCAATGAATAAAACGCAGGATCGCGCGCATCAATATGAGATTCAAACCAGGCGCGGTTATGGCGTTCAAAGGCCAGCAGTGCTTCGGTATCCGTACTTTCAAGCTCGCGAATGCTGAATGATTTCATTCGTTCAATCCCTTGACTGAGCGGCGTCAGGCAATCGTCACACTGGCCCGCGCCGTGTGCAGTTTTTTATAGCTTTCGATCAGACGCAAATGCCGATCGAGCCCTTCCAGCTTCGTGCTCGTCGGGGTCAGGCCGTAGAAACGCACACTGCCGTCGACCGAGCCGATCGCAGCGTCCATGCGCTCATTGCCGAACATCCGGCGGAAATTGACTTCGTAGTCGGCCAGTTCCAGATCGTCGTCCAACTGCATTTCCAGCACCACGTTCACGGCTTGATAGAACAGGCCGCGCTCGACAGTGTTGTCGTTGTACTGCAGGAAGGCTTCCACCAGATTCTTCGCCTGTTCAAATTTCTGCAAGGCCAGGTAAATCAGCAGCCTCAACTCCAGGATCGTCAACTTGCCCCACGGCGTGTTGTCGTCGAATTCGATGCCGATCAAGGTGGTGATGTCGGTGTAGTCGTCCAGCTCGCTGTCTTCCAGGCGCTTGGCCAGGGTTCTCAGCCCGACTTTGCTCAGGCTGTGCAGGTTGAGAATGTCGGCGCGGAATGTCAGCGCTTTGTTGGTGTTGTCCCAGACCAGATCGTCGACCGGATAGATTTCCGAATAATCCGGCACCAGAATGCGGCAGGCCTTGGCGCCGATGTGCTCATAGACCGCCATGTACACTTCCTTGCCCATGTCCTGAAGGATACCGAACAAGGTGGCGGCTTCTTCGGCATTGGAATTTTCCCCTTGCCCGGAGAAGTCCCACTCAACGAATTCGAAATCGGCCTTGGCACTGAAGAAGCGCCACGACACCACACCGCTGGAGTCGATGAAGTGCTCGACGAAGTTATTCGGCTCCGTCACGGCCTGCCCCTCAAAGGTCGGCTGAGGGAGATCGTTCAGACCTTCAAAGCTGCGCCCCTGCAGCAATTCGGTGAGGCTGCGTTCCAGTGCCACTTCAAAGCTTGGGTGCGCGCCGAACGAGGCAAACACGCCACCGGTACGCGGGTTCATCAAGGTGACACACATCACCGGGAACTCCCCTCCCAGCGACGCATCCTTGACCAGCACCGGGAAGCCCTGCTCTTCCAGCCCTTGGATGCCGGCCAGAATGCTCGGGTATTTTGCCAGCACGTGCTGCGGCACATCCGGCAGTGCCATTTCACCTTCGAGAATCTCGCGCTTGACCGCGCGCTCGAAGATTTCAGACAGGCATTGCACCTGGGCTTCGGCCAGGGTGTTACCGGCACTCATGCCATTGCTGAGGAACAGGTTCTCGATCAGGTTGGACGGGAAATACACCACCTCGCCATCCGACTGGCGCACAAACGGCAGCGAACAGATACCGCGCTGTGTATTGCCGGAGTTGGTGTCGTACAGGTGCGAGCCCCGCAACTCGCCATCGGGGTTGTAAATCGCCAGGCAGTACTCGTCGAGTATTTCTGCCGGCAGCGCATCCTGGGGGCCAGGCTTGAACCAGCGCTCATCCGGGTAATGCACGAACGCCGCGTTGGCGATGTCTTCTCCCCAGAACTGATCGTTGTAGAAGAAGTTGCAATTGAGTCGCTCGATAAACTCGCCCAACGCCGACGCCAACGCGCCTTCCTTGGTCGCGCCCTTGCCATTGGTAAAGCACATTGGCGAGTGCGCATCGCGAATGTGCAGCGACCACACATTGGGCACGATATTGCGCCACGAAGCGATTTCGATCTTCATGCCCAGGTCAGCCAGGATCCCCGACATGTTGGCGATGGTCTGCTCCAGCGGCAGATCCTTGCCCGCAATATAGGTGCCCTCTTGCGACCCCGAATGAGGCATCAACAACGCCTGGGCATCGGCATCGAGGTTTTCCACTTCTTCGATCACGAACTCAGGCCCGGTCTGCACCACTTTTTTCACGGTGCAACGGTCGATGGAACGCAAAATGCCCTGGCGGTCTTTGGCGGAGATATCGGCTGGCAACTCGACCTGGATCTTGAAAATCTGGTTGTAGCGGTTTTCCGGGTCAACAATGTTGTTCTGCGACAGGCGGATATTTTCCGTGGGAATGCCGCGAGTGTCGCAATACAGCTTCACAAAATAAGCCGCGCACAAAGCCGAAGAAGCCAAGAAGTAATCGAACGGACCAGGGGCCGAGCCATCGCCCTTATAGCGAATAGGCTGGTCGGCCACGACAGTGAAGTCATCGAACTTGGCTTCAAGTCGAAGGTTGTCGAGAAAGTTGACCTTGATTTCCATGCGGGATTACCAAAATGACGAGCTAAACGAAATGGCCGCCATTATCCGGCTTTTCGGCCGGAAGTCTTGTGCTTTGAACGGGAAGGTGACGGGCTGATGGAAGGACCCTCCCGCGCCGGCGAGCCCGTCGCCAGCCTCGTCAGCCGATGACCGTCATGGGCAACGAAGCGCGTTCCGCAATAAAAGATCAATAAATGACCAACACATTACAAGCCCCACGTTTCCTGCTGCCTGGCGCGTTATCCACAGGTATACCCACGCAATTTGTGGATAGCTTCAGCGCATTCACCTGAGGTTACAACGCACGCATCACTTTCGGTCCGGCCTGGAAATCCGCTAGGCTTGCCCCACACTTTTCGAGGATCCTCAAGGTATGTCCAGGCTCGACCTCTCCCTGCAAGACACCGCTGCGCCCGAGGGCGTTTGTTATGGTTGCGGCGGCAGCAATCCCCACGGGCTGCACATCAAAAGCTACTGGCATGAGGACGGCGTGCATGTCGTGGCCGAGCATCTGCCCGACGCTCAATTTTGTGGCTGGCCTGATCTGGTTTATGGCGGAATGATCGCCATGCTGGTGGATTGCCATTCAAACTGGGCGGCAATGGCCTATCACTACCGCGCCGAACAGCGCGACGTCGCCAGCCTGCCCCGCATCAATTGCGTCACGGGCAACCTGGGCATCAAGTTCATCAAACCGACCCCCATGGGCGTTCCGTTGACCCTGCGGGCGAAAGTGGAAGGTGAAGTCGGACGCAAGAGTCGCGTGATCTGCGAGGTCTACGCCGGGGACGTACTCACGGCGATCGGAGACTCGATTTTCGTTCGTGTGGACGCCGCGCAGCTGGCGGCCGCCGCCCATGACCGGGACGCGTAGACACTGCCATTCAAGGCGCGATGGCGGTGGGTGTTGAGGCGGGATGCCACCTCAACACCCAGGCGTCACAGATACCAGCGATATTCCCGGGCACTGATTTCCTGCATGAACGCCAGGTGATCCTGACGTTTGTTCTCGCAATACACATCGACGAACTCCGCCCCCAGGCCTTCGCGCAATTGCGGCTGATGCTGCATCGCGCGCACGGCTTCGAGCATTTCCACCGGGAAATCGATGCCACTGTTGCGGTCTTCGTTGAGCGGCGGGATCGGCTCCTTGCCTGCTTCCAGGCCATGCTCGAGCCCTACCAGAATCGCCGCCAGCACCAGATAAGGGTTGGCATCGGCACCGGCCAGGCGATATTCGATGCGCAGGTTTTTCGCGTCCGACTCCGGAATGCGCAGGCATGCATCGCGGTCTTCAAAGCCCCAGCTCGCATGGGTGGCCACGTTGGTCGTGCCGCCCAGGCGGCGATAGGCATTCTGGTTCGGCGCGAAGATCGGCATGCTGTGGGGCAGCAATTCCAGGCAACCGGCCACGGCATGGCGCAGGGGTTGCTGCTGGTTGGCGGCCAGCAGGTTTTTACCCTCGGCATCGTACAGGCTGACATGCACGTGCATGCCGCTGCCGGGGTGCTGCAAGTAAGGCTTGGCCATGAAGCTGGCGCGGAAGCCGTGCTTGAGCGCAACGCCACGGGTGCTGCGACAGAACAGCGCGGCCCAGTCGGCAGCACGCAGACCGTCGTCGAGATGCCCGAAGTTGATTTCGAACTGCCCCGGTCCCAGTTCCGCCGTAATCACCGTGGCATCGATGCCCTGGGCCCGTGACGCCTCGACCATTTCATCGAGCACCGGGGCAAAGCGCGTCAGGCGCTCGATGTGCATGTTCGGTTGATCATCGGCATCGTCGGTCAGGTCATCGCGGGGGAATTGCGGCAAGCCGTCACGCAGCTTTTTATCGAACAGGTAAAACTCCAGCTCGAAGGCCACCACCGGATGAATGCCTTTGCGCGCCAGTCGATCCAGCACCTGCGCCAGCACTTCGCGCGGTTCGAAAACGATGGGCTTTTCGGTGCCGTCGGAAGTAATCAGCATCTGCCCCAGGGGCTGTGCTTCCCAGGTTACCGGTTTAAGCGTGCCAGGGACCAGGCGCCGCAGCGCGTCCGGGTCACCGTCGTTGAAGCAGTAGTCACCGATCTTGAACAACCCGCCCTGCACGCCCAGCAACACGCAGTTCTGCGGCAGCTTGAGCGCGCTGCCGGCCGCGACTTTTTCCAGCATCTCTACGGGATAACGCTTGCCGTAGAAGTGCCCGGGAATGTCCAGGGAAATCAGGTCGACATAACGCACCTCGGGGTAGCGTTGGCGAAAGGCACGCACTTCGGCGAGCAGATCAGAGCAGGCAGCATCCATCATGGTTGTTCCTTGGGAAGTTCTTGGGGTGGCGATCATGTGTAGACCCAGAGCACGCGCGTCAGCTGCTCGGTCAGGTTGCCGTAGCGGCAACGGGTGTGACTGTCGAATTGAAAACTGTCGCCGGCGCGCAACGTGACCGGCTCGTCGTCGCCCAGCCACAACGTCAACTCGCCCTCGAGCACGTAGCCGCCCTGCTCCGAGCTGTCGGTCAGGTGCCTGTCACCACTGCTGGCGCCGGCTTCCAGATGGCTTTCGAGCATCGAGAACGAAGCGCGCATCTTCGGCGATACCAGGATGTCGGTAATCCCGTTGGCGTAATACACGGTGCGACGCTCGTCCGGCCGGGTCACCCACGGCAGGACCTTGGGTTTGGGCAAGCTATAGAAATAGGTGGTCGGCACGCCGAGGGTTTCACTGATCGCCGTCAGATCGGCCACTGTCGGCCGCGACAAACCGCGCTCGACCTGAGACAAAAAACCCACCGATCGACCGATCCGGTCTGCCAGCTCCTTCAAGGTGAACTTCTTGTGCTTGCGTAAATCGTGAATCAGGATCGCCAGCGCGGCGATTTCTTCTTGCTTGTTCATGACCGGGATTCCGCTGAATGACTCATCAAATGCTGTCGCGCAGTCGATACCAGGCTTTGCCGATCGCCTCCAGCGGCGCCGCCAGGTACTTGCCGCCGGGAAAGCTGCCATTACTCAAACCTTGATACAACGCCAACTCATCCGCCTGGCCGAGAATCGCATCCGACACCGCGCGCGCCGCTGCCAGGGTCGGCAGCACGCCGTGGCCGGAATACCCCTGTAGCCAGTAGCGATCCCCCTGGCGGCCAACATCCGGTGTGCGGTTCAGGGTCAGGTCGATGTGTCCGCCCCAGGCGAACGCCAGATCGACACCCTTGAGCTGTGGAAACACGCGTTCCAGGAATGGTCGCGTCGCCCTGGCGATGTCCTTGGGCATGCCACCCAGATAGGTGCAGCCACCGCCGAACAGCAAACGGTTGTCCGGGGTACGGCGGAAGTAATCGAGGACAAACTGGTTATCGGTGACGCACACATTGGTCGGCAGCAGCGAGGTGGCTTTCTCGGGCGTCAGGGGGGCGGTGGCGACCTGATAGGTTCCGACCGGCAACACACAACTGGCCAGCTTCGGGTCGAGACGATCCAGATAGGCGTTGCACGCCAGGACCAGCACATCGGCCCGGATCGACCCACGTTCGGTATTCACCTGAAACCGACCGCCCTGTTCCCGATAGCTCAACGCCTTGCTTTGTTCATGGATACGGCCACCGGCACGCTCGATGGCGGCGGCCAGGCCCAGTGCCAGCTTCAACGGATTGAGGTGCGCGCCTTCGGGATCATAAAGGCCGGCCTGATAGCGCTCGCTGGCCACCCAATCGGGCAACTGCTCGCGGGGAATGAACTGCAAGCCGTCGTGACCCCACTTGTGACTGGCTTCGCGTTGCCATTCGGTCAACAGGCTGACCCGGCGCGGCATGACCGAAGTCCACAGGTGTCCGGCCCGATAGTCGCAGTCGAAGCCATGACGCCCGGGCAGTTCACGCAACTCCCCGGCGGCCCAGCGCATGCCGTCCCACAGGCGCCGGGCACGTTCATAACCCAGGGCTGCCTCCAGCGGCGGCATGTCGCACGACCAACCGAGAATGGCCTGCCCGCCATTGCGCCCCGATGCAGCCCACGCCACGCGGCTGGCTTCCAGCAGCGTTACCCGTTTGCCGGCCAACGCCAGACGCAGCGCGGTGTGCAGCCCGCTGAAGCCAGCGCCGATGATCACGATTTCAGTGTCATGGTCTCCCACCAGCGCAGGTCGAGTGGTCAGGCGATTGGCGCAACTGTAGGCGTAGTAGCTCGCGACATGCTGGGTGGACTGCTGAAACATACGGGCCTCATGAAATTAATTTCTTATAATTTCATGAAAAAATACACCATAAATTTCACGAAAACAATGCGGATTGCATTGATCGTTCCCGGGCGGGCAGATCAACTGTCAGCTACCCGCCCTGACGACGTGCTAATGCGGCGCAAACACGACACCCACCTGCGCGGCATACTTCATCCAGGCGTCCTTGAGCCGCTGCACCGTTTCCGGCTGGCTGGCGGCCAGGTCAGTGGTTTCACCCCGGTCCTGGGCCACATCGAACAATTGCCACTGCAGCGGCTGCGCATTGTCACCAAAGCCCGCCTGGGGGCGCATGCCCAGGAGTTTGAGGTTGCCCTCGCGATAATAGGCATTGCCGAACAGCTCACCGGCCAGGCTATCGTTGCCGTGCGGGCTTCCTTTGCCAGCGAGCATAGGCAGCATGGATCGACCGGTGATCGGGTGTTTGCTCGTGTCCGTTGGCGCCTCGCTTGGCACGGGTATACCCGCCAGGTCCAAGAAGGTCGGCGCCAGGTCATCCACCCGTGCAATACCGCGCTCCAGCCCCTGGCGACGCAGTGCCTTGGGCATCTGGATGATCGCCGGCACACTGATGCCGCCTTCTGCGGTGGTGCCTTTGAACAGGTGGAACGGTGCCGCGCTGACCTCGGCCCAACGCAGGCCGTAGTCGATCTGTGATCCCTTGCGGCCGAGGTTGGCATAGCTATTGTCGGTGCTCGCGCCAGGGGGATAGAACTGGGCGTGGTTCTCCCCTGCCGCACCGTTGTCCGACATGAACACGATCAGGGTGTTGTCGTACTGGCCGCTCTTGCGCAGGTAATCCAGCAACCGGCCGATGTTGTGGTCGAGGTTATCAACCATGGCGGCGTAGATTTCCATCTTGCGCGCCTCGACCCGTTGTTGTTCCGGGCTCAGCTGCTGCCAGCCCGGCAGTCTTGGATTGACCGGGAGCGGGTTGGCCGGTCGCGCGTCGCTGGCCATCAGGCCAAGGCTTTTCATCCGCTCGATGCGCGCCAGGCGCACGCTGTCATAGCCCTGATCGAATCGCCCTTTGTATTTATCCAGATAATCCCCGGGGGCTTGCAGGGGCCAATGCGGAGCGGTGTAGGCGGCGTAGGCAAAAAACGGCTTGCCGTCCTTCTTGTTGTTTTGCAAATAGCTGATCAACTTGTCAGTGTAGAAATCCGTGGAGTAGAAATCGTCCGGTAACTCCACGGCCTGGCCGTTCTCACGGTAATGCACTTGCTCGATTTTGGTCGGCTCGACACTCGAGGGTTTGAAATGTGGGGCACCGCCTTCGAGCAGCGTGAAGGACTGCTCGAATCCACGCTGATCCGGTCCTTGATCAGCTTCCAGGCCCAAGTGCCATTTCCCGACCATGAGCGTGTTGTAACCGCCCGCTTTCAACAACTCGGCAATCGAGTAGGAACGTCGATTCAGGTAGCCCTCATACCCAGGCTTGCCCCGCTGAAAGGGCTGCAAGGCTTCGGCCATGGTGCCCAGCCCGGCGAGGTGGTTGTCGGTCCCGGACATCAGCATGGAGCGTGTGATCGAACAGGTGGGTGCGGCGTACATGCCGGTGAACTGAATGCCTTCACGGGCCAGTGTATCCAGGGTTGGCGTGCTGATTTCACCGCCATAGCTACCCAGGTCGGAATAGCCAAGATCGTCGGCGACAATCAGCAGGATATTGGGCTGCCCGGGGTCGGCACTGGCTGCCATGACCAGGCTGCTGGCCAATGCCAGCGCGCCCATCAGCAAAGTTATAGGCATACGCAAACGAGGCATGTTTTCTCTCTTGTTGTGTTCATCGAGGACCGTTGATTTCGTTACTCGTCCAGCGCAGTGCTTACTCTTCGAATATCGCCACCGCGCGAACAAAACCTGCCGATGCATGCTTGATTTTGTAAGGGAAACAGGACACCAGGAACCCGCTCGCCGGCAACGCATCGAGGTTCGCGAGTTTTTCCATTTGCCCATAACCGATATCGCGCCCGGCCTTGTGCCCTTCCCAAATGATCGAGGCATCACCGTCAGCGGCAAACCGTTCGCGAGTGTATTTGAACGGCGCATCCCAGCTCCAGGCATCGGTGCCCACCACCCGCACACCGCGTTCCAACAGATACAGGGTGGCTTGCCGGCCAATGCCGACGCCGGCATCCAGATAGCCCGGCTGACCAAACAGGGCGCCGGCACGGGTGTTGATCAGCACAATATCCAACGGCTGCAAGACATGGTCGATACGCGCCAGTTCGGCTTCGATCTCATCGGCCGTCACCACGTGCCCGTCCGGCAGATGCCGAAAGTCCAGCTTCACCCCCGGCTGCAGGCACCAATCCAGCGGCAACTCGTCAATGCCAAACGCCGGCTGGCCGCCATCGGTGGTCGAGGCGTAATGCCAGGGCGCGTCCATGTGCGTCCCGCTGTGGGTGGTGATCTGCAAACGCTCGGCCGCCCACGACTCCTTGCCCGGCATCTGTTCCAGTTGCAAGCCAGGGAACATGGCCGCCATTTCCGGCCACCCTTGCTGGTGGTCCATGTAATCGATCTTCGGCAACAGCGGTGGCGGGTCCGTGTAGGGGTTGTTGTCGAGGGTGACCGACAGGTCCACCAGGCGACGTTTAGGCTGGGTTGATTGCGACATACAGGTTGTCTCCAGTGAGCGCCAAGTGGCGCGGGGTGGCGGGGTTCAAGGCGTTGCGGATCAGCGCTGCGGCATTGCCGTCATGGCTGAAACCGGCTGCGCGCGCCAGGGGGGTTTTCAGGGGTGGCAGACGCCCGAACAACGCCTCCAGTCGCGCGTCAGGGACATAGGTGACGAGGCTGCGACGTTCCTGCCCATAACTGGCCGCCAATGCATCGACCACCTGGGCAATGGACAGATGCAGCACCGGCAGCTGCCAGATGCGTTGCGATCCTGACTCGGCGCAATCCAGTTCGGCCGCATGAATCAGGTTGTTCACACAGCAGCGCGCCGACATCCACCAGGCCGTTGCCTGCTCCGAAACCGGGCAACGATAGGCCTCGCCCTCGGCGAACGAGCGCAGCAAGTCGCTCATGAACGCCGAGCGCAAGCCATTGGGTTCACGTGGGCGTGCCACGATGCCCGGCAGACGCAGCACGCGGCCATCCACTTCCGCGCGCCGGCCGAGGTCGCTCACGACACGCTCGACCATGGCTTTGTGCGTACCATAGGACAGTTCCGGGCGCAGCTCGGCGTGCTCGGTCATTTTCGTCGGCAAGTTGCCGCCGTACACCGCGACACTGCTGGCGTACACCAGCACTGGCGGCAGCGTTTTATTGCGCAGCTGGTTGAGCAGTTCCAGGCTGGCCAAGAGATTGACCTGGTAACCCAGTTCGTAGTGCTCCTCCGCCGCGCCACCGGCAATGCTCACCAGATGGAACACAACATCGATGCCATCGGCCAGTACGCGGCGGATCAGGGCCGCATCGGTAATGCTGCCGCAATGGCGACGCAAACGCGGGTCCTGGGGCACGCCTTGCAGATCGGTATCGAGCAATAACAACGAGTCGATGACCTGACCACGCAGGCTGCCCCGCGCCAGCAGGCAGCGCACTAATTCGCGCCCGACAAAACCGTTGGCACCGGTAATCAACACACGCATAGGCCGCTCCTTAGCACCCGGCCTTGACGACACGTTGATTGATCGCACCGAACAACGACTGCCCGTCGTTACCCAGCACCTCCATGTGCACACGGTCACCAAAGCGCATGTAGCCGGTCTTGGCGACGCCGTGCTCGATCATCTCGATAGCGCGACGCTCGGCGATGCAGGCCGATCCTGCCTCGCGTTCGGCGTTCGAGACCGTACCCGAGCCAATCAGCGTGCCGGCGCGCAACCGGCGGGTCAGCGCGGCATGGGCAATCAACTGGCCAAAATCGAAGGTCATCTGCCCGCCATGGGGATGACCGAACCATTGGTCGTTCCATTGCACCTGCAGGGGCAAATGCACGCGACCGTCGCGCCAGGCATCACCCAGCTCATCCGGTGTAATGGCCAGCGGGGCGAAGCTGGACGAGGGCTTGGCTTGCAGAAAACCAAATCCGGTGGTCATTTCCCGGGGTGCCAGGGCCCGCAGACTGACATCGTTGATTTGCAGAACCAGCTTGATGTGTTGAAGCGCCTGTTCGGCCGGGCAGCCCATTGGCACGTCATCGACCAGCACCACGTACTCGCCTTCGAAGTCGATGCCCTGGCTTTCGCTGGGCAGCGGAATATCGTCGTGCGCCCCGATGAAATCGTCACCCGCGCCCTGGTACATCAGCGGTGTGTGCTCGGCCCCTTCGATGGGTGCAAGGTTGAAAGCCTTTTGCATCAGCGCACCGTGGCTGAGGAACGCCGAACCATCGCACCACTGGTAGGCACGCGGCAACGGCGCCATCGCCTGGGCCGGGTCGAAGGCAAACGCCTCTTTGGCCTCGTGGGCATTCAGCCGGGCAGCCAGTGCCTGCAAGCGTGGTTCGGCGCTCTCCCAGTTTTCGATGGCCTGTTGCAAGGTCAGCGCAACCGGGCTGGCGTCCAGCGCCCACTTCAAGTCACGCGAGACGATCACCAGCCGGCCATCACGACTGCCGTTTTTCAGGGTGGCGAGTTTCATTCCTTGGCTCCCCGGTCATTGCCCAGTTCAGGGGCGAAGCGCCCGTCAAGCAGAATGAAGACCATGCGCGCCATGGCCTCGGTGCGATTGCTCCAGGCATGGTTGGTGCCGCGCTGCACCACCACGTCACCGCGCTTGAGTTGCACTTCCTCCTCATCCAGCACCAGCCACACTTCACCCTCGGTCACGATCCCGTAGTCGAGGGTTTCGGTGCGGTGCATCAGCTTGTGCCGGGCGTTGGCCTGGCCCGTACCGGCGTGGGACTCGCCAATTTCAGCAAATACTGCCGCGGCATTTTCATCGCTGACCTGGTTCTGCACGCTGTCCGGTGGGATGTCCACCACACGAATCACACTGCCCAGCGGTCCGGGGCTGAGTTGCAAGGGTTTGCTGCTGGGATCACTGGCGTTATCCAGCAATGCCGGGCTGGTGCTGCTGTTCCACAGCTCATGAAAGACCGTGCCGGGCACGGCCAGCAGAGGAAACACATTCGGCGTCGGCCCGTTACTGGCGATGATCGCCTGGCCTTGGGCATTGTGGCCGGTGACCACTCGTTTGAACTCAGGTAGCGCTTGCATGAAAAATCCTCGTTCAGTTTCCATTGCCGGTGGGGGTGCCACCGACCACAACATTGGCATCGACCAGCCGTCCGCCAAGCCTGGGCACTGCCAGACAAAACACCGCCACCAGCAATTGCAGCCAGCCGACGATGGCCAACGCATGCGGGAGCGCCATGGCAACGCCCTGGGTGATGCCCAGCACGACCAGCGGGCTGATGAATTCACCGGCGAAGATGGCGGCGGTGAAACAGCCCGAGGCCCGTCCACGCTGATGGAAATTGACTTGCGCCATGATCCAGGTGATCAACGTGGGCAGCATCAAACCGATGCCCAGACCATTGATCAGCACGGCAACCACCACTTGCACATGGCTCTGGGCGTCGGACATCAACAAGCCGCCGACACCCGCCAGCGCATAGGCAATCAACAGCACGTGCGGCCTGCGCAGGCCGCTGAACAAACGAAAGCCCAGCGCACCGACGAGCACACCCAACTGATTGGCGCCCATGGTCATGCCGATTTGCTGCGGCGCATCCACGCGCAACAGGTTGAGCAGATAACCTGCCTGCACCGGCACGATGAACAGACTCAAACCCGCCAGCAGCGCCAATGCATACATCGGGGTGAGCGCGCGCCACGGAAATGCTCCGGGCGCTCCAGGCGGCGCAGGTTGCGCAGGTTGCGCAGGTTGCGCAGCCACCGTGCGGGCCTGGGGTTCCCAAAGCTTCCAGGCCATCAGTGGCAGGAAGATCAAACCCACTGCATACAACGCAAAAGGCGTGCGCCAGTCGTTCTGGCCGAGAAAGCCACCTGCCGCGATAAACACCGCAGCGGACAGCGACGTGGCGACCATCTGCAAGGCAAACAACCGTTCACGTCTGCGACCGCTGTAGTAGTCGCCCATCAGCGTGGTGCAGCACGTCATGATGCCCGCCTCGGCCAGGCCGATCCCGGCACGGCTGAGGACGATGGCCTGCAGTGACTCAAGCCATAGCGGCAGCACTCCGCAGAGGACGTACAGACACATGCTCGCCAGCAACAGCGACTTGCGACCGAGGCGATCAGCGATCATCCCGGCGAAAGGCGCCAGCAGCGCGATCACCAACGCCGGCAAGGTCAGCACAATCGGAACCAGCACGGCGCTGCCGGCGACATCACTGAAATGCGCCTGCATGCGCGGCAACACCGGGGCCAGCAACACCGCGCCCAATACCGGCAGGCAACTTCCCAGCAGCAGCAACAGCGATTGCGCCATCCCCGCTTGCCGATCAGTCAATTGGGCAGTGCCTTCAACCAAGGGCTCAACGGCCATGGCAACTCTCCTTGATGCACAGGTGCGGGACGTCAGCCACCACCGGACCGGCAGGTGCTGACACATTGATCACATTCACGGGGGCCACGGTGCCGGCCGCCGAGCGGCGTGCCGGCAGCAGGAAGTACGCCAGTGCCGGCAGCAACACCAGGGCACCGACCATGTTCCAGACAAACATGAAGGCCAGCAGCACGCCCATGTCAGCCTGAAATTTGATCGGTGAAAAGATCCAGGTGGCCACGCCAATGGCCAGGGTAATGCCCGTCAGCATCACCACCTTGCCGGTCGACACCAGCGCCCGGTAATAGGCTTCGGACAGGCTCGCGCCCTGGCGCAGATGACCGAGCAGAATGCTCATCACGTAAAGCGCGTAGTCGACACCGATGCCCACGCCCAGGGCGATGACCGGCAGCGTGGCGACCTTCACGCCAATGTTCAGCCAGACCATCAGCGCTTCGCAGAGAATCGACGTGACCATCAGCGGGATCACCGCGCACAGCGTGGCGCGCCAGGAGCGAAAGGTGATCAGGCACAGCAGGATCACCGCGCCATACACCCAGAAAAGCATCTCGTGGTTGGCTTGCTTGACCACGATATTGGTGGCGGCCTCGATACCGGCATTGCCCGCCGCCAGCAGGAACTGAACCTCGTCGGTGTTGTTGGCCGCGGCAAACTGCTCAACGTGCTCGACCAGGCGTGTCAGCGTTTCGGCCTTGTGGTCGGTGAGATAGGCGTACAGCGTCAGCAGGCTGCAATCTTCGTTGTACAGGCCACGGGGCGCGCTGGCGGTGATCATGTTGAGCATCGCCTGGTTGTTCTGCAGCTCGTACCACTTCGCGTTGCCTTCGCTGAGGCCGACCAGCATGCGCCGGTTGAGCAGTGCCAGGGAGTTGGTCGAATCCACGCCCGGCAAGGCGCGCAGTTGCCAGTCCAGGGCATCCACCTTGGCCAGAATGTCGTATCGCGCACAGCTGCTGGCCGGGGTTTTCACCATCACCGCAAACAGATCGCTGCTGGCTCCGTAATGACGGGTGAGGAACGCATCGTCCAGGTTGTAGCGCGAGTCCGCGCGCAACTCCGGCGCACCGGCGTCGAGATCGCCGATTTTCAATTGCAGGCTGACCACAAAGCCGACGGCCGCCAGGGCCAGGCTGATGGCGATACACAGGCTGGCCCAACGGCGCTGGGTAAACAGATCGAGGAAACGCCAGAAGGCATGACGACGCTGGCCGGCCTGTTCGGTTTGTTCGCTTTTGAGGCTCAGTTGCGCCGCACGGGGCGTTACGCCGATGTAGGAAAGCAGCACGGGGAGCAGGATCAGGTTGGTGAAGATCAGCACCGCCACGCCAATGCTGGCGATCACCGCGAGGTCTTGAATGACCTGGATCTTGATCAGCATCAGCACCGCGAACCCCACGGCATCACACAGCAGCGCCGTGAGCCCGGCCAGGAACAAGCGTCGGAACGTGAAGCGCGCCGCCACCACCCGATGCATGCCACGGCCGATGTCCTGCATGATGCCGTTCATTTTTTGCGCGCCGTGGCTCATGCCGATGGCGAACACCAAAAACGGCACCAGCACCGAGTACGGGTCCAGTTGATAGTTGAGCAATGGCAGCAAGCCGAGTTGCCAGACCACCGCCACCAGGGAGCAGAACACCACCAGCAAGGTGCTGCGCAGGCAGCGGGTGTACCAAAAGAGCACCGCCGTGGTGATCACGATCGCGACGGCAAAGAACAACAGAATCTGCTTCAAACCGGCGATCAGGTCACCGACCTTTTTCGCAAACCCGGTGATGTGAATGTCGATCCTGTCGTTTTGATAAGTGTCGCGCAGCGCCTCCAGTTGATCCGAGAGGGTCGAATAGTTCAGCGGTTGACCATCGGCCGTGTTGGCCAGCAGCGGCACGTAAATGATGCTGGACGTCTGGTCGTAAGCCACCAGTTGCCCCAGTTCGTTGGAGCGCTGCACATTGCGCCGCAACGCTTCAAGGTTGGCCGGGGTGCCGCTGTAGTCATCGGGAATCACCGGGCCGCCATCCAGGCCGTCTTCGGTCACCGCCACCCAGCGGGTCGCCGGCGTCCATAACGACTTCATGTACGCACGGTCGACACCCGGCAGCAGGTAGAGCTTATCGCTCATGGCCTGCAGGGTTTTCAGGTACTCGGCGTCATAGATATCGCCCTGCCGGTTGGCTACCACGATGCGCAAGGCATTGCCCAGGCCACTCAGCTGTTGCTGGTGCTCAAGGTAATTGGCGATGTAAGGCTGTTGGGTCGGGATCATCTTCTCGAAGCTGGCGTTCAGCTCGATACGCGTCGCTTGATACCCCAACACCAGGGTGGTCAGAGCACAGACCAGCAGCACCCACAGGCGATGGTTGAACAGCGTGCGCTCCACCACCGAGCCCGAACGTGGATCAAAATTCGCCAGGCTGGCCGTGGCGTTGTCGAATGGCTTCATAACCTCACTCCGAAGCAGTAGCGGTGGGCGGCGAAACCCGCGCCAAACCGGTGAAACCCGCCAGCACCAGACTGCCATCCGCGGCCTCGACTACGCTGGCGACCGGTATGCCGAGCGGTTGGCCGTAAGGCTTCAGAAACGCCCCCGACTGGCCACTAGAACGAAACAGCGCACCACTCAGATTGACCAGAAGCAGTTGGCCGTCGTCGGTGCGAATGGCATCGCTGAAGGAAATGGGCAGTGCAACCGATGCGGGCTGGAAGCTTTCGCCCAAGTCGTTGGAGACAAACGCGTTGCCCTTCAGGCCGGCCGCCAGCAAGGTCCCGTCGTCGCGGATCTGCAGGGCAAAGAAGCTGCCGGCATAGGGGCTCTGGAGCGCCATGAATGACTGGCCAGCATCGTCGGAGCGGGCCAGAAAACCCTGCTCGCCCGCGACAAACCAGTGCTCACCCTGCCGTGCAATGGCATACAGATGAGCCCCCATCGGATTGTCGATGCGCCCCATCAACGACTGCCAGGTACGGCCACCATCGTCAGTGCGCAATGCCAGGCCGTAGGCACCGACAATCAGGCCGTTCAGCTCATCGACGAACTTGAGTGCGAGGAAGGGTTTGTCCGGGCCTTCACTGACAAACCGCTCCGCCGTCTGCACCCGTGCGGCGGCTGCCTCGGGATCGCTCGCGGTGGACAGTTGCTGCCTGGCGGCTTGCAACTCAAGTTGTGCCGCACGGTTACCGTCCAGTTGCACGCGCCAGTGTTCACCCCCGTCGTGGGAGACGAGCACGACACCGGCATGACCCACCGCCCAGCCCGTATTAGCATCGGTAAACTGCACGGCCGTCAGACTCAACGACACCGGCACCTCGGCCTGACGCCAGCTTTTGCCGTTGTCATCGGAAAGCAGCACGATGCCCCGCTCCCCCACCGCCACCAATCGCGTCCCTGCACGGGCCAGGTCCAGCAGCACCGCGTGCTGTGCCTGCGGTGCCCGCATCGCCGGGGTGTTCAGCGCGTCCGTCACCACCGCGCCATGGGCGAGGCTCAATGGCATCGCCAACGGCAGGGCCACACGCCACATCAGCCAACCCACTACCTGACAGATTCTGTTCATTACCGACCTCGAAACCTGTGGGCCGGATCACGATCCGTGAACCGTGATCCGGTCTGACTCAACGAACCCCGGCACCCGCCATCGCCGCCGGCGAAAACTCGGAGGCCTTGTAGCGATCGACCATGCGGTACTGCTCAGGCAGGCCGGTATAGACGTTCTGGATAAACCAGGCGCCGGAGGTCAGGTCGTAAAAACCCGAAGACAGTTGCGCCTGTGCGGGCAGGTCCGGCAGGACCGCCGGCAACGACCACAGGGTCTTGGCCAACTGGCCGTTGGCGTCCCAGCGATCGCCCAGCATGGCCTGCCAGGTGTCTTCGTCCAGGTAGTAACGACCCTTCGGCAACTGGTGACGCTTGCCCGGGGCCAGGTCGGCCTCGACCACCCACACCCGATGCAATTCCCAACGTACGTAGTCCGGATTCATGTGGTGCGCGAGAAACAGGTCTTCAGGCTTGGCGGCGGTTTGCACCTTGTTGGTGTTGTAGGGGATGTACATCTCCTGCTTGCCCACCAGTTTCCAGTTGAAGCGGTCCATGCGCCCCTGGAACACGCTCAACTCGTCGAACGACATGACCCCGGCAGTCGCCGGTGTCGGTGTATCGCAGCAGGCGTTGGGCAACTTGCGCACCCGGCGTTGGCCGGTCAGGTAAACGTGCGCCTGGGACAGGTCGCCATTGATGTTGGTGCGCCCCATGATCTGCTCGCCGGCACGCAGCGGTGGCCCGACATTGAGCAGGCGGAACAGCCAGTAGTCACCGGCAAACGACTCCGGCGAACCGTCCTGGTAGTAATACGGCATCTCCTGGATGGCCTGGCCGTCAGTGGTCAACACCTGCTTGCCATCGGCGGTCATCAGGTAGTGCCGAAAGTGCATCGACACCGAGGTGCCGCGCCAGTTGAGCAGGTGATTCCACATGGCTTCGGCGCCGTTGTGCGGGACCGGAAACGGGATACCGCCATACGCGCCCTGGGGCACCGGACCGGCGCTGCTGTCGACCAGCTTGGCGCGGGTGGCGTTTTTCAGCGTGTTGTCATACACCCACTGCGGCGCTGCGGCGGTACGACGGGTCGGGTAGACATCGATGCGATAGGTTTCCGGGAAACGCTTGAACATCTCCAGGGTGCCGGCGCTGAGCTTGCCGGCGTATTGCGCCAGATTTTTCGAGGTAATGCTGAACAGCGGTTTGTCCGCGGCGAATGGATCGGAACGTTTTCCGCCTTCCTTGTACGAAGGGTCGACCTTGGTGTAACCACCGTCCCAGGCGGGAATGGTGCCGTCGGCATTGCCGGCGCGTTCGGCCCCTAGAGGCGTGAGGGATTTGGACAGTTTGCTCGCTTCGTCAGCCGTGGCAGCCATCGTCAGTTGGCTGCAAATGGCCAGGCCACCGAGCAGTGCAAGGCAAAGGGCTTTGAGCTTGAAGGCTCCGGTTTTCTTGTTATGGGTCATGCGCAAGTCCTCTTAAAACGTGGTCTTGACGGAGAAAGCCAGGTAGTCCCGGTCTTTCAGCGATTGCTCGTAATTGAACTGGCTGGCCGCGTCGAGGTTGGTGTTCTCAGGGCCGTAGTAGTGCGTGTAAGTCAGGCCCGCGGTAATGCGGTCCAGGTAGGTGGCGGTAATGCCGATGTTCATGTCGCCGCCGTTGTCCGGCCCGAAAGAGCTGACAACCGCCGATTTACCCATCGGGAAATAGCTCAGGCCGACCGGGATGCTGATATCGATGCCGGGGAAAAACTGGCGATAGGTCGGTGTGTAAACCATCTTCATGCCAAGACCGTCGCGGGTGGCATTGGGGTCGAGGGCGTTGTTGTTTTTGGTCACGCTGAGCAGGCGATTCCAGGCGACTTCGCCGACAAAGGCGGACTCCTGGGCCAGGAAGTTCGGCCCGAACGAAGCCAGCACGTTGAGGTTGACGTGGGCCGTACGGCCGATGGCGTACAACGGATGGCTGTCGTTGTCGGCATCTACACCTGGCAGAACGGTGACGCCGTTGGACACCAGCGGCATGTTCCAGCGCATCGACGCTTCACCGGCAAAGCTGTATTCATCGACAGTCGTCGAAAAACTGGTACCGAAGGCGCGGATGTCTTCCGGGTAGACCCAGTAGTAATCGCCTATTTGTCCGGTGCTGAAGTTCGGCGTACCGGTGGACGGCTTCAGGTACAGCTTGGGGGTTTTGTCGTGGTACTGGATCGCATACAGGCCGTATTCAACGGTCTCTGCGTTGTACTTCAACTGCAAGCCGCCCTGCCCGGTGTTGCGCGCGTCTTCATCCTTGCCGTGGAAGAACGCGGCCGGGCTGCCGGGATTACCCCCCAGGAAGGTGGGAAAGGGTGCGCCCACGATCAGGCGTTCGTTGCCTTCACCAATGGTGTCACTGTTGGAGAAGTAACTGCCGGCACCCGGCAGGCGTGTCTCTTCCCATTCGAACTGGTAGAACGCCCCGAGTGACACGTCATCGGTCAGTTGGAAGGTGCCGGAGAGTTGATTGACCGGCCGGGTGATCTCTTTGAACTGGGTGTTAGGCACCGACTGCGCCTTGACCACGTCGACCGGCGCCATGCCACCGGCAATGCCGTTGGCGCCGAAGAACAGGCTCTCTCCCCAGATCAAGCCGTGGCGCCCGGCACGCACGGATGTCGCGCGGTCGGCCACTTCGCCATTCCAGTACACAAAGGCATCGAGCAACTCACCGTTACCGCCATGCAGTTGGCGGGTGTCATCGGTGAATTCGTCGTAGGCCACGGAACGTGCGTTGGCGCGTGTTGGGTCAGTGTTATCGTTGTCTTGCTGGTATTCGGTGTCGTACCACGCGGCACCACTGAGGCGCGCGCCGACGTTTTTGAACGACATGTCCAGCTCGGACAGGATGTCCATGCGGTTGGAGATCAGGCCTTTTTTGAAGGCGCGATCACCGTCGTCCTGATTGAGTGCCACCTGCCCCTGGGTCAGTTTGCTGCTGGGATTCTCGGTGCGCCATGCGGCGCTGTACTTCACTGTGTTATCCCAACGCAGGCTGAAATCCGGATTGCCGGTATCCACCTGAAAGGCGTGGGCCGCCTGGCTGCACAGCACCAACGCCGCGGCCAAACTGAAACCAAAGGGTGCAGACGTGCTGACCGGGCGGCGCGCAAGCGTCGCAGTCGTGGAACTAACCATCGCGTTAACCTCTTGTTTTTATAGTGGTAACTGCTGTGGATGAGCTACAGATTGAGAATCAGATGGGCTCAGCCGTGCGGGCGAGCATCTGCTTGACCAGGCCAATGCGGTCGAACTCGCGGTCGTGCTGCATCTCCTTGTCGCCTGCGAGGATCGAGCTTTCGCTGATGTACTTGCAGCGCTCGAAACGGCGCGCCATGAAGCGCTGGAGCTGTTGCTCAATACTGCCGTCGCCGGTCAGTTCTTCACTGAGCACGATGGCGTCTTCGATCGCCATGCCGGCGCCCTGGCCCAGGTGCGGCGTGGTGGCGTGGGCGGCGTCACCGATCAACAGCACGCGACCGCGATACCAGGGCTCGTCGACGAACACCACTTCCATCGGCTTGTAGACCACCTGACTGCTGTCGCTGATTTGCTCGCGCAATTCCCCGATCAGGCCGGTAAAACCTTGCAGGCGCTGACGCATTTGTTCGGCCAGTGTCGCGGGGTCCATCCAGGGGTTGGACGGTTCGTGGGAGGTCAGGAACAGGTACATCAGGTCACCGGCCAACGGAACGAGACCGGCATTGCCCTCGGCGCTCTGGTAGTTGGCCAGATGATCGATTTGCGGCGCTCGGGGGAAGTTGTAGCGCCAAACCGATTGGCCGGTGAAGCGTGGTGTGTAGGTGTCGCCGAACAGCAAATCGCGAACCCTGGAGAACAGACCGTCAGCGCCGACCACCAGGTCGTAGCCTGCGCCCGTGCCATCGGTAAACAGCACATCCACGCTGTCGCCCTGGTCCGTGAGGGATTCCACACTGAGCCCCAGGCGTACCCTGCCCCCCAGTTCAAGGGCGGTTTCACTGAGGACCTTGTGCAAGGCCAGGCGCGAAATACCCACGTTCGCCGGATACTCGGGCCCGGCCAGCCGTTGCCCGGGGATGCGCGCCAGTTGCTGGCCGGCCGGCCCATAAATGGCGACGTCTTCAAAGGCGTACGCCGCATCCAGATAACCGTCAAGCACGCCCAGCCTGGCCATTTCACGAACCACGTTGCTCTGCTGGATGATGCCGACGCCGTAAACGGTCCACTCTGACTTGAGTTCGATCAGGTCGACCTCAATGCCCTTGCGCCGCAGTGCGATGGCCGCACACAAGCCACCAATACCACCGCCCACGATCAGAACTTTGTTCACTGTACTCATGGTTTTCTCACTCTTATTCTTGTGATTCGATGCAGCGCCAGGCACTGCGTCGTTGGGGTCAGCTTCCGGTCAAAGCAGGGATTTGACTAATCGCGATCAGGGATGCGATGTATCGTCAAACGCGATACCTCGACGCGGCGCGGCGCGACCTTCATGCCGGGCATTTGCAGCACCAGCCAGCCCTCCTCCACACGCCATGGCAACGCCTCCAGCTTCTGGCCCAGACAAGGGCCGTAGACACATTCGCCGGTGCCCGGCAGAAACTGAGCACCGTGCGCGTAACAGACAATCAACTGGCCATCGGCGGACAGAAAACGGTCTTTGCGGTACTCCAGGCGCACGTCCAGATGCGGGCAACTGTTGCGATAAAGCCGCAGCTGTCCTTCATGCACCAGGGCAAAGACACTGTCCTTGCCGCGTTGCAACGGATCGAATCCGCGCGCCTGCCCTTCCACCAGTTCGTCCACCCGGCACAGCGGGAAATCGCGGAGAGTCATGGCTGACACCCGCACTCAACCCCGTTTCGGAGGTGGGCCGCCGGGTGCCCATTTTTCTTTCGAACTGAACAGGAACAGTTGCGAGTTATCCGCCGACAGCGGCGCGCGGCGCGCTTCCCAGGCGTCATCGTGCTTGTCCATGTCGGCGTCGTATTCGATGTGGCAACCCAGTGGACTGTTGAAGTACCAGAACCAGTTGGAACCAAAGAGATGGCGCCCCGGGCCCCAAAAACTGGTCCAGCCTTTTTGCTCGAATCGCGTACCGGCCAACAGCACCTCGGTGCCGCTGCCCATGTGGAAGGTGAAGTGCTCGCAGCCTTTCATGTGCGGCGGGGTCTGGATCATGAACAGGCAATGGTGATCATCGGAGCCCGCGGGGCGCATGAACGGCCCGGCACCGATGAACGTGTCCGTGGTCCGAAAGCCCAGGCGCTCGGCATAGAACGCTTCGGCCCTGGCGGCATCCGGCACGAAATACACCACGTGGGACAAGGTGCGCGGCACCGCACTCATGTCGAGGGTAATGCCCGGCTGGTTCAGCGGGCGCTGCGGTGCATTGCCAGCGGCATTGGTCAAATCGTCCGGGGCGCTGTACGCCTTGCGCACGGTGACCTGAAAGGCGATTGCAAAGCCCATGTCGTCGACACTGTGCAGCACGCCATTGGCGTCACGGATGACCTGGCGGTCTCGGGCCAGTTCGTCTTCGATGGCATCCAGATCCGCCGGGCCGGCGACGCCGTAGACGGTTTCACGAATCGACGGGGCCGGGCCGATAGCGACGGGCAGGGTCGGATCGTCCGCCCGGCGAATGATCACGGCAGTGCCGTCCAACGCTTCAAAACGCCCGCCATTGTCGTCGACGGCAACGGGCGCAAGGCCGTAGTCACGCAGACAGTCCGTACAGGCTTGGATGTCATCGACGCCAAAGATCAGGGCATCAAGGCCAATGATGTTCATGGCTACCACTCCATTGAAATTAGAATCCGGAGACCACGGCGGCCGACTCGACAAGCCCGTCGGCGACGCAGGGAACCCGGTGGTGGTGTCGGCAAGAAGCCCGACTGCGGCGAAGATTGACGTGCGCTTTGGCAGCTGACTAATCGCGTGTCGGGATGCGACCTATCGGCAAACGCGATACCTGATTGCCAGGGGTGACGGTGCATGAGCGGGGTTGACGCGGCGATGTATTCATCCGAATGTATCGCGAAAATAAATACAAAAACGGACCTGCCTGATGCGTTTCAACCACCTGGATTTGAACCTGCTGGTCGCCCTCGATGTGTTGCTCGAGGAGCAGAACATCACCCGCGCCGCCGAACGCCTGCACATGACGCAGTCCGCCACCAGCGGAGTTTTGGGACGCCTGCGAACCTATTTCGAAGACGAATTGCTGGTACAGGTCGGGCGTAAAATGCAGCCGACTCCCTTTGCCCTGGAACTGGTCCACCCGGTGCGCGAAGTGCTGCTGACGATCAAGTCTTCGATTACCGCCAAACCGGTGTTCGCCCCCACGACCAGCAAGCGGCATTTCCGCCTGGTGACCTCGGATTACCTGATCAGCGTGCTGTTTGCCCAGGTGATTCAGAAGATTCACCAGGAAGCACCGAACATCACCTTCGAGATGCTCGGCCCTGGCGACAATTCCGGTGAGCTGCTGATTCGCGGCGAGGTCGATCTGATGATCGTGCCTGAGCGCTACATCATCGAAGGTCATCCCTCCCAGTTACTCTTCGAGGAAGAACACGTCTGCGTGGTGTGGCAAGGCAATACCCAGGTCGGCGACAGCCTGACCCTCGAGCAATACATGGACATGGGCCATGTCTCGGTCGGCTTCGGTCGCACACGGCACATGAGCATCGAAGAGTGGTTCATGAACCAGTACGGCTTCAACCGTCGACTGGAAGTCATCACCAACGACTTCAACACCCTGCCACAACTGGTGGTCGGCACCCAGCGCATCGCCACCATGCACCAGCGTCTGGCGCGCCTTTACGCGGAGTACCTGCCACTGCGCATCCTGCCGCCGCCGGTCAGGATTCCGGTGATGCGCGAGTTCATGCTCTGGCACCGCAGCGTGGACGGCGACCCGATGCACCGCTGGCTGCGCGAGCGAATCAGTGAGTTCATCCAGCATCTGGAGCAGGATCCTATCGCCGCTCGCGATACCTCCCATCCCGAGTCACGATTGGCCAAATAGCCGGGTCGTCCTTAACGTGCCTTGCACACTTCATGGCAAACACAAGGACAACAATAATCATGTTCCGCTATTTCCCAACCAACTATGTGTGGAATCTCTCTGTCGACCTGGCCATCGAGATGGGTGCTCGCATGGGCGAAATCGAAGAGATGTGCGCGCCTCTGCAAGAAGCCGCCAAACAACCGGATGCCGCCGGGACCCAGGCGTTCCGCGAAACCTGGTCGAAGATGGCCGACAAACTCTGCGGCCTGGCCGAGGAAGACGAAAATAAAGGCCGGCTGTTGTCCGCCGGTGAAAAGTACAACCGTGCCGCGACCTATTACCTCACGTGTGAACGCCTGCAAGCCCATGGCGCGGCAGGCCGTGCCGAGCTGTACCAGCGCTTTTTGCAGACCTTCAAACGCGGCATCGAACTGTCCCGGGAAAATTGCGAACGGGTTGAAATCCCCTATGAAGGCAAACACATTTCCGGCCTGCTGGTACGTGCCGAAGGGGTGAACGGCCCGGCACCGCTGCTGGTGCAGGTCAATGGCCTGGACTCCACCAAAGAGATGAAATACCGCGTCGGCCTGCCCGCCTGGCTGGCCAGGCGTGGCGTGTCATCGCTGATCATCGACCAGCCCGGCACGGGCGAAGCGCTGCGCCTGCACAACCTGATTGCCCGTTACGACAGTGAGCACTGGGCCAGCCGTGTGGTCGACTGGCTGGAAACCCGCTGCGATGTGGACCACAAACGTATTGGCCTGGAAGGGGTTTCACTGGGCGGTTACTACTGCCCGCGCGCAGTGGCCTTTGAGCCGCGTTTCGCTTGCGGCGTGGTATGGGGTGCCAACCACGACTGGCGCGATGTGCAAAAGCGTCGGCTGGAAAAGGAAGGCAGCTTCCCTGTGCCGCACTACTGGTCTCACGTGTGCTGGGTATGGGGGGCGAAGGATGTCGAGGAATTCATGACCATCGCCGAAAACGTTCATCTGGACGGCGTGCTCGATCGCATCAAGGTGCCATTCCTGGTGACCCACGGTGAAAAGGATTCGCAGATCCCACTGAAATGGGCGCAGCGCACCTACGAGCAACTGGTCAACAGCCCGAAACGCGAGCTGAAGATCTTCACCGAGCGCGAAGGCGGCGTGCAGCATTCCAGCTTCGATAACAGCATCAACGCCGGGCAGTACATCGCCGACTGGGTCGCCGAAAACCTGGGTGGCCATACCGCCTGACGTGCCAGCGAAGGCGTCGGCACATTCAACATTGATGTTGGCAGACCAACCGCTTTCGCTGACAAGCCAGCGATCCATGCACAACACAGCAAAACGCCGGACAACCCTGGGGGTTCTCCGGCGTTTTGCATTGACGGGAAATCGAGGTCAGTTGGGGGCTCGGGTGCCGTGGAACGAGCTGATCTGCCAGCCCTTGTCACCGAGCGTCCAGACCTGCGTGGCAAACCCGTCACCGCGCATCGACTGGTCGCCGCCGCGCTTGCGTAACGTATTGCATTGCGTACCGGTCATGACCGCCAGGTGATCGCCGTAGAAGCGGACCAGCAACTCGCCCCGTTCAATGTCCAGATACTGTACGGCGTTTTTTGCGTACTCCAAATAGTCCGCCTTGCCTTGCACCAGGCCCGTGGTGTGCACATACACCAGGTCGTCGGCAAACAATGCGGCGACGCGCGGGTAATCCTCTTCGACCAAGGCGCGGCGACGTTCCTGTTCCAGATCCAGCAGTTGCTTTTTTACAGTGGCGTTGGGCATATCGATTGCTCTGCGTGGGGAGATGAGCGCGCACCATAGATGCTCGCTCCCGAGGGTAAAAATCGTCGATCACGATGCCACCTATCGGCACTTGCGATACTCCATCCGACGGCTCGTTCATCGCCCCAACGTCCCTGATTTCAAAGCGCTGGCGACAACTATTGACGCCATCAATTCCCAGCCATCGATGCAATCTGCTGGTGAGCCCCATGCCCACGCCCTAGCCTCGTTTCGCATTACAACAGCCAAAGCGAAAACACCATGACCGCCCTGCACCTGAAATGCCAGACACTGTTCGACGGCACCGGCCTGGAAACACGCCAGCAGCAAACGCTGGTCGTTGAAAACGGCCTGCTCCGTTACGTCGGCCCGACGGCGACCGCGCCCCGGCCGCAGCCGGGTGATACCCAGGTGGATGCGGGCGACAACTTTGTGATGCCGGGGCTGGTGGATGTGCACACCCACCTGGCTTTCGGTAATGCCCAAAGCGAAGAAGACATCGATCTTTGGACCAGCGACGAATTCCGCGCATTGCGCGGCATGTTCTTCGCGCAACACGTGCTGGCGGCAGGCGTCACCAGCATGGTCTGCCCCGGCGACAGCGGTCAGCTCAGTATCGCGGTGCGCAATGCCATTGCCGCCGGTTTGTTCGAGGGGCCGCGCATCGCTGCCAGCAGCCGGGTGATCACCAATCGACAGAGTCTCAACGACTGGTTCCCGAGCCGGGTCGGCGCCCCGGAATATTTCACTGCGCAACTGGTCACCAGCCGCAGCGATGCGCTGGCGGAAATCCGCAAACAGGCCAAGGACGGCGTTGACCTGATCAAAATCGCCATGGACGGCACCCACCGCCGCCCGAACGGCGAAATCATCGCTGCCTTCACCGCCGATGAAACCCGCGAGATGGTCGAAGAAGCCCATCGCCTGGGCTGCAAAGTGGCCACCCACGCCTATGGTCGCGAAGCCGTGATGTACGCCGCCCGGGCCGGGGTTGATCTGGTGTTCCATGCCTTCTATATGGACGATGCGTGCATCGAAGCCTTGCTCGACGCCGGCAGCATCCTCGCGCCGACCATGACTTTCCCGCAAAACACCGTGGACTTCTGCCAGCCTCACGACCCGGCCATCAGCACCGGATACGCCGGCTACTGCGCTCGCACCCTGGAAGTTGGCTCGGCGGTGCTCAAGCGTGCCAAGGCCGCCGGTGTGCCGTTCGCCTGTGGCAGTGACAGCGGTTTCGCCGTGACACCCTACGGCGAGTGGCACGCCCGTGAACTGGAATTGCTGGTCACCCGCCTGGGCTTCACGGCAGCAGAAGCGCTGTACGCCGCCACTGCGGTCGGTGCTCGCTGCATGCCTAGGGGTGAGACCCTCGGCAGCCTTGAAGTGGGCAAGCAGGCAGACTTCCTCTTGCTCGACGGTTCGCCCTTGCATGACATCCGCATTCTGCAGGACCGCTCGCGCCTCAAGGCCGTGTACAAGGCTGGCCAGTCGGTGTGCATGGACCGCAGCCCCTACAACCCCAAGCAAGTGTCCGATTTCAACTCGCTGAAATGGACCGACCTTTACACCCGCGACCGCGTTGCCCAACTGGGCAAGTGGGCCCTGTGAGGACCGACGTCATGCAACGACTCGATTTGATCACCGCCACCCAAATCGCCAGCCACGCCATCGGCCATGCCCGGGAAACCGGATTAAAACCCCTGGCTGTCGCCGTATTGGACGCCGCCGGTCATCCACTGACGGTCCTGCGCGACGAGCACGCCAGTTTCCTTCGTCCGCAAATCGCCACCGGCAAGGCACGCGGATGCCTGGGCATGGGGTTTGGCGGACGGGAGCTGGCGCGACGCGCGCAAGCGATGCCGGCATTTTTCGATGCCATAAACAGCCTGACCGGTGGTGAAGTCATTCCCGTCGCCGGCGGTGTCCTGATTCGCAATGCCGAGGGGCGAATTCTCGGCGCGATCGGCATCAGCGGCGACACGTCGGACAATGACGAACTGTGCGCCTTGCGGGCAATCGACGAGGCCGGGCTGGTGGCCGATCACGGGGATCAGCCCGCAGGCTGATCCACCTGGTCTTGATCAAGCCGCGCGGCCTGCTCCAGCAACAGGCTGCGAAACCACAACATGGCAGGATCGCGTTCTTGATAGGGATGCCATTGCAGCACTTGCACGGCGTCGGGAAAGGCCAGCGGTGCGGGGTGAATACGCAATGCATAACGCTCGGCAAAACGCCGGGCCTGGCGGCGAAACACGGTAGCGATCCGCGCGGTGCCGACGATAAATTCCGGCATCAGCACGAAGCTTTCGAGGGCTACCGCCACTCGCCGCTGAATACCCAGCTCGTGCAGGTGCACCGCGTCCATCGCCAGATTCTGGCCATCGGCAAACTCACGCACCACGTGCTGCGCCTCGCAATAACTGGCCAGGCTCAGGCCTTCGGCGAACTGCGCCTGGCGCGCGCAGACGATGCAGCAGAGCTGGTCACTCATTAAAGGCACATGGGGGTAAGCCGGGTTCAACCGGCGCTGAGGCACGATCACACAATCACTGCGCCGATAATCGAGGGCTTCGCTGACCACATCGCCGTCACGCGGCACCGGCAGGTCCCGCAGGGTCAGGCGCACACCAGGGGCGATGCGTGCCAGTTCAAGACTGACCGCCGGCAGCAGCACCCCCGCCACGTAATCGGAGGCCACTAGAGTGAAGTGCCGCGTACAACCGGCCGGGTCGAAGTCGACCGGGGCATCGACAATCTCCCGGGTCAGTGCCAGCGCCGCGCGCACTTTGGGCAGCAGCTCCAACCCCAATGCAGTGGGTTCCAGGCGCCGCCCGACCTGAACCAGTAACGGATCATTGAAATGCTCACGCAAGCGTCCTAGCGCCGAACTCGTTGCCGACTGGCCCAGGCACAAACGCTCCGCGGCCCGGCTGACGCTGCATTCGCCGAGCAAGGCATCCAGGGCAACCAGCAGGTTAAGGTCAAGCCGTCGATACCGCATGCGGTTCCCGCTACAGGTGGATGTTCAAGGGCCAGTGGCACCTTAACGGGTTGGGCAAGGGTTGCACCAATCGCGTGATTCGCTGGCAGATATCGCCAATCGAGATACCCGCGTGCGCCCTGCTGCGGTGCGCTGTTGGCGCTCTCTGAAAATTCCACCCAAACGCTTACAATCGCCCCCTTCACCGCAAATCAGCAGGCAACAAGGTTATGGCGCTCGACCCTCCCACAATGTTGACAATCTCGATCGCCCTCGCTGCGGCCGCCGCCCTGTATCTGGCGGTCGAATTGCGCAGCATCCGTGAATCTTCACTGCTGTTCTGGAGCGCGGGCTTCGCCACGATCACCGTGGGGTCGACGCTCGCCTTGCTGCGCATGAGCGGCCTTTTGTTGATTGGCATCTGGTTTGCCAATGGCCTGCTGGTCCTGGCCCACTGGCTTTTCCTGCTGGGCGTCGCGCGCTTCACCCGTATACGCCTGTCTCGCGCCTGGTGGCTGATCGTCGTCGCCTGGTGTGCACTGCTGGCACTGCCGGATGACCCCTCGTGGTCGAAGATCATGCTGGTGGCCAATTCCTTGCTGGTGGCGCTGCCGACGCTGCGCGCCAGTTTCCTCCTGCGCCCCCATGGCAAGTCATTGAGCGTGGGCGCGGCACAGCTGCGCTTTGTGCTGTTGATCCATGGGCTGTTCTATCTGGCCAAGGCCATCTCGGTGGTTATTCCGGGCACGCTGATCGATCTGGCAGCCTTGCGGGGCGAAATCATTCAGATCTCGCTGGTCGAAGGCGCCATGGCGATCATGCTGATCGCCCTCTCGATGACCGGGACCGAACGCCACAGGCGGGAGGAACGGATCGCCCGGCTGGCCGAACGCGATCCGTTGACCGCCCTGTACAACCGCCGAGCCCTGGAGGTACGGGCACCACGCTTGTTGGCTGAAGTCTCGAGCGCTCGCCCCGGTGCCCTGCTGTTGATCGATATCGACAACTTCAAACTGGTCAACGACCTCTACGGCCACACCGCAGGCGACCGCCTGCTGGTCGCACTCAGCGAGATGATTCGTTCGCATTCGCCAGAGGGCGCACTGGTGGCCCGGCTGGGCGGTGACGAGTTCGTCATCCTGCTGAGTGACACATCGAACGAGCACATCGTCGAGTTGGGCAACCTGCTGCGAGGCCGCTTTCACAGCACGGCCTCACAAACCTTCGCCACGCCTGAAGCTGTGACCCTGAGCATCGGCGCCAACCTGTTCGACCATCCGCCCTCCAGCCTGGCAGCCTTGATTGAACAGGGCGATGCGGCGCTCTACGAGTCCAAGCGTGGCGGACGCGACAGCATCCGCCTGGTGGATCGAACCCTGCAGGTCACGAGCCCGTGACTGCACGCGTACGTCCGGATCTGGCTTGCCAGCGATGGTCTAAAACATCCCGGGTTTAACCCGTTCATACGCGTTACCGTTAACGATCATCGCCAGCAGGCTGGCTCCTACAGATATTGAGCCCTTTTTTCACCCAATCACCCTGGCATACACCGAACGATCGACATTCCCGCCCGACAGAATCACGCCGACCTTTCTTCCCGCCATCGCTTCACGCTCCTGCATCAACGCCGCCAGGGCCGCCGCGCCGGCGCCTTCGGCGAGATTGTGGGTATCGGTGTAATACACGCGCATGGCCTCGGCGATCTCATCCTCGCTGACCGATACGATTCGCGCCGCAGCCCCCCCGTAGATATCAAAGGCGGCGGGCACCGGTTTGCGCACGGCCAGACCGTCGGCGAAGGTATTGGCCGTGGCGGTTTCGAGGATTTCTCCCGCTTCAAAGGATAATTTGGCCGCCGCCGCCTCGGTGGACACCACGCCCACCACCCGGGTGTTCAGGCCCAACGCATCACGGGCGGCGATCACCCCGCAGATCCCCGAGCCACAGCCAATCGGCACGTAGACCTTATCCAGATCCGGTGCGGCCTTGAACAACTCCAGCGCATAAGTGGCCACGCCCTTGACCAACTCGGCATGGAACGGCGGCACCAGGTACAGGCCATGCGCTTGCGCCAGGCGCGCGGCCTCTTCACGGGCCTCGTCAAAATCGCGGCCGTACTCCACCACTTCGCCGCCAAAGCCGCGCATCGCGTTGTTCTTCTCCAGCGAATTACCTTGCGGCACGACAATCAACGCCCGCAAACCCGACGCGCTGGCCGCCAGCGCCAGGCTCTGGCCATGGTTGCCGCGGGTCGCGCTGACAATCCCCCGCACCTCAGGGTGCGTACGCTTGAGCCAGTGCATGAAGGTAACGCCGCCACGCACCTTGAACGCACCGGTCGGCGTGTGATTTTCATGCTTGACCCACACCGTGCAACCCAGGCGCTCGGCCAGCAAGGGCCACGCGTACTGGGCAGTCGCCGGCATGACCTGGTACACGTGGCGTGCCGCCTGTTCGATATCGTCGCGAGTCAGTCTGTGCATGAGGGGTCTCCCTGAGGTTTTGCCCAGTCTAGACAGGGCTTGATCACCCCGGCTTTCAGAAAACTGACCTGACTTTTGCGCCCCCTGTTCATTACTATGGCGGGCATGAGCCATCGAAACCGCCTTCCACCCCCGCTCCCCTCTGAACCGGCCCGTCGTGTCGAGGCCGGGCCCTGGGCGATCGAGCTGCTGCCCGGCGCCGCTTATGCGACCCGATACGTGGCCACCCAATCAGCGATCGGCTTTGCCTTCGACAGCCAGCGAGGCCTGCATGCCATCGGCAGCGACCGGGTTTTGCCCTTCGACGCCATGCCCAATGGCCTGGCCTTTGTCCCCGCCGGTTGTGATGTCTTGTCCGAGTCCCCCAAGGGCGGTGAATACCTGCGGGTCATGCGCACCGATGGCCTGCCGTTGGTGGGGGACCGCGCCTTCAACAATCGAATCGATCAACAGGCCATCACCCTGGCGCTGCGAATGCGCGCGGCGTTGTTACAGGCTTCGATTGAGGATGACTGGGAAGTCTGGGCACTCGCCCTGGCTGAACGGACACGCGATCACCAGGCAGGGTCGACGCCAGCCCTGGGCGCCATCACCGCCAGCCGGATGCGATTGCTCGACGAGTTTATTGACGCCGGTCTCGACGGGCCGCTGGGTGTGCAGGCGATGGCGGACTTGCTGGGATTGTCCGAAGGTTATTTCATTCGAGCCTTCAAGCACGCAGCGGGCAAAAGCCCGCACAGTTACCTGATCGACCGGCGCCTGGCCAAGGCCCGCGCCCTGATGCGCGACTCGACCGCGACACTGGCAGAAATCGCCCACACCTGTGGCTTCAACTCCCAGGCGCACATGACGACCACGTTCAGGCAGCGCCTTGGCGTGAGTCCGGTACAGTTGCGTCGATAGTGCCCCTCGACGGGCTTCGCGTCTCTTCAGTCAGCCCCTTCCCGTACCGATCGCCTGACCTCAGCCTGTATGGCATAAGCCGGCGCCTCCACCGCATTGAAATCTTGCGTATAGCGCTGGGCAAATCCGTCTACCCCCCATTGCTGAAACTGCTGCACATGCTTCAGCTCGTGAGCCCAGAGCGCGAGGTTCTGTTCGGCGGATTGGGCATCACGGAACAGAATGATGTCGATGAGCGTCACGGCCCCCACATCGGGGTTTTGCAGCATGGCAGTGGCGGTGCTGAACTGGCCGTTGTCGCTGACTTTGTAGCGCGCGGCATCGAGGACACCAGGGTCGTACCAGCGCAACAGTTGCTCCCGGATATGCGCCGGGATGGCCTGGACGCCAGCGGCGGCTTCAGCGCGCGCTTGGGTCAGCCACAGCGCCAGGGCGGGTGCCGCGACCAGATGGATGTCTTCAGGCAAGGTGCCGAGCAACTGTCCCGGCAGGCAGATGCAGCCGTCCAGACACACTTGTTTTTCGCCAGCCGGGCAGGCGTCAGTCCGGGCTGCCGTTTCAAATGTCAGACAAAGCAGCAACAGCGCCACCAGGCGCGGGATGATGGGTGGCATCGGGTGCTCCAGGGACGGACGCAGCGCAAGCAGTGAGTCGCCATCGATGACTGCCCCGCGCAGCTTCAGCGTAGTTGACCCGCTCCTGCTCGTGCAAAAGCCGCTGCCAGGGTCAAAAGTTAAGTCTAGACTTCATCGAAGGCAGGTTGCAGCCAGGCTCCGCACCCATAACAAAAAGCCACCCGAAACCCAGGGAGCTCCGACTTTGAAAATGTCATCCATCTGCGCCATGGGGAGCCTGTTGGTTTCGTTCGCGGCTTGCGCCAACGGGATCGTTCCCGTGCTCGACCTGGACTTCACGAGGTCAGCGACTGAAACCCTGAAAAAAATGGGGATCAACGACGCTTGTGTTATCAGAGCCTCAAACCCTGTCTCGTTCACCTACTGCCGTGAAGGTTCGTCAACGCTCTGGAAATATCAGGACCTGGACCTGACGCAACTGGCAGCGATCAACGCCGACAAAAAGCTATCCCCGGCGGCGGCCCAGCAAATCAGTGTTCTGGAATTCAATAGCGCGATCTGTGAACACGAGGGTGCCGCTACCCTTGCAAAACCGTCAATGGCTCGCTGGCTTGCCTTCAGCCTGCTGGCGCTTTTTGTGCTGCTGGGTTTGCGCTACACCTACCAGACCCTTCGACCTCGCCGCCATGACCTCAACGCCTGTTCGAATCCCGGCTTGCTGCCATTGAACGGAACCCTGCCCCGGTTCAACCCATCGAAAAAAGCCGCAACGGCGCTGGGTATTGCCTTGGCGCTGGCACTCGTGTGCTTCAGCTACCTGGGATTTTGAGCAGGGCCAGCGGTTTTTCGCGCCCCCAACGGCCGTCTCGAGCAATAGCCTCGATCCGGATCGGGCGCATGCCCCAAATGCGCATGGAACCGGCTGCCGCCGAGCCCTCTCGCGGTCGCGGCACGCCGGCTCACGAAACCCGAACCCATCGGGAAATGCCGCCTATACTGCAGCCCGGTGTCGATAGAGAAACGGTCAAAATCGCCAGCCATTCTGCCGGTTCCCCATCCAGCCGCCCTGATTGTCTGCCCCAAGGACCTGACAGATGAATGTGATCGACTATTTTGATCGAGCAAAAATCATCAATATCGCGTCGAGGAAGGATCGCCGTCTCGAAACGGAAGAAGAATTCGCTCGCAACGGCTTTCACATAGATGATGAAAAAGTAGGCTTTTTCAAGGCTGTTACGCCCACCGAGGGGGAAGGCTTCCCGAGCGTCGGGGTCAGAGGCTGCTTTTTGAGTCACCTGGGGGTGCTCGAAGAGGCCATGCGCCTGGATTTGAAAAACATCCTGATCCTGGAGGACGACATACAGTTTTCCAGACGCATTTCCCAGTATGGAAAACAGGCCATCGAGGCGCTGGATGGCATGGACTGGGACATCATCTATTTTGGGCATCCGGTTGAAACGGACTCAAGCATGCCCACCTGGAAAGTGGTCGACCAACCCATCCATTTGGCCCATTTCTACGCCGTGAACGGCAAATGCTTCGGCACATTGAGGGATTTTTTATTGCAGATTCTGGAGCGACCGCCAGGACACCCTGACGGCGGTCCGATGCACTATGACGCGGCCCTCAATACTCTTATCCATCAGAACAACGCCATTCGGGCTTACTACTTCACCGCCAATCTCGGCTATCAAAGACCCTCGCGCACAGACCTGCATGAACTGTCCTTCTTTGACAGGGTGTCTGTGCTGCGGCCGGTCATCGGTTTGCTCAGGAAATTGAAGGCCAGAAACCTGAGAAGGACTCGATAGTGTGCTCTTTCTTCAGCAAAACGCTGGACCCTTGAGCCATATATAAAGACGCGCAAGGCATGGGTGGGGGGTGGGAGACAGGTTTTCTCTAAAACTGAACAACCCCCTCTCGATTATTCATTTTTGCAAACACTCATTCAGGATTAACGTGGCGCCAAAGGCTGACAGACCGTCGGCCCGAATCGTAATCAGGCAGGTCGACTGCCTTTTTGTCCCCCACGAGGTAAGCCCCATGTCCGTACAAACCCTGACTGTGCACGCCCCTTACAATGGCGCCGTCGTCTGCCAGGTGGCGGTGTCCACCGAGGCGGATGTCGAGCAGGCGCTGAGCGTCGCCCATGGCATTTTTCGCGACCGCAGCCAGTGGTTGTCCAAGCCGCAACGTATTGAAATCCTGCAACGCGCCGCCGGGTTGATCGCCGCGCGCAAGGTCGAGATTGCGACCCAGGCGGCCAGCGAAGGCGGCAAGCCGCTGAAGGACTCGATCACCGAAGTCGAGCGCGGTATCGATGGCATCCTCAACTGCATCGAGGTGCTGCGTACCGAGGGCGGTCACGTGATTCCGATGGGACTCAACGCCACCTCGCAGAACCGTGTGGCCTTCACCCAATACGAGCCCATCGGTGTGGTCGCCGCCGTATCGGCGTTCAACCATCCGTTCAATCTGATCGTGCATCAGGTAGTGCCTGCCATCGCCGTCAGTGCCCCGGTGATCGTCAAGCCGGCCGCCAATACCCCGCTCAGTTGCCGCACGCTTCTGGACATCCTCACCGAGGCCGGGTTGCCTACAGGCTGGGCGCAGATGGTGCTGCCGACCGATAACGCCGTCACCGGCAAGCTGGTCGCGGACCCGCGTGTGGGTTTCTTCAGCTTCATCGGCTCGGCGGCCGTCGGCTGGATGTTGCGCTCAACCCTGGCACCCGGCACTCGCTGCGCGCTGGAGCATGGTGGCGTGGCGCCGGTGATCCTCGCCGCGGACGCCGATCTCGATGACGCCCTGCCGCGCATCGCTCGTGGCGGTTTCTGGCACGCCGGGCAAGCCTGCGTGAGCGTGCAACGGATCTTCTGCCATCGCAGCATCGCCGAACAGGTCGCCGTCCGCCTGGGCCAGTTGGGCGATGCCATGGTGGTCGGTGATCCGACCGATATCCGTACCGATGTCGGCCCGCTGATCGCCGAACGTGAAGTGCGTCGCGTGGACCAATGGGTCAATGCAGCCGTCGCCGGCGGCGCCCGTTTGATCTCGGGCGGTCGCGTTCTGGACTACAACGGCTATGCGCCGACGGTGCTGCTCAACCCGCCCATCGATTCGAATGTGATGCAAAAGGAAGTGTTCGGCCCGGTGGTGGCGGTGTACGCCTATGACGATCTGGCCGACGCGATCCAACTGGCCAACGCCCTGCCCTTTGCCTTCCAGGCCGCAGTCTTCACCCGCGATCTGGACACTGCCATGCAGTGCTACCAGGACCTCGACGCCACGGCGGTGATGGTCAACGAGAACACGCTATTCCGCGTCGACTGGATGCCGTTCGCCGGAGCGCGCCTGTCGGGGCATGGCGTGGGAGGCATTCCACACACCATGAAAGAGATGCAGATCGAAAAGATGATGGTCTGGCGTTCTCGGGCGGTTCGCGGCTGATTGAGTCTCGCCGGCCCGGGATTGTGTCTGGTCCGCCCATTCCCGGGCGGACCTGCGGGACGCTTGCAGGCGGGAGCCCGTCGCCGCCAGGCAAGATCAGCGAACGAATTTCGTATACCCTGTCGCTATCTCCCACTCCGAACGACCGCCGCCGTGAACCTACCCAAATTCAATGCTCCCGACCTTGGCAATACGCCTTCGACGTCGGAAATCATCACCCGTCATCTGCGGGACGCGATCGTCGCCGGGCATTTTGCCGAGGATGAGCCGATTCGCCAGGACGACATTGCCCGGCAGTTCAACGTCAGCAAAATTCCGGTGCGCGAGGCGCTCAAGCGGCTGGAGGCCGAAGGGCTGGTGATGTTCCAGCGCAATCGCGGGGCGATGGTCACGCGCATTTCCGACGCGGAACTGGCGCAGATGTTCGAAGTGCGCATGTTGCTCGAAGACAAGGTGTTGCGCCTGGCGATTCCCAACATGACCGAAGAAACCTTCGCCCGCGCCGAGCGTATCTGCCAGGAGTTCATCGGCGAGGACGACGTGGGGCGCTGGGCCGAGCTGAACTGGGAGCTGCATGCCTGCCTCTATGAACCGGCGCAACGGCCGTTCCTGGTCAGTCTGATACGTTCGGTCAACGACAAACTCGAGCGTTACCTGCGCATGCAGATGAGCCTGTCGGCCGGCAAGGAGCGCGCCGATCACGAGCACCGCGAGATTCTCGCGGCGTGCCGTGCAGGCGATGTCGACCTGGCGGTGAAGCTGCTGGACGAACATATCGCCGGGGTCTGCGAGACCCTGTTCAAGCACCTGCCCCACGCTCACTGACCGCAGCGATGACTGTGCTGATTTCGTCATCGGCATCGGTTAAATCCATCAAGCCGGCACCCCGCTGTACGGGCCACTCTTTCGGTCACCCAACCGAATGGACGTGGCCCTCCGATGAAACGCATCTCCGTGATCGACTCCCACACCGGCGGCGAACCGACTCGCCTGGTGACCGCCGGCTTTCCTGATCTGGGCACCGGCAGCATGGCTGAACGGCGCCAACGCCTGGCCGAACAGCACGACCAATGGCGTGCGGCCTGTGTGCTGGAGCCACGGGGCAGTGACGTGCTGGTGGGCGCCCTGCTCTGCGAACCCGCGGACCCGAGCGCCTGTGCCGGCGTGATTTTCTTCAATAACAGCGGTTATCTGGGCATGTGCGGCCACGGCACCATCGGCCTCGTCGCCTCCCTGGCCCACCTGGGCAAAATCGGCCCCGGCGTGCACAGCATCGAGACGCCGGTAGGCACGGTGCAGGCCACCCTGCACGACGATCATTCGGTGAGTGTGCGCAACGTTCCGGCCTACCGTTATCGCAAGGCGCTGCAAGTACAGGTGCCGGGCATCGGCCAGGTGACCGGCGACATCGCCTGGGGCGGCAACTGGTTTTTCCTGATCGCCGATCACGGGCTGCGGGTGGCTGGCGACAACCTTGATGCCCTGACCGCTTACACCTACGCCGTTCAACAAGCGCTGCAAGACCAGGGCATTCGTGGCGAAGACGGCGGCCTGATCGACCATGTCGAACTGTTCGCCGCTGACGATCACGCGGACAGCCGCAACTTCGTGCTCTGCCCCGGCAAGGCCTACGACCGTTCACCCTGTGGCACCGGCACCAGCGCCAAACTGGCGTGCCTGGCGGCCGACGACAAGTTGCAGCCCGGACAGATCTGGCGCCAGGCGAGTGTCATCGGCAGCGAGTTCGAAGGCTCTTTCGAGTGGCAAGGCGAGCGCATCGTGCCGACCATTCGAGGCCGCGCCTTCATCAGTGCCGAGGCCAGCCTGATCATCGAGCAGGACGACCCGTTTGCCTGGGGCATCCGCCCGTGAATCGCAGCCATGCGGCCGATGTGATCGTGATCGGCGCCGGCATCATCGGCGCGGCCTGCGCCCAGGCGCTGGCGCGGCGTGGCTTGCAGGTACTGGTGCTCGACGCCGGCCTGCACGGCGCGACGGCGGCGGGCATGGGCCATCTGCTGGTGCTCGACGACAACCCGGCGGAACTGGCCCTGAGCAATCATTCCCTGCAGCGCTGGCGCGAGCAGGCAGCAGACTTGCCCGAGGGCTGTGCGTACCGTAGCAACGGCACCCTGTGGCTGGCGGCCAACGCCGAAGAGATGGCGGTGGCCCACAGTAAATACCTGAACCTGCAAGCCCATGGCGTGGCCTGTGAGCTGGTCGGCGCCAAGGCCTTGCGCCAGCGTGAGCCGGAACTGCACGAAGGCCTTGAAGGGGGTCTGCTGATCAACGGCGACGGCATTCTGTACGCGCCCGCGACGGCCAACTGGATGCTCGACACGCCGAACATCCACCAGCGCCGGGCGCGGGTCATCGAGGTCGATGGCAACCGGGTGCGGCTTGATGACGGTCAGTGGCTGAGTGCCGAGGCCGTGGTGCTGGCCAACGGTATCCAGGCCAATGAGCTGTGCCCGGAGCTGCCCATCGAGCCGAAAAAAGGCCACTTGCTGATCACCGACCGCTACCCCGCCACGGTCACCCACACCCTGGTGGAACTGGGTTACGTCACCAGCGCCCATAACGCCAAGGGCCCCTCGACGGCCTGCAATATCCAGCCGCGTCCGACCGGGCAATTGTTCATCGGCGCCTCGCGGCAGTTCGGCACCACCGATCCGCAGGTCGAAGGCTGGATGCTGGCGAAAATGCTCAAGCGCGCGGCCCAATACATGCCGGGGTTGGCGCGACTCAATGGCATCCGCGCCTGGACCGGTTTTCGCGCTGCCAGCCCGGATGGCCTGCCGCTGGTGGGTCAACATCCACAACGCCAGGGCTTGTGGCTGGCGGTCGGTCATGAAGGCCTGGGGGTGACCACGGCCCCCGGCACCGCCGATTTGCTGGTCGCGCAACTGTTCAACGAAACCCCGCCACTGGCCGCACACCCCTATCTGCCCCAGCGTTTCCTCGGAGAACCCGCCTATGCCTGAATTGATGCTCGACGGCCGTGCCCTGAGAGTCGCCGAGGGCACCAGTGTCGCCGCGGCCCTGGCATTGGGCAGCGACGGCTGCACACGCACTTCGGTCAGTGGTCAACGCCGCGCACCGCTGTGCGGCATGGGCATCTGCCAGGAATGTCGGGTGACCATCGACGGTCGACGGCGCCTGGCCTGCCAGACCCTCTGCCGTGACGGCATGCAGGTGGAGACACGCCCATGAATGAATATGCCGATCTGTTGATCGTCGGTGCCGGTCCCGCCGGCATGGCCGCCGCACTGGCCGCCGCGCCCAGTGGTGCCCGCATTGTCATGCTCGACGACAATCCGCTGGCAGGCGGACAAATCTGGCGCGACGGTCCCAAGGCCAGCGTGCCGATCCAGGCCCGTCAGTTGCGCGAGCGTGTGCAATCCCACCGCAACATCCGCCATCACCCCAGCACCCGGGTGATCGCCAATCCCGGTCCGAAACAACTGCTGGTCGAAGACGACGAGCACGGCTGGCTGATCAGCTACGACAAACTGATTCTGTGCACCGGCGCCCGCGAATTGCTGCTGCCCTTCCCCGGCTGGACACTGCCGGGGGTCACCGGGGCCGGTGGTTTGCAGGCGCTGATCAAGGCCGGGTTGCCGGTGCAGGATCAGCGCGTGGTGATCGCCGGTAGCGGGCCGCTGTTACTGGCCAGTGCCGCCACCGCGAAAAAGAACGGGGCCACCCTGCAGTGCGTCGCCGAACAAGCGTCGCTCAAGGCGGTGGCCGGGTTCGCGGCGCAACTGCCGCGCTGGCCCAACAAACTGCTGCAGACGTTCACGCTGTTGGACCGCCACTACCGAACCGGGACCTACGTGCTGGCAGCCCTTGGCAGCGACCGACTCGAAGGTGTGCGCCTGCACCAGCAAGGCAAGATCGTCGAGCTGGCGTGTGACCGGCTGGCCTGTGGTTTTGGTCTGATCCCCAACGTTCAATTGGGTCAGGCCCTGGGTTATGCCCTCGAAGGCCAGGCGTTGGCAGTGGATGCCTGGCAAGCCAGCCGCGTGGATCATTACGCGGCGGGTGAATGCACCGGCTTCGGCGGCAGTGAACTGGCCCTGGTCGAAGGTGCGATTGCCGGCCACGCCGCCATGGGTGATGTCGAAGCGGCCCGGCAATTGTGGTCACGCCGGGCACGCTGGCGGGGGTTCGCCAAAGCGCTGAACCGGGCATTCGCCCTCGACCCGCGACTCAAGTCGCTGGCCCGCCCCGACACGCTGGTGTGCCGCTGCGAAGACGTGCCCCATGGGGCATTGGCCAGGCACACCGATTGGCGCGCGGCCAAGCTGGCCAGCCGCTGCGGCATGGGCGCCTGCCAGGGGCGTGTGTGTGGCGGCGCGGTACAGCATCTGTTTGGCTGGCCACCCTCGACGCCGCGCCCGCCGTTCAGCCCGGCGCGCATCGAGACCTTGATGTCCCTGGACGATACCCCGCCAGCATCATGATTGCGCCAGGGGTTTCGGCCACGCGGCCGAGCCACTATGATCCCGGGGGTCGCCATCAGGCCCCCAACGCCATGTACCCCTCGCTTACCACCTTCAAGCCCTGCGATTTACCGACGCTGCTGAACAGTCTCCAGCCGATCGCGCCGCTACTCGACACCCTGTCCGATGTGGTGTTTTTCATCAAGGATCGCGAGGCCCGTTACGCCTTCGTCAACCAGACCCTGGCCCGGCGCTGCGGCTTCAAACACAGCGAGGATCTGCTGGGACGCACCGCCGACATGGTCTTTCCGGAGCACTTCGGTCCGCTGTACACCGAACAGGATCGACGCGTGCTCTCCAGCGGCCGGGTACTGGCCGATCAACTGGAACTGCACCTGTATTTCGGCAACCAGCCGATCTGGTGCCTGACCCACAAACTCGCGCTGTACGATGCGCAAGGCCACATCGTCGGCCTGGCCGGCATCTCCCGCGACCTGCAATCGCCACAGTCCAATCATCCGGCCTATCAGAAACTCGCCGCGGTGGATTTGCACATCCGCAATCACTTCGCCCAGCCCATCAGCCTCGCCGAATTGACCGCCATCGCCGGCTATTCCGTGGCGCAGCTGGAGCGTCATTGCAAGCGGGTGTTCCAGCTCACGCCACGACAGATGATTCACAAGGCGCGCCTGGAAGAGGGATCGCGGTTGTTGCTGCACACCGACCTGCCGATCACCGAGATTGCCTTGCGCTGTGGATATACCGACCACAGTGCGTTCAGCCGGCAGTTTCGGGCGCTGACCCGTTTGTCGCCGAGTCAGTATCGGGGGGATCGGGGTTAGAGGGTTTCGGAGTTGGGGCCGTGGGCAGATCCGTTTCTTCGGTGATGGCGGCTTTTGGTTCCGCCCTGACGGCGGGTCACTTTCGAAGCGCGCGAAAGTCACCAAAGCGCTCTGCCCTTGGTTACTTGGGGCTTTTCCAAGTGACTCGCCGTAAGGGCGAAACCGCCAGCAGCCGTTACCGCAGAAACGGATATGTACTCCCATGTTTCTTAACGGGGCGTCAGCGCAACCGATGCTCCCATATGTAACACCGCCCAGCGCGGCAACGGCGCAACCCTTCCAGTCACAACGCCCCTGAAACGCCTCTAACCCGAGGCCCAAAAACAATTTCACTGCCGAAACTGGAAACAGGCACATTGATTGCTATTGTTAATATCGTATACGAAATCCCCAATACGATATTCAACAGCACTTAACCCAACGAGGCCTCTATGAAAAACCCCGCATTTGCCGTAGCCCTCAGCGCTGTTCTCAGTACCTCCTTTATCGCCACCGCACAGGCCGACAAGCTCGATGACATCATCGGCTCGGGCAAGCTGCGCTGTGCCGTCACCCTGGACTTCCCGCCCATGGGCTTCCGCGATGCGGGCAACAACCCGGCCGGCTTCGACGTGGACTACTGCCATGACCTGGCGAAGATTCTGGGGGTCGAGGCTGAAGTGGTCGAGACACCGTTCCCTGACCGCATCCCGGCGCTGGTCTCGGGGCGCGCCGATGTGATCGTTGCCTCCACCTCCGACACCCTCGAACGCGCCAAGACCGTCGGCCTCACCGTGCCGTACTTCGCGTTCCAGATGGTGGTGCTGACCCGCGACGATACCGGCATCAATGGCTTTGACGACCTCAAGGGCAAAGCGGTGGGCAATACCAGCGGCACCTATGAGGCCATCGCCCTGGAGAAAGACGTGAAGAACTGGGGCACCGGCAGTTTCCGTGCTTACCAGTCGCAGAACGACACCTTGCTGGCCGTCGCCCAGGGCCACATCGACGCGACCGTGGTCACCAACACCGTCGCCGCTGCCACGCTCAAGTCGGGTAAATACAAAAATCTGAAAGTCGCCGGTAACGCCCCCTACGTCATCGACTACGTGTCCCTCGGCGCCAAGCGCAACGAGTACGGCCTGCTTAACTACCTCAACCTGTTCGTCAACCAGCAAGTGCGCACCGGTCGTTACAAGGAGCTGTTCGTCAAATGGGTCGGCACCGATATCGCGCCGACCAACCTGACCGTGCCACAGGTCTACTACTAAGGTGCCCGGTATGCCCAGGTCCACTTTTCTGACCGGTCGCAGCCTGGTCCCGGGCGCTGCTCAAGGCGCCCTGTTGTTCGCCGATGTCGGCCTGAGTTTCTGGGGCGGAGTGGATTCCGCCACTGGCGAGGTCATCGATCGCCACCACCCCCTCAGCGGCGAATACCTGGACGGTTGTGTGCTGGCGATTCCCAGCGGCCGTGGCTCGTGCACCGGCAGCAGTGTGTTGATGGAGCTGATCAGCAACGGCCATGCACCGGCGGCACTGGTGCTGGCCGAACCCGATGAGATCCTGACCCTGGGCGTGCTGGTGGCTCAGACCATTTTCGAGCGTTCCCTGCCGGTGCTGTGCATCGGCCGGGAGGCCTTTGCCGCCTTGCGCGGCGGGGCCTTCGCCCGGGTCGAAAACACCGAGGTCAGCGTGTTCGATCAGCCACCGGGCGATGCCTGGCAGGCCATCGACAGCCCGCTGCAGAAAGACGCAACACACACCTCCATCGAACTCACCGAACAGGATCAGGCCCTGCTCGACGGCGAGTTGGGCAAAGCCGCCCAGGTGGCCATGCAGATCGTCCTGCGCATGGCCGAGCTGCAAGGTGCCCGTAGCCTGGTGGATGTCACCCAGGCGCACATCGATGGCTGTATCTACACGGGGCCGGCGAGCCTGCGCTTTGCCCGACAACTGGTGCAATGGGGGGCGAAAGTCCGGGTGCCCACCACCCTCAATTCGATCTCCGTGGACCAGCGCCGTTGGCGCGAGTTGGGCGTCGACCCGGCCCTCGGCGAACCCGCCAGTGCCCTGGGCGATGCCTACATGGCGATGGGCGCACAGCTCAGCTACACCTGCGCGCCCTACTTGCTCGACAGCGCGCCCAAGGCGGGCGAGCAGATTGTCTGGGCCGAATCCAATGCGGTGGTCTACGCCAACAGCGTGCTGGGCGCGCGTACCCTGAAGTATCCGGACTACCTCGACATCTGCATCGCCCTGACCGGCCGCGCCCCGTTGATCGGCTGCCATCTGGACGCGCAACGCAAGGCGTGGTTGCAGATCGAGTTGCCCGCCCTTGATGATCTGGACGATGCCTTTTACCCGCTGCTCGGTTATCACATCGGCGCATTGGCCGGCAGCCGCGTGCCGCTGGTGCTGGGCCTGGAAAAGCGCAAGCCGGGCCTGGACGACCTGAAAGCCTTTGGTGCGGCTTTCGCCACCACCTCGGCGGCGCCGCTGTTTCATATCGCCGGGGTCACCCCGGAGGCCATCGACCCGGCACAGGTGCTGGACGCCGGCACACGCATTCCCGTGGAAAAAATCCGCCTGCAGGACCTGATGCTCAGTTGGCGCGAGCTCAACAGCGCCCGTGACCCGCGGGTGGATGTGGTGTCGCTGGGCAACCCGCATTTTTCCCTTGGCGAGTTCGCTCACCTGGCGCGGCTGTGCCGGGGTCGGCACAAACACCCGGACGTGGTACTCGCCATCACCTGCGGGCGCGCGGTACTGGAACAGGCGCGCGAGGCCGGGCATATCGCGGTGATCGAGGCCTTCGGCGCCACCCTGGTCACCGACACCTGCTGGTGCATGCTCGGCGAGCCGGTGATTCCGCCGGCCGCGACCACCCTGATGACCAACTCCGGCAAGTACGCCCATTACGCCCCGGGCCTGGTGGGGCGCAAGGTGCATTTCGCCAGCCTGGCCGAATGCGTCGATGCCGCGTGCAGTGCCACGGCCAGCGGGCGACTGCCGGCCTGGCTGCAACCTGCCGCCCAACTGGAGAGCCCCGCGCATGTTTGATTACACCTTCCAATGGCGCTCGGCCCTGCGCGCCCTGCCCGATATGCTCAACGGCGCCCTGGTCACCTTCGAGACCGCCGCCCTGTCGATGATCTTCGGCGTGCTGATCGCCCTGGCCCTGACGGTCATGCGTGAAGCCAGGCATCCGCTGTTGCGCGGCATCGGCAATGGCTGGGTGTCGATCGCCCGCAACACCCCCTCGCTGTTCCAGATCTACGTCTTGTACTTCGGCCTCGGCTCGCTGGGCTTGCATGTCAGTTCGTGGCTCGCGTTGCTGGCCGGGATCACCTTCAACAATGCCGGTTACCTGGCGGAAAACTTTCGCGGCGGGCTCAAGGCCGTGCCCCACACCCAGGTGCGTGCCGCACGTTCGCTGGGCATGAGCGCCTTCCAGACCTACCGCATGATCATCGTTCCGCAGCTGCTGCGCATCGTCTTCTACCCGTTGACCAATCAGATGGTCTGGGCGGTGCTGATGACGTCGCTGGGGGTGATCGTCGGGCTGAACAATGACCTGACCGGCGTGACCCAGGAATACAACGTCAAAACCTTCCGCACCTTCGAGTACTTCGCCATCGCGGCGGTGCTGTATTACGCGATTGCCAAGGCGATCGTCGCGACAGCCCGGCTGATGGCCTGGCGGTTGTTCCGTTACTGAGGAGCTGTCCATGTTTGCCACCGATTTTTCCTCGAATGACCTGCTGTTCCTGCTCAACGGCGCCTGGGTCACCCTGCAGCTGACGTTCTGGTCGATCATCCTCGGTTCCCTGGCGGGCCTGCTGTTCGGCCTTTTGCGCGCGCTGTTGCCAAGGGCCAGCCTGCCGCTGGCCTGGGTGCTGGATGTGTTTCGCAGCGTGCCGTTGCTGATCCAGTTCGTGCTGTTCAACTCACTCAAAAGCATCGTCGGCCTGAACATCAGCGCCTTCAGCGTCGGCTGCATCGTGCTGGGCGTCTACACCGCCGCGTACTTCACCGAAATCGTGCGCGGCGGCGTGTTGGCCGTGCCGTTCACGGTGCGCCGGGCCAGTCGTTCATTGGGCCTGAGTTTTCTCCAGGACCTGCGCTGGATCGTCCTGCCGATGGCCACGCGGGTGGCCTTCCCCGGCTGGCTGAACCTGGTGCTCGGGGTGATGAAAGACACCGCGCTGGTGATGTGGATCGGCATCGTCGAACTGCTGCGCGCCTCGCAAACCATCGTGACCCGCATCCAGGAACCGCTGCTGGTGCTGTGCATCGCGGGCCTTATCTACTACGTCATGAGCCTGGTGGTCGCCCGCCTCGGCGCTCGTCTGGAAAGAAGGTGGCAAGAAAATGATTGAGATCGACAATGTACATAAATCCTTCGGCAACCTCGAAGTGGTCAAGGGCGTGAACCTGACGGTGAACAAGGGCGAGGTGGTGTCGATCATCGGCGGCTCCGGCTCCGGCAAATCGACCCTGCTGATGTGCATCAACGGCCTGGAACCGATCCAGAAAGGCAACATCCGCGTCGACGGTGTCGAGGTCCATCACAGCGCCACTGACCTCAACCGCCTGCGGCAGAAGATCGGCATCGTGTTCCAGCAATGGAACGCCTTCCCGCATTTGACGGTGCTGGAAAACGTCATGCTGGCGCCGCGCAAGGTACTGGGCAAGAGCAAGGCCGAAGCTGAAGAACTGGCGGTCAAGCAACTGACCCATGTGGGCCTGGGCGACAAGCTCAAGACCTTCCCCGGCAAGCTGTCCGGTGGCCAGCAGCAACGCATGGCCATCGCCCGTGCCCTGGCGATGTCGCCGGACTACATGCTGTTCGACGAAGCCACCTCGGCCCTCGACCCGCAACTGGTGGGCGAGGTGCTGGACACCATGCGCATGCTCGCCGAAGACGGCATGACCATGGTCCTGGTGACCCACGAGATCCGCTTTGCCCGCGACGTGTCCGACCGCGTGGCGTTCTTTCGCAATGGCCTGGTGCACGAGATCGGCTCGCCCGACCAGGTCATTGGCAATCCGGTGCATGCGGAGACTGCGGCGTTTCTCAAATCAGTGAAGTAATTGATGGACCCATCGCGGTGCGACGATTCGACTTGCCCGCGATGAGGCCCTGACAGGCACAACAAGGAGCACAGCATGCGTTCATCAAAAGTCATCCATGTCGTCAGCTGCCACGCCGAAGGCGAGGTCGGCGATGTGATTGTCGGCGGTGTCGCGCCACCGCCAGGCGCCACCGTGTGGGAGCAGTCGCGCTGGATCGCCAGGGATGAAACCCTGCGCAACTTCGTGCTTAACGAACCACGCGGCGGAGTGTTCCGTCACGTCAACCTGCTGGTGCCGGCCAAGGACCCGCGGGCGCAGATGGCCTGGATCATCATGGAGCCGGCCGACACGCCGCCGATGTCCGGTTCGAATTCCTTGTGCGTGGCCACGGTGTTGCTCGACAGCGGCATCCTGCCGATGACCGAGCCACAAACCCGCCTGGTGCTGGAAGCCCCCGGGGGGTTGATCGAGGCCGTGGCCGATTGCCGTGACGGCAAGGTCGAACGGGTAGAAATCAAGAATGTGCCCTCCTTCGTCGATCGCCTGGATGCCTGGATCGAAGTCGAGGGTCTCGGTTCGCTACAGGTCGATACGGCTTACGGTGGCGACAGTTTCGCGATCGCCGATGCCAAGGGCCTGGGCTTTTCCATCCGCCCGGACGAGGCCGCCGACCTGGTGGCGGTCGGGCTGAAAATCACCCGGGCAGCCAACGAACAACTGGGCTTCGTTCATCCGCTGAACCCCGATTGGTCGCACATCTCGTTCTGCCAGATCGCCGCGCCCATCGTCCATGAAAATGGCATCGCCACCGGTGCCAATGCGGTGGTCATTCAACCGGGCAAAATCGACCGCTCGCCCACCGGCACCGGTTGCTCGGCACGCATGGCGGTGTTGCAGGCGAAGGGCTTGATGCAGGTGGGCGAACGTTTTATCGGGCGTTCGATCATCGGTTCCGAGTTCCACTGCCGCATTGATTCGCTGACCGAAGTGGCCGGCCGTGCTGCCATTTATCCGTGCATTTCCGGGCGAGCCTGGATCACCGGCACCCACCAATTGTTGCTCGATCCAAGCGATCCATGGCCACAGGGCTATCGCCTTTCGGATACCTGGCCCGGTGCTTGATATCAATGCAAAGCCTTTGTGGCGAGGGTGCTTGCTCCCTCGCTACATGAGTTTCACCAGACCAACGGCTGAAAAAACCATCCATTGAATGAAAAAAGCACTAGCCGAAATCTTTCACTTTAAATATCGTATACGAAATACGCTAACGAACCGGAGGCAACAATGAGCAAGCGAATCAACTGGAGTGGCGTCTTCCCCGCAGTGACCACTCAATTCAACGATGACTTCACCATTAACCTGGATAAAACCCACCAGGTGATTTCCAACGTCATCCGTGACGGTGTGTCAGGCCTGGTGGTCTGCGGTTCGGTCGGTGAAAACACCTCGCTGACCGCCGAAGAGAAAATCGCCGTGACTGAAGTGGCCGTGGACGCTTCTCGCGGCCGTGTACCGGTGATCTGCGGCGTCGCCGAATTCACCAGCGTGCAGGCGGCCAAGGTCGCCAATGCCGTGCGCAAGGTCGGTGTCGACGGTGTGATGCTGATGCCGGCGCTGGTCTACGGTTCCAAGCCGTTCGAGACCGCCGAGCACTACCGCTACGTGGCGAAAAACGCCGACGTGCCACTGATGGTCTATAACAACCCGCCGATCTACAAAAACGACGTCACCCCGGACATCCTGATTTCCCTGGCCGACTGCGACAACGTGGTGTGCTTCAAGGATTCGTCTGGCGATACCCGTCGTTTCATCGACGTGCGCAATGAAGTCGGTGACCGTTTCGTGCTGTTCGCCGGTCTCGATGACGTCGTGCTGGAAAGCATCGCCGTCGGTGCCGAGGGCTGGGTGTCGGGCATGTCCAACGTGTTCCCGAAAGAAGGTGAAACCATCTTCCGCCTGGCCAAGGCCGGACGTTTTGCCGAAGCCATGCCGATCTACGAATGGCTGATGCCGATCCTGCACCTGGATGCCCGTGCCGACCTGGTGCAGTGCATCAAGCTGTGTGAAGCCATCGCCGGTCGCGGCAGCGCCCTGACCCGTCCACCGCGCCTGGCGTTGCCGGAAGCCGACCGGGTGTTCGTCGAACAGATCATGGCCAAGGCCCTGGCCAACCGTCCGCAGCTGCCGGACGTCGGTCTCTGAGTGATTGCCGGGCGGGCCCTTGCGGGTCCGGCCCGGCTGCCTGTTTTTTGCGCCTCTACAGGGAACGTCATCATGTCCAACGCTCAACACATTCAAAGCGCAACCACACCCTCGGGACTCAAGCGCGTCGTGGCCGCTGCCATGGCCGGCACTGTCGCCGAGTGGTATGAATTCTTTCTCTACGGGACGGCTTCGGCACTGGTGTTCGGCCAGTTGTTCTTCCGCCAGACCGACGGCCCCATCGACGGCATCATTGCCGCCTTCGCCCTCTATGCCGTGGGCTTTCTCGCCCGCCCGCTGGGTGGCCTGGTGTTCGGTCACTACGGTGACAAGTTCGGCCGCAAGCGCCTGCTGCAACTGAGCCTGGTGGTGGTCGGCATCACCACGTTCCTGATGGGCTGCCTGCCCGGTTTCGACCAGATCGGCTATGCCGCGCCAGTGTTGCTGGTGCTGCTGCGCCTGATCCAGGGCTTCGCCTTTGGCGGTGAATGGGGCGGTGCGATTCTGCTGGTGTCGGAACATTGCCCGGACAATCGCCGTGGCTTCTGGGCCAGTTGGCCGCAGGCCGGTGTGCCCGCCGGCAACCTGGTGGCGACGGTCGCCCTGCTTCTGTTGTCGTCGAACCTGTCGGAGCAGCAATTCCTCGCCTGGGGCTGGCGCGTGGCATTCTGGTTCTCGGCGGTGGTGGTGCTGATCGGCTACTGGATTCGCACCAGTGTCGATGACGCCCCGATCTTCAAGGAAGCCCAGGCCCGCCAGGCACAGACCCGCCAGCAACAACTGGGGGTGGTGGAAGTGCTGCGCCACCACTGGCGTTCGGTGCTGGTGGGCATCGGCGCGCGGTTCGCCGAAAACATCCTCTACTACACCGTGGTGACGTTCTCGATCACCTACCTGAAACTGGTGGTGCACAAGGACACCTCCGAGATCCTGTTGCTGATGTTCGGCGCTCACCTGCTGCACTTCTTCCTGATTCCGCTGATGGGCTACCTGTCGGACCTGGTCGGGCGCAAACCGGTGTACCTGGTCGGCGCGGTGCTGACCGCTTTCTGGGGCTTCGTCGGTTTCCCGATGATGGACACGGGCAACAACTGGCTGATCATGGCGGCCATCACCCTGGGCCTGGCCATCGAGTCGATGACCTACGCACCCTACTCGGCGCTGATGGCCGAAATGTTCCCGACGCACGTGCGCTACACCGCGTTATCGCTGTGCTACCAGGTGGCGCCGATCTTCGCCGGCTCCCTGGCCCCACTGATCGCCATCACCCTGCTCAACAAGTACCACAGCTCGACACCGATCGCCTGGTACCTGGTCGGTGCCGCATTGATCTCCATCGTCGCCGTCGGCCTGACCCGCGAGACCCGTGGCAAGTCGCTGCGCTCGGTGGATGCCGAGTCGGCGGCGCGCATTGCCGCGCTGGACCCGGCTTCGACTACCTCGCGTCGGGCTGATTCGCTGGCGTGAGCTTGTTACCTGTAGGAGCGAGCCCGCTCGCGAAGGACATAGGGACAACGCGTTCATTCAGAAAGCACGCGTAATCGTTGACGTCCATCGCGAGCAAGCTCGCTCCTACAAGGGTTCCATTTCTCATTTGCGACAGGAGTACTCAATGTCCGAGATCCTCGGCCACAACTACATCGGCGGTGCGCGCAGTGCCGCTGGCAGCATCACCTTGCACAGCCGTGACGCCAACACAGGCGAAGCGCTGCCCTACTCGTTCATGCAAGCCACGGCGGAGGAAGTGGACGCCGCCGCCCAGGCCGCCGCGTTCGCTTACCCGACCTTTCGCAACCTGCCGGCAGCGCGCCGGGCGGATTTCCTCGACGCCATTGCCGCGCAACTGGACGCTCTGGATGAACGGTTCGTCGCCCTGGTCACTCGCGAAACCGCGTTGCCGAGCGCACGCATTCAAGGTGAACGCGCACGCACCAGTGGCCAGATGCGCCTGTTCGCCCAGGTCCTGCGTCGCGGCGATTTCTACGGTGCGCGCATCGACCGCGCCCTGCCCGACCGTCAACCGTTGCCACGGGTCGACCTGCGTCAGTACCGGATCGGCGTCGGTCCGGTCGCGGTGTTCGGCGCGAGCAATTTCCCGCTGGCCTTCTCCACGGCCGGCGGCGATACCGCAGCCGCCCTGGCCGCCGGGTGCCCGGTGGTGTTCAAGGCCCACAGCGGCCACATGGCGACCGCCGACATCGTCGCCGATGCGATCATCCGCGCCGCCGAGCAGACTGGCATGCCCAAAGGCGTGTTCAACATGATCTACGGGGCCGGCGTTGGCGAAGCGCTGGTCAAGCATCCGGCGATCCAGGCGGTCGGCTTCACCGGTTCGCTCAAGGGCGGCCGTGCGTTATGCGACATGGCGGCGGCGCGGCCACAACCGATTCCGGTGTTCGCCGAAATGAGCAGCATCAACCCGGTGGTGGTATTGCCCGAAGCCCTGCGGCTTCGCGGCGAAACCATTGCCGGCGAACTGGTCGCTTCGGTGGTTCAGGGCTGCGGTCAGTTCTGTACCAATCCGGGGTTGGTGATCGGTATCCGTTCCCCGCACTTCAGCGCATTCAGCGCCCGGCTCGCGACCCTGATGGCCGGGCAGCCCGCGCAAACCATGCTCAACGCCGGCACCCTCGGCAGCTATGAGAAAGGTGTGCAGGCCTTGCTCAACCATTCAGGGGTGACACACCTGGCCGGTCATGAGCAACAGGGCAATCAGGCGCGACCGCAACTGTTCAAGGCCGATGTCAGCCTGTTGCTGCGGGGTGATCCGCTGCTGCAGGAAGAAGTGTTCGGCCCGACCACCCTTCTGGTCGAAGTGGCCGACGCGGCTCAGCTGCAACAGGCCCTGAACAGCTTGCACGGGCAACTCACCGCGACCCTGATAGGCGAGGTAGAAGATCTGCAGGCGCATGGGCAATTGCTGGGGCTGCTGGAACAAAAGGTGGGCCGGGTGTTGTTCAACGGCTACCCCACCGGCGTCGAAGTCTGTGACGCGATGGTGCATGGCGGTCCCTACCCGGCCACCTCCGATGCCCGTGGCACCTCGGTCGGCAGCCTGGCCATCGAGCGTTTCCTGCGCCCGGTGTGCTACCAGAACTGCCCGGAAGCACTGTTACCCGATGCCCTGAAAAACGCCAATCCACTGGGCATCGCCCGACTGGTCGACGGCACCAGCCACCGCGACCCGATCTGAGAAACACTGCAATCCCTGCAGGAGCCTCGACCGGCTGCTCCTGCAGGTCAGGTGGCGTGCCTTAGCGTTCAGGCCAGCAGTGCCTTGAGGTCGTTGTACAGCGCTTCGGGAATCTGCACCCCTTCCGCCAGGCTGCGCGCCCGCGCCGCATAACGTCGCTGCGACGGCAAACGCGCGCCCTGTCCTTCAATGCCCTGAAACAACGCTTCGGCCCTGGCCAGATGTACCGGCGCCGAGTCGCCCAGAAAGCGTCGGGGATCCAGTGCGATGATGAGTTCGCCATGGTACGGCGAAGACTTGCTGCCGGCGTCGTAAGCCAGCGATTCAGCGCTGGTCAGGTCGCCGATCAACGGCCCGGCGATCAACTCGACCATGGCCGCCAGCGCCGAGCCCTTGTGTCCGCCGAATGTCAGCATTGCGCCGCTGTCGAGCACCACGTTGGCATCGGTCGTCGGCTGACCCTGTGCATCCACGCCCCAGCCTTCGGGGATCGCCTTGCCGGCGCGGCGGTGCAGTTCGATGTCGCCCCGGGCGATGGCGCTGGTGGCAAAGTCGAACACGAAAGGGTCCTGTCCCGCCCGCGGCCAGCCAAAGGCAATGGGATTGGTGCCGAACACCGGCAGACGTCCCCCGGCCGGCGCTACCCAGGCATGGCTCGGGTTGCACGCCAGCGCGACCAGGCCCTCTGCGGTCAGTTGTTCGATCTCCACCCACAGCGCGGAAAAATGCACGCAGCGGTTGATCGCCAGTGCGGCAATACCATTGGCTCGGGTTTTCTGCGCCAGCAACGGCAACCCCGCCTGGAACGCCAACTGCGAGAATCCACCCCCCGCATCCACCCGCACGATCGACGGTGCCTGGTCGATCACCTGCGGCTCGGCCGTGGCCGACACCTTGCCGGCTCGCAGGGAATTCACACACCCCAGAATCCGGTACAAACCATGGGAGGCGCAGCCATCTCGCTCGCCGGCGATCACCGTCGCCGCCACCGCTTGCGCATGGGCCAGATTAAAACCGTTGTGCAACAGGATCGATTCGGCCAACTCACGGGCTTCGATCAGGCTCAGTTGGATCATGGTCATCTCCTTGAACAGACCGTTCAGGGTGGTCTGTTCAAGGCGAGCTGGCTTGATGGGTTTGGGCACAGGGGATGACGAAATCGGCACAGGGCAATTCTGGACGGTCGCCCGGACCATCAATGGCGATCATTTGACGAGTCGCTTTTCCTTCGATGGCCGGTAACCGAAGTACGCGCTGTAGCATTTGCTGAAATGACTGGGCGAAACAAAGCCACAGGCCACCAGCACATCGACCTGTGACAACTCCGTGTGCTGCAGCAGCCGGCGCGCTTCAGTGATCCGCAGCTCCATGTAATAGCGTTGCGGCGTGGTGCCCAGTTGCTCCCGGAACAGACGTTCCAGTTGCCGACGGGAACGGCCTGCATAGACCGCCAGTTGCTCCAGCTCCAGAGGCTCCTCGAGGTTGGCGTCCATCAACTTCACCACCTCGCGCAAGGGCGCACTCACGCAGATATTTTCAGTGGGCTTGATACGCCGGTAGCGAGATTCTTCGAAAGCCAGGATGTCCTCGATACCCTCGACCAGTGCTTTGTCGTGCAGACCCTTGATCCAGTCCAGCGCCATGTGGAATGCCCCGGAAGGGCTGGACGCCGTGAGCCGGTCCCGATCGATGATGTAGGGTTCGCTGCTGACTTGCGTCGCCTTGCAGAACTCCGCGAGCGCCGGACGATGTTCGGGGTGAATGGCGCAGCGGTAACCGTCGAGCAAACCGGCCTTGCCGAGGAACCACGCACCATTCCACAACCCGGCCAGACTGACACCCTGCTCTGCTGCGGTCCTCAGCAGGTTGATAAAACCCTCACTGGCCTTGAGTTCCGTCCGATAGCCACCGCAAATGACCAGCAGATCCAGCGCCTTGATCTCCGAACAGTCGAGTCTGGCATCGGGGCGAATCACCAGTCCCAGATCGCTGACGACCTCGCCTTCGTTCAGGCCAAAGGTTCGCGAAGAAAACGCCTCCGGGCGTAGCAGATTCGCCGTGACAAAGGTGTCCAGCGCCTGGGTAAACGCCGGCAGCGAGAAATGTTCGAGCAACAGGAATCCTGTTCGAACCGTTCGCAGGTCTCCTGTGTGCTCATTGAGATAGCGAAGGTTTTTCCCCTTCATGCCTCCGCTGAATTGCCGTCGTTCGATCAATGCCCGACCCACTCCGTAATCTGTTGGTGAAACGCGATGCCAAGCAGTTGGGACTAGGGTGCCACCTCGTCCATCACATCTTGCGCCCAACTGAGGGCGGCCACGACAGTAGGGAAACCGATCGTGCTGGTCAATGCGATCAGTGCATGGCGGATTTCCTCCGGCGTTGCCCCCGCTTGCGCGGCCCGCCGGGCATGACTGTGGACAGCGCCTTCGGAATGGATGGCCGCCGCCGCGCCAAGCTGGACCAACTGGACCACTTTTTCCTCCAGCGGCCCCGCCTCACGCACGGCCGCGCCCAATGCCTCCACGGCGTCCAGGTACTGCGGGTATTGCTGCTTGAGGTGTCGGTAGGTGTTGTGCTCTTTCTTCTTTGCCATCTCTTTTCTCCTCGCGAACCCGTGCCGGCCTGCACCGATGGGTCCGTTCCCGGCAGTGTTCAGCAGACTCATAAAGGCTTCGATCAGCGAAACTTGCGAAAAGCAACAGTAGGCTAAGCTTAGTGCAGCTTATTGCTCACGATGCTCGCATCTGCAGGTTTCGGGTTTTTCTGGAGAGCGTCTGCAACAGCTGATTCAGACAGGCCCAACACCATTTGCGCAGGACTTGCCGTGATGACCGAGCCTCTCCTCAGTTTTGACGAACTCAAGCGTGCTGCCGCCTCCGGCGAAATCGACACCGTCCTGGTGTGCATGGTCGACATGCAGGGTCGACTGGTCGGCAAGCGTTTCCAGGTCGAGTTTTTCATCGACAGCGGCCATGAAGAAACCCACTGCTGCAATTACCTGCTCGCCGACGACATCGACATGGAGCCGGTGCCCGGTTATGCCGCCGCCAGCTGGAGCAAAGGCTACGGCGACTTCGTGCTAAAGCCCGACATGAGCACCTTGCGCAAGGTGCCCTGGCTTGAATGCACGGCGCTGGTGCTCTGCGATGTGCTCGACCATCACCATCGACGGGACCTGCCGCACAGCCCCCGGGCGATCCTGAAAAAGCAGGTCGAGCGCCTGCGCGAGCGCGGCTACACCGGCATGTTCGCTTCGGAGCTGGAGTTCTACCTGTTCGACGAAAGCTACGAAGCCATTCACAAGCGCAACTACCACAAGCCGAAAACCGCCGGTCACTACATCGAGGACTACAACATCCTGCAGACCACCCGCGAAGAGCCGGTGCTGCGGGCGATTCGCAAGCACCTGCAGGCGTGCGGCATTCCCGTGGAGAACTCCAAGGGCGAATGGGGACCGGGCCAGGAAGAAATCAACATCCGCTATGCCGATGCCATGACCATGGCCGACCACCACGTCATCATCAAGCATGCCTGCAAGGAGATCGCGCAACTGCAAGGCAAGGCGATCACGTTCATGGCCAAGTGGCGCTATGACGCCGCCGGTTCCAGTAGCCACATCCACAATTCGCTGTGGGACAAGAACGCCAAAAAGCCTCTTTTCTACGATGCCAAGGCCGAGTTCGGCATGTCGAAACTGATGCGTGCCTGGGTGGCCGGGCAGCTCAAATATGCCAACGACATCACCTGTTTTCTCGCGCCCTACATCAACTCCTACAAGCGCTTTCAGGCGGGCACCTTTGCACCGACCCGAGCGGTGTGGAGCCGCGACAACCGAACCGCAGGCTTTCGCCTGTGCGCTGAAAGCAGCAAATCCATCCGCATCGAATGCCGCATTGGCGGCGCCGACCTCAACCCGTACCTGGCCTTCGCCGCGTTGATCGCGGCCGGGCTGGCGGGGATCGACGAGAAGCTCGACCTCGCCCCACCCTTCGAAGGTGATGCCTATCTCGACGAGCAACTGCCCGAAGTCTCCAAGACCTTGCGCGAGGCCAGTGCCGCCCTCCAGGGCTCGAGCATGTTGCGCGAAGCCTTCGGTGATGAAGTGGTTGACCACTATGTGCACACCGCCGAATGGGAACAGAAAGAGTACGACCGGCGGGTGACCGATTGGGAATTGCAGCGCGGCTTCGAGCGCTATTGAGACCGACATGCCTTCGACGATTCAACTGATCTCCCCGGTTGATGGCCGGGTTTACGCCGAGCGCCAGTATGCCGATGCGGCACAGATCGAACAGGCCCTGGCGGATGCCAGCGCCACCCAGGCGCAATGGAAACGCCGGCCACTGAGCGAACGCGCGGCGTATTGCAGCGCGGCGGTGGACGCGATGCTGGCCATGAAAGACGAGATCGTCCCGGAGCTGGCCTGGCAAATGGGCCGTCCGGTGCGTTTTGGCGCGGGCGAGCTGCGGGGTTTCGAGGAACGCGCACGCTACATGATCGCCATTGCGCCAGAGGCCCTGGCAGCGGTTGAACCCACGCCCGTCGCCGGTTTTCGCCGGTTGATCAAACGTGAACCGCTGGGTATGGTGCTGGTGATCGCGCCCTGGAATTACCCCTACCTCACTGCCGTCAACACGATTATCCCGGCGCTGATGGCCGGCAACGCCGTCATCCTCAAACACGCTTCGCAAACCCTGCTGGTGGGCGAACGGTTCGCCGCCGCCATGGCTCGCGCCCAACTGCCGCCAGGGCTGTTCCAGAACCTGTTGCTCGACCATGATCAAACCGCTGCGATCATTGCCAGCGGGCAGGTGCAGCAGGTTAATTTCACCGGATCAGTGGAAGCCGGCCGGGCCATGGAAAGCGCGGCCACGGGACGCTTCCTCGGCATGGGCCTGGAACTTGGCGGCAAGGACCCTGCCTACGTGCGGGCAGACGCCGATCTCGAACAGGCGGTAGAAAACCTGGTGGACGGCAGCTTCTTCAACTCCGGGCAAAGCTGCTGCGCCGTGGAGCGCATCTATGTCGATCAAACACTCTACCCGGCCTTTGTCGAGCGCTTCGTCGAACTGACCCGCCAGTACGTGCTCGGCAATCCACTGGACCCGGCCACCACCCTCGGTCCGCTGGTGACGCCCGGCGCGGCGGTCTTCGTGCGCGCCCAGATCGCCGAGGCCCTGGCCCAGGGCGCCAGGGCGCTGATCGATCCACTGGCCTTTGCCGTCGATGTGCCGGGCAGCGCTTACCTCGCGCCGCAGGTGTTGGTCGATGTCACCCATCAGATGTCCGTCATGCGCGATGAAAGCTTCGGTCCGGTGGTCGGCATCATGCCGGTGACCGGCGACGACGAGGCGATCACTTTGATGAACGACAGCGAGTTCGGGCTCAGCGCCTCAATCTGGACCCGGGACCTCGCCGCCGCCGAACGCCTGGGCGACGAAATCGATACCGGCACCCTGTTCATGAATCGCTGCGATTACCTGGACCCGGCCCTGGCCTGGACCGGCGTGAAGAACAGCGGGCGCGGCGTGACCTTGTCGCGGCTGGGCTACGAACACCTGACCCGCGCCAAATCCTTCCATCTGCGCCACGAGATCTGAACCATGAGCCTGACCGGAAACTGGAACTACCCCACGAGCATTCGCTTTGGCGTCGGCCGCATCACCGAGCTGGCCGAGGTCTGTCGCAGCCAGGGGATCCAGCGACCGTTACTGGTCACCGACAGTGGCCTGGCGCGGGCGCCGATCACCACGGCGGCCCTCGATGCCCTGCGCGCCGACGGCCTGGGCGTCGCGCTGTTCTGCGACCTCAAGCCCAACCCGGTCGAAGCTAACCTGGCCGGCGGGCTCGACGCCTGGCGCGCCGGCAAACACGACGGTGTGATCGCCTTCGGCGGTGGCAGCGGCCTGGACATGGGCAAGCTCATTGCGTTCATGAGCGGCCAGACCCGCCCGGTCTGGGATTTCGAAGACATCGGCGACTACTGGACCCGCGCCGATGAAAGCCGCATCGCCCCGATCATCGCGGTGCCGACCACGGCGGGTACAGGTTCTGAAGTGGGCCGCGCGGCGGTGATCATCGACGAAGTAAGCCACACCAAACGCATCATCTTCCATCCGAAAATGATGCCCCGCGTGGTCATCAGCGACCCGGCCATGACCGTCGGCATGCCGGCCAAAGTCACCGCCGGTACTGGCATGGATGCCTTGGCGCACTGTCTGGAGGCGTACTGTGCGCCGGGATTCCACCCCATGGCCGATGGCATCGCGGTCGAAGGCATGCGCCTGGTGACCAATGCACTGGTGAGGGCCGTGCACACCCCTTCGGACCTTGACGCGCGCGGGCAAATGCTCGCGGCCGCGGCGATGGGGGCCACCGCCTTCCAGAAAGGCCTGGGGGGCATGCACGCCCTCGCCCATCCGATTGGTGCGTTGTACGACACCCATCACGGCATGACCAACGCCACCCTGATGCCCTACGTGCTGAAATTCAATCGTCCGGCCATTGAGGAGCGCATAACCCGCCTGGCCGCTTATTTGCGTTTGCCTTCCCCGGGGTTCGACAGCTTTCTGGCCTTCGTCCTCAAATTGCGCAAGGACATCGGCGTGCCCCACACCCTGTTTGAATTGGGGGTGGACGATAAACAAGCCGACCTGATCGCGGACATGGCCATTGTCGATCCGTCGGCCGGCGGCAACCCACTGCCGATCACCCGGGCCGGCGCAGCGGACATTTTCGACGCGGCGTTCCACGGCCGTCTGTAGGAGCGAGCCGGCTCCGGGCGGCGTTCCGACGATGGGCGTTAACGATGACGCGTGCTTTCTGGATAAACGCGGCGCCCTCGAGGCCATCGCGAGCGGGCTCGCTCCTACAGTCTGATTTCAATGACCACGAAACCCGCGACCGACAGCGAACCCCAGTAGGAGCTGGCTCTGCGTTTTTTCGAACTTCAACGCGATCACCTGAAGGTTTCGTCTACCCTCACAAAGCGCCCGGCAGCAATTGGCTGGCAACGGGCGCATCGTCACTCTTCCGTTAATGCACCGGAGAACCTCCATGCTCAAGCGTACCCTGGCATTGGCCGTCGGCTTGACCCTGTCTGTCTGCACCCTGCTGACCCAGGCCGCTGACACCTTGAAAGTCAGCGCCATTCCTGACGAAGCCCCGACCGAACTGCTGCGCAAATTCAAGCCACTGGGCGCTTATCTGGAGCAACAGTTGGGGATGAAGGTCGAGTTCGTGCCGGTCAGCGACTATCCGGCGGTGGTCGAGGCCCTGGCCACCGACCGCATCGATCTGGCCTGGCTCGGAGGCTTTACGTTCGTGCAGGCGCGCCTGAAAACCGGCAACGCAATACCACTGGTACAGCGTGAGCAGGACGCCCAGTTCACCAGCAAATTCATCACCGCCGACCCGGCCGTCAAATCCCTGTCCGATCTCAAGGGCAAGAGCTTTGCCTTTGGTTCGGTGTCTTCGACCTCGGGCAGCCTGATGCCGCGCTATTTCATGCTCAAGGATGGCATCAAGCCGGAAACGTACTTCAGCCGCGTCGGCTACTCCGGCGCCCATGACGCCACGGTAGCCTGGGTCCAGGCCGGCAAGGTCGATGCCGGGGTGTTGAACGCCAGCGTCTGGGAAAAACTGGTGGCCGCCGGCAAGGTCGACACCACCAAGGTCAGGGTGTTTGCCACCACCCCGGCCTACTTCGATTACAACTGGACCGTGCGCGGAACCCTAGACCCGGCCCTGGCAGCGAAGATCAAGGCCGCCTTCCTCGCCCTCGACCCGGCGAAACCGGCGGACAAGGAGATTCTCGATCTGCAAGCCGCCAGCCGCTTCATCGAAACCAAGCCCGAAAACTACAAGGGCATCGAGGAAGCCGCACGCGCCGCCGACCTGCTCAAATGACATTGCACTTGAGTGGCGTCAGCCTGACCCACGGCAACGGCGTCCATGCCTTGCGGGGCCTGGACCTGCACATCGGGGCCAACGAACAGGTGGCCATCATCGGCCCGTCCGGCGCCGGCAAGTCGAGCCTGCTCAACCTGCTGGCCACCGCGCTGCGACCCAGCAGTGGCGAATTGCAAGTGCTGGGCGAACGGGCCTGGCAGCTGTCCGCCCGGCAGCGTCAGCGCCTGCGCGCGCGCATCGGCCTGGTGCATCAAGCGCCCCCGCTGCCGCCCCGCCAACGCGTAGTGACGGCGGTACTGGCCGGGAAGATCGGTCAGTGGGGCCTGGGCAAAAGCCTGCTGAACCTGGTGCATCCGCTGGACATTCCCGGCGCTCGCGCGGCGTTGACCCGGCTGGACCTGAGCGACAAATTGTTCGCGCAGTGCCAGCAATTGTCCGGTGGTCAGTTGCAGCGCGTGGGCATTGCCCGCGTGTTGTACCAAGCGCCGGAAGTGCTGTTGGCCGATGAGCCGGTGTCGGCCATGGACCCGGTGCTGGCCGAGCACACGCTTTCGGTCCTCTGCCGTCATGCCCGCGAACACAACGTCACCCTGGTCGCCAGCCTGCATGCGGTGGAACTGGCGCTGGCGCACTTTTCGCGGATCATCGGCTTGCGCGACGGACAGATCCTGTTCGACCTGCCGGCCAGCCAGGTCGACCGCGACCTGCTCGACACGCTCTACGCCAACGAGCAACTGCAATTCTCCCCCGTTGCGCCGCCGCCCTTGAGCGTGCAGATACCCCGATGCTGAAGCGTGACAACCGCGACCCCGCCGCCGGCCCGCGCCTGCTGCTCAGCCTGCTGGCGATTGCCCTGTTGTGGCCGGGCATCCATTTCAGCGAGCTGGACCTGAGCGTGCTGCTGGCGGGTGACAGTCAGAGCGAGATAGGCCGTTTCGTCGCCGCCTTCTGGCCTCCGGCCCACGGCGAAGAATTCCTTGAGCTATTAGTGCAAGCAACCTTACAGACCCTGGCCATCGCCACGGCGGGCCTGGCCCTGGCCTTGTTGTTGGCCGTCCCCGCCAGCCTGCTGGCCAGTCGGGCGCTGTCGCTGTCGGCGGCGTCCCGTGCCGGACGCCCGAGCCCCTGGGCTCAATTGCTGCGCTGGCCGGTGCGCGGCTTATTGATCTTCCTGCGCAGCGTGCCGGAAATCGTCTGGGCCCTGTTGTTCGTGCGTGCCGTCGGCCTTGGCCCCACGGCCGGGGTGCTGGCCATCGCCATCACCTACAGCGGCATGCTGGGCAAGGTCTACGCGGAGATTTTCGAGTCGGTCGACCAGCGCCCGGCCCACGCGTTGCTGCAAGCGGGCAGTGGCCGGCTCGCGGCGTTTGCCTACGGGATCTTGCCCAATGTCGCGGCGGAGTTGCTGTCGTACACGGTGTATCGCTGGGAATGCGCGATTCGCGCCTCGGTGGTGATGGGGTTCGTCGGGGCCGGTGGCCTGGGCCAGCAGATGGATCTGTCGCTGCGCATGTTCGCCAGCGGTGAAGTCGCCAGCCTGTTGCTGACGTTCCTCGTGCTGGTCCTGCTTGCCGATCAACTCAGTCGCCTGCTGCGCTGGAGGTTGGCATGAATCGCCTGATCAATCTGGCGCTGCTCCTGGGCATCGGCGCCGCCATCGTCGCTTCATTCAGCTACCTGGGCATCGACCTCGGTGAATTGGGCGCCAGCGGCAATCTGAAACAGATGGGCGCCTACGCGCAGCGATTTCTCAGCCCGGACCTGAGCGCGAGTCATCTGCAAGCCATCGGCCGTGGCGCCCTGGAAACCATCGCCATGTCAGCCTTGGGCACCCTGCTCGCGGCGGTGTTCGGCCTGCTGTTGGCATTGCCCGCCGCCGGGCGATTCGGCTGGCCGTTCAAAAGCGCTTCGCGCCTGCTGCTCAACGCCCTGCGTGCGGTGCCGGAGCTGGTATGGGCGGCGCTGATGGTGCTGGCCGCCGGGCTCGGCCCGAACGCCGGGACCCTGGCATTGGCGCTGCACACCACCGGCGTACTCGGTCGCCTGTTCGCCGAAGCCCTGGAAAACACCCCGCCGCAACCGGCCGAAGCGATTCGCCTGCAAGGCGGCAATGCGCTGTGGGCGTTCTGTTACGGCACCCTGCCCAACCTGCTGCCGCAATTGCTGGCCTACATCCTGTACCGCTGGGAGAACAATATCCGCATGGCCAGTGTGCTGGGGTTCGTCGGTGCAGGCGGGTTGGGCCAGATGCTGTATGTCAGCCTCAGCCTGTTCCAGGAAGCGCAGGCCAGCACAGTGATTCTGGCCATGCTGTTGCTGGTGTTCGCCGTCGATTCGCTGAGCAGCTGGAGTCGCCAGCGCTGGGTCAAGGCCTGAGTTCAGGCTTCGCTGATTTTGCTGACGCTGGTGATTGGCCGGTTCCTCGAGGTCACCAGCGCCCGGCAATGACTGCCCGGCATCCGCACGGAGTTGCAACGAAGGCCTGGACCGCCAGCGCCTACAGGTTTGCCTGGCGCTGCCGGTAAATCCGTTCGGCGGCGAGCAGTTGTTCGCGGTCGTTGACCCCACGCACATCGTCCTCCTCCACTTCCACCGCCGCCACCGGCAAACCGGCGCTGTTGGCCACCGCCACGACATCGGTCAGGTAATACTCGCCCTGGGCATTGCGGTTGCCAATGCGTTCCAGCAGCCAGAGACAGCTGTCTGCACGCAGGCCCATGACCCCGCCGTTGCAGAAGCTGACTTGCAACTCCTCTGCACTGGCATCCTTGGCCTCGCGGATAGCCCGCAAGTGGCCGTCCTCCACCAGCAAGCGTCCGTAGGGTCCAGGCTGATCGGTGTGAAACCCGGCGACTGCCACCGCCGCGCCATCGATCAAGGCCTGACGCAACCGCGAGAGTGTCTGCGCACTGATCAGCGGTGAGTCTCCGAACAGCACCAACACACAGCCCTGTTCGTGGGCCTGCAAGGCTCCACGGGCGGCGAGCAGTGCGTGGGCGGTCCCCAACTGTTCATGCTGAGTAAACAGCCGCGCGGTCGGTGCCGCCTGCCGCAGGTAGTCGGCCACGACAGGCCCACCTGCCCCGAGCACCACTGCCACCTGCTCGACGCCGGCGGCCTCGACCGCCGCCAGCACATGGCCGAGCAGCGGTCGATCGCCCACCGCGTGCATGACCTTCGGCAGCGGCGAACGCATGCGAGTGCCCTGCCCGGCGGCGAGAATCACCGCCAGGGTTGGCCAGCCAAAGTCGTCCCTCATGACCAATCCCCCCTTATCTGCCAAAGCCTCAAGCCGGATCGCGATAGAACACATCGTCGGCATACGGATACCACCAGTCCTGGATCTTCGGCTGATGATCGATGATGACCATTTTCGAGCGGCGGAACGCTTCCAGTCCCTGACGTCCCAACTCGCGCCCCAGGCCGGACATCTTCCAGCCACCAAACGGCAGCGCGTCGTTGTCGATCAGCGGGTTGTTGACCCAGACCATCCCCGATTCCAGGCGATCGGCGGCCTCCATCGCTTCGGCAAGGTCGGTGGTGAACAACGAAGCACCCAGGCCGAACGGCGAGTCGTTGGCCAAGCGCACGGCTTCGTCGAAATCGCTGACACGACAGATCGCCGCCACCGGGCCAAAACACTCCTCCTTAAGGATCGCCATGCCACCGGTGACGCCGGTCAGAATGGTCGGCTCATAGAACCAGCCGACGCTGTGCTGCGGCGGTATGCGTCCGCCACAAACCAGCGTCGCGCCCTTGGCCAGGGCGTCGTCGACCAGGCGCATGACCTTGTTGCGCGCCGCCTCGCTGACCATCGGCCCGATTTCCGTACGCTCCAGGCCATGGCCGATGCGTAAGGCGCGGGTACGCTCGGCAAACTTCGCGACAAACGCGTCGTGGATCTCATCGACCACGTAGAAGCGTTCCGCCGAGGTGCAGATCTGTCCGCTCAGATGGAATGCCGCAGTCACGGCGCCCGCAGCGGCCACCTCCAGCGGCGCGTGCTTGGAGATGATCAACGGGTCGCTGCCCCCGGCCTCGATCACACAGGGTTTCATCTGCTGCGCGCACGCCACTGCAACCGCCTGGCCAGCGGCGACGCTGCCGGTAAAGGCCACGGCGTGGGTCTGCGCTGACTTCACCAGTAACTGCGCGGTGGCGGCATCGCCCGGCACGCAAGACATCAGCCCCGGCAGCAGTGAGGTGAAATGCTCCATGAACTTGAGGGTGCACAGGGTCGTGGCTTCCGCCGGCTTGACGATGCAGGCGTTGCCCGCCGCCAGCGAGGCAGCGACCGTCCAGCACATCAGCAGGATCGGAAAATTGAACGGCATGATGTGCACGCTGACACCGTAGGGCTCGTAGCGCACATGCTGGAAAGAACCGATCTGCGTGGTGCCGGCGACCTTGCCCGCATCGTCCCGGGCCATTTCCGCGTAATAGCGAAAGATCGGCGCGCAGTTGGCCAGCTCACCCATGGCCTCGGGAAACGGCTTGCCCATCTCCAGGGTCATCAAACGTGCGACTTCACGGTTGCAGGCGACGTCCTGCTCAATCGCATTGGCCAGTTGATGCAGGCGTGCAGCGCGGCTTTTCGCATCCACCAGGCGCCAGTGTTTTTGCGCGGCGGTTGCGGCATCGATGGCCGCCTGAACATCCGTTTCGTCGCACAGGCCAACCTGCCCGACCGGTTGCAGGGTCGCCGGGTCCAGCACCTGGCGCACCCGCGCGCTGGTCAGTGGCAGGTATTCGGCGTTGATGAAGCGTGAGGCGATGTCAGTGTTGAACGTGGCCATGGGAGGATCCTTGAACCAATCGATAAGGGGTTTCGCGCAGTGCCGCCAGGGTCGCGGCGGGCAAAGGTTCGCGCCAGCCCGGCAAGTGCCGGTCGAGCCACTCGCGCAGCGGCGCCAGGGCTTCGGCGTTCAGCGCTCGAACAAACAGACCGAGGGTACGCGGCAGGTGAGCCAGGTAGCCGTGCTTGCCATCGCGTCCGGCCAGGCGCACGAAAATCCCCAGCACCTTGGCGTGACGCTGGGCGGCCAGTCGCCGGTAATCCTCAAGAAAACGCGGGGCGTCGAGTTCCGGGCGCTGCACCAGGTAATGGCTGAGCAACGCCACACGCAGTCCTTCGGACATGTCGCGGCGAGCGTCTTCGAGCAGCGACATCAAGTCGTACGCCGCAGCGCCCACCAGCGCATCCTGGAAGTCCAGCAGGCCACAGGCCGCGACGCCTTCGCGGCCTTGCAGCAGCATCAGGTTGTCGACGTGAAAGTCGCGCAGTACCAGCGCTTCGCGACGTTGCGCGACATCGGCGAAGGCATCGGCAAACTGCTGCAGATACGACTCGCGCAAAGCCTGCGCCGCCTCCTTGCCGATCAACAACGGCGCATACCAGTCGATGAACAACGCGCACTCGTCGCTCAATTGCCGGGCGTCGTAGGCCGCCAGCTCCGCGCCTGGCGCCGAGCCATGCAGGGCCACCAACGCATCAACCGCCAGGCGATACAACTCGCGCTCCGGGTACCCGGTCGCCAGCAATCGGGTGTAGGTGTCGTGACCGAAATCCTCGATCAACGCCAGCCCCGCCTCTTCATCCACTTGCAACAAGGCCGGCGCCGACAATCCGAGCCCGTGCAAATGACGGGCAACCTGGACAAAGGGGCCAATCGGCTCGCTGTGGGGCGGCGAATCCATCAGCAACAAACCGACCCCTTCCAGGCGAAAATATCGCCGGCTCGACGCGTCGGCCGGCAACGCGACCAAGGACGCCCCCGCGTAACCGGCGCGCGCCAGAAAGGCTGCGCGCTGGTGCTCACGGGAGGGCAATGACGCAGGTGCATCTGTCATGGCATTCACCGGATCATGTAGACCTTTTTCACGGTCTCGTGGACGGTGCACACGCCCTTCCAGTCCTTGCGGAAGAAGGCCGCCGTATCGGGTTTGATCTCGATCACTTCGCCGGACTCATGCACGTAGGTGCAGCGGCCTTCGAGGAAATGGCAGAACTCGTCGCTGGTGACATGGCAAAACCACTTGCCCGGCGTGCAGATCCACACACCGCATTCGGACTGGCCTTCGGGGCCTTTGTGCAGCACCACGCCCGAGACACGGGACTCGCCTTCGAGCATGGTCGGGATCACGCCCCAGTCCTTGACGTCGGTGATTTCCAGCGGGTTGTACAGAAACGGGGTGGTCATAAATCTTCTCCAATAAAAAAGGGTTAACGCCTGGCAACTGCAGGAGCGAGCAAGCTCGCTCCTGCAGAGGTCAAAGGCTCAGGCCAGCATGTAGACGTTGCGCAGGGTTTCCCGGACGTGGCATTCGCCGGTCCAGCCGGCCGGGAACAGCACCAGGGTGTTGGGGCGAACCTCGATCACTTCGCCATTGTCGTGGCGGTACGTGGCCGCGCCGGCGATGAAATGGCACAGCTCGTCACGGGGAATCGCCAGCCGCCAGCGACCTGGCGTGCAGACCCACAGTCCGGTTTCCGGGCTGTTGTTCGGCCCCTTGAACAGCAGCCGACCGCTGGAATGTGAGACACCTTCGACGGCGTCGCTCTGCACGCCCCAGTCCACCAGGTCGGTGCGAGTGCTGACGGCTTCGAGGTACGGCGTGAATCCCGCCGTGGTGGATGAATCAGGCATCGTTAAGCACCTTGTCGAGGATGGCGGCCGCGTCGGCCGGGCCCTTGCGTGATTGCATCTGCGCGCTGGTGCGCTGCAGGCGTTGGCGCATGGCCTCGTCGTTGAGGCACGCGGCGAGTTTTTCCGCCAGTTGCGCTTCGGTCCATTGGTAACGGTCGAGCTTGAAGCCGTGGCCGCTTTCCTCGGCGCGCATGGCGTTGTCGTGGCCATCCCATACGTACGACATGACGATCGCCGGTTTGCCGAAAAACAGGCACTCGGTGAAGCTGTTGTTGCCGCCGTGGTGGATAACCGCATCGACCTGGGCAATCACCGAAGGCTGCGGGAACCAGTTGGAGATCTGCACGTTGTCCGGCAGGTCCGGGTACTCATCAAGATGCTCGCCGACATTGAACAGTGCGCGATACGGGAGCTGGCCCACGGCCGCAATCAAGCGTTTGAGCAGGTCGACATCACCGGAGCCGAGGCTGCCGAAGCTGACGTAGAGCAACGGCTTGTCGTTGTTGGCGCGGAACGTCGGAATCTCATAGTTCGTGTCGTGCCGCACACAGCCTTGCAGGTAATGAAAACGCTCGGCCGGCAGCGGATGGCGGCGCTCGAACTTGACCGCGTCGGGGTACAGCAGCAGGTTCATGTAAGGCGAAGCTTCGAAGAAGGTCCCCAGCGGATACGGCTGCTCGCCGTGGGCTTGCAGGAACTGGTTGAAGTCGTCGTGGATCGGCCCGACCACCTCTTCGAAACGCTGGCGAAATTGTGCATGCCCGGCCTTGTCGTCGATGCTCATGCCCGACAGGTGCGGCGGGATATCCGGGTCTTCGATCTCGTTTTCCGAGCAGGAAATGATCCGCACCCACGGCTTGCCGTACTGTTTGATCGCCGGAAACAGGATCACGTTGTCGACGCAGATCAAGTCGGGTTTGACCTTGTCCAGCACCGCCGGCAGGTCCTTTTGCGCCCACTTGGCGGTCTCGACGATGGCGGCCCAGCATTCCTTCACGTAGTTGTCGATCTGCTCCAGGGGCGACTTGCGGAAGTTGGGAATGTGGCCGTTGATGAAGTCGACCCAGTAGCGCGCCATGTCCTCGGGGGGCATCGGTGCCGACATGTTGACCATGTGTTCTTCAAACCCGTAACCGGCGTACACGCCGCTCATTCCGGGGTCGGTGAGGAATACCGCCTTGTGGCCCAAGGCTTCGCAGGCCTGGGCGATACCGACGGAGTTCAGCGCCGGGCCATAAGCGGCTTCCGGAAAGAAGGCGATCACTTTCTGTTTCATCGAGAGATACTCCTGCCTGGTCTTTTTATTGTTCAGCGCGTCAAAACACGGGCGTGGCGAGGCTGCCAGCCCAAGCGGATGGTCGTACCGATTGCGAAACGGGCGAATTCGAATTGCGACGACGGCACGCGAACGATCAGGGCCTTGTCGCTGAGGCCCGTCTGCACATGCACATTGGTGTCGAGGCCGTGGTAAGCGATTTCGACGATCTTGCCGCTGACCTGGTTGGCGCAGGTGCCGGCCTCTTCGGTCAGCACTTGCAAACGTTCCGGACGCACCACCAGGGCCACCGATTGACCAGGCACCAGCGGTACGTCGGTCTCGACCACCAGCTCCTGGCCGTTGACCCGCACCGAACGCTCGCCCGAACGCACGCCTTCAAACAGGTTGCTGACCCCGATGAAGTTGGCGACGAAGCGGCTGTTGGGGTTCTCGTAGAGTTCGCTCGGGCTGCCGCACTGGCAGACTTTGCCGCCGTCGAGCACCGCCATGCGATCGGACATCACCAGCGCTTCTTCCTGGTCGTGGGTGACGATGATGAAGGTGATGCCGCTTTCAAGTTGCAAACGCTTGAGCTCCAGCTGCATTTTTTCCCGCAGCTTCTTATCCAGTGCGCCCAGCGGCTCATCGAGCAGCAACACCCGTGGACGCTTGACCAGCGCCCGCGCCAGGGCCACCCGTTGACGCTGGCCACCGGACAGCTGATCGGGCTTGCGCTCGGCCAGCTCCCCGAGTTGCGCGGTGCTCAGCACCTCGTCGACCCGGCGGCGGATTTCCGCTTCCGGCAGTCGTTCCATTTCCAGGCCGTAGGCAATGTTCTTGCGCACGGTCATGTTGGGAAACAGCGCATAGGACTGGAACATCAAATTCAACGGCCGCTTGTTGGCCGGCAGCGGCGAGATGTCCTTGCCGTCCAGGTAAATGCAGCCACCGCTGGGCGTCTCGAAGCCGGCGAGCATGCGCAGCAGCGTGGTCTTGCCGCACCCGGACGGTCCCAACAGGGCGAAAAACTCGTTCTCGCGGATGTTCAGCGACACCTCGTCGACGGCCAGGCCGTTGCCATAAGACTTGCTGACCTTGTCCAGGATCAGTACCGCAGATGAATTATTCATGGGTGCGAGGAGCCTTGTTGAGACGCTGCGAAGCCAGCAGCGCAGTGATGCTGACCAGCATCACCAGCGTCGCCAGGGCGTTGATTTCCGGGGTGACGCCAAAACGGATCATGGCGTAGATCTGCATCGGTAACGTGGTCGAGGCCTGGCCGGAACCGGAGTTGAAAAAGGCGATGATGAATTCGTCCACCGACAGGGTGAACGCGAGCAAACCACCGGCCAGCACACCGGGAAAAATCGCCGGCAACAGCACCCGGCGAAAGGTGGTGATCCCGCTCGCGCCGAGGTCGATCGAGGCTTCGAGAATCGAATAGTCGAAATGCTTGAGCCGCGTGCGCACCACGGCGCAGACGAAGGCGATGTTGAACACCGCGTGGCTGATGATGATCGAGTGCAGCCCCAGCCCGACCTTGAGCAGGTTGAAGAAGCTCAGCAGCGCGATGGCCAGGACGATGTCGGGAATGATCATCGGCGCCATCAACAAGGTGTCGACCACTTGCCCCTTGTCATCGCCCTTGCGGCGCATCTCGATGCCCAGCGCCAGCAAGGTGCCGAGCACACAGGCAATGAAGGTCGCCGACAGCGCCACGATCAGGGTGTTGAGCGCCGCCGACAATATCGCCGAGTTGTGCGCCAGCGCCGCATACCACTTCAGGGACACCCCGCCCCAGGCGGTGGGCAAGCCGGACTTGTTGAACGAGAGCAGGATCAACACCAGGATCGGCACATAGAGGAAGGCGTAGACCAGACCCAGATGCGCATTGAGGACGCTGCCGCCAACGGAAGGTGATCGACTCATGGGCGGCCTCCTTCGGCACGACGGGCCACCAGTGCCTGGATGAACAACAGGACCAGCATGATCGCGATCAGGAAGAAGCTCAGGGCCGCGCCGAACGGCCAGTCCCGCGCGGTCAGGAACTGTGAGTAGATCAGGTTGCCGACCATCTGCACCTGCTTGCCGCCGAGCAAATCGGCGGTGATGAAGTTGCCGATGCTGAGGACGAAGACAAACACCGCGCCCGCGGCAATGCCGGGCACGCTCAGGGGCAGGATGATCCGGCGAAAGGTCATCCAGCCCGAAGCACCGAGGTCTTTGGAGGCGTCCCAGAGTTCGTTGTTGATCCGCGACAGCGAGGAGAAAATCGCCAGGATCACAAACGGGATGTAGTTGTAGACCAGCCCCAGCACCACCGACGCTTCGGTGTACAGCAGGCTGATGGGTTCACCGCTGTAGCCGCACAGTTGCAGCAGGCGGTTGATCAGGCCTTCACGGTTGAGCAGGACGATCCAGGCATAGGTTCGGATCAGGTAGTTGCTCCAGAACGGCAGCATCACCAGAAACAGGAATACCGCTTGCCGACGCCGTGGCGCACGGGCGATGGCGTAGGCCGCCGGGTAGCCGATCAGCACCGCGAAGACCGTTGCCAGACCGGCGATTTTTGCCGATTTGAGCAGGATGCTCAGGTACAGCGGATCAAAGGCGCGCTGGTAGTTTTCCCAGGTGAACAACCAATCGATGCCGCCATAAGCACCGCGTTCGACGAAGCTGTAGACCAGCACCAGCAAGCAAGGAATCACCAGAAAAGTCAGCAGCCAGCCGAAGCCGGGCGCAAGAAGCCAGGCCGACAGACGCCTGTCAGCATGCAAAGCACTCATTACCCATATCCTCCCGCCTCAGGACCGAGGCGGCTTGCGAGCGTGGCGAGGCATGCACGACATGCCTCGGTTCGATGCGGCTTGCGTTGTGTGGGGCTTAGTTTTGTGCCGCCATGATTTCGGTGACGGCCCGGGTGTAGGCCTTCTGCGTGGTGCCGCCCAGGTCGCGCAATTGCTCCATCTTCACCAGCTCGCCCGGGGCGATGGTCAGGTTGGGGTATTGCTTGAGCAGGTCAGCGGACAAACCGGCCATTGCAGCCTGGTTGGGGATTTTGTAGAGGATGTTTTCGGCAACCCAGACGTGGTTTTCCTTGGCCAGCATGAAGTTGACGAACTTGAACGCCTCGTCCTGATGCTTCGAGCTTTTCAGCACGACCATGGTGTCCACCCACAGGTCGGAACCTTCCTTGGGCACGACAAACTTGATCGCCGCGTTGGCCTGGGTGCCGTAGTTGCACCAGCCATCCCAGGCGTGCGCCATCAGCGATTCGCCGGAAGCGAGCTTGGAATAGAAGGTGGTGTCGTCAAAGGCGAGGATGCGTTTTTTGGTGGCGATCAGCTGATCGCGTACGGCGGCGATCTGGCCGGGGTCGCTGTCGTTGACCGACCAGCCCTTGGCGAGGAATCCGGCCCCGAGCATCCAGCGGTCGGTGGCCAGCATCGTGACCTTGCCCTTGAGCGCATCGCTGGGGTTGAGCAGGTCGTTCCAGCTTTGCGGCGCCGGGGTCACCTTGTCGGCGCGATAGCAGATGCCCGTCGTGCCCCAGGTGTAAGGCACCGAGAAATGGTTGCCGGGGTCGTATTCCAGGTGAGTGGCTTCGGGGTAGAGGTTTTTGAGATTGGGGACCTTGACCGGATCGATGTCGGCCAGCAGCCCTTGCTTGTGCAGGACTTCGGCGAAGGGCGAGGAGACGAAGACCACGTCGTACCCTTCACCGCCAGACGCCATGAGCTTGCCCATGATCTCTTCGTTGGTGGCGTGCAAGGCTTTGTCGACATCGACGCCACTGGCCGCCTTGAACTTGTCCAGCGCATCCGGGGCCATGTAGCCGTCCCAGATGGAAATCACCATGTCTTTCGCGCTTGCAGCCTGTGTAGCGATCGCCAGGGAAACGGCCAACCCCACGCACAGCACGTCTTTCAGCTTTCTCATGATACTCACCCGACGATTGTTTATTGTTTTTTCGAAGGCAGTACGGCAAAACGAGAAACGATTACATGTGTTTTTTTTTAGAAATTAGGACCAGCATCAAAAGATGTCAACGCTTTTTTTCTGCGCCTGACGATTGAGCGGCGCATGGCATAAGATGAGCGCCTGAGTCCGAAGCGACCGAACCGAGATAAAACGCTTGAGCACAACAGCCGAGAAAAAACCCCGCACCAACCACCTTGAACTGGCCCGAAGGATCCTGGAACACACCCAGGAAACCGGGCTGGTGGCCGGTGACCCGGTGGCCGAGCAAGCACTGGCACGCACCTTTCAGGTCTCGCGCACCCTGATTCGTGGCGCCCTCAAAGTGCTGCTGGAAGAAAACCTGCTGAGCCACGAAGCCGGCAAGGGTTATCGCCTGATCGCGGCCCCCGCTGGCCAGGCCTTCAACGCCGCCCTGCCCCAGGCCGAAGAAGAAGAGCTGGCCACCTCGGTCCTGCGCGACCGCATGGCCGGGCGCCTGGGTGACAGCATCAGCATCAGCGAGTTGATGCGCCGGTACGACATCGGCCGGCCGGCGGCGCAGAAAGCCCTGCAACAACTGAGCGAAAGCCAGGCAATTGAACGCGGCCCCGGCCAGTCCTGGCTGTTTCGGCCCTCACTGAACAGCCTTGCCGCGCTGGAGGAAAGCCTGAAATTCCGCCTGATTCTCGAGCCAGAAGCCTTGCTCGGCGGGCAGTTCAACGCCGACCCGCAACGCCTGGCCCTTCTGCGCAGCGCCATGCAAACCCTGCTTGCACGCCCGGTGGAAGACTTCGACATCCAGCAGTTCCGCGAGCTGGATATCAGCTTCCACGAACTGCTGGCCCAGAGCTGCGGCAACCGTTTCATCGGCGACGCCCTGCTCCAGCACCAGAGCCTGCGACGCCTGCCGAACCTGCTGCCATCGGTCAGCGTGCACCGCCTGCAGGAAGCCTTGCGCGAGCATCTGCAAATCATCGCCCACATCGAGCGCGGACAAATGGAGATCGCTGCCGACCTGCTGCGCCTGCACCTGCGCCTGAGCGCCGCGCAACGCCCGCAAACCGCCAACCGTGGCATACCGCAGAGTCACCCGCTCGGGCGCCGTTGAAGCGCCTCAAAAAACTTGATGATTTTTTTTATAAAATAAGACAGCATCAAATCATCTTCAGAAACGGCGGGACTTTCCCGCCTTGGATCTGGCGGCGCCATGCACACACAAAAATTAATCGCCCTGTTTCCAGAAGCCAGTTTCGGCGCAGCCTTGAACTGCATTGGTATCGCCCAATCGCTGCGTGAACTGGGCGCCAAACCGGTGTTCATCTGCCACGAGCATTTCCGGGGACTTTTCGCCGAATACGGTTTCGACGAGTACCCGATCCCGCAAGCCAGCCCATTGTCGGCGGCGGAGCACCAGCACTATTGGGAGCGCTTCATCGAGCGCAACATTCCCTACTTCGACCAGACCCCGCTGGCGCAGATCGACAGCTACGTGGCACCGGCCTGGGACGCGATCATCGACACCGCGATCGAAGCGGAAAAACCCTTGCAGCAATTGCTCAGCCGGCTGAAACCGGATGTGATCGTCCTCGATAACGTGGTCATGTTTCCGGCCATCGCCAACGCCGGCTGCCCGTGGGTGCGGATGGTCTCCTGCGCGGAAACCGAACTCCCCGACGCCGCCGTGCCGCCCTACCTGTCCGGTTGCCTGGCCAGTGATGTCGAAGGCCGCGAGCGCTTCACCGAGCATTACCTGAAAGCCGTCGCACCGGCCCATGAGCGCTTTTCGCAGTTTCTCGCCAGCAACGGCACGCCACCCTGCCCGCCCGGCCAGTTCCTCGTCGACTCGCCGTGGCTCAACCTGCTGCTGTCGCCGACGCCGGTACGCTACGAACGCCAGCAACCTCTGGACCCGCAACGCTACGTCTACCTAGACGGCTGCGTGCGCCGCGAAGCGCCCTACATCGTTCCTGACTTTCCGCGGCACAACGAAGCGCCGCTGATCTACATCAGTTTCGGCAGCCTCGGTGCCGCCGACACCGAGATGATGAAACGACTGATCGGCACGGTCGAAACCCTGCCCTATCGCTTCCTGATCAACGTCGGCGCCTACCGCGACATGTACACCACCGTGCCGGACAACGTGTACCTCGACAGCTGGTTTGCCCAACCGGCGGTGCTCAAGGAGTGCGAGCTGTTCATTCATCACGGCGGCAACAACAGTTTCTGTGAAGCGCTTTACTTCGGCTTGCCGTCACTGATCATCCCTTACTGCTGGGACGGCCACGACAACGCCGCGCGCGCCGAGGAAGTCGGCGTCGGCCGCTACCTGCCGCGCTTCGCCGATCCGCTGGCGGCACTGCCCGCCGCCCTCGAACAGTTGCTGGCCGACCACGGAATGAAACAGCGCCTCAAGGCGTTCAGCGAGCGCATGCAGGCGATTCGCGGCACCGACCTGGCGGCTCGGGCGATTCTGGCCTTGCCCGACAGCTGACCCACCATTGCCGCCCACAACGCCGGAGTTGCTGAATGAAGTCCCCACCGTGCCACGACTCGCTCGACAACGTACACGCCCACCCGTTCTGGCAGGACACCGTCGCACAAGCGCCAAGCGCATCGCCACTGGCGGGCAGCCTGCAATGCGACCTGGCCGTTGTCGGCGGCGGCTTCACCGGGTTGTGGACGGCGCTGTTGGCTCGTCAACGCCGGCCAACCCTGAACATCGCGATCATCGAAGCACGCCACTGCGGCGGTGAAGCCAGCGGACGCAACGGCGGTTTCTGCGCGCCAAGCATCTCCCATGGCGTTTCCAATGCACTGAAACGCTGGCCCCAGGAAGCCGAGCGACTGATCCGCCTGGGACGGCAGAACCTCGACGAGTTGGCGGCCGACCTGCAGCACTTCGGCATGCAGGTCGAGTTCGAGCGCGAAGGCAAGTTGAACCTGGCGAGCCAACCCTGGCAGGTCGAGGGTTTGCGCTCGATGCAACGCAACTACGCCCGGTTCGGCATTGAGTGCCAATGGCTTGAAGGCCGCGCGCTGGCACAGCGCCTGGACTCACCGCTCTACGGTGCCGGAGTGTTCGAACCGAACTACGCGCTGCTCAACCCGGCGAAGATGGCCGCCGAGTTGCGCCGGGTCTGCCTTAAGCAGGGCATTCGGTTGTTCGAGCAAAGCCCGGTGCTGGAACTTCAGAACAGCGGCGACCGTCTGCGCTTGCGCACGGCGAACGGCGGGATGGAAGCCGGGCAAATCGCCCTCGCGACCAACATCGCCCCGCCGCTGCTCGGGCACCTGGCCTCCAGCGTGATCCCGGTATATGACTACAGCCTGGTCAGCGAGCCGCTGAGCGATGAGCAACTGCAGGCTATCGGCTGGACCGGCCGCTACGGCATCGCCGATTCGGGCAACCAGTTCCATTACCTGCGCAAGACCGCCGACAACCGCATACTCTGGGCCGGCTACGACGCCATCTATCACTTCGGTGGACGCCGCGATGAAGCGCTGACGCAACGACCGGCGAGCTTCAAGCGCCTCGCCGAGCAGTTTCACCAGGCATTCCCGCCATTACGCGACGTGCGCTTCAGCCATGCCTGGGGCGGCATCATCGATACCTCCGCGCGCACCACGATGTTCACCGGCTGTGAGATGCAGGGTCGCGTGGCCTACGCCCTCGGTTTCACCGGGCAAGGCGTGTCGGCCAGCCGTTTTGCCGCGCTGAACATGCTCGACCTGCTGGCCGGCGAAGCCACCGAACGAACAGAACTGATGATGACCTCCAGGGCGCCCTTCCGTTTTCCGCCAGAGCCACTGCGCTACGCCGGGGTGAAGCTGGCGCAGCGCTCGCTGGCCCGGGAAGACCGCGATGGTCATCGCGACCTGTTGCTCAAAACCTTCGATGCCTTTGGTATCGGCTTCGATTCCTGAACCGGAGATCCGCATGTCCAGCGCCCTGCCCCAGCACGTGATCAACTTCGCCAATCCGCAGTTGATCCCCAAAGAGCTCGAAGTCAATGACCCGGCCCTTGTCGATGCGCCCTATCGCAGCAGCAGCTGGCGCCACTTCGTGGCTCCGCAGAAAAACGCCGTGGCCGGCATCTGGGAAGCCGGCCCGCATCTGGAGCGCTGCCAATGCGATTACGACGAGCTGTGCCATATCCTCGAAGGCACGGTGCGCCTGACCGATGCGCAGGGTGTCAGTTGCACATTCGGCCCCGGCGCTTCGTTTGTGGTAGCCGCCGGATTTCAAGGCACCTGGGAAAACCTCACGGCGGTGCGCAAGGTGTATTTCATACTGGGATGAGCACCCGACCGGTGCTACCGGTCGTTACTCGGCCACCGCGACCTGGTTGCGCCCACGGGCCTTGGCGCGGTAAAGCGCTTTATCAGCGTTGCACATCAAACTGTGCAAATCATTGTCGCCAGGCACCATGATCGCCACACCGACACTGGCGGTTATGCAGTGAACCGGGCCGGTCATGAGCCCGGAAATGGACTGGATGAGGTCCTCGGCAATGCCCTGGGCGGTCTCGATGGAGGTATTGGGCAGCAACACCGCGAACTCCTCCCCGCCCAGTCGACCGTGGATATCGCCCTCGCGAAAGGATTGACCGATCACCACCCCCATTTGTCGCAGGACCTGATCGCCGATCTGGTGCCCGTAGGTGTCGTTGATGTGTTTGAAGTGATCCATGTCCAGCATGACCGCACACAGCGGCAACTGGTAATTTCGGCAATGGCTATAGAGCTGCTGGGCATGCTGGAAAAAAGCCCGCCGGTTTCTCAGGCCGGTGAGTTCATCGGTTTGTGCCGCGCGCGTGGAGATGCTGTGCGCCAGCTCCATTTCGCGGGTTAGCCGAAAGGCCGTTTCCACCGCATTGGCCAGGCTGCTGGTGGCCCTGAACACGAATGAGGCGAACACCAGGACCGCCACGGCCATCCCGATTTGCAGGGATGACGGCTGGAACAGCAGCCACAGGGTGCAAGGCAACAGCACCAGGGAAATCGACACCACCGTCATGTAGCGGTAGGCCGAGTAACAGGACACCGCACTGACGGACATGCCGACGGTAAACAACATGACCAGCGCCTGGGCCAACAGGTCGTCCCTGGGCATGACCGCCAACGCTCCAGCGCCCCAGATGCCAGCGGACAACACCAGCGTCAGCCAATACTTGAGTTCCCAGCGCTGCGGCGTGCGCAGCGCTGCCGGGCTGTGGAAATAGACTACGAACATCAAAATGCGTATCAACGTCGCCCCCGTCAGCAGGGCTATCCACCAGAAAACCACGTTATGATCAAAACGATCCCAACACAGCCAGCTCAACATGATCACGGCCAGAAAACTGCCGAAAACCGCCGAAACCGATTGGCGAAACAACTGATGCAATCGATCCATGTGCACCTGCTGTGCAATGTAACGATCCTGCTCGTGCCGAAAACCAAGGCCGTCCATTCAATCCGCCTGATCGTGATGCCGTAACGAACAACTATTGTGGCACATTGCCAAGCCGCGCCTGCAATACTCTGTGCCGGGCTGAGAGATTGCGCCTATCACCTGCCAATACTGCGACTATTAGCTGACTTGCCAATGGGCGACTAGCATTAGCTTCTGCCGGTGCACTCTGGCCGGCCAAGACCTGATATCAAGACAACAATGAGTCAGAAACCGACCAGGCGTACCGTGGGTAATCTCTCGGCACATCAATTGCCGCTGTCATGAATGTCCGCGTGGCCACGACGATCCGTTGATCGACCTGCCGGGCCCGCCGCCTGAGTCATTGATTTCACTGGCCGCTTTCCCGCCCGAGCCGGGCCGGATGGCGGCATGGACACGACCGAGGGTAGCGCACACATGGCAACTGAATCGAAATGCCCGTTCAATCATGCCGCCGGCGGTGGCACCACGAACCGCGACTGGTGGCCGAACCAACTGAACCTGAGGATCCTGCACCAGCACTCGCCCCTGTCCGACCCCATGGGCGAGGGTTTCAACTACGCCGAAGCCTTCAAGAGCCTGGACTTCGCGGCGGTCAAGAATGACCTGAACGCGCTGATGACAGACTCGCAAGACTGGTGGCCGGCAGACTTCGGCCACTATGGCCCGCTGTTTATTCGCATGGCCTGGCACGCCGCCGGCACCTACCGCACCGGTGACGGCCGTGGCGGCGCCGGTTCCGGCCAGCAGCGCTTTGCTCCCCTCAACAGTTGGCCGGACAACGTCAGCCTGGACAAGGCGCGCCGGCTGCTCTGGCCGATCAAGCAAAAATATGGCCGCAATATTTCCTGGGCCGACCTGATCGTACTCACCGGCAACGTCGCCCTGGAATCCATGGGCTTCAAGACCTTCGGCTTTTCCGGCGGCCGCGCGGACGTCTGGGAACCGGATGAGGACGTCTACTGGGGCTCGGAAAACAAATGGCTGGGCGGCGACACGCGCTATGGCAAAGATGACAGCAAACCCGTGCAGGCGCCCGGTGATGTGCCGCTCGTCGCCGAGCCGGGGAAAAACGAGGACAGCCGTACCGAGCAAGGTCGCAATCTGGAAAACCCCCTCGCCGCTGTGCAAATGGGCCTGATCTACGTCAACCCGGAAGGCCCGGAAGGCCAGCCGGACCCGGTGGCTTCAGCGCTGGATATCCGCGAAACCTTTGGCCGCATGGCCATGAATGACGAAGAGACCGTGGCGCTGATCGCGGGCGGCCACGCCTTCGGCAAGACCCACGGCGCCGGCCCTGCCGACAATGTCGGGCCAGAGCCCGAAGCGGCCGGCCTGGAACAACAGGGCCTGGGCTGGAAAAACAGCTTCGGCACCGGCAAAGGGCCCGACACCATCACCAGCGGCCTGGAGGTCACCTGGACCACCACTCCGACCCAATGGAGCAACAACTACCTGGAAAACCTGTTCGGCTTCGAATGGGAACTGACCAAGAGCCCGGCTGGCGCGCACCAGTGGAAACCTAAAAACGGCGCGGGCGCCGGCATCATTCCCGATGCCCATGACCCGTCAAAACGCCGCGATCCGACCATGCTCACCTCGGACCTGGCCCTGCGTTTCGATCCGATCTACGAACCGATTGCCCGTCGCTTCCTGGCCAATCCCGACCAGTTGGCCGACGCTTTCGCCCGTGCCTGGTTCAAACTGATCCACCGCGACATGGGGCCGCTTTCGCGCTACCTCGGCCCGGAAATGCCTGACGAAGAGCTGCTCTGGCAAGACCCGATCCCGGCGCTCGACCATGAATTGATCAACGACAGTGACATCGCCACGCTCAAGAGCAAGGTGTTGGCTTCGGGCCTGACGGTGTCAGAGCTGGTGTCCACGGCCTGGGCGGCGGCTTCCACCTTCCGTGGTTCCGATAAACGCGGCGGCGCCAACGGCGGACGCCTGCGTCTGGCGCCACAGAAGTCCTGGCAGGCCAATCAGCCGGAACAACTGGCGAAGGTGCTGGCAAAACTCGAGAGCATCCAGAAGGAGTTCAATACCGGTGGCAAGAAAGTGTCGCTGGCCGACCTGATCGTGCTGGCCGGCGGTGCCGGTGTCGAACAAGCCGCGCGAACCGCCGGGCATAACATCTCGGTGCCTTTCAGGCCGGGGCGAATGGACGCCAGCCAGGAACAGACCGATGTCGAGTCGTTCGGCTTCCTCGAACCCATCGCCGACGGTTTCCGTAACTACCTCAAGACCCGCTACCGCGTACCCGCCGAGCAGCTGCTGATCGACAAGGCGCAATTGCTGACCCTCACCGCGCCGGAAATGACCGTGCTGATCGGTGGCCTGCGCGTGCTCAACACCAACGTCGGAAAAACCGCCCACGGCGTCTTCACCACACGCCCGGAAGCGCTGACCAACGACTTCTTCACCCACTTGCTGGACATGGGGGTGGAATGGAAACCGGTGTCGGAGGCCAATGAGGAGTTTGAAGGTCGCGACCGCAAGACCGGCCAGCCCAAGTGGACCGCCACCCGCGTCGATCTGGTGTTCGGTTCCAATGCGCAGTTGCGGGCACTGGCGGAAGTCTATGCAACCGCCGGGGCGCAAGAGAAGTTCGTCCATGACTTCGTGGCGGCCTGGACCAAGGTGATGAACCTGGATCGCTTCGACCTGAAGTGAAACTCACCACTTGAAACGGGGGCGGCGCAATGCCGCCCCTGTCATTTTGATTGCCACTTGCGTGTCCGCCCTACTCACGCGGATCGATCTGATCCAGCACCCGGTTCGCCGTGATTTCCGCCAGCTGTGAAAATCGGGGGATTGGGTGAAGGCTTGATCATGTTCAGTCCCCAAAAACGTGGAGCCGTCATCACTTGCGACTAAACAAGGGGTGGAAGCTGCATGCAGGTTAGTCGACCGGGGAGTACCAAACCGGCGCACCCGAAGGCGCCCTGCGCACAACTACCATGAAATGCAGGCATTAACATGACCTGACTATCCGGATGCAGATGCGCTTCGATACACCACAGGGCGACTAAACCTGATCACTGATGCGCAGTGACGCGAATCAAGTTACCGAGCAGCCCCAAGGCGCACAAGCCGGCGGATTCTGGCGTGACCGTAGGCAACGACGCAGGGTGTTGTAGCTTTCAGGAAGTGAGTTGTAGGGCGCTTCAACAAGCCCCTGAATGTTCCGCCCGGCTCATAAGACAATGTTTTTAGTGCCGGGCATCGGTCTACACTCAGATCCCCAGTCGTGCTCCCCAGGAGAGGTCAGAGTGACCATGCAGCCAACCATCAAACTGCTCGATCAGCCCACCAAATATGTGTTCTTCACCGGCAAGGGCGGGGTTGGCAAAACGTCGGTCTCCACGGCGGTGTCCATCGCGCTGGCTGACGCAGGCAAGAACGTGCTTCTGGTCAGCACGGACGCCGCCTCGAACCTTGATGAGATGCTCGGCATCGAGCTGAGCAATCAGCCTGTCGCGGTGCCGGACGTGCCTGGCATGTTCGTGCTCAACATTGACCCCGCAACCGCAGCCACCGACTACCGAGCCAGAGTGGTCGAGCAAATGGGCTCGCAAGCCAGCGATCAAGACATTGCACTGGTGCGTGAGCAACTCTCGGGGGCCTGCACGACCGAAATCGCCACCTTCGATGAGTTCTCCCACCTCTTGGCGCAAGGCGGCGCAGCCTATGACCATGTTGTGTTCGATACCGCTCCCACGGGACACACGCTCAGGCTGTTGAGCCTGCCCAAAGCGTGGAGCGGATTTCTGGAAGGTAATGATCGTGGGGCGTCCTGTCTGGGGCCGCACTCGGGTTTGAAAATGCAGGAGCAGCTGTTCAATCAGGCTTTGGCTGCACTCAATAACCCTGCCCTGACCACCGTCGTGCTCGTGGCCCGGCCCGATAAAGGCGCGCTCGCCGAAGCAGCACGCTCCTCCGACGAACTTCGTGATTTGGGCCTGAAAAATCAGCGTCTGGTCGTGAACGCCGTGTTCAAACGCAGCGACTTGAATGACCCGATTGCTGCCGCCATCGAGGCCATTGGCCAACAGGCGCTCGACGAGATGCCCGCTTCGCTGCGCCCGCTGGCCGTCGATTACATTCCACTCAAGGCTGTGGATTCCGTTGGCTTGCCCGCGCTGCGCGGGCTGCTTGACCCGCAGCCTGCCCGATCAACAAGCCCGGCATCCCAAGCGCCATCACACCTCGAATATCACGGGCTCTCGGAACTGGTTGCCGAGCTTGCCAAGGACGAGCGCGGGCTGATCATGGTCATGGGCAAAGGTGGCGTTGGCAAAACCACCATTGCCGCCGCCATCGCGCTAGGCCTGGTCCAGCGCGGCAAATCCGTGCATTTGAGTACGACCGATCCTGCGGCGCATCTGGCGGTGACCCTCAACGCCGATGTGCAGGGACTCAGCGTAGGCCGCATCGACCCCAAGGTCGAAACTCAAAAATACGTGGACAAGATCGTAGCGTCCCGCGCGCCAACCTTGACGGAAGATGAGACAGCGTTGCTCATTGAGGATCTTCGCTCCCCCTGCACCGAAGAGGTTGCCGTTTTCCATGCGTTTTCCCGTGTGGTTTCTCAAGCCAGAACCTCGTTCGTGGTGCTGGACACCGCCCCCACCGGTCACTCGCTGCTGCTGATGGATGCCACTGGCGCCTATCACCGCCAGATGGTTCGGGCGTTCGAAGGCAAGGCCTCGGACCACATCGTTACGCCCTTGATGCGCCTGCAAGATGCGCACTACAGCAAAATCATCCTGGTGACGCTGCCCGAAGCAACGCCCGTGTCTCAGGCCGCAGCGCTGCAGGATGACTTGCGCAGGGCCAACATCGAACCCTTTGCGTGGGTGGTCAATAAGTCGCTACTGGCCACGGACACCCAAGACCCGTTGTTGCGAGCGCGACTGGAGAGCGAGCGCAAACAGATGGCGCGCGTCGCCGACCAAACCCGGCATGCAGTGATCGTTGTGCCCTGGACGGCAGAGCCGCCTGTGGGGGTCGCGGCGCTCACGCGCCTGCTGGATTGAAGCGCCAATATCGGCTCGACGCCTTGCCTCTATTGGAAGCAAGGCCGTGCTAAAAAAACGGCCATCGCGCTTAGCCCCTGGACCATTCGAATGCCGATGCCCGGCGGCAAGCCGAGGTGGCGGGTCGCGGCAAGGATGTCTTTTATGTAGATCACACAGATAGACAGGCAGGGGCAGGTTCGACCTGCCTGTACCGATCACCCTTGGATGAGAGCTGGCTGATCACGTCGAGGGTCACCATCGCCAAGGCGCCATCCAAAGGTCAGATATGGATTTCAGCGGTCTTGAGACCCAAGTCTCGAAGTTCGGCGATCAAATCATCCAGATGCCCGAAAGACTCAACCTCTTCATTGTCATCAACCAAAAAATAACTCCTCCCGGCGTCCTTCTTGAAGAATACGATCCACTCCTTGGGATTGGTCGGGTTTGCGATCAAGTGGGTGTCAAAGGTTACGCCTTCGGCATGTTTGCTTTTCACAGCTTTGCGATTCATGTCTGTCACCACGCTACGCGCTTTCTCAAAATTCTCTATATGCAGTGTATGCCCGCTCAGTTCCGTCCGAGCTTTTACCGGCAACATCTCCAGCCGTTCGAAGCAGTGGCTCCAAGGTATTTAAATTATAACTGCATGTTAATATTATGCACATGCATGTACTGAGGAGCTAGCCGTGATTGCGATAGGTGAGGCATGGAAGGCGGGGTTGTTGGGTCGAAAGCACTGGCTCCGCAACCTGGTGTCTGGCGTGATCGTCGGGATCGTGGCGCTCCCCCTGGCCATGGCGTTTGCCATTGCCTCTGGCGTCAAGCCCGAGCAAGGCATCTACACCGCAATCATTGGCGGCCTGCTGGTTTCGCTCTTTGGGGGGAGCCGCTTACAGATTGCAGGGCCAACAGGTGCGTTCATCGTGATTCTGGCGGGGGTCACGGCCAAGCATGGGGTTGACGGCCTGCAAATCGCTACGATGATGGCGGGCGCCATGCTGTTATTGCTCGGGATCGCCCGGCTGGGTGCAATCATCAAGTTTATCCCCGATCCCGTGATCGTCGGATTCACCGCCGGCATCGGCGTGATCATCTGGGTCGGACAGTGGAAAGACTTTTTCGGCTTACCGGCGATCAGTGGAGAGCACTTCCATGAAAAGCTCTGGCATTTGCTACAGGCGCTCCCGGATCTTCATATGGCCACTACCCTGCTGGCTGCACTCAGTCTTTTGCTGGTCGTCACCGCGTCCAAAATTCCCGGTCTCAAACGGGTGCCTGGCCCGCTGGTCGCAATGACGGTTGCTACGGCGATACAGTCGGCCTTTCATTTCGAGGGAGTCGCCACGATTGGCAGCGCATTTGGTGGCATACCTCAAGGCCTTCCAGCGTTAAGCCTGCCTGAAATCACGCTCTCTCGCGTCATCGATTTGATTGGTCCGGCTTTCACTATCGCCATGCTGGGAGCAATCGAATCGCTTCTGTCTGCAATGGTGGCCGATGGCATGGCGGGCACCAAGCATGATTCCAATCAGGAACTGATCGGTCAGGGGATTGCCAATCTGGTCGCGCCGTTGTTTGGCGGCTTCGCAGCGACCGGAGCCATTGCCCGTACTGCCACCAATATCCGTAACGGCGGCACAAGCCCGCTGGCCGGCATTACGCACGCGGTCACCCTGGTGTTCATTATTCTGTTTCTGGCACCTCTGGCTGCAAACATCCCGATGTGCGCCCTGGCCGCCATTCTTTTCGTGGTCGCGTACAACATGAGCGAGTTGAAACATTTCAAGCGCATGGTTCAGCGAGCGCCACGCGCAGACGTGTCTATTCTGCTCATCACCTTCAGCCTCACAGTGTTCAGTGACTTGGTGATCGCCGTAAATATCGGTGTCATTCTTGCCATGCTGCATTTCATGCGGCGCATGGCTTCATCCGTGGAAGTGCAACAGGTCGTCGAGCACGAGCTTGAAGAAGAGCTGAGAGCCAATGGCCATGCGCACTTGCCCCCAGGGATACTGATTTACACGATTGAAGGGCCACTGTTCTTTGCTGCGGCCGAGACCTTCGAGCGAGTGCTGGCACAGACCCATACAGACCCACGCCTGTTGATTATCCGTCTGAAACGCGTGCCGTTTATGGATATCACGGGCTTGCAAGTGCTGGAGGAAGTCATTCAGCAGCTGCACAAGCGCAATATCGTGGTAAAGCTCTGCGAGGCGAATACGAAGGTGCTCGGCAAGCTCGACAGGGTGGGCATCCTGCAAGAAATTGGCCCGGAGCATTACCACGCCGACTTCAATACCGCGCTGGCCAAAGCGGTCAGTCACGTAGAGGGTACGTCGACCCTCTAGAGGCTAACGGCCAGTGTTGGTCATGACTTGGTACTGACGGCATGCTTGCCCTTGGTCGTATAGCTGGCGCCGTGAGTGGCCAGATAGTCACGAATCAATTGCCGGACAACCTGCGAAGACGTCAGGTCTTGTGCCGCACAGAGTTCCTCGAACGCTTTTTTCTTGACGGGATCAATGAGCACAGTGAGGCGCGCAGTCTTGCTTTCCATGGGGTATTCAATCGCTCGAGTCGCTGGATGTTAATCAAATTGTAATTGCGTTGTTCTGTGCTGTCACTGTACTGGCAGGCTGTTGGCTGGCACCTCGACGTTACTCACAGGAAAAGGCCGGGTTGTCAGGGCCGTTTGCTGCCCGTCGCGAGAGGCAGAAAACACCCCTTGGCTGACGGTCCGCCAGAAGCGAAGCAGACGGTCATGAGAATCGGCCTGTGTCCCACCTGAATAAGGCCTTGATGGCAGCGATCGAAGTGAGGTCGCGATTGACCATCCAGCCCCTTGTTCTCTTGTCTACCCGAATGTGCGCCAGTGCCCCGAGGCGTGGCGCATGATTCGAGCAGTCCCGCCCGGGCCGATACGCTGAGTGATGGGTTGATCCGGTTAGTGGGTGAACCTGGGTCTCATCGAACCCTTTGCGTGGGTGGTCAATAAACATCGATAAAACGCTGGCAAAGCTTGCTGAAACGTTTCATCAAGTCTATAAAAATGGCACAACTCCAAGAAAGGCTGCTGCCATGACCCCGCTCAAACTCTTTGTTGCCCTCAGCGCAATGTCCGCTGCCTCCCACGCCATGGCGTGGGATTACGTTCTGCTCGACACCGACAAAGCCGCCCAGAACTGGCAGATATCCAGCCAGCAACTCGGTGTAAAAACCGACAAACCCTTCAGTGTCACCCTGCGCACCTTGCACGGCGGTCGGCAGGAGGGCGTCAGCATCGTCGACATCGATAACGGCACGATGAAACTTTCGGTAGTGCCGACTCGCGGAATGAACGTCTTGCAGGCCTCGGTTGGCAATGTGCGCATGGGCTGGGATTCGCCGGTCAAGGAAGTGGTCAATCCGTCCTTTATGGAACTCAATGGCCGCGGTGGTCTGGGCTGGCTGGAAGGTTTCAATGAACTGGTCACCCGCTGCGGATACGAATGGGTCGGCCACCCCGGCGTCGACAATGGCGAACTGCTGACCCTGCACGGTCGGGCCGCTAACATTCCTGCGAACAAAGTCACCCTGCACATCGATGAAAAACCACCGTACGCCATCACCCTGCGTGGCGAACTGAAAGAGCAGGCGTTCAAGAAGGTAGACTTCTCCGTCGCGACCGAACTGGTCACCGAACCCGGCAGCGTAGTGTTCGCCCTCAACGACACCCTGACCAACAACGGTGACTACCCGAAGGAATACCAGGCGTTGTATCACAGCAACTTCAGCACCCCGTTCCTGGAGCAGGGCGCTCGTTTCGCAGCACCGGTGAAACAGGTGTCGCCATTCAACGACAAGGCCAAGGGCGATCTGCCAGACTGGCAAACCTACCGCGCACCGACCAAGGACTACGACGAAACGGTTTACAACGTGGTGCCGTATGCCGATGCCAAGGGCGATACGTTGACCGTGTTGCATAACAAGGCCGGCAACCTGGGTGTTTCGGTCGGTTTCAACACTCAGACACTGCCCGTGTTTTCTCTGTGGAAAAACACCGATACCCAAGGCCAGGGCTATGTCACGGGGCTGGAGCCGGGGACAAGTTTTTCCTACAACCGCCGTTATCAGCGGCCACTGAACCTGGTCCCGACAATTGAGCCGAAGGAACACAAGCAGTTCCGCATCAGCTACAGCTTGTTGGCGGACAAGGCGGCGGTGGATAAGGCCTTGAAGCAGGTGAGCGAGATTCAGGGTGGGCGGGAGACAGAGGTGCGGCAGACGCCGTTGGTTGATCTGACCAAGGGGTGACACCGGCTGGATCATTGAAAAATGGGGGACAGATTTATTATCTGGAAAATAAATCTGTCCCCTTTTTGTTATAGCGATGGACAGCCCCTCGGTTACCTCAGTTTGAACGCTGGTTTATCGCCGGATTGGCGCACTTCTATATAGCTTCATGTAGTCCATCGAATTCTGAGCGTGCCGGGCTTAACATGGACGTCGGCTCAACAGGAACGCTGCAATGGATCTGAAGTTCAGTCACATAGATGTACTGGTCAATAATCTCGAAGAAGCCTGTGCTTACTACGCACAGATACTTAATGCCAGGATCTCCAAAACCCTCGTTTGGGAACGAGGTGGTCTGCACGTGCGCTACGCGATTGCGCTGATCGGTCAAGAGCGTTTCATGTTGGTACAGCCATTGGCGGGGAACCTGAGGGAGCTATTGGACTCCTCGGGAGAAGGGATGATTTATCGCCACTGCTATTCGACGCCAGACATCGAGAAGGCCTACGACGAACTGATGGTCGCCGGTGTTCAGCCAGAAGACGAAAACGGAAAGCCATTGGCCCGCGCGAACCTGCAATCCCCGTCCGGGACACGCATTATCTGGTTGCCCAAGCGCTTCGGGCACTTCTCTATCGAAATCCTGGAAGACAAGGCCTTAGAGGCATTTGTAGAAGCTGCATTTTCCTGAGTGAGCAGTCGCCATTCAATCCGAGCAATCTTGTCATTTGCCAGGGCTTAGGGCAGGGTCGATACCACTGATATCTCTGCCAAAGGAGTCATCCATGTCAAAGCTCTATCCCAGTATCGATCCCGAGGGGCTGGTCGAGTACTCAGTGGTCTATACCGACCGCTCGCTCAACCACATGTCGCAGTCATTTCAAGGCGTGATGAAGAACATCTCCAGGACCCTGAAACAGGTCTACAACGCCCAGGCTGTTGCGGTGGTCCCGGGCAGCGGCACATTCGGCATGGAAGCGGTGGCGCGACAGTTTGCCACCGGCCAGCAATGCCTGGTGATACGCAACGGCTGGTTCAGTTATCGCTGGAGCCAGATCCTTGAGATGGGCAATATCCCGGCGGCCACTACGGTGCTGAAAGCGCGACCAGTCGACACGGGGCGCCAGGCCGCCTACGCCCCTCCCCCTCTGGACGAAGTGCTGGAAGCCATTGCGGCTTCGAGGCCGCAGATTGTCTTCGCCCCCCACGTTGAAACCTCATCAGGGATCATCCTGCCCGACGACTACCTGCGGGCCGTCGGCGACGCCGTGCATGCGGTGGGTGGCCTGTTCGTGCTGGACTGCATCGCCTCAGGCACGCTTTGGGTTGACATGCACAAATGCGCAGTCGACCTGCTGATCAGCGCACCGCAGAAAGGCTGGAGCGCCTCCCCTTGCTGCGCCCTGGTGATGTTCAGTTCCCTGGCCCTTGAGCGCATCGAGCAGACGCAGAGCAGCAGCTTCGCCTGCGACCTGAAAAAGTGGCTTCAGATCATGCAGGCCTACGAACAGGGCGGGCATGCCTACCATGCGACCATGCCCAGCGATTCTCTCGCGCGATTCAACGAAGTGATGAAAGAGACGCAAGCCTACGGTTTCGACAAGATCCGTGGCGATCAACAGGTTCTGGGCGATCGGGTGCGCGCAATGTTGACCGGCAAAGGCTTCAAAAGCGTGGCCGCAGCCGGCTTTCAGGCCCCTGGCGTAGTGGTGAGCTACACCGATGATGCCGACATCAAGAGCGGTAAGAAATTTGCCAACCACGGCCTGCAGATCGCCGCCGGAGTGCCGTTGCAATGCGACGAACCGGCCGACTTCCAGACCTTCCGCATCGGACTGTTCGGACTCGAAAAGCTGCACAATATTGAACGCACGGTCAGCACTCTCGAGCAGGCACTGGACGAGGTGATGGTTAACTAAGCCCTCATCTTGCCCGCAGCACATACCGAACGTGTGAACGCCAGGAAGGCATCCTGCCCTGGGCACTGCGGGCTCTGGGCGCTGATCTTCAACGAATATGACGCGGGTCGCCTGCATGGTCTGCGGCGTCACAAACGCCGCACGAGCCAACTCGACATTGGAGATTTGCGGGTTACCGGCGACGGCAAGTAAAACGGCGTTCTGCGGCGCTTCCAATGGCTACGCGATCACCTTTCATACGGCGCGGACCTGACCGCCCTTCGCCTTCAGCGGGTAATCCTGCTATGCGGGTCTGTTGTGAAGTACGAGAAGGAACATTCGCAACAGACCGCTTTTTGGCCGACGCCAGCCTTTCGTGACCGGCAGAGGTCGGCCATGAGCGGTCAGCCGCTCAAAACACTTAAAAACCACTGATTGCTAAAGTAATCAGGATCCGAAAATAGCTCACTCGGTCGAAGGGACGGATGCTCCTTTGCCCAAGCGAATTAGTTCATTGGAGAAACACAGGCCGACGATGATCAGTGCCGCTCCCGCGTACAGGCTTTCGCGCGGCACTTCATTGAGCGCCACAAACGCCAGCAGCGCGGCGAACAGTGGCTCGGTCAGCTCCAGCGCTTGCACTTGGGATGGCTTGAGATACTCGATGGCCTTGGTGGTGCAGAAGAAGCCCAGGATTGTCGGCAGCGTGGCCAGCGCCAGCAGCGCGGCGATCGCCAGCGGCGACAGCTCGCCCATCGCGAAACCATCGGCCGCAGCCGGCATCAGCAGGTACAGGCTGCCAAAGAACAACAATTGTCGGGTGAAGTGCAGCCCCCCCCGACACACCCATACGCTTCATGGCAACCGAAAAAGCCCCATAGCCGCAGCCGGCCATGGAGGCAAGCGCAGCACCTTGCAGGGTAAAGCCCTGCTGCAGGTCGCCGCCGAAAATTACCGAGATCCCGGCAATAGCCAGTGCGGCGCCAACGGTAGCGTTGGCGGTGATGGCATCCTTGAGGAAAATGCGCCCCAGAATGATTGAGGAAATTGAGGCACTGGCCATCAGCACCACCACCACGCCTGCCGCAGCGTAGTGTCGATAGGCGGACGTTTCGAAATGGAACAGCACAAAGATGCCAAGGAATGCGCAGATAGCCGCCTGAGTCCATTTGGTCGACGCCGCCGGGCGCTTGAGGAAAAACAGTAAGATCGAGAGAAGCACGCAACCCAGTACGGTCTTGATGACCGCGACACTGCTAGCGGTGAAACCATCGCTCATGAGTACTTTGCTGAGTACACCGATCGTTGCGTTCAGTGCCGCAGCGGAGAGTGCAAATATGACGCCTTTGCTGAAAGTAGATTGCATTGATGACGATCCCTGTCGCTGAATTGTCGTTCGATAGAATGCCGCCCTGCATCGACGGCGCAAAGTTTGAGGATATGAAGCCCCCACCAACCCGGGTATCGATTGTGGCATAAGCACTGGATCGCCCAGTAGGATGCTATTCGCCTTCTTGTCGCCGCCAAGGGAGAAGTCAGAGTGCCTGGCCCCTGGCTATGCAATGCGAGTTGACGAACATTGCAGTGTGCTGCAAAGACTGACGTATATCCGGTTTGGCTATTCCATGCCTGTTGGCAAATTGCTCGACCGCCGCTGTATCAAAACGAGTGGTCTGGATAAAGTCCAAGGCTTCGGGTTTTGAATTCAAAAACCGCGCAACGGGAGGAATACTCAGTAGCAACTTCAGCAATCGGAGTGAAATGTAATGCTTGGGAGACTTTAAGCCCAAAGGTTGCGCCACCTGTACCAGGAGCTCTCGCAAGTTGGGCGTTTGGTCATCAAGCGCCAGCAGTTCCTGGCCCACCATGGCAGGATCAAAAGCACAAACCGCCATCAGTTCAACCAGGTGATCCACGGTGACCAGTGGCAGCCAGTGCTCGGCGGTACCGGGCACGGCAGTCAGCTTTCCCTGTACAAGGTTGCGTATCAGCTCCACCAGCGGCTGACCGTCAAGGATATGCCCCGTGCGGCTGTGACCACACACCGTCGCAGGGTGGACAACGGTGATCTCCCCGCCCTTGGTGGCCATGACCTCCAGGGTCGCAAAATGCGCCTCCAGCTTGCTCCCCTCGTAACCACCGACGAGCCGGTAGACGGCAGGCCAATTCGTCAGCTCCGGATAACAAGGATCAATCCCGATGCGTTGCAAATGTTCATGATTTTTCAGCATGTAGCCGCCGATCATCACTAACCGGCTTTTTTGCTCAGCCGCCAACAGCGCCACGCGCTTCGCCCCCTCTACATTCACCGCACGAGAATGCTCCACTGAAAGCCCCCAGGCGAAGTGGGCGCCCAGGTGGAATACAACGCTGGCGTGCCTTAGCACCTCTCGGTCAGCGAGACTCAGCCCGAGGTTGTCCCGTTCCAGATCGCCAGCGACGGCAAATACCCGGGTTGCATTCCCTCCCAAATTGTCGACTTGCTCGCGCAGTGCAGCCAGTCGCTCTGGGCGACGCATCAACACCCGAATGGTGTGACCTTTTGCACTCAGGTACGCCACCAAATGTTGACCGATGAAGCCGGTACCCCCTGTGACAAAGCACTCCACGCTCATTTCCTGCTCCTGGTTAAGGTGAGAAATCAAGCGTAAACTATCGACCCAACTCTATAGTCAAGTGGTGTTTTCATGAAAATCGGCGAACTCGAGGCCCGCAGCGGTGCCAGCCGCCATACGCTGCGTTACTACGAGCAAATCGGCCTGATCTCAGCGCTGCGGGGAACTAACAACTATCGCGTTTACACAGCGCAAACCCTGCAGGACCTGGTCTTTATCCAGCGCGCGCAAAGCATGGGGTTTTCCCTGGGGGAAATAGGCGAGATTCTAGATGCGCAGCGCAACAAGCTGATCGATTGTGCTGACGGTGCCAAGTTAATTGAAAAGAAGATGGCAGAAATCAAGCAGAAAATCGCCGACTTACAAAGCATTTATCGGTATCTGGATGAAGAGCGTGCAAACCTCGAAGCCAGTGCTGCCAAGCAACTTGAGCTTCAGCAGCTGAACAATTTGTCCAACTGAACCACACTGCTACACCGCTTCCACTTCATCGACCGGTAACGACGCAAACATTTCAGCGCGGCACACCTCAAGGATCTCATCCGCCAGCGCGGAATCATCCGGGCAGGCACGCGACAAAATAATTGCGCCAACAGCACGAGACAGCAGGTCGATCATTTTCTTTCTCCCCTCACCCGCCGGGGCATCCGGCCTCGTTGGATATTTGTCCCCCAGTGTTTGCAGGGTGTGCTCGATCCATTCGGCAAATGTCGCTTTCAAATCATCCGATTGACGCGCCGCATCGCCACACAACGCGGCCATGGTGCAACCGCTGCCGCGTCCGTCCCGATGTTCCCTCGTCACATAGGCGTCGATGAAGCCCGGAACATCGAGCGACTCAGCACTTTCCAGCGATTTTGAAAGGCTGCTGGCCGAGGCTTCGGCCATCAGGTCGGCCTTCGAACCAAAGTGCTTGTAGAAACCTCCGTGGGTGAAACCGGCTGCCGCCATGAGATCCGATACACCGACGCCGTCGAAGCCGCGTTCACGGAACAGTTCAGAGGCCGTCTCAACGATGTGCGCCCGATTGGCTTGCGCCTGGGCTTTGCTCACTCTCACGTGCAATACCTCGTGTCCACTGGGAAATCATGCGCCCGATGATACATAGATGCCGATCATAATCAAAATGGTTGACAGCTTAGATTGCGATCATCATCCTAATTGCATGCATAACCAGTCTCCATCAACGGGCACGGAAGAAATACCCAATGACCGACCAGAATCTGTTCACCCCTTACACGCTTGGCGCCCTCACGCTGTCCAATCGTGTCGTCCTCGCACCACTGACACGCAACCGCGCAGGCGAAGGCTTTGTGCCCAGTGAGTTCGCGGCCACCTATTACAGCCAACGCGCCAGCGCAGGCTTGCTGATCAGCGAAGCCACGCAGATTTCCCGACAGGGTCAGGGCTATCAGGACACCCCCGGGATCTACACGCCGGCGCAGATCGATGGCTGGCGCACAGTGACCGACGCGGTCCATGCCAAGGGCGGAAAAATCTTTCTGCAACTGTGGCATGTCGGCCGGGTGTCGCACGTTGATCTGCAAGAACACGGCGCCGCACCCGTGGCACCTTCTGCGCTGCGAGCCGCCACCAAAGTGTTCGTCAACAACCGTTTTGAAGACGTCTCCGAGCCGCGCGCACTGGATATCAACGAACTACCGGGGATCGTCGCCGATTTCCGCCAGGCCGCCGCAAACGCTGTTTGCGCCGGGTTCGATGGCGTGGAAATTCACGGCGCGAACGGCTATTTACTGGATCAATTCCTCAGGGACAGTGCCAATTTGCGCACCGATGCTTACGGCGGTTCGATTGAAAATCGTGCGCGCCTGTTGCTCGAAGTGACGGCGGCCGTCGTCAATGAAATCGGCGCGGATCGCACTGGCGTGCGCTTGTCGCCAGTGTCGCCGGCCAACGGCGTTTCCAGCAGTGATCCCCAAGCGCAATTCGATTACGTCGTCGAGCAACTCGATGCCCTCGATGTGGTTTATCTGCACGTGGTCGAAGGCGCGACCGGTGGCCCGCGCGACGTGGCGCCCTTCGATTTCGGTGCCCTGCGCCAGCGTTTCAAAAACACCTACGTCGCCAACAACGGCTATGACCTGGACCTGGCAACTTCGAAGCTCGCCCAAGACCAGGCCGATCTGATCGCCTTCGGTCGTCCCTTCATTGGCAACCCGGATCTGGTGGAGCGTCTCAAACGTGGCGCGCCGCTGTCCGCGTTTAATCCCGCCACCCTGTATGGCGGCGGCGCGACAGGCTACATCGACTACCCGACGTTGGCTGAATCGAGCGCCTCCGCAAGCTGAGCAATCCGTAACCGCGCTTTCTGTTTTCACTCATTTTGATAGAGAGATGACCCCATGAGCACTCGCCCTACCGTTCTCATCACTGACGCTTCCACTGGCATTGGTGCCGTCTACGCCGAACGCTTCGCGAAACGCGGCCACGATCTGGTCCTGGTCGCCCGGGACCAGGCACGCCTGGATGCCCTTGCAGCCCGATTGCGCAGCGAACACGGCGTCGCCGTCGATGTTATTCAGGCGGACCTGACCCAACTCAGCGATCTAACCGCCGTTGAAAGCCGCCTGCGCGACGACGCCCGTATCGGTATTCTCGTCAATAACGCCGGCGCCGCGCTGTCCGGCCACTTCATCGACCAAAGCACCGACAGCGTTGCGCAATTGGTCGCCCTCAACACCACGGCGCTGGTGCGGCTCGCCAGCGCCATCGCCCCTCGCCTGGCCAAAGCGGGTGACGGTGCAATCATCAACATCGGTTCGGTGGTGGGCCTCGCGCCGGAGTTCGGCATGTCGGTCTATGGTGCGACCAAGGCATTTGTACTGTTCCTCTCCCAAGGCCTGAGCCTGGAGCTTTCACCTCAGGGCGTTTACGTGCAGGCCGTACTGCCGGCCGCCACCCGCACGGAAATCTGGGATCGCTCCGGCGTCGACATCAACACCTTGAACGAAATCATGGAAGTGGGCGACCTGGTGGATGCCGCACTGCTCGGTTTTGATCGTCGCGAACCGGTGACGATCCCGCCACTGCAAGAAGCCGAACGCTGGGATGACCTGCAGAGCGCACGTCAGGGCTTGCTGGGGCAAATCCGCCAGTCTGCGGTTGCCCAGCGCTACCAGACCCAACAGTGATCTTTTGGTAGCGAGCACCCGGGCCCGATTCGAAGCAGGCGCAAGGCACTGCATGGAATCCGGCCCGCTGTCCGCAGTCGAAATGAACCCAACGAATACTAATAACCACGCAGGGTCGCATGTGTCATGAATCAACGTGCAGCTTTTGATTCATGAGGATGCCGGCCACGGCGGTATTTTCCAGCACTACGCTGACTGTGTGGCCAAGGCACTGGCCTTCCTTGATGCCTGATCAACGCGACGCCGCAAAAGCACCGCCCACCCATTCCAACCGACAAGAGCCGCACAACGATGAAGGCATTTTTAATTGATCGCTATGGCAAGAATCCCGGGCGCATTGGCGAAGTGCCCAGGCCTGCGGTGGGTGCCCACGACGTCTTGATTGAGGTACACGCCAGCAGCGTCAACGTGCTGGATTCGAAGATCCGCAAAGGCGAATTCAAACTGATCCTGCCCTACTCATTTCCGCTGGTACTGGGCAATGACCTGGCGGGCGTGGTGATTGAGGTTGGCGCCCAAGTGAAACGTTTCAAACCGGGGGACGAGGTCTACGCTCGCCCGCCCGAAACGCGGATCGGGACGTTCGCCCAATTGATCGCCGTGAATGAAAATGCGATCGCGCTGAAACCGGCCAATACCACCATGGTTCAAGCCGCATCCATCCCCTTGGTCGCACTGACCGCCTGGCAAGTACTGGTCGAAACCGCCCAACTGAAAAAGGGCCAGAAAGTACTGATCCACGCGGGTTCCGGCGGCGTCGGCACCCTGGCCATCCAGCTTGCCAAACACCTCGGCGCCTTTGTCGCGGCCACCACCAGCACCGCCAATGTCGAATGGGTAAAAGCGCTCGGGGCCGATCGGGTGATCGACTACACACGGCAAAACTTCGAAACCGTCCTGCATGACTACGACGTGGTGTTGAACAGCCTCGGCGCGGACGTACTGGAGAAATCACTCAAGGTCCTAAAGCCCGGTGGCCAGCTCATATCCATCTCAGGCCCACCCACTGCGCAGTTCGCGCAGGAGCAGGGGTTGTCCTGGCCATTGAAGCAAGTCATGCGCCTGCTGAGCCTCGGTATTCGGCGCAACGCACGCAAGCGGAACGTCAGCTACGCGTTCGTGTTCATGCGGGCCAATGGCGCCCAACTGCAACAAATCACTGCGCTCATTGAGGCCGGAATCATCAAACCTGTGGTTGACCGCGCCTTCACCTTTGAATCAACGGCAGAGGCCTTAAAGTACGTCGAGCAGGGACACGCCAAGGGCAAGGTCGTGGTTACGATCAAATGACTTCGCTGCCGGTCGATGAGTCGACCGCAGAGGCTGTGCAGCGTTTGCCGCGTCAATCTGCGCAGTGTTTACCAAAAAAACAGCCGCAGTCCTCGAATGTCGCGAATTTTGCACGTCAGCCACCACGTCCCGACCCGGGCAATCGGCGTTCCCGCGATCGCCCTTGTCATGAAATGAAAATTCGCTGTCGTGCGATGTGAAATGGCGGCCCCCGTTGCCCCCTAGAGTCGGTGCAAAACAACAAGACCGGACACGAGGGCCGACATGAGCAGATCCACCCGAACGAGCGAGACCGAAACCCCCACCCCGCGCACCCCGACGACCAGCCGAAAGCGTCGCGCGCGCAAGGATGCCGATCTCCCGGACGACACCCGGCAAAAAGAGCTGATCGGCACGGCTGCCAACCAGACCCTGGCAGGCAATCCGCTGGTCAGCGTGCGCGCGGCAGATCTGGCCAGCTCGGCCGGCTGCCTGCTCAAGGCCGTGGCCAAGTCGCCGCTCAAGGCGGGCGCTCATCTGGGAGGCTACCTGAAGGAACTGCGCGGCATCGTTGGCGGCTATTCCAGCATCGCGCCGGACCCGAAGGACAAGCGCTTCGCCGATCCGGCCTGGCAATCCAACGCCTTCCTGCGCGCCTTGCTGCAGAGCTACCTGGCCGGCCAAAGTGAGCTGACCCGCTTCATCGACTCCACCGACCTGGCCCCGCTGGAAAAGAGCCAGGCGCGGTTCGTGGCGGCGCTCCTGGCCGATGCAGTGGCACCGAGCAACTCGCCGCTGACCAATCCGGTGGCGCTGCGCAAGCTGGTGGACACCGGAGGCACTAGCCTGGCCAGAGGCATCCGCCAGTTCGGCGAGGATATGCTGACCAACCGTGGGCTGCCGAGACAGGTCGACAGCACGCCGTTCAAAGTGGGGGAAAACATCGCCACGGCCAAGGGCGCCGTGGTGTTTCGCAACGAGATGTTCGAGCTGCTGCAGTTCGCGCCCACCACCGAAAATATCTATGCCCGGCCCCTGGTGATGTCGCCGCCGCAAATCAACAAGTACTACGCCATCGACCTGTCGCCGGAAAAAAGCCTGATCCAGTGGATTCAGGACAGCGGCGTGACCCTCTTCGTCATCAGCTGGCGCAATCCCACCCGCGAGCACCGTAACTGGGGCTTGTCCGATTACGCGCTGTGCCTCGACCAGGCGGTGGACGTGGCGCGCAGGATCACCGGTAGCCCGGATGTGAACATGTGGGGCTCCTGCTCGGGCGGCATCACCCTGGCGGCCTACCTCGGCTGGCTGGCGGCCCGTGGCGAAGGCCACAAAGTGGCCAACACCAACTGGGCCGTATGCGTGCTCGACATGCCCTCGGCGCTGGACGACACCACCCTGGGACTGTTCACCACCCCGTCTGCCCTGCGCGCGGCCAAGGCCGGCTCCCGGCGCAAGGGCGTGCTGAGCGGCCAGGGCATGGCCCGCATGTTCGCCTGGATGCGGCCCAACGACCTGATCTGGAACTACTGGGTCAACAACTACCTGCTGGGCAACAAGCCGCCGGCCTTCGACATCCTGGCCTGGAACAACGACACCACACGCCTGCCCGCCCAACTGCACGCGGACTACCTCGACCTGATCCAGCAGAACCCCTACAGCAACCCCGGCACCCTGGAGATTGCCGGTGAATCGATCGACATGACCCAGGTGCAGGTGGGTGCCTATGTTGTGGGCGGTACCACCGATCACATCACTCCCTGGCAGGGCTGCTACGGCACGGCCCGGTTATTTGGCGAGGACACCACCTACATACTGTCCAACGCCGGCCACCTGCAGAGCCTGGTGAACCCGCCGGGCAACCCCAAGTCGTTCTACTACGCGGCGCCTGCCGACGCCGAGACCCCGGACACCTGGCTGCAGAACGCCGGGGAGCGCCAGCCAGGCAGTTGGTGGCCGCATTGGCGCGAATGGATCGGGCAGCGCTCGGGCGACAGCCGGCCGGCACCAAAGAAGCTCGGCTCGCGCAAGTACCCACCTCTCTGCCCTGCCCCTGGCACCTATGTCATGGAGCGATAACGCCAATCTGCTGCAGGAACGTCAGGTTGTCCTCCAGGTGCCAGTTTTCGGCAATCCTGCCGTCGGCGATGCGGTAGATGTCGGTGGCAATGAAATTCACCGCCTGACCCTGGCCTTTCACGCCGTTGAACGTGCCGGTGAAGTGCCCGGTGAAACGCAGGAACGACACCACCCGATCACCGCTGACGATCATCTGCCGGACTTCGCAGTTCAGGTCGGGCACGGCCGCGTGGAAAGCCGTGGACGCCGCCAGGGGCCCGGCGATGCCCTGTTCCCGACCCGGTGGCAAGGCGCGGTCCATGAAGTCAGGCGCCAGTGCCTGGCGGGCCAGCGCCGGGTCGCCGGACGACCAGAAGGTTGCGTAACGCCGTGCTGCGAGGGTCTGAGCCTGAACCTGTTCAGGCTTGGCACCGGGATCGACGATCAGCACTTTGGGGGTGACCAGCGTGGGTTCTGCGGCGACTGCCTGCTGGCCCAGAACCGTAGCCGTGACAGCGGCGGCCAACAGGCCAGTGATCAACGAGCGCATGGGGTTTCTTCCTTGGTGATGGAGGGGTAATCGCTGTAGCCCTTGGCCGTGCCGCCGAACAGCGTGGCAGGATCAAGCGGGGCCAAAGGCAGGTCCTGCGCCAGGCGCAGCGGCAAATCCGGATTGGCGACAAAGGGTCTGCCGAACGCCACGAGGTCGGCATAACCCTGGCCAATGACCCACTCGGCGCGCGCCCGGTCGTAGTTGCCGGCGACGATGATCGGGCGAGTGAAACGCTGGCGGATCGCCTGACGGAACGACTCGGTGAACACCGGTGCATCGTCCCAGTCCGCTTCGACCAGATGCAGATAGCCGATGCCCTTGGCCTGCAGGTACTCGGCCGCTTCGAGTATGGTCGGGAGGATGTCCGGGCAGGCCATGCCACGGGCCGTCAGAAAGGGGGCCAGGCGTATCGCCGTGCGTTCGGCCCCGACTTCATCGCTGACCGCATCGACCACCTCCTTGAGAAAACGCAGGCGGTTGCTGCGCGAGCCGCCGTATTCATCGGTCCGCGTATTGGACGTGGTGCGCAGGAACTGATCCACCAGATAACCATTGGCGCCATGGATCTCCACGCCATCGAAACCGGCCCGGATTGCCCGACGTGCGGCCTGACGGAAGTCGTCGACGATCTGTGCGATCTCAGCCTTGGTCAGCGCGCGAGGCGTCGGGCTATCGAACATGCCCCCTTGCCCCGTGACCGGGTCGACCTTCCAGATTTGCCCTTCAAAGGGTTCGGCGGACGGCGCCACCGGCAGTGCGCCCTGATGGAAGTCCGGATGGGACAAGCGGCCCACGTGCCACAGTTGCAGGAAGATGCGACCGCCCTCGGCATGTACCGCCTCGGTCACGCCCTGCCAGCCTTCCACCTGCGCTTCGGTGTGGATGCCAGGGGTAAAGGAATAACCCTTGCCCTGCGGGGAAATCTGCGCCGCCTCCGTCACGATCAATGCCGCCGACGCACGCTGCGCGTAGTACTGCGCGTTGAGGCTGTTGGGGATGTCGCCGGGCTGGCTGCTGCGCGCCCGGGTCATGGGTGCCATCACCACCCGGTGAGGGGCGTTCAGGCCGGCGAAGGCGATGGGTTCAAACAACGTTGAAGGGGTCGTCATGGTGAGCGTTCCTGAGCCAAATGAAGTGGATGGACTCAGTCTGCGACTACTGATCGAGTTTGATAATTAGGCTAATCTTTGATGGATTTTCAAAAATACTGGAACAATGATGGATAACCTGGAAGCCATCCGCCTGTTTGTCGAAGCGGCCCAACTGGGTGGACTCTCAGCTGCGGGGCGCAAGCTGGGTCTGTCGCCAGCCGCCGCCAGCGCCCGCTTGCTCAAGCTCGAAGCATCGCTGGCCACTCGCCTGTTCGAGCGCACCACCCGCCAGCTGCGGTTGACCGATGAGGGGCGGATTTACCTGCAACATTGCCGTCAGGCGTTGCAGGCGCTGGACGATGCGCGAGCGGCGCTGTCAGCGGAGAAAAAGGAAATCCGCGGCAAGATCCGGGTGTCCGCCACCTCGGATTTCGGCCGGCATGTGTTGAATCCCTGGCTGGATGAGTTCACTGCCCGCTATCCCCAGGTGGTACCGGCGCTGCTGCTGTCCGACTCGCTGTCGCACCTGATCGCGGACGATGTCGACCTGGTGATCCGCTTCGGTGTGCCGCCGGACAGCTCGTTGATCGCCCGCCCCCTGGCCGCCAATCGCCGCGTCCTGTGCGCCGCGCCGAGTTATCTGCAACGCAAGGGCACCCCTGAGCATCCGCGGCAGTTGGACGAGTTCGATCATATTGTCGCCGGCCAGTCGGGGTGGTCCAGCGAATGGCGCCTGCAGCGTGGCGAGGAAATGATGCTGTTCAAGGTGCCTCTGGAGGCAGCGCGCGAGACCAACGACGGCGCGTTGGCCCGCCAATGGGCGATCGATGGCCACGGCATCGTCCTCAAATCAATCTGGGACGTGAGCGCGGACCTGGCGGCAGGACGCTTGAGCCTGGTGCTGCCGCAATGGCAATCGGACGAAGCCCCCGTGTACGCGCTCTATCCCCGTAGCCGCTACCTGGCGCCACGGGTACGGGCATTGCTGGATTTCTTGTGTGAACGGTTCGAACAAGCCTCGCGTGAGACTGCCTTGTAAACCCCGGCGTGCGCCCGTGGATATTTCCAGGTTTTTTGATAATCCATGGCGCACGGCGGCGTTAAGTCATATCCAGACGTCGTTCAAGGCCGTTCGTTCGCCCTCTTCATGGCCGGTGTTCAAAATGCCTCGCGGTTCGATCATCATCAGTTTCGCCTCACCTTGCGCGGCGGTCCGGTGTGCAACGCCGCGTGGCACCACATAGAGTTCACCCGGATTTACGTGGACGCAGCTCTCTGGCAGGTCGATGCGCAAGGTGCCTTCCAGCACAAGAAACGCTTCGTCGGTCTCAGGGTGTGAGTGCCAGATGAATTCGCCTTCGATTCGCACGACCTTGAACTGGTAGTCGTTCATTTCCGCTACAACTCTGGGGCTCCATTGCTGCTCGATCAGCGAAGCCTTTTGCGCGAGGTTGATGGGCAGCGATGTGTGTGGGTGACGGGACTCAGACATGACAGATCCTCTTGAATGGAAGTCGTCAGCCTATCGAACCGTGAATCCATCGATCTTGTACGATCCTGCAAGTCCGCGTGCAGGCCGCAAGCGTTCCAGCCAACGCATGGGGGGCACGCCGTAGCAGCGCGTGAAATGTCGGGTCATGTGGCTTTGATCGTGAAAGCCTGCGGCGAGGGAGGCGTCAACCAGTGTGAAGCCGTCAAGGATCAACCCGCGAAAGCGATCCAGGCGACGCAGGGTGACAAAACGGTAGGGGCTGGTGCCATAGAGCGCCCTGAAGTCCCGTGACAGACTCCAGCGCTCGCGCCCGCTGGCATTTTCGAGCATCTCCAGCGTAATACCCAGGTGCAAATGCTCCAGTATGAACGCTCTGGCGCGTTCGGCTGAGCGGTAATCCAGGCTCTTGCGGCCGCGCGGCTTGCCTGCGACAGCACGCAACGCCATCGCCAGGTCATACAGGGCATCCTGCTCCTCCAGCGCTTCCAAGGGATGATCCACCGCTTGCACGAAGGCCTGGCTGGCATGGTACAGGCGCGGATCGTTCGAAAGCCCCCCGGCGATGAAGGGCAAAGGTTCCCCACCCAGAACGTTCTGGATCGATCCAGGGTCGATGTAGGCCATGCGGTAGCGAAAACCTGCGTCGGTGCCGGCCATGCCGTCATGAAGTTCGTCGGGGTGAAGCACGAGGGTGTTGCCTGGAACGCCGTGGCGCAACGAACCCTTGTAATGAAAGCTTTGCACGCCTGCGAGGGTGCGACCGATCGAGTAAGTATCGTGGCGGTGCGGGTCGTAACCGTGGCTGCCGAACCACGCTTCGATACGCTCGACGCTACCGGGTCGAGCGCTGCGGATGACCCAGTCGGAGGAGGCGGATGGGTCTTTTTTTCGATCCATGAAGGTGTTTCCCGTTTCTGTACAGTACTGTCGGAGATCTGCCCGATCACGCGTTCATTATGGGCAATATCACTCAACAAGGGGCGGCCGATAAGCGCGCAATTCCAATATCGCAGGCGTATCGGAAGGTACAGTCAACTCGATGACATGATGTGCATTGGGAAGGCCGGTTCCCAGTACATGACGCTGCTGCACCGAGCCATTTGCCAGGGCAGTCGGCGGCTCGTCGCCACAGACGAAGCGTCGCTCCCATTGAAAGCTTTGTTCATCCGCGAGACCTTTGCCGGATATTAACTTGGCGTAGGAAAAGTTCCAGGCGTCCGGCTGCAGGGTAACGTTCCCCGAGCGCGACTTGAAAACGTCCTTGCCCGATCCGCTTCCCTCTGCTCCTGTACGCGCGCTCTCGACGTCAAAGTCGAAGCTTTCTTGCGAAGTGTCTAAATTCCGTACCCGAAGCGTCCAGACATCCTCTTCGCGATATGACTGGCGGACGTCGACTTTTTTCAGGGCCGGCCATTCCGGGACATTCGGCAAACCCGTCACGCGGCTGGTTTGCCAGCAGCCGTCGAGCTCGCGAGGCGGCTTTCCGTCGATTGTGAGATTGACTTTTCCGTCCAGAGGCCCCGCAGCAATGAGTTCGGCGCGGTTGCCATAAAACTCATAGCGGGTCTTTTCGCCAGGAACAGGCGCAGTAAAACTGCGAACCTGGTCGGAAGTGTTCCGCCCATTGTTTTGAGAGTGATCCACAAGCTCCTCGATCCAACTGGTGAACAGGTTAGCCATGAGGGCCCACCCCTCGGCGTTGGGATGCGGCGGGTCGGCGAGAAGATCCGCTATTTGGAGATTATTCTCCTGCAAGTAGGCATTCCAGCGCTGGCGACGCGGTTCCAGCGCAAGGTCATATTTCGCCGCCATGGCTGGCTTCCAGACGCTGGACATGAACTCCTCCCAGCTCTTTTGCTTGAACCAGAAATGCCCCGTACAGCCCTCGGGCGGCGACCATTGAAGATGAAAGCCAGTGTCACACACCGGTTCAAGCGGATTCACGACATGGTCGGTTTGAATGATGATGTCGGCTGCCGTTTTTGAGCGAAGGGTCCGAATAATTCGCTCGTAGGCACGGTGATCGCCATACACGTGGAAAACGATCAGATCGGGATAGACCTCCTCCACGTCGCGAGCGACCGCCTGTTCCAGGAGAACGGCACTCCACCCCCCCAAAGCGAGGTTACGGTACACGAAGGCCACGTTGGGATATTTGACTCGCAAAGCCGCAATAGCCGGGTCGGTCCATGCCGGCGAGCTGATCGACTGTCCATAGAAAAGAATTTTCAGGACCTGCGGCTTCTCCGCTGTGGCTGAACGAATAATGGACAACGAGCGGCCAATCGCCTGGTCAGGATCTGGAGGAACCGGCTCTGCGGACACCTGTAGAAAACAGCTTGAAAGCACCAGGCTTAAAGTGACGACACCATTAACTTTCCCCCACATAAAAGCACCACATGTAAATGGTTAATCGTCCGTACGACCTGTCAGGGTGCAACAAGAAATCCTCTACAGGAGCGTATCGGACATCACTGTTGACGCCATGAGGCGCTGGATCGCAAAGGTGTGCTGCTTTGGAGCTCCTTTGAGCGGCTGAAGCAAAGCCCAGAAGAGTCTTGAGGGATTGTAGCTGCCCTTTACAAGAATGTACTGTCGTCGATACAGGCTGCGTTTGGCCGATAGCGGATGTTCCTGACTGACTGATTTCGGCCATGGATCGACGTCAAACATCAATTCACCCCATTTCTCATTGCCAGGGTCAACCTATGCCGCTGAAGTTTCACAAGATGCATGCTAATGGCGATGACTTCGTCATCGTGGACTTGCGCAATTCGTCCAACTCAATGACAGACAACCTGGCTCGGCGAATGGGTGCCCGGAACCGTGGCATCGGGTTCAATCAACTTGCGGTTATGCTCGATGACGACAATGCAGATGCACGTTTGATGTTCTGGAATGCCGATGGCTCCCCGCTGGACGTTTGTGGCAGCGCGACGCGTGGTGCCGCCGATACGCTGATGCGCGAATCAAACAGTTCGTCGATAACGCTTCAAACCAACCGTGGCCTGCTCACTTGCGAACGAACCTCGACCGGCGCTATTTCCGTCGCCATGGGAGCGCCACTGTTCGAGTGGTCGGCGGTCCCGCTGGCTCAGGCAATGGACACTGCTACCTTGCCCCTGACAGGAGCCCCGGCCGCTTGCAGCATGGGCAATCCACACTGCACCTTTTTTGTGGATGATCTGACAGCCATTGATATAGCGGCGACTGGACCGGGCATTGAATCCCATCCCCTTTTCCCCCTCAGGACAAACGTGCATTTCGTCCAGATCATTAATCGAAAATACATTCGCTTGCGAATTTGGGAGCGCTGGGGAGGCATTCCGCTGGGTTCGGGCTCATGCTCTTGCGGCGCCGTTGTTAACGGCATACGACGTGGCTTGCTGGACGATTGTGTCGAGGTTGAATGTGATGGCGGAACAGTGACCGTTCAATGGGATGGCGTGGGTCCTGTCTTTCTCACAGGACCGGTAGAGCGCATTTTTTCCGGGCTGTACACGAACGCGCTATTACACGCTTTGTGACGACCACGTCATGATGGACAGGTGACTGCCCCTCAAGTGTTCTCTCGAAACGCTCCGCTATTGCGAAAGCTTCCGGGGGTGACCCCGACTACTTTTTTGAAGGCCCGTGTCATGTGGCTTTGATCGAAGAATCCACAAGCAAAGGCAGCCTCCGTCAGGCTGGCGCCAGCGCGCAGAAGTTTTTGCACATGCGCGATGCGCTTCTGTATTTGATAGCTGTGCGGCGAAACACCCACGTGCTTCTTGAAAACCCGAATGAGGTACAGCGGATCAAGATCAACCAGCTGCGCCAAGGTCTCCAAGGGAATGTCCCGGGCAAACTCGTCTTCCAGCTTCTGTTTGATCCGTTTTACCGCCTGCTGCTCTGATGGCAGGACTGACAAGGCAGGGCCACCGCTACGCTCGAATACTTGACACACCAGTTCCAGCAAGATGGACTCGCGCTGCAGTCCAGGCGGCGTCTGCTCGATTAGTTGATGCTGCTGAAGAAAGGTCTGGGCAAAAGCTGGATTTGAGCTGAGTGCTTCTTGAAAAAGATGTACGTGATCGCTGGCCACGCGCCCTTGGAACACCGAGCGATTAACCCAGTCTGGATCCAGGTAGAGCATGCGGTACATCCAGCCATTGTCGTGTCCAGGCAGGCCGTCGTGTATCTCGCCAGGCGTGATGGTAACAACGCTGCCGACCCCGCCCAAGGCATAGCTGCCGCGGTAAAACAGTTTTTCAACCCCTGCGCTTATCACCCCCACCGCATAACGGTCGTGCGAGTGCCGACCAAAAGACTGGGTGGTGTAGCGCGCCGACAACAGCTCACAGTCGCCTTCGGGAATACGCCAGAAACGCACGAAATCCTTTTCATAAAGAGAGTCTTTCAGGCCTTCTGTCTTTTCCATGACGTGTCCAGTTTTGTGCAATACGACTGAAAAATGCGGCCGTAAAGTTAGCACCTGTTTCATAACATGCGCTAGGGAAGAATATGACGGCAAAACTGGTTATAGGGGACTTCAAAAAGTCTTCCTGGTCACTGCGTGCGTGGTTGGTAATGGTGACCGCTGATGCTGCATTCGATACGGTACAGATCAAGCTGGAACAGCCTGACACGCAACGCCGAATCAGCGAATACTCACCTTCAGGGAAAGTCCCGGCGCTGTTGTTAGACAGCGTTGTAATCAACGACAGCCTGGCCATCAGTGAATACATTGCCGAAGCCTACCCCGATGCCAACCTGTGGCCCCGAGATACGCGTCTAAGGGCATTGGCGCGCTCCGCCGCAGCGGAAATGCATTCCGGCTTTACCCATCTGCGCACACAAATGGCGTTTGGCCTGGGCGCTGGCGACGATGCGGGTGCGTTGACCGCAGAAACCAAGGAAGAGATCGACAGGATTTTTTCCATCTGGGAAGGGTTGCTGGCAGCGAGCCAATCCAGCGCATTCCTGTGCGGCCCGTTCGGCATCGTGGACGCGATGTTCGCGCCCGTGGTGTTCCGCTTCCGCCGTTATGGAATCAGCGTGCCGCCAGCACTGCAAAAGTATGTGGATCTGGTTGTGGCTTACGGGCCGGTTCAACAGTGGCTGAAAAAAGCGGCTGAAGAAGTGTAAGGCTCAGCCTGAGCACGGATGTTTCAGACCTAATAAAAGTAGCGATCGCGGCAACAGAAAAGCCCTTGGAGCTTTTCTGTTTGTCGGGCGTGGTTGTATCCGTCCAACAGGGAAAGGAGAAATGCGTGTGGGTCGTGTAAGGGGGTGCACATGTCGTTGAGTAATAACCGTGCCATTATCGAATTGACGGTCGGTGGGCTGATGCTCAGCCTCTCGGCGTTAGCGGTGGCTTTTGCTCATATCGGTGCCGGAGGCGCTGGGTTCTATCGAATGCTGTTTGCGTCGATATTGTGTTTCCTGCTGCTCAAAGTCCGCCGGATTCCAGTGCTGCTAAAAAGCTTTCGAGCCCAACTCTACACCGGTTTGGCGGGGGTGTTTTTGGCCATAGACCTGGTGCTTTGGCATCAGAGTATCTATGTGGTGGGACCCGGCATCGGCTCTATCCTCACCAATTGCCAGGTGTTTTTCATGACCGTGTTGGGAATGTGCTTGCTCAAGGAGCGGCCTTCGATCTATTTCCTGATCTCCATCCTCCTCGCGTTCGTAGGGCTTTATTTGCTGCTGGTGCCCGAAATGACGAGTTCGCTGGGTATCAAGGGGGTCGTGTTTGGTGTCTTGTCGGGCCTTGCCTACGCTATTTGCGTTTACTTCCTGAAAATCAACACGCAGTTACCTGACGGTGGCGGCGACAAGACTGCCCAGATGCTTAACCTGGGCATTTGGGCAGCGCTGGTGCTGCTCGGTTACGCGATATTCAATGGCGAGAGCCTGGCTATCGTCGACGCCCAGACCTTGGTGATGCTGATCATCTACGGCGTGTTGGTGCAGTTTGTCGGATGGCTGCTGGTCAACCGTTCGATCGGCTCGATCAGCCTGGGGGTCGCTGGCCTTATCTTGCTGCTGGAACCGGTGATTACTTATTTCATCGACGTGACTTTTCTGGGCAAGGCCAGCTCCACCTTCCAAGTGTGCGGAGCGCTATTGACGATCTTCGCGGTTTACATCGGTTCGATCAGACCGCCCGAGAAAGTGCAGCCCCTGCCACCAGCAAATGAGCAAAAGCACGCGGGGCCATTGCGGGGCTGAGGCGGTGAAAATCGCGCTGATCATCCCTGATGGGTCGTTGAAAAATGAAAAGTGAGAAACCACAGAACCAGGGCCGTAGCGCTGATCAAAGCGCCCAGCAGGCTGACTGCAATCCAGCCCCATAGCGCATAAACCTGGGTCGCGACTGCGGCTCCCAGCGCGCTACCGACCGAATAGAAGCACATGTAGGCGCCGACCATGCGACTTTGGGCATCGGGTCGTGCAGCAAAAATGAGGCTCTGATTGGTGACGTGTACGGCTTGCACCGCGAAGTCCAGCAGGACTACGCCGCAGACCAGCGCGATCAGGGACGTTTCGGCAAACGTGATGGGCAACCAGGACAGCGTCAGGAGCCCCAGCGAAATGCCGGTCACTCGTTGCCCAAGGCCTTGATCGGCCCAGCGCCCGGCTCTACTGGCAGCAAGGGCCCCGGCGACGCCGGCCAATCCAAACATACCGATGGCAGTGTGTGAAAGCGACAAAGGAGGCGCGCTCAACGGCAGTACCATGGATGTCCACAGCACAGAAAAAGCGGCAAAGATCAGTAAGGCCAGAAGGCCTCTGGTGCGTAAAGTGCGTTCGGTGATGAACAGTCTGAAAAGTGAACGAATGAGCGCCAGGTAGGAGTCCTGGTGCCTTGACGGCGCCGTGACAGGAACCACTTTCCACAGCACCACCGCGAGGGTCAGCATCAATCCCGAGGACACGAAGTAAACGGCGCGCCAGCCCGCGATGTCCGCAATCAGGCCTGAAGTGAAACGCGCCAGAAGAATACCCAGGACAATTCCACTGGTGACCGTGCCGACGGCCTGCCCGCGTTGTGAGGGTGTTGCCAGCGCGGCGGCGTATGCCACCAGTACCTGAACGACCACTGCCAACAAGCCCATCATGATCATGGCCCCCAACAGGGCCAGCCATTGCTGTGCTGCACCGACCGCCGCGAGCGCCACCGCAGACAACAGTACCTGCGTCAGAATCAGCCGTTTACGGTTTACCAAATCGCCCAGCGGGACGATGAACAGTAACCCCAACGCGTAACCAACCTGAGTGGCCGTCACCACAACGCCGATGATCGATGAAGCCACACCCAGGCTCTGGGCCATTGAGTCGAGTAATGGTTGTGCGAAGTAAACGTTGGCCACTGCCAGTGCACAGGTGACAGAAAACAATAACGTGAGTGACGGGGAAAGCCCTGGAGACCGGTCGCCCCTGCTGCTTTCGCCGGTATCCGGATGAAGCCATCCTGAAGGCTGTCTGGAGAACCGTTTGGTGGCTGAGTCGGCCTCTACTGTCATGTGCACCTCCATGGCGTTAAACTGGTTTCAATTAAAAACCAGTATCCATTGTTGCGGCATCTGGTTTTTAATTGCAACCACATTGCGCAAGGTCAAAAAAATGGAAGAAGACGCCTCACCACACTGCAGCGAATGCCCGGTAGCAAGAACACTGGAGGCCATCGGGGATCGTTGGTCGCTCATGATCATCCGCGACGCTTTTGACGACATTCGCCGATTCAGCGAATTTCAGAAGAGCCTGGGCGTGGCCAAAAATATTCTGGCATCGCGACTGAAGACACTGGTCGAGATCGGGGTTTTCGACGTGCGTCCGGCGTCCGATGGCAGCGCCTACAAGGAGTACGTCCTTACGGACAAAGGACGGGAGATCTTTCCGGTTGTAGTCAGCATGCGGCAGTGGGGCGAACGTTACCTGTTCAAGCCGCAGGAGACGCGTTCCGTGCTGTTGGACAACGCGTCCGGCCAGCCTTTGATGCCGATGGATGTTCGCTCATCAAACGGTCAAAAACTCGGACCGTCTGACTGCCACAGGGTGAGGCTTGTGGGCGGCGAGTCGTGAACAGACAGCAGACTTGCCTCACTCCGGAACAACGCCGGGGGAATGAGAGCCGGTGTGCTGGGCCTGGGCCTGAAGGCGAAACTCACTGGGGCTGCGCTGGGCGTGTTTGCGAAAAAAACGGCTGAAGTAACCGACATCGGAAAACCCCATGCCGTGGGCAATCTGCTTGACGCTTTGGGCCGAATGGGCCAGTTCGCGTTTGGCTTCGAGGATCAGCCGGGCGTTGATCAAGGTCATGGGGGTCATGCCGAGTTGTTCATGACACAGCCGTCCCAGGGTCACCACGGTGATCCCGAGGGAATTGGCGTAGTCGTGCAGCGAAAGGTGTTCGCGAAAGTGCCGGTTCACCAGTTCGCGGAAGGCGATCACCTGCTGACTGCGTCGATCGTGACGGGGCGCCTGCAGGTCGTGTGTGTATTCGCTCAGGCGCAGCATCTGGATCACCAGTGCCAGCAATAACGACATGCTGCACGCGGTGTGTTCCCTACCACGACCGTGGTACTCCCCATACAACGCCCGATACAGCGGTTCCAGCGGATTATCGGCCGGCTCCCATTGCGGCAGCGCGACGACACAGGCTTTCTGGATATGCGGCAGCAGGCCCGGTGAGAGCACTTGGACGATGCTTTCCAGTGGGTGTTGGACGGCGGTGATCACATGCCCTTCGACCCGTCCGTGCCAGGCGAAGCCATGGACGATCTGCTCAGGGATGTACAGCAGGCACGGTGCCTTGACCTCGACCCGCTGGTTGTCCAGCAGCACCTCGCCTTCGCCACTTTGCAGGTACAGCATCTGCAACAACCCGTCGTGTCGATGGGCGGCGATCTCCCAGTTATAGGCGCCGGAGCGCAGGGAGATCGATTCGACATGCAGTGAGTCGTGCCATATCGGCGCCACCGCCTCGCCGTACAGGGCATAGCTGGGAATCTTGTTCATTATTTTTATGTTCTACGGGCACGTGTTTTCTACCTTAGCGAAGAATCCGCGCGTTGGGCAATTCGCCGTTGATTTGTCGGAAAAGTCTCGACGGTTGAAGGTTTTGTCCATTCTTGTGAGCCGTCCCACGCTTCTATCCTGAGCACCGCCTGCTGCCTCCAGTGCAGTGGGCGAACTGTCTTGAAATGCGTGTTGGAGATAACAATGAATAATAACGACCTGCAGAAAAGCTGGCTGAACCTCGATTCCAGGGTCTGCGTGCTCACGGGCGCAGCCGGCGGTATCGGTGCCGCGATTGCCGCCGCGCTGGTTCGCCAGAACGCCCATGTGGTGCTGCTTGATCGCGACGAACAAAAATGCCGCAAGCTGGCCGCCGAACTGGCGCAAAACAGTGAAGCGGATGTCTCTGTGCTGCACTGCGATATTGCCGATCCCCTCAGCGTGCAACAGGCCGCCGAGCAAGTGCAGGCGCTCCATGGGCGCTGCGATGTGCTGATCAACAACGCCAGCGTGCTGCAGGCCGGCGCGCTTGAAGAGCTGACCCTGGACAACTGGAACCAGGTGCTTTCGGTCAACCTGACGGGCTATCTGTTGTGTGCCCAGGCGTTCGGGCGGCTGATGCTGGCCCGGCAAAGCGGCAGCATCGTGCACATCGCTTCGATCGCCGCGCATTACCCGCAAACCTTCAGCGGCGCCTACAGTGCAGCCAAGGCCGGGGTCGCCATGCTCTCGCGGCAGATCGCCGCCGAGTGGGGGCCACGGGGCATTCGCAGCAATGCCATTTGCCCGGGCCTGATTCGCACGCCGCTGTCGGCGGCGTTTTACGCCGACCCCAAGGTCGAGCAGCAGCGCAAGGCGATGACCGCCAACCAGCGGATCGGCGAGCCCCAGGACATCGCCGATGCCGTCCTCTTCCTCGCGAGCCCGCGGGCAGCTTATGTCAACGCTGCCGAGTTGACCGTCGACGGTGGCCTGGAAAGCATGCTGATGGCGTTGATTCCTCGCCCCGGCTTTGAATCCCCCATGGCCAGCCGCCAGGCCTGACCTCCGTTCGGCCGATGATGGCCGACTCCGAATCCCCCCAGCGAACCTGTGCCTGTCGTGCTGTCGATGGCGACCACGGCGAGCGTTCGGCTGGCTTTTACCGAGAGAGACTGACTATGACGACGACAACTACCGAGGCGATCCGTCGGTGCGACGTTCTGGTGATCGGCGCCGGTGCCGGTGGTCTGGCGACCGCCATCACTGCACGCAAGCAGGGGCTGGACGTCATTGTGATTGAAAAGGATGCGTACTTCGGCGGGACCACCGCGTTCTCCGGAGGGGTGCTGTGGATTCCCGGCAACGCGCTGTCCAAGGCCAAGGGCATCACGGACAGTCGGGAGGCGGCGCTGACCTACATGAAGAACGAAACGGGCGATTTCTACGATGCCGAGGCCGTCGATGCGTTTCTCGATAACGCGCCGCAGATGATCGACTTTTTCCAGCGCGAGACCGAAGTCCAGTTCATCCCGACCCTCTACCCGGACTATCACCCGGACGTGGCCGGGGGCGTCGATATCGGCCGTTCGATCCTCGCCGCGCCTTTCGACATTCGCAGGCTGGGGGCCGACATGGCGCGTCTGCGGCCACCGCTCAAAACCATCACGTTCATCGGGATGATGTTCAATTCGTCGAATGCCGACCTCAAGCATTTCTTCAACGCCACCAAATCCCTGACCTCGTTCCTCTATGTTGCAAAGCGCCTGATGACTCACGCCAAAGAGTTGCTGCTTTACCGGCGCGGCATTCAGGTGACCAGCGGCAATGCCTTGGCCGCCCGACTGGCGAAATCGGCGCTGGACCTGGGGATTCCGATTCTGACGCAAACCAGCGCCCGGCAACTGTTGAAAAGCGCAGACCGGGTCACTGGGGTGGTCGCTCAGACCGAGGGCGGTGAGTTGCGGTTTGAAGCCCGCCACGCTGTGGTACTGGCCAGCGGCGGCTTTTCCCATGATCTGCAACGGTTGAAGCAGGCCTATCCCCATGTGCGCCGCGGTGGCGAGCATTTCTCACCGGTGCCGCAAGGCAACACCGGGGATGGCGCGCGTATGGCCGAAGCCCTGGGCGGCACCGTCGATATACGGCTCAAGGCGCCTGCTGCCTGGATGCCGGTCTCGAAAGTGCCGATGGGTAACGGCAGGTTCACTGCCTTCCCGCATTTGCTCGATCGCTACAAGCCCGGCGTTATCGGTGTGACCCGCAATGGCCAACGGTTCACCAACGAGTCCAACTCCTACCACGATGTCGGCGCGGCGATGATCGAGGCCTGTGCCCACCAGACCGAAACCGCCATGTGGTTGATCTGCGACCGCCGGACCATGGCCAAGTACGGACTGGGTTACGCCAAGCCGGCACCGATGCCCCTCGCGCCATTGCTGCGCAACGGCTACCTGCACAGTGGCCGCACCCTGGCTGAATTGGCGCGTAGCGCCGGGCTCGACGCTGCCGGGCTGGAACAGACCGTACGTGACTACAATCGCACGGCGGGGCAAGGCGTGGATCGGCAGTTCGGCCGTGGCACCACCAGCTTCAACCGCTACCTCGCCGACCCGCAGAACCTGCCGAACCCGTGCGTGGCGCCGATTGGCGACGGCCCCTACTACGCCCTCAAAGTGATCATGGGCGATCTGGGCACCTTTGATGGCATCAAAACCAGCGTCTGCGGTGAAGTGCTCGACCAAGAAGGCCGGGCAATCGATGGGCTTTACGCGGTGGGCAACGACCGGGCGAGCATCATGGGGGGCAACTATCCCGCTGCCGGCATCACGCTCGGGCCGATCATGACCTTCGGTTATCTCACCGGGATGCACTTGTCCCGGGTGGCCGCCGAAAAAACACCGGGCAACCCTCGGCAGGAGGTGGCCTGATGAATCACAAGCCGGTCGTCGACCACCGTATCTACACCATCCGCCCACGGGGCATGCCCGAGTTCATTGAGGTCTTCGATCGTCTGGCGATGCCGATTTTGCTCGAGCATCTGGGCGCGCCGCTGGGCTTCTATACCAGCAGCATCGGCCCATTGAACCAAGTCGTGCACCTATGGGGCTACGACAGTCTCGATGACTTCGAACGACGCAGCCAGGCGCGGGATGGCGATCCCCGCTTCCCGGCCTACCTGCAGGCTTCCGCGCACCTGATCCTTGCCCAGGAAACCCGGATTATCCGCCCGGTGCGGTTCCACAGTCTCGGCAGCGCTTGAGCCGCCGGTTACCGTCCTCGCTTCACCCCAATAAAAAAGTGGGCGCCGTGGTTGAGCGCCCCCACAACACAGAGGTGACTTTCATGCTGACAACTCAACCCATCGACATCCACGCGCTGATCAACAGTCGCCCCATTGGCAGCTTTCAGAAGTGGGTGGTCTTTCTCGGGTTCCTGATCATCGGCCTCGATGGTTTGGATGTGGCACTCATGGGCTTTATCGCACCGCAATTGAAAATGGACTGGGGCTTGAGCCACCAGCAGTTGGGCCCGGTGTTGAGTGCGGCGCTGATTGGTCTGGCGGTCGGCGCACTGGTCGCCGGGCCGCTGGCCGACCGTTATGGACGCAAGATCGTGCTGGTCAGCAGTGTCTCCATGTTTGGCCTGTGGACGCTGGCGACGGCGTTTTCCCCGGACATCAGCACCATGGTGATCCTGCGCTTCCTGACCGGATTGGGGCTCGGCGCGGCCATGCCGAATGCCAGTACCCTGGTGTCGGAGTACGCGCCGCAGCGCAGCCGTTCGTTCCTGATCACGGTGGCGTTCTGTGGGTTCTCCCTGGGCGCCGCCGGTGGCGGGTTTCTGTCAGCCTGGATGATCCCGGCCTTCGGCTGGAAAAGCATGCTGATTCTGGGCGGTGTCTTGCCCCTGCTGGTGGCGCCGCTGCTGTATTTCAAACTGCCCGAGTCGGTGACGTTCCTGGTCGCCAGGCGGGCGCCGAACACACGTATCCGCGCCATTGTGGAAAAACTCGCGCCGGGCGTCAGTGACGCGAAATCGACCTTCTGCCTGCCGGCTCATCCGCTGATGCGGTCTTCGGCGATGCAGATCGTATTGTCCCCGTCTTATCGCTTCGGCACGTTGATGTTGTGGAGCGGTTACGTGCTTGCGTTGTTTCTGGTCTACCTGTTCAGCGGCTGGTTACCGACCCTGGTGAAAGACGGGGGCGGTTATAGCGTTGCGGATGCGGCCATTGTGACCGCGATGTTCCAGATCGGTGGTCCCGCCGGCGCGCTGTGTGTCGGCTGGGTCATGGATCGCTGGAATAAATACCGGGTGTTGATGGCGGTGTTCGTGTTGAGCGGGGGGGTGATCTATGCGATCGGACAGGCCACGGGGCATTTCCTGTTGTTGTGCTTGGTCGCCTGGATGGTCGGGTTCGGCCTCAATGGCGCCAGCGTCGGCATGAACGCGCTGGCCGCCACGTTTTACCCCACCCAGGCGCGAGCCACTGGCGCCAGCTGGATGAGCGGTATCGGTCGCTTTGGCGCGATCCTCAGCGCCTTTGCCGGCGCGCAGATGCTGAGTTGGGGCTGGACCTTCGCGCAGGTGTTTGCGGCACTGGTGGTGCCGTCCGGTCTGGCGGCCCTGGCGATTTATGGGCTGGGACGCAACGCCGGCACGGTGTTGAGCGATCGACAGGTCGCGTCTGTTCCACCGAGCCGGACGAATTCCTAGACCTTGAAACGCTCCACCCGCCGTTCCGGCTCATGCCCTGGCTGCGCCAGTTCGTTACACCGGTTAAATCCGGGAACGCGAGCGCTGAACCACCACGGGCGCCTTCAGGCGCCCGCGAGTGTGCAACGGCTGTCGTTCAGCGACGGTTACAGGTTTTGATGCCCAGCAACGTATAGGCAGGGCAGAAACGGAAAATACCAGTGGCCAGCGGCACTAAACCTATCCAACCCCACGCGCCGATCACACCGGACAGACTGAGGCCAATGAGAAGCAGACCCGCGAGAATGCGCAGGCAACGGTCAATGGTTCCAATGTTCGCTTTCATGGCCGATCTCCCGATCAATGGCTGCGCCGGCTCTCCAGCGCAGTAAACAACAACATGCCGGCCAGCATGGCCAACATGAACACGATCACTTGCCAGTGCCCTGTCAGCAGAATGGCCACTGCGGGGCCAGGACAGATGCCCGCTATTCCCCAGCCGATACCGAACACCAGGCTCCCGCCAATCAAGCGCGGGTCCAACTCACGTTTGATCGGGAGCTGCATCGGCCTTCCCAACAGCGAACTGGATTGTCGGCGGGCCCAGGTCAGCGGGCCGATGGCCACGCCAATGGCCCCGACCATGACCAACCCCAGAGAAGGGTCCCAGGCACCGGCCAGATCCAGGAAAGCGAGTACCTTGCCCGGATTGGCCATGCCTGCCAGAAGCAGGCCCAGGCCGAACAGCAGGCCAGCAATGAACGCGGTCAGTTTGCTCATGTTCAACCCCCCAGCAGATGACGCAAGACAAACACCGTGACGAAACCGCTGAACATGAAGCACGCCGTGGCGACCATCGATCGCGGCGAAAGGCGCGATATGCCGCAGACCCCATGGCCACTGGTGCAACCTGATCCGTATCGGGTGCCGATGCCCACCAATACACCGGCGGCGATCAGTCCGAGCCAGCCACTTTTGAACTCAATCTGTGGCAGCGCGGTGAACAAGCCCCATAGAAGCGGCGCGATGAGCAGGCCCAGGAGAAAAAGTGCTTTCTCACTGACTCCCTCGCTCCCACGCTGTAAAAGACTGCCGATCAGGCCGCTGATGCCTGCGATACGCCCGTTGGCGACGACGAATAGACTGGCCGCCAGGCCAATCAATGCACCACCGGCAAGGGATGACCAGGGAGTGAAGTTGAGCCAGTCGACATTCATGAGCTTTCTCCGGCGCAAAATGGTTGATGTTGAAGTCGGGCGCAAGTCCCGGATTATAGGCAAGGCCTGGAAGTGGACGGTTCTTGCACATGACTAAATGGCTTTCACCAACAAGGCCACCGCCACCACGATGGAAACGGCGGCGAAGCCTCGTTGTAAGTGTGGGCCCGCCAGCCGTGCCGCGATCAGACGGCCGCCGACCATCCCGACCAATGCGCCAGTGGAAAACGGAATGGCCACTGCCCACTGCAAGTGCCCGGCCGCAGAGCTTGCCGCAACGCCGGAAATTGAAACCAGCGCAATAATGGCAAGAGACGTAGCAAGCACCGACTGCGGTGTCAGATTGGTGTATCGCTGGAGCGCCGGCACCATCACAAAGCCCCCGCCCACGCCGAGCAAGCCGGACAGCCCTCCTGCGACAATGCCAGAGAGCGTGAGTGCCCATGCACACGGCCCCGTCCAGTTGAGCTTTCCCCGGTTCACATCCAATAGACATGGCGGCGGCTTGGAGGTGAAGGGGGCCTTCGATTCCGTGGAGGGCGATAGCGATCGTCGATATACCCGGAACGCAACGTACATCAGCACGAAGGCAAACATGATCGTCAACGGACGGTTAGGCGTGCGTTGCGCCAGCCAAAGGCCAAGTGGGGAACATACGATCCCCGCCCCTGCCGTTAAAAGCGCAGCTTTATAGCGGACGGTGCCGTTTTTGAGGCCCATCACGGCACCCAGGGTCGCGGCCAAACCGACCGCCAGTAAACCGATTGGCCCTGCCTCGGCCATGCTCAGTCCTGCTCCAAACACCAGTAACGGAACAGCCAGGATGCCCCCTCCGGCGCCGGTCAGCGCCAGAATGACCCCGACAGTGAGCCCAAGCAGTAAGACGACGATCATCTCAGTCTCCTTGTTTGCAGGCCTGATCTCATACGTCAGCCATCTCGGGTTTCGCCATCCACTCACGGCCCTTGAGCATTCCCTTCCAATACAGCGGTGGAAGAATCCGCTCCTTGAGCAGCCATGCCAGCCTCGACGGTCGGGTACCGTCAATCAGCCAGGATGGAAAGCTGGGGGCGACCTTGCCGCCATAGGTGAACTCAGCCAGTACGATCTTGCCGCGCTCGACCGTCAGCGGGCAGGAACCATAACCGTCGTAATGGGCGCTGCCTTTCGCTTTACCCATTGCCGCCAACACATTATGGGCGACGACTGGCGCCTGCTTGCGTGCCGCAGCCGCGGTTTTGGCGTTGCTGGAGTTGGCAGCGTCGCCCAGCGCGTGAATGTTGGCCCAGCTTTTGTGGCGCAAAGTGGCAGGGTCGACATCAATCCAGCCGGCCGCGTCAGCGAGAGGGCTGATCCGAATGAAATCCGGCGCAATCTGTGGTGGCACCACATGAAGCATATCGAAGTCACGCGTCACGACATGGGCGCTGCCATCCGGATTAACGCAGTTGAACGTTGCGGTCCGTGCCGGTCCATTCACGCTGGTGAGTGTGTTGCCGAAATTCAGGTCGATCCCATAGGCCGCGATGTATTCCATCAGTGCGGGCACGTAGTCGGGAACCCCGAACAGCACCGCGCCGGCGCTGCAAAACTCGATCTCGACGTTGTCCAGTACACCGCTACGTTTCCAATGATCGGCCGACAGGTACATGGCTTTTTGCGGCGCGCCGGCACATTTGATCGGCATGGGCGGTTGCGTGAAAACCGCCCGGCCACCACGCAGTTGCTGCACCAGTTCCCACGTATAGGGGGCCAGGTGATACAGGTAGTTTGAAGTCACACCGTTGCGGCCCAGGGTGTCCGACAACCCCTCGATGGCATGCCAATTGAGCTTCAGACCAGGGCACACGATCAGTTGTTCGTATTTAACGACTCTGCACCCATCGAGAATGACGGCATTTCTCTCGGGTTCGAAAGCGGCGACCGCCGATTTGATCCAATGCACACCGTGGGGGATGGTCGTACCCATCGTGCGCGCCGTTTGGGGCGCGTCGAAGACGCCACCGCCGACAAGTGTCCAGCCTGGCTGGTAGTAGTGCACATCTGCCGGATCGATGATGGCGACGTCGAGCCCAGGCTCTCGCGCCAGCAAACTGGATGCCGCCGCGATACCGGCCGCACCGCCGCCGATGATGACCACGGCATGCTGCGCCTCAGCCACTTCGACCGGCGTACGCCCCTGGTTGGCAATCCGGCGAATGACGCCTTTCATATCGAACCCGGCTTTTTTGGCCGTCTCGACGATGTGTGGCAGGGATTGTTTGCCCGCTTGTGACAGGGCCCACATCGTGGTCGAGCGCATGCCGGAACGGCAATAGGCCAACACGGGTTTTGGAAGCGTTTCAAGGAGCTTGCCGAAGGCAATACCTTGCTCATCAGTGACTTTGCCTGATTCCGCGGGAAGGTAATGCGCTTCGATGCCGACCGCTTCGGCGGCTCGTTTGATTTCGGCAAACAAGGGCTGATCACTGCCTTCGCCATCGGGACGGTTACACACGACGGTGCGAAAACCCGCTTCCTTTAGTTCAGCCAATTGGTTGGGAAAAATCTGTTCGGATACCGACAGTCCGGGCGCAAGGTGGCGAATGTCCATAAGTGACTCCGTTATGGGTATTTTTTCTTATGCGTTTTTTGGGGTAGGCAACGTCAGGCGACGTTGAGCGGGATTTTCAGGTAGCGCGTTCCGTTCGCTTCAGGCTCGGGAAAGTGCCCGGCGCGCATGTTGACCTGAACCGAAGGCAGGATCAGTGTCGGCATTTCCAGCGATGCATCACGCTTTGTGCGCATCGCCACAAACTCCTCCTCACTGATGCCGTTACGCACATGAACGTTGTGGTCGCGCTGGTCGGCGACGGTACTGACGAATTGCACCTCGCGGCCACCCGGCTGATAGTCGTGGCACATGTAGAGCAACGTATTGGCCGGCAGGCTCAGCACCTTGTTGATTGACTGGAACAACGTGCGCGCGTTGCCGCCGGGAAAGTCACAGCGTGCAGTACCGTAGTCGGGCATAAACAAAGTATCGCCAACGAATGCCGCCGTTTCGGTGCCGTCGCTGATCACATAAGTCATACAGGCCGGCGTATGGCCGGGTGTATGGAGTGCATGGCATTGCAGCGTGCCGATGGTGAACGGCTCGTCATTGACGAACAGGTGATCGAACTGACTTCCATCGCGGGGCATCTCGCCAGCGGTATTGAACAGCGTGCCAAACACCTCCTGCACCGTCGAAATCTGGCTGCCGATGCCTATTTTCCCACCAAGCTTTTCCTGCAGGTAGGGCGCTGCCGTCAGGTGGTCTGCGTGGACGTGGGTCTCGAGAATCCAGTCGACCCTCGCATTGAGTTCGTTCACCCTCGCAATCAATTTGTCGGCAGAGGTTGTGCCGGTGTGGCCGGACTTTGGGTCGTAATCCAGCACGCTGTCGATCAACGCGCAGTGGCGGGTCGCCTCATCCAGCACAAGATAGCTGACGGTATTGGTAGCAGAATCGAAGAATCCTTCGACGTGAAGTTTTACACTCATTGGCCTGTCTCCTTAGGGGCTTTTACCAAGCCGCTCACACTAAGGACTGACATAGCAATAAGTCTGCCAGACTCAGCCAGAGTCAAAACATGACCCTATCTACCTGATTTTGTTGGTTTTATTTTTTAAATACGGTTTTATTTTTTCTGTATCCATCTGGATTCACTGCCATTGGCAGTGCCTGTTGACAGAGGTGGCAGTGCCACAACAGGATGGATGGATTCTCAGGAGCCACGATGAAGACTTTCTTGCCCACCCCAACCCACCCACTCCCGCACTCGGATCAAGTGCAGTCACTGGTTTCGTTTCTTGAGCACGAACCACAGCCGATGATCGTGCTCGATCCTAACTACAACATCCTGGCTGCCAACACGGCCTATCAGCGGCAGTTTGGCAGCGCTGACAAGCCCTTTATCGGCCATAAGTGCTATCAAATCTCACACCACTACGACGTTCCTTGTGATCAGGCGGGTGAGAACTGTCCGATGAAAAAGGCCCAGGAAATGCGCGGACCGGATCGTGTCTTGCACATTCACCACACGCCTCGCGGCCCAGAGCACGTCGACGTCGAACTGCGCCCGATTCTGGACGAGCACGGCGTCATCACGGCCTATGTGGAGCGTCTCACGCTGGTACGCAGCGCCTCCGCGCGACCCAGCAATGAAGGCCTGGTTGGTCGCTCACCGGCTTTTAACCTTGCCTTGTCCGAGTTGCAGCGGGTGGCCCCATCCATGCTACCGGTACTGCTGCTGGGCGAGTCCGGTACGGGCAAAGAGCTGTTCGCCCGCGCCGTACATGAAAACAGCGACCGGGCCACGGGCCCCTTCGTCGTCGTCGACTGCTCGGGATTGCCCGAAACGTTGTTTGAGAGCGAACTGTTCGGCCATGAAAAAGGGGCATTCACCGGGGCCACCACGCGCAAGCCCGGACTGGTTGAAACGGCCCAGGGCGGCACCTTGTTTCTCGATGAGATTGGGGATGTTCCACTGGCCATGCAGGTGAAACTGTTGCGCCTGATCGAATCGGGCACCTATCGCCGTGTCGGCAGTGTCGAGACCCTTCACGCCAACTTCAGGTTAATTGCCGCGACCCACAAACCCCTGGAAAAAATGATGGAGAACGGTGAGTTCAGGCAGGACCTGTACTACCGCATCAGCGCCTTTCCGATTCAGTTGCCCCCCTTGCGCAACCGGGTTGAAGACATCGGTTTGCTTGCCAATTCATTTCTACAACGTGCCGGTACCGGCAAGCGCCGGCTGACAATAGAGGCGGAGGCTCTGACACAACTGCAGCGCCATTCCTGGCCCGGCAATATCCGCGAATTACGCAATGTGCTGGAAAGAGCCAGTCTGTTCGCTGACGATGGAGTGATCCGCTCCACACATTTACCCCAGGCATCCGTGGCGATATCTCCTCAGCCCCCCGCTTCAACGCCTTTCGACGGCAGCTCGCTGGCACAGACACTGGCGACCTTCAAAGGCACCCGCAGTGAACTGGCCAGGCACATGGGCATCAGCGAACGTACGCTGTACAGACGACTGAAAGAACAAGGTTTGGCCTGACCAATCGCACTCGCGCCCCACGACTGCCAACGACTGCCAATCGCTGCCACCCTGGCAGGTTGGCAGCGCGTTTACCCGCCAACGCCTGCCGCACCAGCTCACCATGATCACTAAGTAACTGTTTTTAAACGATAAAAACAGACGCCCTCCCCTTGGCATGCCGTGTGCTAACTGCAAGTCATGACCATTTCCGACAAACGACTTCGACGCCATCTGCTCACGGCAGTAGTGATCAAACTACTGGTGCTGACAGTGCTGTGGTGGCTGTTCATCCGGGATTCGCACGTCAGTGTCGACCCGAACATTATCGGCAACCGTTTCGGTGTACCCACCTCGACTCAAGGGGCAAGCAAGTGATTTCAGAACACCTGGTAGATTTGTCTCGGCTGCAGTTCGCAGCCACTGCGCTTTACCACTTTCTTTTCGTACCGCTCACGGTTGGCATGGTGTGGCTGTTGGTCATCATGGAAAGTGTCTATGTGATGACCGGCAATGTCATCTGGAAAGACATGACGCGCTTCTGGGGCAAGCTGTTCGGCATCAACTTCGCCCTGGGGGTGACAACCGGTATCACCCTGGAATTTCAGTTCGGTACCAACTGGGCGTATTACTCGCACTACGTGGGCGATATCTTCGGCGCGCCGCTGGCCATTGAAGGCCTGATGGCGTTCTTTCTTGAATCGACCATGATCGGCCTGTTCTTCTTTGGCTGGGATCGCCTGAAGAAAGAGCACCACTTGCTGGTCACGCTGCTGATGGCCATCGGTACCAACCTCTCGGCGCTGTGGATTCTGATCGCCAATGGCTGGATGCAGAACCCGGTGGGTTCAGAGTTCAGCTACATCACCATGCGCATGGAGATGGTCGATTTCTGGGCGGTGGTGTTCAACCCGGTGGCCCAGGCCAAGTTTGTGCACACGGTGTCCGCCGGTTATGTCACCGGTTCGATGTTCGTGTTGTCGATTTCCAGCTGGTACTTGCTCAAGCGTCGTGATGTCGAGTTCGCCAAGCGCAGTTTTCGGGTGGCGGCGGCTTTCGGCCTGGCCTCCGTGCTCAGCGTCATCGTGCTGGGGGATGAGTCGGGTTACACGGTGGGTGAGGCGCAGCAAACCAAGCTGGCGGCCATGGAAGCCATGTGGGAAACCAAACCCGCACCGGCAGGCCTGACCTTGCTGGCCAGCATCAATGAAGCCGAGTCCAGAAATAACTGGGAAGTCGACGTGCCGTGGGTGATGGGCTTGATCGGCACGCGCTCGGTCAGCAAGCAGATCCCTGGCATTCATGACATCAAAGAGAAAAACCGCGCGCGCATTCTGCGTGGCATTACCGCCGTCAATGCGCTTGAAGCCCTGCGGGCCGATCGCACCGATAAGGCGGCGTTCGAGACCTTCGAAGCCTACAAGGCGGACCTGGGCTTTGGCCTGCTGCTGAAAAAGTACGTTGAGGATGTCAACCAGGCCACGCCGGCTATTATCGACAAGGCAGTGAACGATACCGTGCCGCGCGTGACGCCGATGTTCTGGGGGTTCCGGATCATGGTCGCCCTTGGTTTTGCCATGCTCCTGCTGTTCGGGGTGGCCTTCTGGAGCACCTTGCAGTCGGCCTGCACACGCCGCCGCTGGCTGCTGCGTTGGGCGCTCTGCATGCTGCCTGCGCCCTGGATTGCCTGCGAGCTGGGCTGGTTCGTCGCTGAATACGGCCGTCAACCCTGGACCATCTACGGCGTGCTGCCCACTCACATGAGTGTCTCCACCCTTAGCGTCAATAACCTCTATGGCTCGCTGGCAGGCTTCGTCGCTTTCTACACCGTGCTGCTGGTGGTTGAAATGTTCCTGATGGTCAAGTTCGCCCGCCAAGGGCCCGGCAGCCTCGGAACCGGCCGTTATGCTCACGATGCCAACCTGAAGGAACTCCACCATGCTTGATTACGTCACCCTGAAAATTATCTGGTGGGCACTGGTCGGCGTACTGCTGATCGGCTTCGCCATCATGGACGGCCACGACATGGGGGTCGGCACCTTGCTGCCCTTTGTAGGCCGCACGGACCTGGAACGACGCGTCGCGATCAACACCGTCGGGCCGCACTGGGACGGCAACCAGGTGTGGTTCATCACTGCCGGCGGCGCACTGTTTGCGGCGTGGCCGGTGGTGTATGCCACCGCGTTCAGCGGGTTTTACTGGGCGATGATTCTGGTTCTCTGGGCGCTGTTCTTCCGCCCGGTGGGTTTTGACTATCGCAGCAAGATTCACAACGCCAAATGGCGCAGCACCTGGGACTGGGGTCTGTTCATCGGCGGGGCCGTGCCGCCGCTGGTGTTCGGCATCGCGTTCGGTAACTTGTTGCAAGGCGTACCGTTCCACTTCAACGACATGCTGGTATCGACTTACACCGGGAGTTTCTGGCAACTGCTGAACCCTTTCGCGCTGCTGACCGGCGTGGTGAGCAGTGCCATGATCACCCTGCAAGGCGGTACTTATCTGGCGCACCGCACTGAAGGCGTGATCCAGTCCCGTGCCATCAAGGGCGGGGTTGGCGCGGCGCTGGTGCTGCTGTGCACATTCGTCATTGCCGGCGTCTGGCTGCAATCGATCGACGGCTATCGCATTACCTCGGTGGTGGATATCGCCGGGCTGCCGGACATTCTCAACAAGACCGTGGTACGCGAAGCCGGCGCCTGGATGGCCAACTATGGTCATTATCCTGTGTTGTGGCTGCTGCCGGCGCTTGGCTTGGCGGGCGCCGCCGGTGCCGCGCTGTTGCTGCTGATGCGCCGCACACTGGCCGCGTTTGTCGCTTCGTCGCTCGCGGTGATCGGGGTGATCAGCACCGCCGGTGTATCGATGTTCCCCTTCGTCATGCCGTCGTCAACGGTGCCTGCGGCCAGCCTGACCGTGTGGGACAGCGTCTCCAGTCATTTAAGCCTGGCCATCATGTTCTGGGCCACGTTGATCTTCATGCCGCTGATCGTGATTTACACCTCGTGGGCTTACCGCGTCATGCGCGGCAAGGTCACCGTCGCGCAAATCAAAGCCAACGAACATTCCGCCTACTAAGTGACGGCATAGGAGTAATAAACATGTGGTATTTCGCCTGGATGCTGGGGGTCGGTTTCGCATTGCTACTGGCCATATTGAATGCGATGTGGGGTGAGAACGAAGCTGGCCGCGCCATGAGCGACAATGACGAGACACTGTCATGACGCCGGGTGTCGCGACGCCCCCGCCCTCCTCACACATTCAAGTGCCGAGTTTGGTTATCGCATTAGTCATCATGCTCGCGTGTACGCTCTACCCTCCCATGATGGTCTCCCCCGATGGGAAGCCTGACCATGCGCTGGCGACTGCATTGTTCGTCGCCATGAGCGTGGCCTTTGTGAGAGGTGTGGGTTTTGTCCCGCGGATGCTTGTCTGGCGGTGGCTGTTCTCAGGCTGGACCTGCTTTGCGGCACTTGCAGTGGCCGGCTGGGTCAAGTTTCTGCATTGAGGGCTGACGGCTGAACCTTCACACAAGGAGCCGGAGCCTCAAGACAACCGAACGTTGATCTTGTCTTCACTCCCGTGCCGTGGAGGGCACCGCACAAAAGCCAATCGAAAAATGCTGCAGCCGGCGGGACTTCGGAAAGAGCTCCGAATCCGCCGGCATCGGCAGGCACGTTTGAGATCGCCCCCTTGCTGCCGCATCAGTGCCTCCCTATCTCACGCAAGGTGAGCCGGGCATGCGCTATCAATGGAGAGGCAACAACGATTAGCCGCTCTCTTGAACAGTATCCCGCCAGCCCCTTCAGCGCCTGTCCAGATAACGGAACAGTTCCTCCTCCTGGTCAAAGTGCAACTGCACCAGGGTATCCAGGCGAATTAACTGATGCTGAATCTCTTCGGCGGGAACCGTGGTCGGGTCGGCACTGAAGTCGCTGCTCATGCGCGCCAGCAAATGGATGTGGCGAAAAATCTCGCGGTGTCCATAGCTCAGTGCCGACAAGGGGTCCTCGCCCGGCATGCTCAGGGTCAGCAGCGGATACAGAGTGTTTTCATCGTCCCGTTCATGGCTGGCCAGGGAGGCTTGCAGTGTGTCGACCAGTTCCTGCAGATCGGTCTGCGCCTGCTCAAGCGGGCGCCGGGCGAAATCGCCGGCCAGTTGATGCAGATCACTCAACACAGTGGCGAGTTGACTGTGTTCGTCCTGCAGTCGATCAATGTGCTCGCCGGCCAGTCGTCGCAGGCCCGGTCCTGCCGAAGACCCCAACGCACGCAACGCATTAATGATGATGAACACGTCGATGACTTCCTGAACCACGGCGCCGGCGAGTGGCGGCAGGTAACCGAGGGCGGCCACCGTCATCGCCAGCAGCGACAGTCCCATGCCGGCCAGCACGCCTTGCAGCGCGATATGGCGGGTACGGCGGGCAATCTCCAGTGCCTCGACCAGACGGTCCAGGCGATCCACCAACAGCACAACACCCGCCGCTTCCGCAGAGGCCGTGGCACCACTGGCCCCCATGGCCACACCAACGGTGGCCGCCGCCAGCGCAGGCGCGTCGTTGATGCCGTCACCGACCATCAGCGTGCTGGCGCGCGTACAGCCCTCTTGTACGGCACGCACCTTGTCCTCCGGGGTCAACCCGGCACGCAGTTCGTCGATGCCGGCAGACAACGCAATCATTTCGGCCGTTTCCAGGCGATCACCCGTGAGCATGACAATTCGTTCGATACCGCTGTTGCGCAGCCGGCGAAGGGTTTGTGGGGTTTCCCGACGCAGGCTGTCCGAGAAAACCAGCAGGCCGGCAAGGTTCCCATCCACTTCGACGAAGCTTCCACCGCAGGCCGAATAATCCATCTGGCGCAGCATCGCGGTGGCCCAATCGCTGACAGAGGCCTCGGTATGAGCAAAAGACAGCGTGCCGAGACGCACTCGCTTCCCCTCAATCAGCCCACACAGCCCGGAGCCCGGGCTTTCTTCAACCGCTTGCGGGGCGCTGAGCGGCAATCGGAGCTGGCGCGCTGCGTCGACGATGGCCTGGGAGATGGGGTGCACCGAGGCCTGTGCCAGCGAAGCGGCCAGGCCCAGCAGGTGCTGTGGATCGACCTGGCCATTGACCTCAACCGACTGCAGGCGGGCGTGACCACTGGTCAAGGTGCCAGTCTTGTCGAGAAACAGCTGTTTGGCCCCTGCCAGCGCTTCCAGAGTGGCGCCGTCCTTGATGAGAATGCCGCGCCGCGCTGCCCTGGAGATACCGGACATGATGGCGATCGGCACCGCCAGGATCAAAGGACAGGGCGTGGCAACCACCAGAACCGCCAGCGCCCGTAGAGGGTCTCCACTCCATAGCCAGGCCAGCCCGGCCATGAGCAGCGTCAGCGGAATGAAGAGCAAGGCGTAACGGTCGGCCAGACGCACGAAAGGCGCGCGCGATCGCCGTGCTGCCTCGGCCAGCCGCACGACACCGGCGTAAGTACTCTGCGCCGCCGTCTGCGTCGCCAACAGCTGGAGCGGCGCGCCGGCATTGGCGACACCACTGCGCAACACCTCGCCTTCCCGGCGGGTGACCGGCAACGACTCACCGCTGAGCGCCGACTCGTCCAGCGTTGCCGTGGGGCTGAGCAGACGGCCGTCGACGGGGACCACCTCCCCCAGGCGTACAAGCAGCGTCTGACCCGGCTGGATCTGCTCGACCGGTATCTGGCGCAAGTCGTTCGGTTCCTGCAGCCAGGCAAAGCGCGGCGCCCGGTCGACCAGTGCACGCAGCTCGCGGTCGGCGCGTTGCGCGGTGAAAAATTCGAGGGTACGCCCGGAAGCCAGCATCAAGGCAATGACCGCCGCCACCAGCATCTGCTCAAACACCAGGGCCGCGCCGATTGACAACAGCGCAATCAAGTCCACGCCGGCCTCGCGCCGGGCCAGGCGCCTGACAATCTCCACCAGCAGCACCACGGCCATGACCAGGCTCCCGGAGAGCCAGCACATCGCCGCCCAGTCAGGCTTCTGAGCAACCTGCGCAATGCCGCCCGCCAGCAGTGTCAGGGCAGTCAGCAGCAATAGCGCAGGGTCCAGCCACTTGTTGGACATCGTTGTAGGTTCCTCAAAAGGGATGCGTCATCGTGCCGAGTCACTGCGCCCCGTTGATTCTAGTGACTTCGCAGCGATCGCTTTTTTTAATTCAAGGGGACCGACGCGCTTTTTTTGCCTGGGGGGTGTTATCGAGTGACTGACAACGCATCGTGGTTGCCGCTGGTCGTAGCCAGATTTCTGGAGATTTCTATTTGTCGCCGGACTGCGCTGGGCGGCGTGAACATAGCGAATACTCAATGAATCCGACAAACAACTTGTGTTGAAGAGTATTGAGGAAGAGGGATTGTTGTCGTTTGTGACAGGTAGCAAACGGCCGTTTCGGATGATTCAATTTTTCAACAGAATCGGCCAAAAGCTGCCGGTCGGATCGCGTTGAACGTCAACCAGGCTTCCCAGCCCCATCGCCCACTGGCGGTACTGTTGCGCGCGCAGGCCCGTGTACCGCACTCTCCCTCTTTCAAACATATTGCGATGGATAGCACTGGGGGAACGGGGATGTTCGGCACACTGTTCAAACGCATCGACAAAGGCAAGATCGCTTCGCCACTTTCTCATATGACCTCAGCGGTCTGCGCGAGCGAGACATCAACGTTGCCCGTTACGGCCAATGATCCGGTCACACGGCCTGCCTTTAATGAGTTGGCTCAGCATGTACTTCAAGACTCGCGGACAGCCAAATGATCGCAGACGGACTTTCGCTGCTCATCGACTATGGCACCTACCTGCTTCCTGGTCTTGGCCTCTTCGCCCTCTGGTTCTGTCTGACGCCGAAGACACAGCTTGGTTTGCGCATCGTTATCCTGCTGCTTGGCTTCGTCCTGATGCGCGACCTGATGACCCCGCTGCGCTTATGGTCCCTGAGTGGCGACGTGCAGATCAGCTTCATTTCGAATCCGTTTGTCTTGGCCACACTGGGCGTGCTGTCGCTGGCTGTCGTCGCCGCGCTGGCAAGGATCGCTCCAGAACTATGGAAACTCATCGCCTGGAGCCAGGGCAATCGGGTTGTCGGGCTCACTCTGGGCATCGCGGCAGGGTTGGCGATCGGCGTTCCGCTGCGCCTTTATCAAGGAATCGATACTGCCGGGATCGCGGGTTATTGGCCTTGGCTGCCAAGCATGGTCGTGCTGGCTTTCGGTGGTAATGCGCTCGAAGAGGTGCTGTTTCGCGGCATCCTGCAAGGTCACCTCGAACACCATACCTCTGCACTGCGAGCAGCCCTGATCAGCGCTGTCGCCTTCGCGGCCTGCCATTCGTTCCTGGCGCTAACCGTCACCCGGATTGGCTGGCCGATTTTATTGTTCACGCTGGTTGAGGGCCTGACCTGTTCTTTCATCCGCATGCGCTACGGGGTAGACGCCGCCACAGCCGCACACGGGACCGCAATATTACTCATTGCCACGCCCATGTGATTGATGACAGGCGGGTAGCGCTGTTCTCCCGCAGAAGACTGGCGGTTCAGGGTCGCTAATAGCCCTTCGCAACAGTCACGAATCGGCCAGAAGCGGACGCCACAGCAGCTTTCGCCCTTTTCTGCTTTTCATTTTTCTCCGAAGCAAACACTCCGGAAGCGACATAGGTCTCGTTGTTATACATGGGCGATGTTCAACAGCCCTGAATGACCACAGGACTCTCATCAGCCCTTTGCAGTCATTACACCCCCATCCGCTTTGATAACGGCACATCTAACAAGATTGTTGTTACACGCACGTCAGCGTAGTACTGTTTCGATCAACGCAGATATCGGCCATCTTCGAACGACGAGAAGCGTGGCGGCTGGTGTTTTTAATGGATTATTTACCGAAAAGCGAGACGCATTATGTACTACCACGTAATCGTAGAAACCAGTGAAAAGAACAAGAAAGGCGATTATGAGCGCTGCTATGAATTAAATTGTGTAGATCTCGATGAAATAGTCGAATTGATTGCTAGGCCGTACTCCGAAAACAAGAGAATTTATATTAATGGTAGATATGTTGAGCATAATCAGATTCGCCTACTAAAGATAAAACCTCAGATCAAACCTTAGGCGAACTGTCCGAAATTGCACAAAGATCAGTCGGGCCCGGTGTGTTTTTTGTCTATACCCAGATTACTGTTGTTAATAGTGAAAAATACGTCAAAGACATTACAAAAGACGTGCTCAAATCAGTAGGTGAAATTCTAAAATCTAATACTCAAGCGTCACAACCGAAGCAAACTGAAAAGAAAAGCGTTTTCATCGTTCACGGAAGAGATAGCCTGGCAAAAACCGAGGCTGCGCGTTTTGTCGAAAAACTTGGATTTAAAGCTGTAATTCTCCATGAGCAGGTAAGCGCAGGTAAAACAATTATTGAAAAAATCGAAGAGCACACCAACGTAGGGTTTGCCCTAATCTTATATACACCTTGTGACAAAGGCGGCATTGCTGGTGTAGAAGATCAGAAATTTCGTGCGCGACAGAATGTTATTTTCGAACACGGATATATGATCTCAAAGCTCGGCCGCGAAAATGTTTGCGCCTTGATCAAGGGCGACGTTGAAGTTCCAAACGACATCAGTGGCGTTGTTTACGTTTCGCTTGACGATCATGGTGCGTGGCATTACGCCGTTGCAAAGGAACTGCGGAATTCGGGTTACGCTGTTGATATGAACGACATTTAGTCAATTTTATTTGATTGATCACCCTCCCGAGAACTGACTATGCTTCCCTACGCGCTTCGACACCCGGATTTGCTGTCTCTTCACTGTTCAGAGACGATACTTTCCAGTCGTGTAACGCCGTTTTCGGAGTGATTGTCCTAGATCTAGGTTTGCCGGTGAACGGCCGCTTCGGAATAGCTGCGGCCTTTATCGAGCCTCAGCTACCGCCTATAAGCTTTGGCTGGTAAATAGCCCTATTGGCTGTTTCACTGCTAGATCGCCCCCCTCACACATGACCTTCCAATGGAGATATTAATACATGTCTGACATTACCTCGATAGTCACAGAACTGTCCTCACTAGTTGGGAGCACAAAGGACTTTGCGAACTCTGCTTTTACTACTTCGTTGGTGGGGGCTTTAGCAGGGGCTTTTGCCGGTGCAGTAGCGGCGCAACGCGTCGCGGAGAAGGGGAAGTTTAGAGAGGAACGTATAAAAGAGTTTCACCATACAAACTCTGCGCTAGCACTCTCCATGGCCGCAACTAACGTCGCAATGGCGCTTAAAAAGCAGCATGTCAAGAACTTGAAGGATTCTTATGATGAGGATCAACAACGTTTCTTGGAATTCAAAACGAAAATTCGAAAAGGCGAAATTGATGCAAAAACACCTTTTGAATTATCACCTAACTTATTGTTTTTAAAAAAATATCTCCGCCTGTGGGCTCTCTTCAGGAAATAATCTTAAGCCGCCTGCTTGTTGTGGGAAGAGCTATTCCAGCTGTAACCGCACTCGCCGATGCGGTTACGAATCTGAATGGGGCTCTGACCAAGCGAAACGAGCTTCTTGAAAGATTCCAGAATAAGCAGTTTCCCGAGGGGGCCAGCTTTGAGCATATGTATCTTGGGTTGAGGTATGGAAGTGGACACACAAATCAAGAGTACATGGGATACATACAGGCAATCTCTTCCTATACGGATGACGTAATTTTTTTCTGTATCAAGTTGTGCGAGGACTTGGAAGTCCACGGCAAAACTCTTAATAAGCGCTATAAGTCTAAATTGCGAGGAGCTCCCCCACGTTTAACGACATTGAACTTTGAGCAATCCTACAAAGAAGGATGGATACCGAAGGACGAAGAATATGAGAAATGGCTTTCCGGATTTCACAATCGTCCCCCAGCGCAAAAAAAAGGATGGCTTTCCCTGAATCCGAGAAAATGGTTCACCTAAAACCAATGTTGCTTATTTATCTAGCAATATTCAGCGCGCATCGTTCTAGTTCGTAACAATCGAGTTCTGACTCAGAGTTGCCCACAGTAACGCCAGTCATCCGAAGAACATGATGCGAACGCGTCTACGAGACTCCTAGGAGTTTCTTCGCGATCTCATCAGTTTGCTCAACTGATATTTCTTTGACTGGTCCGAACTCAGTCCCTCCACCCTTAAGAGTACCAGCGACATGAAAATGGACGTGGCTGATTGCTTGTCCGGCAGGAACGCCATTGTTCTGCCACACTGCGATTCCGGGTTTAGAGTAGGCTAGGTTTATCAACCTGGCCGCATTCCGCACCTCAACAGCGATAGCGGCAGCTTCAGAATCTGTAAGTTCGAGTATGGATGGCACATGCCTCAGCGGTAAGACGAGTAGGTGCGGGTGTCCTCTCTGCTCACGCGTCACGAAAGTGGCCGTATCCGCCGTCCGAGATAGAATCGTGTACGGGCGTTCCCCCCTAAGATAGGCGCAGAACGGACATCCATCATTTTCGGGAAGATCAATACTTGAGTCGTTGTTCATGACGATCGCAGTGATGATAAAAAGGATTGAAGTTCTAGTCGATCAAGCCTTTTGTAATCTTCAGGTCTGACGACAATTCGAAGCTCATCGCAAATTTTTGAACTGCGAGATGCGAACATAAAAGAAAGAATGGTTAAGCGGATCGCATCCTGTGCGGGGACAATGCTGGAAAGTCGGGCTTGCCCACCGCCGATGACGGGCACTGAGACAGCTCCCCCGTTAGCATGTTTAGAAACTTCATCCCACAGCAAAAGAAGGCTTTTCCATACCTTATCGGGCGTTGAGCGAGCCGTGTTGTTGGTGTCCATTTCGCAGTAGGCAAGAAAAAAAATCAACCTCGCTGATTGTTTGACAGTTGCAATTGTACCCACTCCATACTGCAGCTGCTTTCCACTTTTTTTTATGCTTCCTACCGTCGGTTTGCCTATCAAGGCGCTCGCTAGCGTCGCGTCAAGCTCTTTCAGGTCGCCGCCGTACAGTCTCTGTAATGCTTGGCCCTGTAAGCTTTCTTGGGAAATGATCACTGGCGTTTCAGTGTCGAAAGTGTCATTCGTACCGATAACAATGTGCTTCGTCTCGTCGAGTATATTGCCCTTGACGATGGTTATCTTGGTATTGGGCACACTGTAGTCTTGAGCTATTGGCCTAGGCCATGACCAGATAAGTCCTGCTATTACAGAAATAGCAACAGTCAGGATCAAAAAAGGACTGCCTTGGAAAACTGTGAACGTTGGGATGGTCACGTTAAGCGTTTGTAGGACGGTCGACAGTCCTCCGAAAACTGCAAACGATATTATTAGGAAATGGCGCCAGAAACGCCAAGTCCTCAAATCCTGGAGTATTGCCACTTACAACCCCAACTCTTTGTACACTTCGGGCTTGTATTGATATGGTCCTTTCTTGTCGCTAGTTGCGAAGGAACTAGCATAATTATTAAGTGCATACATTATAATTTTCGGTTGATATGAAACCGAGAGGGTGTAATACTTTTTGGTCAGCAGTGGAACGGGAATATAGTTCTCGTCAATATTTCTATCTTGATCCAGATTGACCACTACTACTGGAAGGTTGAACTCAATAATAACTTCAATTTCGTAAGCCAAGAAGGACGCACCGTCGCTCCCCTTGCGTTTTCCATCCTTGCTCCCCAGCAGCACCACCTGTTTTGCATTTTTCATCCGCTCACGCAGATTCCGCTTTATCGTCTCTGGCTTACTGGTGTCTCGAGCGATGAAAAGGTCATGCGCGTCAAAAAAATCGAACTCTATGTGTTCGCTAGCTTTCCATGCCTCCATCATACGGTATTTACCGATATCTTCACTGGCAAAAGCCACATATGTCTTGTTTCGATAGCTCATAAACTCTCCATGTACGCTGCAGCTACTAGGGAGACAATTTAATATCACAGTCTGACAAATACTTCAGCTCTTGTTGATCCTGAATTCGCCCGGACGAAGTCGAATGTCTGCTTTTGGCCGGTTGCTGACCATCACGACCGGCTGAAAACGGCCAGGATCAGACATCCGCCCCAGCATTCCGCCCAGAGAATGCTCCCTGAAGCCCCCCCTTGGCGCAGTGACAACTCACATGCCAGTCGTTATTCGCTGGGCCTGCGTTCAGTCGCTAGCGTCGCCTCTGAATTGGCTTCGCGACTGCTGTTATACGCTGCAAAATACCGACCTAACTGGCGTCCAAATCGGATACAGGGCTTTTCAATTACGAACCAGGAAATACTGGCCAACGCAAGAGAAACGGCGATCGTAACAGCCTGATTTGCATGAATGCTGAAATTCGGGAATTCGGCGGCTATAACCTTTTGTATTGGCCATCCGAAGACATACACACCATACGAAAAGTCGCCTGGAAGCCGCAATGCCTTGATTGGACCGGTGGTCATCAGCCAAAGCGCAGTCATCAAAAATGCCGGATAAAACACAAACTGGAACGCCGATCCATGCCGAAATATCCAAGCGAAGAGGATTAAGCCGGAAACCACACGGATATTGATACTTGCCTGGTCCTTATAAAGCGCAAGGAGAGCACCAAAAGCAAAAAAGGCCGGGAGGCGCCCACCAATGTCTATGTTCATCAGACCAATCAGTTGAATGTCTTGCGGGAAAAACATTGAAGTCACAAGAATTGCGATGAGAACCACCGTCGCGAAGAGCCTATGACGGAATACCCCACAGAGTCCTGCAGCCAGCAACATGGCGTACATAATAAGCTCATACCGGATCGTCCAAATAGATCCATTGGTCAGCGGGAAGTTGCTGTTTTCAAACACACCAGGCAATGAGTATTGGATATAGGGGTGCCGGAATATTTCTGAAAAAACGGTACTGTCAGCAAAATAACTATTCAACGGCAGTGTGGTGAGCATCGGTCCAAGCAATAAGACGCAAGCGGCCGCACTAACCAGGATGGCTGGGAACACCCGAAAAAACCGTGCCAGTATAAAATCAAGCGGTGAACTATTGTTTATCCAGCTATTCGTTACAAGAATACCGCTTAAGAAAAAGAAGAACTCAACGGCCAGCGATCCCGAATAGTCAAACCCAAGCAAACCCCCGATAGGCTCTGTCGTCGCGGCCCCAGGAACGAGAGCGTAAGCATGCCCCCAGATGACCGCACATGCAGCGACGAGGCGCAGCAAATCCGCATTGTTATTGTCCCTGAGCAGAGCGTAATTCAGTTTCATTGAAAGGCTCTCGGAATGTGTGCGCGGTGGCAGGACCCGATAACCATCCTGGCAAACTTGCCAGTTGTGGTAGATGTGTCCGATAAGGACTGAGTGTAGACGGCGCCTCAACGCGACTGCTGAACATGAAAAAAAAGACATGTTACATATTCGCAATCCTGGCCCAAGACCAACCCAACTCTGACACACACGTTGCCTCTATTCCTGACCGATACATCTATCCCAAACCAGAACAAAAGAATGCCAAAGATCTGGCGCGATTTAGTTGACTACTTTCGGTCTATTACTGCCCTTCGAGACGGACAACAACCGGCCAATAATAATCTCCCGGTTGCATACATTAATTTAAGTGCCGATTGGCGAGTGCTATCGAACCCTCGGTCCGCAATAACTTTCAATCACTCAGAAAATGCCTGCCGGGTTGCTGGTCGACTTGCTGATGTTGAGCAAGTGAAACCACGAACTGTTACCCGGGCCGGGGCCGCCCCCCCCCCCTGCGACCATCCGGATGGCGCGCGCAAGTCTTACGCTTCGCCGATGGGGCCCCACGCGGCGATCTGCGGCGAATACCCGGCCGACTTGATCGAGTCGGGTACGCCCATTGAGTCACGGCAATTTCCGACTCGCGGTCGGCCGTAACTCACGCTTGATTGTCATACCGTTGGTTCAAGCGATTCATTTTGCAATAAGCTTTGTCCACTTGCGGTTCGAGCCGCATCACACCACCAAGGCAGAACACCTGATTGAACATCGATACCCGAATCAAATTCCGTCATCTGGTGTGTTTTCTCGAAGTGGCGCGCCAGGGCAGCCTGGCACGTGCTGCCGACAAGCTGGCGATCAGTCAGCCGGCGCTTTCCAAAACCCTCAAGGAACTGGAAACCCTGCTGGAGGCCACCCTGTTTGAGCGGGGCAAAAAGGGCTCGACGCTGACCGAGGCCGGTGCGGCCTTTCTGCGCTACGCCGGGCCGAGCGTGCAATCGCTGCGCGAGGGGGTCAACAGTCTGCGTTCCGGTGTGCATGAACCGATTACCGTGCAGCTCGGCGTGCTGTCCACCGTTGAAAGCTTGCTGGTTCCTGAAGTGGTCTGCCGTCTGCATGACCGGCACCCTGCCTTGGTGGTCAGCGTCATGACCGGGCCTAGCGCCTATTTGCTCTCGCAATTGCGGGTCGGCGAACTCGATCTGGTGGTGGGTCGAATGACCGATAGCCCGTTGATTTCCGGACTGACGTTCGAGCATCTCTACAGCGAGTCAATGACCCTGGTGGTGCGGGCCGGTCACCCGGCGCTCACCGCTCCACAGGGGCATAAAAATCTCGAAGACTACCCGCTGGTCTTGCCCTCGGCGGGGACGACGATCCGCAAATTCGCCGACAGCCTGTTTGTGCAGCACGGGATAACGCCGTCGCGCCAGCGCCTGGAAACCCTGTCGGTCGCCCTGAGTCGGCGCTACGTGCAATGCAGTCAGGCGATCTGGGTGGCGCCCCATGACGCGGTCAGGCAGGACTTGAGGCAAGGTGAGTTGGTGGAGCTGGATCTGGGGATGCGCGAACCGGGCGGTTCGGTGGGGCTGTGCACCAATCCTGCGTTACCCGTGACGCCAGCGGCGCAGTGGTGCGTGGAAGCCCTGCGCGAGATCGGCCAGGAATATCGCGAAGGACAATATCCATAACCATTTGGATATGGATAGAGTCGTTTTTTTCAATTTTGCATCAGGTCGCGCAGGGGGAAACTGCGGTCACGAGTCACTGCCCACGCAGTGCCCGCCTCCGTCCAACCATAACAACAGGAAAAACGACATGTCTGATGCGCACGACAGCCGCTTCGTCATTCGTGACCGTAACTGGCATCCAAAAGCCCTGACCCCCGACTACAAGACGTCGATCCTGCGCTCCCCGCGCCAGGCGTTGGTGAGCATTCCCCAATCCCTGTCGGAAACCAGCGGCCCGGATTTTTCCCATTTGAAAATGGGACAGCACGATAACGATCTGCTGTTGAACTTCAATCACGGTGGCCTGCCCATTGGCGAACGCATCATCGTCGCCGGTCGCGTGTGTGATCAGCACGGCAAGCCGATTCCCCATACCCTGGTGGAAATGTGGCAAGCCAATGCCGGTGGCCGTTACCGGCACAAGAAGGACAGCTACCTGGCCCCGCTCGACCCGAATTTCGGCGGTGTCGGCCGTGCGCTGACCGACCGCGATGGCAACTACAGCTTCCGCACCGTCAAGCCTGGCCCCTACCCTTGGCGCAACGGCCCCAACGACTGGCGGCCAGCCCATATCCATGTCTCCATCAGCGGCCCGTCCATTGCGACGCGGTTGATTACCCAGCTGTATTTCGAAGGTGATCCGCTGATCCCCATGTGCCCGATCGTCAAATCGATCTCGAATCATGAAGCGGTGCAGAGCTTGATCGCCAGACTGGACATGAGCATGGCCAATCCGATGGATTGCCTGGCTTATCGTTTTGATATCGTCCTGCGCGGCCAGCGCAAGACCCACTTCGAAAACCGCTGAGGAGGCCTGCGTATGCCCGTTCAACTTCTGCCTGAAACCCCATCGCAAACAGCCGGCCCCTATGTGCACATCGGCCTGGCCCTGGAGGCTGCCGGCAATGCGCCGCGCGAACAGGAAATCTGGAACGACATGGCCAAGCCTGGCGCGCCAGGTGAGCACATTTTACTGCTGGGCCACGTTTATGACGGTAACGGCCACCTGATTCGTGACGCGTTCCTGGAGTTCTGGCAGGCCAATCACGATGGCGTCTATGACAGTGCTTACGACCTGGAAAAACCGTTCAACTGTTTTGGCCGTACCGCCACGACCGATGTCGGTGAATGGACGATCAACACCGTGAAACCCGGCGTGGTGAAAAACGCCGCGGGCGTTGCCATGGCCTCGCACATCAACGTGTCGCTGTTTGCCCGGGGTATCAACATCCACTTGCAGACCCGACTGTACTTCGACGACGAAGCCCAGGCGAATGCCGTGGACCCCGTACTGAATCTGATCGAACAACCCCAGCGGCGCGAATCTCTGATTGCCAGGCGCTGCACGGTTGACGGAAAGCTGGCCTACCGCTTCGACATTCACGTTCAAGGTGAAGCGGAAACCGTGTTCTTCGACTTCTGACGACGCAGGCACCGCGTAGAAACGGCCTCCCCTCTGCGGGAGGCTATCTGTGCCCGTCAAGACCCGCCCCCCGACGCAGGGTAAAGCGACCGGCCCATGGCGACTTCTCGAAGCCAGCGATGTGAGCCATTCATTTCAGTATCGCGCGAAACAAAGTACCTGTACTTTCAGGCCCGTTGGCAACCGTGGCGCACGATTGCCAACGCTGTCGGCATTGGGTGCCTGATGGGTCTTTACAGGCAACCTGACGGTTGATCGTTGAACGCGTGTCCGCATGACGTCGTGATTGGCTGGCAATACTGAACAGTGCATCCAGCCCGACCCTGCTTATCTTTGCCGATCGCCGCTCTAGACTGGGTCACACCTTTCTCAGCTCAAGGAGCGTTGCGATGCCGAATCATTCAATCAACGGCAAAGTCGTACTGATCGCCGGAGGCGCGAAGAACCTCGGAGGGTTGATCGCCCGCGACCTGGCCGGGCATGGCGCCAAGGCAGTGGTCGTGCATTACAACAGCCCTTCCAGTGAGGCCGATGCGCACGCCACCGTAGCCGCCATTGAAGCCCTTGGGGCCAAGGCCGTGGCGTTGCAGGCCGACCTGACCACCGCCGGCGCCGTGGAAAAGCTGTTCAACGATGCAGTGCTGGCAGTGGGACGACCGGATATTGCGATCAACACGGTCGGCAAGGTGTTGAAGAAGCCGATGGCCGAGATCACCGAGGCGGAGTACGACGAGATGATGGCGGTCAACGCCAAGACCGCTTTCTTTTTTATCAAGGAAGCCGGCAAGCATCTTAATGACAACGGCAAGATCTGCACGATCGTCACCTCATTGCTCGGGGCATTCACGCCGTTCTATGCAGCGTATGCCGGCAGCAAAGCGCCCGTGGAACAGTTCACTCGGGCGGCGGCAAAAGAGCTGGGACCTCGTGGCATTTCGGTGACTGCAGTGGGGCCAGGCCCAATGGACACGCCCTTTTTCTACCCCGCCGAGGGCGAGGATGCCGTCAACTATCACAAGAGCGCTGCGGCGCTGTCGCCGTTCTCGCGCACTGGCCTGACCGATATTGAAGATGTGGTTCCGTTCATTCGGAATCTGGTCGGTGAGGGCTGGTGGGTGACGGGCCAGACGATTCTGATCAATGGCGGCTATACCACCAAGTGACGTGCGATAAAGCGGTTGCACCCCGTGATAGCGCGCTGATAGTTTCCTGAACCACCCGGCCATGGGGTCATTATGAGTGCCAACTCGTCTGCGGGTCACCCGCTGCTTCGCCATCGTGACGGTCACCACGCACGGGTGACGTTCGAGGAGCTGTTGTTCGATCTGGTGTATGTATTCGCCGTGACCCAACTCAGCCATGGCCTGCTCCACCACCTGACGCTGCTTGGGGTGGTGGAGACGCTGATCATGTGGTTTGCCGTATGGCTCGGCTGGCAGTACACCTGTTGGGTCACCAACTGGTTCAATCCGGAAATGCCCAGGGTGCGCGGGCTGATCTTCGCCATCATGTTTCCTGCGTTGCTGATGTCGGCCAGCATTCCCGAAGCGTTTGGCGATCGAGGGCTGGTGTTTGCGCTGGCCTATGTACTGATCCAGGTGGGGCGTACGGCCTATATCGTTCTGCATTTGCCCAGTGAACACCCGCTGGCACCGAACTTCCGGCGCATGCTCGGCTGGATGGTGATAGCGGCTGCGTTCTGGCTGACCGGCGCGTTTTTGGAGGGGCCATGGCGTATTGGCCTGTGGTTGGTCGCGGTGCTATGTGAGTACGTGTCGCCCATGTTCGGCTTTGCCCTGCCGGGACTGGGGCGCTCGCGCACCAGTGACTGGACCATCGAAGGTGCACACCTGGCCGAGCGTTGCCAGTTGTTTGTGATCGTCGCCCTGGGTGAAACGCTGCTGGCCAGCGGCGCCGTTCTCGCGGAGACCGCTCATTGGGGGATTCCCGTGCTGCTCGGTTTGCTGACCACTCTGCTGGGCACTCTGGCAATGTGGTGGCTGTACTTCGGCACTGCCAGCAAAGACGCTATCCACCGTGTCACCGTCTCCGGCGATCCTGGGCGCACCGGTGCCAACTTCCACTACATCCACGCGATTCTGGTGGCTGGCATCATTGCTACGGCAGTCGGCAATGATTTGGTGATGGCCCACCCCGACCAGCACTTGACCACGGCCTACGTGGTGACCCTGGTCCTGGGGCCGATGATCTTTCTGTTCGCCAGCCTGCTCTACAAACGCGAGGTGTATCAGGTGATCGCCAAGTCCCACCTCGCCGGCATGGTCCTGTTACTGGCCCTCGTGCCGTTGGCCTACGCCACGGATCTGCTGATGGTCGGCACGCTGACCACGCTGGTGTTATTGATCGTATGTTTTGTCGAATGGCGAGTGGTCCGCCGGTTTCGTGCGAAACAGGCAGGCGCTGTCATCGAGCATTGAAGACCTATGGATAGAATCGAGCAATACCGCATCTTTGTTCAGGTGGCAGAGCTGGGCAGTTTCATTCAGGCCGCGCGGTTGCTGAAGCTGCCGCGCGCGACCGTGTCATCGGCCATTCAACAACTGGAGGCCAGCACTGGCACCCGTCTGCTGCACCGTACGACGCGCAAGGTGTCGCTGACCACCGATGGCACCCAGTTGTTGCTGCGTGCGCGTCAGGTATTGCTGGATATCGATGACATCGACCAGTTGTTCCAGAGCCATCAAGAACAGGTCATGGGCCGTCTCGAGGTTGATGTCCCGAACCGCATTGCCAGACGCTTGCTCATTCCGGCGCTACCCGAATTTCTCAAGCACTATCCGCGACTGCAACTGGGTCTGGGCTCCACTGATCGCGCAATAGACCTGGTGCTGGAGGGGGTCGATTGCGTGATTCGGTTTGGGACACCACAGAACAGCAGCCTGGTGGTGAGGCCTTTGGGTCAGGTGTTGCTGATCAACTGCGCGAGCCCCGACTACCTGGCCGAATTTGGTGTCCCCGCACAGCCCGCCGACCTGCAAGACAAGCACCTCTGTATCGGCTATATGGCCGGTGGGACCACACAGCAAGCACCGTGGGAGTATTGCATCGACGGTGTCGAACACTCGCTGGATCTGCCCGGGCGCCTGGTGGTCAACAACGCAGAAAGCTACATCGCTGCGTGCTGCGCAGGGCTTGGCCTGATTCAGGTGCCGCTGTTCGATGTTCAGCACTTGCTGGAACGCGGCGACCTGGTGGAAGTCATGGCCGCCTACCGTCCCGCGCCCATGACCGTCTCGGTGCTTTACCCGAACCGGCGTCAGCGCTCTCGTCGGCTCGGCGCTTTCATCGATTGGTTTACCACGTTGATGGCGCCATACCTGAAGGCTTGAGCCACCCGGTTCCGTGGGGGTAGCGCTTGGCCTTCAAGGTCAAAAGGGGCGAGGCCGTGGCTATTTCAGCAACGGTTCCCTCGAACTTTTCCCTGTTTATCGGTCTATGTGGATAGGCACATCCACTCGGTAAGCACGCCCCCCCCCCTGCTGGCTTACCGCAGCCGGATGGCCACACGTCCAATGGCCAATCAGAGGTTGTCTTCGTTCATGAAATTCCTTGTCCCACGGAAGGTGCTCTTCGGTCTGTTCGCGTTCGCGGCAATGGGCTCGGCATCCGCCACACCGATGAAGACCTCAACCCCTGTTTTCGCCCCTGAAGCCACAGCCGTTAAACCACCTGTCCACGCCGCCGACAACCCTTGGCCGACCTTGGCCGGTATGGCCGGCAAGCAGTCAGGGCCGTTGCTTGCCCATGACGACCGAGACTGGCATGACGACCGCTGGCACGATCGTAGAGACGATTGGCGCCGAGACGAGTGGCGCAGAGAAAATTGGCGCAGAGAGCAAGCCCGCCGGGAAGCTGAGCGCCGTCGTGATTGGGAGCGTAACGAGGATCGGGCCATGCGGCACCGTTACGAGGCCGATCACCGTTACTATCGGCGCTAGTGCGAAGGCACCCTGACCGTCCGCAAGGGCTCAAGACTGGCCGATGGTCGTCGCATTTCGCTCGTCGCCGGCGTTTGGCTAAGCTGAATACATCAGGACGAACTCAATCTTGAGTGATAGCGGCTACGAGCGGATCTGGATTGGCGTCAAGGCAGTAGCCCCGGGAGACCACTATGTACGCGGTGATAAGAACCTACTTGGGGACTGGAGCAAAGCAGCTTTTCGAGCTTTTGGAAGAGCGTAGCGCCGACGTCGAAGCGACCCTTCGGACAGTGCCTGGCCTCGTCAGCTACACCCTGCTCAATACCGGCGATGGCGGTACTGCGGTGACCGTCTGCACGGACAAGGCCAGCACCGATGCAAGCTTGAAAGTCGCGCGTGACTGGATTCAGAAAAACGCCTCGAATATCCGCGCGAACCCGCCGATCGTGACGGAAGGGCCGGTCATTGTGCAGATCAAATAACGCGCCCTTCCAGTAGGTCTCAACCCACCGACATCTTCGCGGTCAAGTTCTGTTGCAGGTACGCCAGGAAGCGTCGCTGGAACAGCATCGTATGCTCGTGCGCGGCCTTTTCTGCTTCGTCAGCATTACGCGCCTGTATGGCATCGACGATTTCATCATGGTCGCGGCCGATGGGGGCGCTGGCCGTACTGACGATGTAGTCGAAGTGCAGGTGCAGCAGGCGCTGACCTTCGCCCAACAGCTTCTCGTAGTAACTGATGAAATACGGGTTCTTCCCGGCCTCGGCAATCGCCATGTGCAATGCCTTGTTGGTTTCGGACATCGCCTGAAAGTCCCCGGCACTGACGGCATCCAGATAGGCCGCGTCGGCGGCGCGGATACGCACCAGGTCTTCATCGGTACGGTGCAGGGCCGCCAGGCGGGTCACCGCGCGCTGGATCAGGTCCAGGGCAGAAATGTAGTTGGGGAATTCTTCGATTTCGAAGGGGGTCACCAACAGCGTGCGGTTCGGCAGGATGGTGACCAGGCCTTCGCTGATCAGACGGGCAAGCGCATCACGCACCGGCGAGCGGGAAAGGCCGAACTGGGCGGCCAGGGACACCTCGTCCAGCGGCACGCCCGGCTTGAGCTTCAGCGTCAGGATCTGCTTGCGCAATTCTTCGTAAATGTAGCGACCGCCATGGCGTTTGGCACCACTGGTCGCTTCAGTCGTTTCTTTGCTCATAGGGTCATGCTCTCGACAATGCAGGCCAGTCATCCGGCCAGCCCGCAACTTTAACATTCGCCCGGGGATAGTTAGAAACCCTCACCCCAGGTATCACTCAGCATAAAACCGGCCGCCAACGGGTCGTCGGGATCGAGGCCGATCTGGTGCAGCCCATAGATCCAGGCCCGCCCGGTGACCCTGGGCAACACCGCCGGTTTACCGCCCACAGTCGTCAGCCCCAGCAGCTCGACCTGAAACTCACCACCAATGGTCGAGCGCGAGGTGAGTGCATCCCCCACTTCGACCAGATGGCGTGCGCTCAAGGTCGCCAGGTTCGCCGAACTGCCCGTGCCACAGGGCGAGCGGTCGACCCGCCCCGGAGGCAGCGTGGTACAGGTCTGGTAGGTGAGTCGGTCCACGCGGTGGCGGAACATCACATACGCCACCTCGTCGAGCGCCTTGAACAACGGGTGGCTCACCTTCACCTGCTGATTGATCAGGCCTTTGAGGCGCACGCCTTGAGTGGCCAGTTCACGGGCATTCTCGGGGGTAATGCTGAGGCCGATCTGGTCAACGTCCACCAGCGCGTAGTAGACACCACCGAAGGCAATGTCGGCCTTGATCACACCAAAGTCCGCGGTCTCGATCGGCACATCCAGTTGCTCGACAAAGGACGGCACCATATCCAGCGAAACGCTCTGACAGCGCCCGTCCGTGCACCGGGCACGGGCGGTCACCAGGCCCGCCGGAGTGTCGAGCACCACCGTGGTCACGGGCTCGACCATCTCCAGCATCCCCAGCTCCAGCAGGGCGGTGACCACGCAGATACAGTTGCTGCCAGACATCGGGTGCGCCTTGTCCGCCTGTAGCACGATAAAACCGGCCTGGGCTTCGGGCCGGGTCGGCGGCAACAGCAGGTTCACCGACATCTGCAGGCAACCGCGCGGCTCCAGGATCACCAGGCGCCGCAAGCTGTCGTCGACTTCGTTGATGTAGTTCATCTTGTCGAGCATGGTCTTGCCGGGGATATCGATGACTCCGCCGGTGATGACCTTGCCGATCTCGCCTTCACAATGCACATCAGCCAATTGCAGCGTCTTTTTCCAGCGCATGTCCGGATCCTTTACTTGATGTACCAGCCCCAGGGCTGCTCGCTGTCGTAGCGGGTGATCTGCTTGGTCTCCAGGTAATTGTTCAAGCCCCACTCACCCAGTTCACGCCCGATACCGCTTTGCTTGTAGCCACCCCAAGGGGCTTCGGTGAAGGTCGGTTGGGAGCAATTGACCCAGACGATGCCCGCTCGCAGTCGGCGGGCGACCCGTTCGGCACGGGCACTGTCCCGGGACATCACGGCGGCGGCAAGGCCGAAGCGGGAGTCGTTGGCGCTGCGCACCGCATCGGCTTCGTCATCGAAAGGACGCACACACACCACCGGGCCGAAGATTTCTTCTTTCCAGATCCAGCTGTCCTGCGGCACGTCGGCAAAAATCGCCGGGGTCAGGAAGTAGCCTTTCTCGCAATGGGCCGGACGCGTACCGCCGGTGAGCAGTGTCGCGCCCTCCTCCCGGCCACGGGCGATGGCCGCCAGTACCTTGTCGTACTGACCACGATTGACCAACGGGCCGAGCAGCACGCCTTCATCCATGCCGTGGCCGATACTGACGCGCTCGGTCTGCTCCACCAGCCGCTTGAGCAGCGGCTCATACAGATCGCGCTGGACCAGCACCCTTGAAGTCGCCGAACACACCTGGCCCTGGTTCCAGAAAATGCCGAACATGATCCATTCGACCGCGGCTTCGATATCGCTGTCGTCGAAGATGATGAAGGGCGACTTGCCCCCCAGTTCCAGGCTGATGTTTTTGATGTCGCGGGCGGCGGCCTGCATGATCCGCGTCCCGGTTGGCACGCTGCCGGTAAAGGCCAGTTTGTCGATACCGGGGTGCTCGCTCAGGGGCGCGCCGGCCTCCGGGCCGAGGCCGGTGACCACGTTGAGTACGCCGGCAGGCAGACCGGCCTGATGGGCGATGTCCGCCAGTTCCAGGGCAGTCAACGGTGTCAGTTCCGACGGCTTGAGCACCATGCAGCAGCCGGCGGCCAGTGCCGGTGCGACTTTCCAGGCAGCCATCAGCATCGGGAAGTTCCAGGGAATGATCGCCCCGGCAACGCCCACCGGCTCCTTGCGCGCAATGGAGGTGAAGCGCTCATCGGCCCAGGGCCACGCTGGCATCAAGGTGTTCATGGGGCACCGCCTGCACACCGGCCCGATAGGCTTCGGCATTGAATGCGGTGAGGTTCAGCCCCAGGGCGAGCACGCCCATGGTGATGGGGTCGATGAACACGTTGAACAGCATCGGCACGCAGTAGAAAAACCAGACGATCTGCAACAACACTGGTGTGCAACGGAAGAACTCGATGAACATCTGCGCCGGCCAGCGCAGGAAAAACCAGCGACTCAAGGTCAGCAGGCACAGACCGAACCCAAGCACCAGGCCGACGATGTTCGACACTAGCGCCAGTTGCAGGGTGACTTTCAGTCCGTCCCACAGCAGGCCGAAATTGCCCTGCAGAAAGTTGAAATCGAATTGGTAGTTCATGATCAGGCTCCTCAGTCCAGGTGCAGCACTTTTTCCAGGAACTCGCGGGTGCGCGGTTCCCTGGGCTGAGTGAACAACTGGTCGGGATGGCCTTGCTCGACCACTTTGCCGTTGGCGCAAAACACCACGCGGGTGGCGATATGGCGGGCGAAGTGCATGTCGTGGGTGACGATGATCATCGCCATCTTCTGTTCGGCCAATTGCAGCATGACGTTCTGCACCTCGATGACCATTTCAGGGTCGAGCGCCGAGGTGACTTCATCGAACAGCATCAGTTTGGGTTCCAGCATCAGCGCCCGGGCGATCGCCACGCGCTGCTTCTGGCCGCCGGACAATTGGCTGGGGTAGACGTTGAGCTTGCTTTCCAGGCCGAGCCGCGCCAGCAACGCCCGGGCCTTTTCGGTGGCCTGCGTCCGGGACAGGCCGTGCACCTTCATCGGTGCCAGAATCAGATTGCCCAGCACCGACAGGTGCGGAAACAAGGTGTAGTGCTGGAACACCATGCCCACCTGGGTTTGCAGCGAGCAGTCCATCGGCTTGCCTTTGCCCCGGGCATTGCCGTCGATGTAAGGCTTGCCCTGAAAGCGGATGGTCCCGCCTTGAATACTCTCAAGCCCCATCATCACTCGCAGCAAAGAGCTTTTGCCGCTGCCGCTTGGGCCAATGATCACCAGGCGATCGTCGGCCCGCATATCCAGGTCCAGGTGATCCATGACCACCAGGTTTTCGCCGTAGGACTTGTAGACATCGCGCAGCTGGATGAACTCGCTGTTCTTCGTTTCGCAGGCGTGCAGAGGCCGTGACGGCACCGCCGCCAGATTGGAAGCTTTCATCGGACGTTCTCCGGGAGCGCGCAGCCCGCTGCGCGCTCGCCATCGGCGGGATTTACTGAGGGGTTTTGTCGGCGTTGGCCAGTTGCGAGGCTTTGTCGACCAAGGCGTCGATTTCACCGGTTTCGCGGCGCTGGGCGAGGTAGATATTCAGCGTCTGCAAATCGGCGGCGCTCACGTCCCGGCGCACCCCAAACGCCACACCCTGTTTAGCCAGCGCGGGTTTTGGCAGCACCTCCTTGGTCCAGCCAGGATTGGCCACGGCGAACAGATGATTGGTGTCGCTGGCATCGACCAGCACGTCGGCGCGCTTGGACATCACCGCCATGCGCACCTCATCCATACCCGGCAGGCGCATGATCTTGCCCTGCTTGATCACGCCCGAAATGGCCTTGTCCTGAGCAGTGCCGGACATCACGGCGAAGGTCACATCAGGCTTATCGAAGTCGCCGATGGTGTTGCCGGCACTGGCCAGTTTCGGGTTGTCCTTGTTGATCAGCAGCGAGACCTGATAGTCCGTGGCCGGCACTGAAAAACTCACCGCCAATGCACGCTCAGGCGTCTGGTTGAGCGCCATGGCCATGTCCCATTTGCCCCCTTGCAACCCCGCCACAAGGTTGTCCCAGTTGGTGTCGACGAACTCGACTTTGACCTTCAGCACCCGCTCGCCAAAGTCACGGCACAGGTCCACGAAATAGCCGCTGTATTCGCCGGAACGCGCATCGCGCATGACGTAGGGCGCGGCAACCGCGGCCCCGCAGCGCAAAACACCGGCCTTCTGTATGTCTTTCCACAGTGAAACGTCAGCCGCCTGGGCCGGGACCTGGGTGAGCAGCGCGCCGATAGCGGATGCACAAACGAGCATGTTGCGGATGGTGCGAGGAAGGAACCGAGCCATTTTGACCTCTCCGATATTTCGTTCTTGTAGGCAGGAAGGTACAAATCTACATCGCTGTGCGCCGTCATGTGTGCAGCGCTGTATGCAGATTAGAAGCGAACGAATCGGGCTGTCAACACGAGACGGTAAAATTTATCGGCAAGGTGCCAATGCAGCCGGTGATGGGTGGCGCAAAGCGTGGAGAAAGTGATCGGAAACGGGCTAAGCGAGGGCGGCTGGAAGAGCGGGTCGAAGACCTGCAAGGCGCAATCAGTGGAATGGCCGATCGGCAGGCGCCGTTGCGGCTAATGCCTGCTCAGATGCAGAAACGCGAGTCGGAACCGCAAAGCGTTTTCGGCGTGAATGAATGGTCAGGCCGCGTCCTGGCGGCACTTTCCAGTGGGATGCATGGCCCGATCAAACCCGGAATTTTCCAGTGGGCCAAGCTATCGGGATCAGCTCTCAGAGGGCGTGCTTGAGTCGACACTGGCTTCGGCAGCCAGCTTCAAGCGGTCGGCTTTACTGATGTATTTGTTCTTTTTTACCGGTGCCAGTTTGGCGCTCGCCTTTTTGGCCTTGGCCTTGAATAACTGCTTCAGTTTCTTTTGACGATTCATGTTTTCTACTCGGTTTACAGTTGCCGGATGATATCAGCTAAAGATACTCAGCCAGGACACTGTGGAGCGCATCGAGTGCATAACGTCGGAAACAGTTGGTGTGCAACTGGCCTTCGGTAACCACGATTCGTAGACCCTCGGCCTGTCTCAGGCGCCCCGGGGCGCCTTGGAACCCGATGTCAAATAAGTCAGAAGTGCCGCCAGCAACAGCACCGCTGCGCTCGCCACGAAAGTGCTCTGATAGCCATGGCGGTCGAACAGCAAGCCGCCAACGGTCGAGCCCAAAGCGATGGCCAACTGAATCACGGCCACCATCAGGCCGCCTCCGGCCTCGGCATTGCTGGGCAGGACTTGCGCTATCCAACTCCACCAGCCGACAGGCGCCGCGGTAGCCACGAGCCCCCAGAATCCGAGCAGCATGACAATGGCAACGACCGAGGCTCCAAAGGGGATCAGCGCCAAGGCGATCACAGCCATCAGCAAGGGAATGGTCGCGAGTGTCCGGAACAGGCCGCGCCTCAGGAACGAACCGACCATCAGGGTGCCGATAAAGCCCGCTGCGCCCATCACGAACAAGATCAACGACAGCGTAGAGACATCAACCATCGTCACTGTTTCGAGGAACGGCCGCAGATAGGTAAACAACACGAACTGCCCCATGAAAAAAGCAGCACAGGCGGCCATGCCCAATGCCACGGCACGGTGCCTTAACAGTCTGAAGACATTGGCGGAGCCCGACGTGCGCTCACCCGCCTCCATGACCGGCAGACTGGCCCACAGCCAAACCAGGGCGATCGCCGCTACAGGTACCAGAGAGAAGAAAGCACCGCGCCAGCCAATGACCGCCCCCAGGTAGCTGCCCAGCGGTGCGGCGATCACAGTCGCCAACGCGTTACCACCGTTGAAGATGGCCAAGGCCTTGGGCACCTGGCTGGCAGGCACCAGGCGCATGGCCGTTGCAGCGGACAGGGACCAAAAACCACCGATGACCACACCGATGAGCGCACGGCCAACCATGTATGTCTGATAGTCAGGCGCCATTGCGACCACGACACCGGATACAGCCATCATCCCGGTCAGGGCCAACAACAGCGTCTTGCGGTTGACGGCTCCAGCCAACCAGGGGATCGACAGGCTGGTCAGTACCGCGAACGCGCCGGAGATCGTGATGCCCTGCCCGGCCAGCCCTTCGGTGACATGCAGATCATCGGCCATTGGCGTCAGCAGGCTGACAGGCATGAATTCCGAAGCGATCAGCGCGAAAACGCACAGTGTCATCGCAAACACCCCGCTCCAGCACGCGGGTTGTTCATTGGCCTCAGGTATTGGGACAACAGTGGCCATCGAGGCCTCACTTTCATTCATATTCATGACTGGCATGGTGAGGCAAGGACTTTCCAGCGACTAGCTAATGAATACTTAATAAGGCTATAAGTAAAACTAATCAATGGAATCAAGGGCAGTGGCGATATGGTCAGAAGGAACCTCAACGATTTACTGTCCTTTGTCACCGTGGCGCGAGAAGGGAGTTTCACCCGCGCCGCCTCGTTGCTGGGTGTGACCCAATCGGCGCTGAGTCAGGCGATCAGCGGCCTTGAAGCGCGCCTTCAGATCAGGTTACTGACACGTACCACGCGCAGCGTCTCGCCGACGGTCGCTGGCGAGCGGTTGTTGCAGGCCATCGGCCACCGCTTCGATGAAATCGAAGCGGAACTGGATGTACTGACAGAACTGCGCGACAAGCCGGCCGGCCTGGTACGCATCACCTGCGGCGATCACGTCCTGCGTAAAACCCTGCTGCCCAAGCTCACCCCATTGCTGCACCAATACCCGGATATCAAGGTCGAGTTCGACGTCGATTACGGATTCAGAGACATCGTGGCGGATCGCTTTGATGCCGGGGTTCGGTTGGGCGACACCATCGATAAGGACATGATTGCCGTGCCCATAGGGCCACCGTTACGAATGGCTGTGGTTGCCACACCCGCCTACTTTGCCACCCGTGCCATTCCGAAAAACCCACGGGACTTGATGGACCATAACTGCATCAACCAGCGCATGCAGACATCCGGCGGGCTTTACGTATGGGACTTTGAGCGGCGCAACAAGCAATTGAACGTGCGCGTCAACGGACAACTGACGTTCAACACCTCTGTCCACATCGTGGAGGCGGCGCTGGCGGGACTGGGCATTGCCTACCTGCCCGAAGAGGAATTTTCACCCCATCTTCAGGAAGGCAGGCTGATGCGGGTACTGGAAGACTGGTGCCCCCCGTTCGCTGGATACTATTTGTACTACCCCAGCCGACGGCAACCCTCTCCGGCGTTTTCGCTTGTTTCCAATGCGCTGCGCGAGGGCGTCTAAAGGCGCAAAAGCCCCGGTTCAGTACATGGATAGAGCAGAGGCCTGCCGCCCGACTGTCGAGCCTTTAGCAGCGGGCGGATCGGCTCACTTTTTGATGGGGGTGACGAGCGTTTTTTCGTCAGTGTCGAGGACGAACACGGCCAACAGGCGTGCCGGTTCGGTGTCGCTGGCGTTGGCGCTGACTTCGTGTACAGAACCCGGCTCTTCTACGAAGTTTTCGCCGACGTGGTAGATCTTTTCCGGCTGGCCTTTGACTTTGATGCGAAACGCACCCTCCAGCACCGTTGCATAGATGAAGGCCGTTTTCGGATGGGTGTGGGATGGCGACGCGGCGCCCGGCCCATACTCGACGACCACACCCTTCATGCTCTTGCCGGGGATGTTGGGAATGGGACGGTCAAACACGACGGTCACCTTGCCGGGGGGCGGCTCGGCGGCCGACGCTGTGCCGATTGAAAGTGCTGCGAAAGCCGCAGCCAATAGATATCGGGTAACCATGGCAATACTCCTTCGAGGGTAAGTGTGATGACGGCGCGCCCCATGACCGGGGCGACGCCTTCCTGAGGGGTCGCTGGTGGCTTCAGCGACCGGCTTCGGCCATTGACCGGGTGAGCCAGTCTTCAAAACGGATCGCGCCCAGGCGCGGATGCTGGCCGGGGGTCAGTGATTGATCGTCGAGCACGGCGCCGTAGTAGCGCGCGTGCACGTCCGGCACGACCCGGCGAGTATCCCGAGTGGCCCGCAGAAAGCGCCTGACCAGCTCGTCAATCGGCATGGCCTCGGGCCCCGCGACTTCGACCGTGCCATTGAGCGGCGCTGCCAGCACGACGTCGGTGAGTGCCGCCACCACGTCGTCGGACGCCAACGGCTGGATCAGCGCTGGCGACACATGAAGTTCCTCGCCGACGGCAAACGAATCGGCAATGGCGCCGACGAATTCGAAGAACTGCGTGGCACGCAAAATGGAGTAAGGAATGCCGGAAGCCTTGATAAGGCTTTCCTGCGCAACCTTGGCCCGGAAATAGCCGTTCTCGGGCAGCCGTTCGGTCCCGACAATCGACAGCGCAACGTGATGCCGAACACCGGCGGCCGCTTCAGCGGCCAGCAGGTTACGGCTGGACGTTTCGAAAAACTCGAGGACGGCCTGGTCCTCCCACGACGGCGCGTTCGCCACGTCGACAACGATGTCGGCACCATCCATCGCCTGGGCCAGGCCCTCGCGGGTGATACTGTTGACGCCCGTGCTGGGGCTGGCTGCGAGCACGTCATGGCCACGCTCGCGCAGGTTCTTCACAAGTTTTGATCCGATGAGGCCGGAGCCTCCGATGACGACGATGTTCATGGGCGTTCTCCACGTGTCGACTGCAACCATTGCGTCGGTGTGAAGGGAGATTGCCTGTGCGCATGAACGAAGTCCTTGTGCCTGCTGTGGTTTTCCCTCCACGCAGGCTTGGTTTTTCGTCCAAAGACGCCGAAGCCTTATGTTGCCTCGGCCGCAGACGATGCGGCGGGTTCAGCGCTGCCGTATCATTGATATTCAATACAAAACGTCAGCCGCCTGGGACACGGAGTTGAGGGCGCTTTGCCAGGGGATCCTCACTTTGCCATTCGTGTTTGAAGACTACCTGCTCGACGAAGAGCGCCGGGAACTGACCTTGCGCGGGCAAGTCGTGGCCGTCGGGCCGCAGGTTTTCGATCTGTTGCTGCTGTTCGTCAACAACCCTGAACGCGTCATGAGCAAGGACGATCTGCTCCAGGCGGTGTGGAACGGCCGGATCGTCTCGGAATCGACGATCACCAGCCACATCAATGCAGTGCGCAAAGCCATTGGCGATACCGGTGAGGAACAGCGCCTGGTGCGCACGGTCGCCCGCAAGGGCTACCGCTTCGTCGGCCAGATCAAGGTCAGCGGGAACGGCGAAACGCAGCAGCCGCAACGGACGGTCATCGATGAGCACTCGGCCCCAGCAGCGAACGCAATGCCCCCCTCCTTGCTCCTCCCGGACAAACCCTCGATTACCGTCTTGCCCTTCCAGAATTTGAGCGGCGATCCGGAGCAGGAGTATTTCGCCGACGGCATCGTGGAAGATCTGATCGCGGCCCTGTCGCGTATCCGCTGGCTGTTCGTCATCGCGCGTAATTCAAGCTTCACCTACAAGGGGCGGACGGTGGACGCCAAGGGCGTCAGCCAGGAATTGGGCGTTCGCTACCTGCTGGAAGGCAGCGTGCGCAAGTGCGGGGAAAAAGTGCGCATCACCGGGCAACTCATCGACGCGACGAGCGGGACGCATATCTGGGCGGAACGCTTCGAAGGCACGCTCAACGACCTCTTCGAGCTACAGGACCAAATCACCGAAAGCGTCGTCGGCGCCATCGCGCCGCAACTGGAACGGGCAGAAATCGAACGCGCCAAGCGCAAACCGACGGAAAGCCTGGACGCCTACGACTACTATCTGCGCGCAATGGCAAAACTGCACAACGGCACCCGGGAAGCCCTCGATGAGGCGTTGCCGCTGTTCTACAAGGCCATCGAGCTCGATCCGGAATTTGCATCGGCCTATGGCATGGCAGCCTGGTGCCACTTCTGGCGCAAAATCAATGGCTGGATGACCGATCGGACGCAAGAGATCGCCGAGGGCATACGACTTGGGCGTATGGCGGTGACGCTTGGCCGGGATGATGCGGTCGCGTTGACCCGAGGGGGACATGCATTGGGCCATCTCACCGGTGATGTGGACGGCGGCATTGCCTTGCTCGACAGGGCGCGCCTGCTCAATCCCAACCTCGCCCCCGCCTGGTTCCTGGGCGGCATCCTGCGTGCACTGCGCGGTGAAACGGACGCTGCCATCGAGCATCTGGCCCATGCCGTTCGCTTGAGTCCGCTGGATCCGGAAATGTTCAGGATGCAGATCGGAATGGCGCTCGCGCATTTTTTCGCCGGACGCTTCGATCTCGCGACGCAATGGGCGGAAAAGGCGCTGGGCAACCTGCCCGGTTTCCTGCCCCCGGTGGCAGTGATCGCGGCCAGTCATGCCCTCAGCGGACGAATGGATAAAGCGAGGCTGGCGATGCAGCGTCTCCGGGAGCTGGATCCCGCTTTGCGCCTCGGCAACCTGAAAGACTGGCTGCCGATCCAGCGACCCGAAGATTCCGCGCGCTTCGTCGATGGACTGCGGTTGGCCGGTTTGCCTGAATGATCGCGGAACATTCAGGCCGCGCCTAGAGGTGCAGCCAGGCCAGTGAACCCAACAGGACGCCAACACCGGCGGCCCCAAACGAGACCCGCTTGAGCCATTCCTTACGCGTCAGCAAGGTAATGGCCGCCAGCGAAATGGCGATCTGGATCGCCGTCATTGCCTGGGCCCAGCGATGATGCTGATGCAGCACCAGCTCTGACTTTTCGTCCCACTCGCGTGCCCCTTGCTCGAGTGCTTCGGCCTTCTTGCGCGCCTCCTCTTTCTGCTCCCCGTAGCGCCGCGCCTCAGCGGCATAGTGGGCGGAATCCAGCCCTGGAAGATGGCTCGCCAGCTCCGACAGGTTCTGCCGACTGGACTTGGCCTGGTAGTAATTCCACTCGTTGGCGGCTTCGGTCTTCTGGATGGCGGCGTTGTTTTTGTCCATGGCCGCCTCACTCTCCGTTGAGCCGGCCTGATAGCTCATCATGGCGCCGACGGTCGCCATGATCGCCGTCATCACCGCAATCCTGCTGGCAAAGCTGTCGCCTCGTGCATGGGCATGATGGGTGGTGTGCTCAATATGTTGCTCGTGTGGGCTTGGAACTTCGAACTCTTCGGGCATGGGTGTCGATCTGGGAGGTGTGAGTGGTGGTGGACAGGCAGCGTATTGCCCTTGATTTTTGCAGGCACAGATCATGGGCCGTGAGGGCTCGATTCTATTGAAAAAGCAACTCTCTTGTCTGAACCGCGGCAAACATCTTTTCAAATAACTGCCGCCCTGAATGTCAGCTTCACCTCACTCCCCAAAACACCCTGTGGAAACGGTTGTCCCGATGTTCAAAATGGCACGCCGGTTAGCGGATCTGTCAGGGCCAGTTGGGTCAATTCGGCGTTGGCGGCCTGGCGTCGCTCAACAAGCAGCCCTCGCTCAAGGGAATACCCCGGCAACCCTGAGAGCAGTATCAGCAAGGGTTCCACTTCAGCAGAGCAAGTCACTGGGTCCGAGCTGGCGGCACCTACCGTCCCCAGCACCTGGCCATCCTGGGATCTGATGGGCGCGCTCACGTAAGTTCTGATACCCAGGGCCGCGGCAGCCTGCGAATCACTCCAACAGTCGGCGACGTTATGAAAACTCGAAAAGTGGTATTCCAATTATCGGCAAACAGGCGGATGACTGAACATTGCAGGGTTTCACCCAACAGAATGAGACTGTCAGCGTGCTCGCTCATTCAGACAGACCTGAAGTTTTCGCAACGGGGTCACGTCGACTAAACGTGTTTTCACGCGTGGCACGCGTGTTTTTTTGTATTCAACGGTTTTTTTCCCATTGGTCATGGCTCATCGCCAAGCGAAAGCCGAGATGCGACATGGAATTCATAGGGTCCGCGCCCTGCCTGGCACTGGTTCGAAAGCTCGTGCAGTAACTGTCGCTACACAGAAAGGATCCGCCTCGGATGACACGCTGCGGTGCATGGGCCGTCACCCCAAGTTCGGGGTCGTAGCTGTCGGAAGGCCCCACCGGGTTTACCGCTGCTTCGCCCGCCGGTTGACGCTTGAGCCCCACTCTAAACGCGTCGGCACGATACCAGTCGGCGACCCATTGCCAAACATTCCCGGACATATCGTAGAGCCCGTAGCCGTTAGGTCGGTAACTGCCGACCGGCTTGGTGCCAATTTTGAATGTGTTACTGGGTCCGGTCACGGGAAACGGCTGTACCTCATCCCAAGTATTCGCCATCTTTTCCCCACCGGGCGAGAAGTCATTCCCCCACGCATAATTCGCTTGTTCGAGACCGCCTCTTGCGGCGTATTCCCATTCGGCCTCGGTCAGCAGGCGCTTGTGCGCCCATGCGGCGTACGCCTGCACATCTTCACGTGAAACCTGAACCACAGGATGGGTTTCCTTGCCCTCGATTGTACTGTCTGGCCCCAGCGGGTGACGCCAGTCGGCCCCCGGGACAAATGCCCACCACTGGCTGAAATCATTAAGTGGGACTGGCCTGTCTGTACCGACAAAAACCAACGCGCCAGGCACCAGGTCACTGTCATCTGGCTCGGGAGTCCCTGGCGGCAGTTGGACTTTCAGGTCTTCCCATCTGGGCTTGCGTTCGGCGGTGGTGACGTAATGTGTTTCAGAAATGAAACGGGCGAAATCGGCATTGGTGACGTCGTAGCGGTCGATCCAATACCCGTCGAGTCGAACCTTGTGCGCCGGCCCCTCATTGGGGCGAGCCTGTTTATGATCGCTCCCCATCAAAAACTCGCCACCAGGAAGCCAGACCATTTCCAGGGGGCCATTCTTTCCATCACCCAGCGTCAACGGCTCGGGGCCGCGAATGTGCCGGTAACCCACAAACGCCACGCAAGCCAACACGATCACGGCGCAGACGATGGTGATACCGAAACGCCGTTTCCTGACGAGCATTTGCGCGCCTCCTCATATCAGTCTGCGGATCTTGCTGAACCTGATGAGTATCAAGATCAGGTATAGACACCACGCCTCCAAAGTCAACGACATGCGGGTTTCCCATGAGATGGACTGGCAAGCGACGAAAACGGTTCTACACTCGGAACTTGGGGTTTCGGGGGGTTACAGGAGCTGGCCATGGCCAATGCATTCTGGACTCAATCTAATCGGCTGCATAACAGGCTTGGTGCTGTACTGGCCCTTGCCATGCTTACGCTCTCTTGTGCCCATGCAGCGCCACAGCAAGTCAATGGCACGCCCGGTTCACCCAGTGCGACCACGACCATCGACGGCAGATACCTGCCCAACCCTCCTCCGGCGTTTGGCGGGGTCATCAACCTCGACGCCACGACCTCCACGCCCTACTGGTCCCCGACCGTCGTGCCTCCCAAAAATGCGCCGAACGTCTTGTTGATCATCACTGACGACGTCGGTTTCGGCGCGCCCAGTACGTTCGGCGGTCTCATCCCGACGCCGAGCATGGATCGCGTTGCGGCAGCTGGATTGCGCTTCACGCAATTCAATTCGACGGCACTGTGCTCGCCCACACGTGCAGCCTTGATCACCGGACGCAACCACCACTCCGTCGGTTTCGGCGTCATCTCGGAAATCTCAACGGGATACCCCGGTTACAACAGCGTCATCACCAAGGACAAAGTGACCATTGGCAAAATCCTCAAGGACAACGGCTATGCAACGTCGTGGTTCGGTAAAAACCACAACACGCCGTCATTCCAGATCAGTCAGGCCGGTCCGTTTGATCAGTGGCCCATTGGTATGGGCTTTGACTATTTCTACGGTTTCATGGGTGGCGAAACCAACCAGTGGCAACCGGGTAATCTGATGCGCAACACCACGCCCATCCACCCTTACGTCGGCAAACCGGGGTGGAACCTGATCACCGCAATGGCGGATGACGCCGTTGGCTATGTCAATGAATTGAATGCACTCGATCCGAAGAAACCGTTCTTTCTTTACTACGCGCCCGGCGGTACCCACGCACCGCATCACCCGACGCCCGAATGGGTCGACAAATTCAAGGGCAAGTTCGACATGGGGTGGAATGCTGCGCGCGAACAGATCTTCGCCAATCAGAAGCGGCTTGGCGTTATCCCGCCGACCGCCAAGCTCACACCGTGGCCGGATTCACTGAAAAAATGGGACGAACTTTCGGCGGACGAGAAAAAACTGTATGCCCACCAGATGGAAGTCTATGCGGCCTATCTCGCGTACACCGATCATGAAATCGGTCGGGTGATCCAGGCGATTGATGACATGGGCAAGCTCGACAACACGCTGATCATCTACATCAGTGGTGACAATGGCAGTAGCGCAGAAGGCACCCCTAACGGCACCCCAAACGAGATGACCACTTTCAACGGAATCGACGTGCCGGTCGCCGAACAAATGAAGTACCTGGATGCCTGGGGTTCGGACCAGACCTATCCACACATGGCCGTGGGCTGGACCTGGGCCATGGACACCCCCTTCAAGTGGACCAAGCAAATTGCTTCGCATTTTGGTGGCACCCGCCAGGGCATGGCCATCTCCTGGCCGAACCGGATCAAGGATGCCGGCGGCATCCGTAACCAGTTCCACCACGTCATTGACATTGAGCCGACGATTCTTGAAGCCACCGGCATTGATGCACCGCTCCAGGTAGACGGCATTGCGCAAAAGCCCATCGAAGGCACGAGCATGACTTACCTCTTCGACAAGCAGAATGCCGAAAAGCCGTCTACACGCACCACGCAGTATTTCGAGATGTTTGGAATGCGCGCGCTTTACCACGAAGGCTGGATGGCATCGACGACGCCCTACCGCGCACCTTGGGACATTACTTCTCAGCCACCCAAGGACATCGTCAATGGCGTCAAATGGGAGCTGTACGACATCACCAAGGACTGGACGCAGAATGACGATATCGCCGCCGCCAACCCTGCAAAACTCAAGGAGCTACAGGATCTGTTCTGGGTGGAAGCGAACAAATATCAGGTGCTGCCGCTCGACGCTTCCGGCTTTACGCGCGTCATTGCACAGAGGCCGAGCATCGTGGCCGGACGCACCGAGTTCGAATACCTTTCGCCGGTGACGGGCATTCTTCCAGGCAACGAGCCCAACGTGTTGAACAAGTCCTACCTCATTACGGCTGACATCACTGTTCCGGAAAACGGCGGCGACGGTGTCCTGGTGACCGACGGCGGCCGCTTTGGGGGTTACGCGCTGTACCTCCTGAAAGGCAAGCCGATCTTCAACTACAACCTTGAAGGCGTTGCGCGATTCCGCTGGGAAGGGACCGAGGCGCTCACCCCCGGAAAGCACAGCATCAGCTTTGATTTCAAATATGCCGGGCCGGGATTCGGTAAAGGCGGCACCGGCGTGCTGTCGGTGGATGGCAAGCAACTGGCCAGTCAGACGATCCCCCACAGCGTTCCATTCGTCTTCGGTGTGGATGAAAGTTTCGATGTGGGTTCCGACACCGGCACCCCCGTCGATGACAAGGACTATCAGGTACCGTTTGCATTCACCGGTTCACTGCACAAACTGACCGTCAAGCTCGAACCAACGCAGTTGAATGTCGCGGGCAAGGAAGCCGTTCAAAACAAGGTCGGCACCAAAGACTAGGGAACAGCACGCGGATCAACTCGCACGAGATGATCCGCGATTGGCCTGCGACAGGCGCCTTAGTAACCATCGGAACGAATGAGCCTGTTGCGTGAGCGCGGTGCCCCCGCCTGCACCATTTCCCGTTCAGCTAAACGCGTTGGGCAGGTGACCAAACCTGCCCAACGCAAACGACCTGACCAGACCTTCGTGAATCGCCTAACCCAAGGTGTTCAAACACACCACCTTGGGTTGAGTCATTTCCTCATAGGCAAAGCGCACCCCTTCCCGGCCCAGGCTGCCGTACTTCGAACCGCCAAACGGCATTGCATCGAAGCGGTAGTCGGAAGAGTCGTTGATCATCACCCCTCCGGCTTCGATCCTCCGTGCGGCGCTCATCGCCGTCGCCAGGTCATTGGTGAAGATCCCCGCATGCAAGCTGTATTCGGGTTCATTGGCCAGATCGATGGCTTCGTCGAACGATTCAAAGCACTGCAAGACCACCACCGGAGCGAAGACTTCATTGCGCCAGAGACGACTGGAGTGGTCGACGTTTTCCAGTACAGTCGCCGCGTAGCACGATCCCTGGCGTCGATGACCGCACAGTAAAGTCGCGCCCGCCTGCAACGCCTCGTTCACGACTTGCTCGGCATTCTGTGCCGCTTGCGCCGTAATCATCGGCCCGATGTCGGTATCGGCCAGCATCGGGTCGCCGGCTACAAGCGCTCGGGCCTGGCTGACGAAACACTCCCGGAAGGCGTCATAAATCGACGCCTGGATCAGCAAGCGCTGAGTGCCAACGCAATTCTGCCCTGCCGCCCAGAAGGCACCGGACAGGCAGCTCTCGACGGCGGCTTCAAGGTCGCAATCACCCATGACAATCACCGGCGCATTGCCGCCCAGGTCCATGGCCAGTTTCTTCAAGCCGGCCGTGCGGGCGATCTGCTCACCGGTGACGAAGCCGCCGGTGAAGGAAATCATCCGCACTTCACGGGACGCGACCAAAGCCTTGCCCAGCTCCGCACCACCGGTGGCGACCGTCACCACTGTTTCAGGCAAGCCCGCCGCGACCAGACAGGACACCAGCTTGATGGCCGACAACGGCGCAAGCTCCGACGGCTTGAGAATCACCGCATTACCACCGGCGATGGCCGGACCGAGTTTGTGCGCCACCAGATTCAACGGATCGTTGTACGGCGTGATCGCGACGATCAAGCCCAAGGGCTCGCGGGAAAACCAGCCCTGACGCGATTCGGAGCCTTCATACGCGTCGAAGGGCACCACCTCGCCGGCATTGCGCTTGGCTTCCTCGGCCGACAACTTCAAGGTGTTGATGCAGCGCTTGACCTCTTTTTCCGCCTGCTTAAGCGTCTTTCCGGCCTCGGCGACGATCAGACGGGCAAACGCCCCGGCATCTCGCTCGATGTTGATAGCCGCTTGCTCGAGAATGCGCGCCCGCCGATGACGCGGCAGTGCGGCGCAAGCCCGGGCGCCCTGGCGCCCGCTCTCCAGCAATTGCGGAACCTGCGATGCGCAGACATTGGTTACGCTGCCGATGACGGTGCCGTCAAAGGGGTTCAAGACTTCAATGGGCGGCTCCACGATATCCAGGGCCAGGCGCGATAGTTTCACAGGCTTACTCCTGGTTGTGTGCATGGGTTTGATGGATGCTGATGATGTCCGACAGCAACGCGAACGCTGTTTCCGTGCGCCCGGCCCCCGGCCCCGAAACCGTCACGGCGCCAAGCAGCCCGGTGGTAAAAGACACGGCATTGGTCGCGCCGCAGACACTGGCCAACGGATGGTCGTTGCTCAACAGACGTGGCTCGACACTGGCGCTGACCGAGCCATCGGCATGACGTTGGGCCGCCCCGATCAGCTTCCAGCGAGCGCCGTCCTGCCGGGCCTTTTCGATGTCGCCAAGGCTGAGGGACGAAATACCGCTGCAGGTGACGTCGTTGACCGTCAGCCTGGCGTCCAGCAGTTCGTTGGCCAGGATCACCACCTTGAGGCGCACGTCATGCCCCTCGACATCGGCAGTCGGGTCGGCTTCGGCGTAACCCAGCTCCTGCGCCTTGGCAACGGCCTCCGCGAACCCGAGACCACCTTCCATGGAGGTGAGAACGAAGTTGGACGTGCCGTTGAGAATCCCCTCGAAACCGACAATGGAACTGCCCGCCAGCGCCTGCCTGGCCAGGCGAATGACTGGCGTGCCACTCATCACCGAACCTTCGTATTCGAAGGCGACGTTGTTGTGGCGGGCCAGTGCCTTGAGCTCGCTACCGTGCAAGGCAATGGGCCCCTTGTTGGTGGTCACGACATGTTTGCCACCCTCGAGCGCCCAACGGCAGAACGACGTCGCCGGTTCACCGTCCACCGGGTTGGTAAAAGTGGCTTCAACAATGATGTCCGCTCCCGAATCCTTGATCACCGCTTCATTGAGGGCGGTGACTTCACCACCCGGCAGCTGCGCCAAGGCACCTTTGGCGGCTGGCAATCGGGCCAGCACGCCGGCGTCCAATCCTTCACGGCCAATGATCGAGCCTAGAAACAAGTCAGTCACGCCGACAATTTTCAGGGTGAAACCCAGCTCGGTTTTCCACTGTTCGTTACGTTCGGCAATCAGCTGAGCCAACGCCCGGTTCACACCGCCAAAGCCAACCAGCGCCAGTTTGTATTCAGTCATTTTGTTATGCCCCCTGATCCGGGTGATGGGTTGTTGGGGACTAGGTTAGGGCTCAGGCCAGGGCAGTGAAATAGGCCAATTTGCTCTATTTTGTGGGCATTTTGACCAGCGCCGGAGCAAAGTTTCAGGCAAAAAAAAAGCCAACGCAGGTTGGCTTTTGGCAGCACGAGAACAGGGCTATACGACCGACGACAAGACGAAGGAGGTCACGGTGTTTTCCACGCCAGGCAATGCGGCAATTTCAGTCCAGACCTTGTGCACCCGTTGCGGGCTCGCCGCGCCGACCCGCAGCATCAAGTCGAACTCGCCGCTCATTACATCGCACTGGAGGACCTCCGGAATTTCCCGCAGCGCTTGCAGCACTTCTGCGCCGCGCATCCGGTCGTAGCGGTACACGAAAATCACCGCGTTGATGTCCGAGGCGGCTTGTCGCCCCTCGCCGGTTTTCACCGTATAGCCCTGTATGACACCGTCCCGTTCAAGTCGCTCGATACGCTGACGCACGGCGTTGCGCGACAGGTTGACCTTGGTCGCCAACTCGGCGTGTGCAGCCCTGGCATTGAGCCGTAGCTGCGCGATGATGTGCTCATCGAGAGGGTCCAGAATTCGCTTCACTTGGCCTCCTGTTGCCGCGTCTTCACAGCGTGTTCAGCAACGCATGGATGGTATCGAGGTCGTCCGGCTCAATCCGGTAAAGCTGCGCGTGGCCTTGTGCCGCGACCTCACGTTGCGGCACCGCCAGGCTGATGCCCAGTTCGCCCAACAGCGCCGCTGACTTGGCCGGTGAAATTTCCCCCAGGGTCACCATCGGCGCGACCAGGCTTCGACGATACAACCTGGCCGCCAGGACGCCGGTGGCGGTATGCGGGTCGATGACGTAACCGGTGTCGTGATACAGCGAAGTGATTTCCTTCAGCGTCTGCTCATCACTGACCGCGTAGGAGTCGATGATCATCCGCGCCTGCAACCAGAACTCGTTGGCAATGACCATCTCGCCGCTGGACTCGAAACCCGCCATCAGGGCACTTACCGCCTGATCGTCATGCCCGTAGAGCTCCCAGACAAAACGTTCCAGATTGGCAAAAACCGACAGGTCCATGGCCGGGGACAACGTCTTGTTGGCGCGCGATCGGCTGTAGTGGTTCTTTTGAAACAGCTGATGCAACGCGTCATTCTGGTTGGTCGCCACAATCACCTGGGTGATCGGCAGGCCCATTTTCTGCGCGATGTAGCCGGCATACACCTCGGCAAAACTCGCGGCGGGCACGCTGAAACCGATCGGTCGTTGACCACCGCCCAGTTGCAGCACCGCGTGGAAGTAAAACACCAGTTGCGCCAATACGCTGACCCAATTGCTGGAGTTGAAACTGATCACCTCATGCTGCGCACAGGGCCACTGTCGCAATAGCCGGGTGACAATGGTCTGGCACTCGTCGAAGCTGCCATTGACGGCAAACTGATGAACCCTTGGGTGTGCCACGGCCTGAAGATGCCGGAGTTGGTCCTGGGGCACGCCCGCCTCCGGGTAAAACACCATCACGGTGGTTTCTTCGCAGTGCTTGAACGCTTCGATGGCCGCCAGCCCGGTATCGCCGTTGGTGGCGCCGATCACCACCCCGCTACGCCCGCGTTTACGCAGAAAGTGCTGCACCAGCCGAGCCTGCAACTGAGCAGCGAAATCCTTCGAAGAGCGAGTCGGCCCGTGGAACAACTCCAACACCCACTCGTTTCGATCGACCTGATGCAAAGGTGCCAGGGAGCGATGACTGAACTGGCTGCCTGCCTCTTTCAACAGGCGCTTGAGGTCAGCCTCGGCAATCGCCTCACCCACAAACGGGCTGATCACTCTGTAGGCCAGCTCGTCATAGGACAAGGTCGACCAATTGGCAATGTCCTGTGATTCAAACAGCGACAATTGGAGCGGTACGAACAGCCCTCCATCCTCGGCGACTCCCGACAACACGACCTTTTCGAAATCGACCTGCACGGCCGAATTCCGGGTACTCACATAACGCATGGTTGGCTCCGGCGATTTATTTGAAACGATGGGCCTGCTCGACCAGCCAGGTGGAAAATATTGCCGCGTCGGGGTGCTGCTCGGCCCCGGAATCGCGTACGAGGTAAAAAGACTCGCTGGCGTCGATACGCTGGGTAAAGGGCTCGACCAATCGCCCGTCCCGAAGCATGTCATCGACCATCGAGGACCGCGCCAGGGCAATCCCCTGCCCCAGCTCGGCCATGCGCAGGGTGGAAATCAACGTGTCGAATTGCATGCCGGTCGAGAAGTCGACGCTGTGCGCGCCGACCATGTTCAACCAGTAGCCCCAACCCTCCTCGTAACCCAGCACATGCAACAGTGGGTGGTTCGATACGTCCGCAGGGACGGTCAGCGGTGACTTCGCCATCAGGTCCGGCGAACACACCGGGAACAGCGTGTCCCAGGTCAGTCGTTGCGACACCAGCCCGGGCCATTGACCGTGGCCCCAGCGAATCTCCATGTCGTCCTCGCCATCGAGCTCCTTGACCCAGATATTGCTGATGTAGCGGATATCCACATGGGGATGAGCCTGGCTGAACGCCTGCAGCTTGGGTGCCAGCCAGTGCACGAAAAACGCCAGGCTGCCGCGCACCTTGATCGGCCGACGTTTGTGTTGGCCAAAAATTTCGTTGGTCCCCACGGCCAGTCGCGTGATGGCGTCCTGCACCACCGGCAGATACGCCTGGCCTTCCTCCGACAGTCCCAGGCCACGGGGCAGGCGCTTGAAGAGTGCGACCCCAAGGTGGCTTTCCAGTTGGCGGATCTGCTGGCTCACGGCGCCCTGGGTCAAACACAGTTCTTCGGCGGCGTGGGTAAAGTTCAAACAGCGGGCAGACACCTCGAATGCCCGCAGCCAGTTCAGTGGGGGTAGCGTCTTTTGCTTCATGGCTTGAACCTCTTGGACGCCCCCTCCACCGAGCACGCTTGCCCATCCCGTCGACGCTGGCTAGAACGCATCGGACGGTTGTGCCAAGGGGGCCACCGACAAGCGTCGCTCGCGGCTTTTGCGGGTAATGTAATACACGAAGTAGCACCAGGCGATGAAGGGCAAACCGAAGTACAACGCCACCCGTTGCTCAGGATCGAAAGCAATCCCGACACACGCCAGGCTGCAGCAGACCAGCGCGCCCAACGGCACCCATGGATAACCCCGGACGCGGAATTTCAGGTCGCGGATATCACCGCCATTGGCCACATAGTGACGGCGGAAAGCAATCTGGCTCGCCGCGATACTCATCCACACCACCACGACCGCCAACCCGGAGATCGACACCAGCGCCAGATAGATGGTATCGGCCGCAAACACGCTACTGAGCAACGAAGCAGCGCCACCGGCCATGCTGACGATAATCGCGTTGAGCGGCGTGCCCATGCGGGTCAGGGCCGAGAACTGCTTGGGCAGGTGCCCCTGGTCACTCAGCGTCCAGAGCATCCGCGACGCGGCGTACAACCCGGAGTTGGCGGCCGACAGCAAGGCACTGATGATCACGAAGTTCATGATGTCGGCCGAGTACGGAATGCCGATGTAGGTGAACACCGTCACGAAGGGACTCTCTACCAGACCGGCCTGTTCACGGGGCAACAGGGTCGCCAGAACGAAAATGGTCCCCACGAAAAAGATCGCCAGGCGCAGCACGGTCGTGCGAATGGCACGCGGCACGTTGCGCTGTGGATCTTTGGTTTCCCCAGCGGCAATACCGATCAATTCAGTGCCGGAGAAGGCAAAGGAGACAGCCAGTAATGTCATTGCAATCGGCATGAACCCGGTAGGGAAAAGTCCTTCACGGGTAAAGTTGCTCAAGCCGATACTGTGGCCTTGCTCAATGTGCAACAGGCCGAGAATTGCGCCACCGCCAATCATCAGGAACACGATCACGGTCACCACTTTAACCAGCGACAACCAGAACTCGGTCTCGGCAAACAGGCGAACCGAAACCACATTGGTCAGAAACACCATAACTGCAAATAACGCGCTCCAGATCCATACAGGCGTTTCCGGGAACCAGCGCACCATCAAAATGCCGGCGGCGGTGAATTCAGAACCGATGGCCACCGTCCAGGTCAGCCAATACAACCAGGCCACCGTATACCCGGTACCCGGCCCGAGAAACCGGGTGGCGTACGTACTGAATGAACCGGTTTCCGGCATCTGCACCGCCAACTCGCCCAGGCACATCATCACCATGTAAACCATGAGTGCACCGATGATGTAAGCGATCACCGCGCCCAGGGGACCGGCCTGGTTGACCGTATACCCGGACGTGAGAAACAGCCCGGTCCCAATGACGCCGCCTAATGCCAGCATGACAATATGGCGGGTCTGCATTTCCTGTTTAAAACCCGAGCGCGTATCAAGTTGTTGTTCTTTTATGGACATGGTTGTTCTCATGAAAGTTATTAGGGCACGAATTAACGTCTGCTACGACTAACAGGGCAGAGTAAAAAAGTTGCCACTAGGTTTTATTATTATTCCACTTCATGAACTCCCCACTTAAATCCTTGCAGTGAGGCATTAACGTTAAATCTTCAACCGGCTATCCCTGCACATGTTTCATTGATTGAAAGTTGAGAGTTTTCCTGTACCGCTGAGTGGCCCGAACTTCTGACAAAGGCAAAAGCCTGTTTCAGGTCGTCGAGCAGGTCGTCGGTGTCTTCGATGCCGACGGAGATCCGCACCAATCCTTCGCAGATACCCAGGGCCAGTCGCTCCTCCAGCGTGTTCTCGACATGACTGGTGGTACGGGCCGGGCCATAGATGGTTTCCACCGCACCGAGATTGCCTGCGCAGTGAGCGAAACGCAGGCGTGGCAAGAGCACCTTGACCGTGTCCATGCCGCCCATCACGACAAAGCTGACGATTGCACCAAAGCCGGACATTTGCGCGCACGCCACCGCGTGATTCGGGTGACCGGGCAAGCCGGGATAATTGACCGACTCCACCAACGGTTCGGTGCCCAGGTACTCCGCCAGGGCCTGGGCACTGCGTTGCTGCTGACGCATGCGCAGCACCAGGGTTTTCATGCCGCGAATGATCATGTAGGCGGAGAACGGGTCGAGCGTTGCACCGTTGATTTCCCGGTAGTGACGCACCTTGGCCATCAACCCTTCGCTGCCGCACACCAGGCCACCGAGCACGTCGCCGTGCCCGCTGAGAAACTTGGTCGCACTGTGAATGACCACGTCCACACCCAGCGCCAGCGGGTTCTGGTTCAACGGCGTGGCGAACGTGTTATCCGCCACCACCACGGCACCGACACGCTTGGCAGCGGCCACCAGACGCTGGATATCCAATATTTTGAGGGTCGGATTGGTGGGTGTTTCCAGATACACCAGTTGGCAACCCTTGGCGATTTCCCGTTCGATTTCTTCATGATCGAACGTCTCGCACAACGTCACCTGCACACCGGTACGCGGCAGGAACTCTTCGAAAATCTTGTTGGTGCCGCCATAGCTGTCCTTGGTCGACACGACGCGATCGCCATGGGCCAGGAAGGTGTAAAGCACACTGCTGATCGCCGCCATTCCGCTACTGAACGCCACGGCAGACTCGGCCATTTCCAACTCGCGAATTTTTGCCTCGAGGGTCTCGACCGTCGGGTTGCCCATGCGGCTGTAAATGAAGCCCGGTGCCTTGCCCAAAGCGACGTCGTACCAGACGTCGATGTCGTCGTAACCATATGCAGCACTGACGACGATCGGGGTTTGAGTGGCATTGTAGGGATGCCTGACTTGCTCCCCGCCCCACACTGCGCGGGTCCCCGAACCCGCATTTACCAACGCCGCGCTGCCTGGTTTTTTATTCATAAAGACTACTCGCACTGAGGGCGGCGAATGTTGAGTCACTCACCGGATCTGGCGGCCAATATATTGAAAAGCCGCGCCCCCGAGAAACGATGTTATCGGTGCCTGAGGGCTGCTTTTTTTAATGGCTGTCCGGCGTGGGGGGCAGATCGATCGCGGGGGCAAGGTCGGGCAGCCAGGCGTGCAAAGAAGCTGTGGCCTTGGGCCAATTGTGCGGCCATAGCCGGTCGACCAGGACACGTCGTCCATCTTCGGCGGCGACAGGCTCGTCGACAGGCTTGCACTGGATCATCAGCGTTTACCCCCTCCATTCCCGCGGGCTCACCCCGGTCTTGCGCCGAAACGCCCGAGCCAAAGCCGAGGGGCTTTCGTAACCGACCTCTTCGGCGATCAGGGCAATGGGCTTGCCCTCGCGCAAGCGTTTCTGCGCCAGGCTGATGCGCCAGCTCACCAGATAATCCACCGGCGTCTGCCCGACCACCCGCCGAAAATGCTCGGCGAAACTGGCCCGCGACATGTTGGCCGCCACCGACAGTTCCGCCACGCTCCAGGCCTTGCCGGGGGCCTCGTGCATAAGGTTCAGGGGGCGTGCCAGACGCGAATCGGCAAGACCGGCCATCATGCCCGGCTGTTGATTGCGGCTGCTCAGAATGTGCCGCAGCAACAGAATCACCAGCAGCTCGAACAAGCGGTCCATGACGGCTTCACGCCCGCAGGTGCCGTCAAAAGCCTCGTTGAACAGCCATTCCAGGGTGCTGGCCAGGGTCGGGATTTCATCGAGTTTCAGCACCATGTAATCCGGCAGCGCGCCGGCGAGGGCATTGCCCGAGCCGCCATCGAAGTTCAGCGAGGCACAAACCAACTGCGTGGCCGATGCTTGCGTGGCGGATAAGCGGTGACGGTAAGGCCGGGGGAAAAAGATCAGCGTCGGCTCGGTGATCTTCAGCTCCCGCTCATCGGCCAGTTTCAGCACGACCTCCCCGGCCTGCAGCAAATGCAGATGACCGCACGTCTGGCTGCCATCGAAAGCCGAGGTGCCGCAAAACGTGCCGCTGTGAAAGGTGCCGGCATTGACGCCGAAATGCGTGAGCAACGTGGACAAGCGATCCATGAGGGGGGCTCCCGAAGGCAGTTCTGGACGATCTGTTGCATATCGTCGACGATTTGCACCCAATAGACCAGCCCAGGTCTTTAGCATGAACTCCGTACCCAGCGCCTGTCGCGCTAGAATCCTCGGAGAATCATCATGACCCGCATTTCCCCTGTCAGCCTCGAACACGCCACCGACGCCACCCGCCCGCTACTGGGAGGCGTGCAAAAGAAAATCGGCTTCCTGCCCAACGTTTTCAGAGTCCTGGCCCACGCCCCTGCCGTGCTCACCTCCTACGTGCAGAACTCGGCAGCATTGGGCAAGACGTCCCTGAGCGCAACGCAAAAGGAAGCCATCTTCCTTGCCACGTCACAGGTCAACGGTTGCGACTACTGCCTGGCGGCCCACACGCTGTTTGCCGGCAAGGCCGGTCTGTCCAGCCAGGACATCCTGAGCGCCCGTGACGGCAAGCTCGACGCCTATGCCCTGCTGGCACAGCAAATCACTGAAAGTCGTGGACACCTGAGCAGCGAGCAGATAGCAGCGGCACGCGCCGCCGGTCTCGACGACGGCAAGATCATCGAAGTGATTGCCCATGTGGCTTCGCAGACGCTGACCAACTACCTGAACAACGTCGCGCTGACCGATATCGACTTCCCGGCCATCGATGCCTGAGCCACTTCAAGAACGGAGAACCGACCATGAACACCGTGACCCTGTACACCACCGACACCTGCCCTTACTGCCGCAGTGCCAAGTCACTGCTGGCCAGCAAAGGCATCACCCTGCAGGAAATCAACATTCAGACCCAGCCGGGCAAACTCGAAGAAATGCTCAGCCGCAGTGGCCGGCGCAGCGTGCCGCAGATTTTCATCGGCGACACGCATATCGGCGGCTTCGACGACCTGGCCAAACTGGATCGCCAGGGCGGCTTGATGTCGATGCTGGCTTGAGCCTGAACGGTCCAGGCCCAACACCACCCTGTGGCGAGGGCGCTTGCCGGAACGCCGCACCGTCCCGTTGGGCTGCTCAGCGGCCCCAAAAACGGGGACTGCGATGCAGTCCAGCGGGCGCAAGCTCCCTCGCCACACAAGCGCGATACCGGGCATCGCCCAGCGCATCCGACCAAACAACGCTCTAACGTGCGCGTCATGACCTAACCTCATAGGCTAAATGACTCATCACCCATCGAGCACGCCTATGCGCAATGCCTTGAAGTCCGTGATATTCATCGTTTTCGTGCTATTGGCGTCAAGCGGCGCGATGCTGTCGGCGGCGCCCATGCTCGATGTCCCGGGCGCCGGCGCGAGCAGCGCTGTTGCCAGGGTGTCCGACAGTGATCTGGAGGCGCTGCAAGGCCAACTCAACAGCCTCAAACAACAGGTCTCTCAGGTCAGCAATTACAACCAACTGGAAGCCCCGCAGGACTTGGTTCAGGCGCTGATCAAGGAGGCTGATCGCCTGTCGGCACTGTTGTTGCCCGACCAAGCGCAATTAAAGTCCCAACTGGGGGTGCTGAGCCCTGCTCCGCTGGCCGAGGCCACGCTGGAGGAGTCCGATATCGCCAGCCAAAGGGCTGCGCTCACAGAACAAAAGAACAAGGTCGATTACAAACTTGGAACCCTGGCGGCGATCAAAGCCAGTGCTGCCGAATTGCTCACCCAGATTGCTGTGATCCGGCGCAGCCTGCTGGAAACCGAAGTGACCCAACGCAACCGGAGCATCCTCAATCCCTGGTTTTGGGTCCCGCTATTCGATCCACCTGCCGACGACCGGCAACGGCTGATCGAATTCATACAGCAAGCGGGCAACACGCTGCATTCGGTCTGGCAACCGGGCAAGCGCCTCTTGACCAGCGTACTCGTGATACTCGCCGTGGTCCTGTGGGGCCTGGGCCGTCGGCTCGCCGAACGCGGACTGACCTGGTTGTGCATTCACCGCATGCCCGAGGGACGACTGCGCCGCAGCGCCCTCGCGCTCGCGTCGGTCGTCGCCACGGTGCTGACCGCCGGTATCGCCCTGCGTGTACTGTTTTTTGCCCTCACCCGCGAACTGCCGTTGACACCGCAACTGGCAGGGTTTTCCGAGGAATTCGAAAAAATCGTCTACACCTGCGTGATGATCACCGGTTTGAGCCGTGCGCTGTTGTCCACCCAACATCCATCATGGCGACTGCCGGCCATTGCCGACGAGGTGGCACTGGCGATCAAACCCTATCCCCGGCGATTGGCGGCCGTCTTGCTGGTGGCCGTGTCATTGGCCCAGATGACCAATGCCACCGGCATGAGCACCGAGGTCGTGATCACGGTCCGTGGATTGGTCGCACTTATCATCTCAACCTTGATCGGTTCGATTCTGTTACGGGTCAACAGAACCCGGCGCGCCATGGTGGTGGCCGGCGCTGCGCCTGAGGCGGGCCGGACGCTGGCTGGCGTGGTGTATGCCTTCGCCAGCATCGCGACCGTGGCCTCGCTGTTCGCCCTGCTCATTGGCTACGTGTCGCTGTCGCGCTTCATCACTTACGAACTGGTCTGGTTGTTCATCATTTTTGCCGGTTTCTATTTGCTGATACAGCTGCTCAAGGACAGCTGCGAGTACCTGTTTTCACCTCGGCAACCCACGGGCAAAACGCTCAAGCAGTTACTCGGTATTGGCGATACGCGCCTGGAGCAGATCTCGGTCATTTTGTCTGGCGTCGGTCGTGCCGCCCTGTTGCTGATCGCTTTCATCTCGCTGCTGGTGGGTGGCGTGGGCTCGACCCTCGGCCAACTGGCAAACAACACCCTGGCGATGCTTGGCGGTGACGGCCTGCGTAAACTGAACATTGTCCCGGCCAATCTGCTGCACGGCCTGCTGGCGCTGCTGATCGGCATGTATCTGGTGCGGACCCTGAGCCGCTGGCTGGACAACGAGTTGCTGCCGAAAACGGAAATGGACCCGGGCATGTGCGCCTCACTCAGCACACTGTTTTCCAACATCGGCTATGCCCTGGTGATCCTGCTCATGCTGTCGTCGCTGGGGGTCAAGTGGACCAACCTGGCGTGGATCGTCAGCGCCTTGTCCGTGGGGATCGGCTTCGGTCTTCAAGAGATCGTGAAGAACTTCGTCTCCGGCCTGATTCTGCTCACCGAACGCCCGGTGAAGGTCGGCGACCTGATCAGCATCAGCGGGGTTGAAGGCGATATCCGCCGGATCAATGTGCGGGCCACCGAAATACAACTGGCTGACCGCTCGATTGTCATCGTGCCGAACTCGCAGCTGATTTCGCAGAACCTGCGCAACGTCACCTTGGGCGGCAGCGCCCAAGGCGTGGCGATACTTGAACTGACCTTCCCGCTGGACATCGACCCGGAGCAGGTGCGCAACCTGCTGTACGAGACCTTCTGCGAGCACGAATCCATCCTGGAAAAACCGATGCCCTTCGTGCGTTTCAGCCAATTGAAACCTGAAGGCATCACGCTGACGATCACCGGTTACGTCGCCAGCCCACGCACGGTCGGCTCGATCAAGAGCGAACTGCTGTTTGAGATACTCAAGCGACTGGGCGCCGCCGGGATCGAACTGGCGAAACCGCCACCGGCGGCGTGATACCCGATCACGCCGCAGGCGACCCTTGCATCAATGCGCAATACACACGGATTTAAGCTCGGTAAAAGCCTCGATCACCGCACGCCCAAACTCACGGCCCATGCCCGATTGCTTGACCCCGCCGAACGGCATCGCCGGGTCGAGCAGCACGTGGGCGTTGACCCAGACCGTACCGGCTTCGATGCGCGGCACCAGGTTCATGGCTTTGCTCAGGTCGTTGGTCCACAGGCTGGCGGCCAGGCCATAGCGGTTGTCGTTGGCCAGTTCGATCACGGCATCCTCATCGTCGAACGGCATCACGCCCAGCACCGGGCCGAACACTTCATCACGGGCCACGGCCATGCTGTGGTCGATGTCGGCGAGGATCGTCGGCTGGACGTAGAAGCCGTCGCCTTCGACCCGTTCGCCACCCGAGACCACGCGGGCGCCTTCCTGACGGGCCAGTTCGATGTGCTTGAGCACGCTTTGCTGCTGCTTGCGCGACACCAGCGGGTTGATCGCCGCATCACAGTTCATGCCCGCGCCCATCGGCATGGCCGACACCGCCGCCGCCAGGGCTTCGACGAATCGGTCGTGGATCGAGCGGTGCACGTAGAAACGCGAGGCGGCGGCACACACCTGACCATTGTTCAGCAGGCCACCGAGGATCGCCCCTTGCACGGCTTTTTCGATGTCGGCATCGGCGAGCACGATCATCGGGTTCTTGCCGCCCAGTTCCAGGGAGAAACGCGTCATGTTGGCCATGCACGCCACGCCGACGCTTTTGCCAACGGCGGTAGAACCGGTGAACGAGACCTTGCTCACCAGCGGATGCTGGGTCAGCACACCACCGACCGAGGCACCGCCACCGGTCACGACGTTGAACACGCCTGCCGGAATGCCGGCCTCCAGCGCGAGCTCCGCCAGACGCATGGCGGTCAGCGGGGTTTCCATGGCCGGCTTGATGATCACCGTGCAACCGGTGGCCAGCGCCGGCATCAGTTTCCAGGCGGCGATCAGCAGCGGGAAGTTCCACGGCACGATACCGACCACCACACCCACCGGCTCACGCTTGGTGAAGGCGGTGAACCTGGCACCCGGTGGCAACGGGATCGACACGTCGAAGGTCTGCCCTTCGATCTTGGTCGCCCAGCCGGACATGTAGCGCATGAATTCCACAGTGGCGTTCAGGTCCAGGGCGCGGGCCATGTTGATCGACTTGCCCTGGCTCAGGGTTTCCAGTTGCGCCAGCTCTTCGGCGTGCTCCTCCACCAGGCGGGTGAAGTTGAGCAGGATGCGCTCGCGATCCGCCGGACGCAGTGCCGACCAGACCCCGGACTTGAATGCCTTGTGCGACGACTGCACGGCACGCTCGACGATTTCGGGCGGCGCATCGAGGGTTTCGCAGAGGGTCTGCCCGGTGGCCGGGTTGACCACGGCAATGCTGTCGCCCTTGGCAAACACCCACTGACCGTCAATGAAGCAGCCGTGGCGGCGTTCGATAAATGCAGCCACCTGCGGCAGGATTTCAACGTTGCTCATAATTCACCTTTCAATAAAACCGTTCGGTGTGAAGGTTGGATCAGCCAGGAAACCGGCCGCTTAGTGTTGTTCTTTGAGGAAGCACACGACCGCCTGGCGATCGTCCGCCGAAGCCAGGCCCATGTAAGGCATGTAGGTGCCAGGCACGTAGGCCTGAGGCTGGGTGATCAGTTGCGCGATGTTCTCGGCTTGCCAGTCGATGTTTTTGTTGCGCATGGCTTGCGAGTAGCTGAAGCCCTCCAGCGAGCCGGACTTGCGCCCGACCACACCCGCCAGGTTCGGCCCCATCATGCCGGTCGCGCCTTTGGTCACCGAATGGCAAACCCCGCATTCATTGGCAAACACCTCGGCGCCGTGGCGTTGATCGGGGGCGCAATCGGCCGCCAGCGCCGCCTGGGCCAGGGCCAACGACAACAATCCGAAAAGAGGCAAACGCAGGGAGGTAAACATAGGAAACGACCTTGAAAATCCGCGCATTCGCCAGCAGGCGAACGCCAACTCTGAAAGTGCCGGGACAACGGTGCCCCGGCAGGTTGATCAGGATTGTCGGTGGTCGGTGATTCGCAGGTTTTGCCCTGCGTGCCAGTCGTGTTGGCGGTTCTGCCAAATCGCTCGGATGCACGTTTGCTTTTGCTGCAGGAGCGAGCCTGCTCCCACAGGGAAATGAAGCAGCAAAAACCCATGCAATCACCCTCGCCATGCAATCTGGCAAGCACAACCAACTAATTGGCAAACAGGCAAAAGGGCAAAAGAAATCCGGACCTTAGTATCTAAAAAGACCGCAAACCTGCGCTCAAGAACAAGAACGGATGTCACGCCATGCTCAAGTCCCCCTTGCTTCGACTCTCTACCCTCGCGCTGATGATCAGCGCAGGTCAGGCCGGAGCCTATGAACTCTACGCCGATAGCGACAGTCACCTGAACGCCACCCTGGAAGCGGTTTTCGGCCTTTTCCACAGCCAGGAAAACTACGCCCTGTCGGGCCGTCTCGATGAAGGTTCGTCGTCGTGGCGTGAGGGTTACATCAAGTACGGCCTGAGTTTCGACAAGGGCCTGGCCGGTGCCGGCACTGCTTACGGCGCGGCGAATCTGCTCAGTTCCGGCACCTGGGGCGACGGCGATGCCGCCGGCTTCAGCGACGGTACGGAACGCACCACCAAGTTTGAGGACGCCTACCTCGGCTGGCGCTCGGGCAATCTGTTTCCGGTCCTGGGCGCGGACGGCATCGACCTGTCGTTCGGCCGCCAGAACATCGTGGTTGGCGACGGTTTTCTGATCGATGGTGACGCGCTGAACATGGGCAAAGGCCTGGCCGACGGCGAGTTCAATCGCGGCGGCGCCTATTGGCTGGCCGCGCGCAAGGCGTTCGACGAAACCGCCGTGTTGCGTATCGGTGGCAAGGAAGGCTGGCGGGGCGACCTGATGTGGCTCAAATCCGACAACCGCGCCCAGGCCAAGGCCGAAATGTACGTCGGCACCCTGGAACACGTGGCCGACGCCGGCACCGTCGGCCTGACCTATATCGACACCACCAACGTCGACAAACAGTACGCCTCCCCGGCGCAACTGGAGCGCGACGGCATGAAAACCTACAGCCTGCGCGCGACGGGCAATGCCGGGGTCAAGGACCTGTTCCTCTCCGGCGAATATGCCAAGCAGGACAAACCCCACGCCGCCAACGAAGACGCCTGGTACCTGGAAGCCGGCTGGACGTTTTCCGACGCGCCTTGGAAGCCCTATGCCAGCTACCGCTACAGCCGTTTCTCGGAAGGCTACGACACCCTGTTCTACGGTTTCAGCCGCGGCTTTGGCACCTGGTTCCAGGGTGAAGTGGCGGGCAACTACGCCGGCCCGTTCAACAGCAACTCGCGCATCCAGCAACTCAAGTTCACCGTCTCGCCGCTGGAGAACCTGAACGTCGGCGCGATGTACTTCAATTACGACACCATCGACCGCGACCTGGGCAACACCGATGGCCACGAAGTGGACCTGTACGCCGAGTGGCACCTCAACGATCACCTCACGGTGATGCCACTGATTGGCCTGTTCCAGCCGGACAAAAGTGCCGATCAGGGCGGTACGCAACTGGGCAACAACGACAGGAATCTCTATAGCCAGGTGATTTTCGCCACGACGTTCTGACGCGAACCTTGTAGGAGCGAGCCTGCTCGCGATGGAGGCCCGAGCACCACGGGCATTCAGACAGCCCGCGTCATCGTTGACGTCCATCGCGAGCAGGCTCGCTCCTACAGGGGATCGGTTTCGCCACCAGGAAAAAGGCATTTCCCATGCAGAAAATATTCCTCACGATCCAGAGCAAAATCACCCTGCTCGCCGGCCTCTGCCTGCTGTTGGTGGTGGGTTTGCTGATGGGGCTGTCGCTGTACCAGACTCACCAGAGCAGCCAGCAAGTGGCCGAGGCCAGCGGCAAAATGCTCGCCGACGCGGCCAGGGAACACATGCAGGCCTTGGGCAAAGTGCAGGCCATGCAGGTGCAACGCACCTTCATGCAGACCCACGAATTTGGCCAGGGGTTGTCGCGGTATTTGCTGTATCTGAGGCAACTCCAGCGTCAAGGGACCCTCACCCGCCCACAACTTCGCCAGGCGCTGAACACCCAGCTTCACCAGGCCCTGATCGACAAGCCCGACCTGCTCGGGCTTTACGTCATTTTCGAGCCGGACGCCCTGGACGGTGCCGACGCCGGTTTCGCCAATCAGGCAGAGCTGGGCAGCAACGAAACCGGACGCTTCTCGCTCTACTGGGTGCAAAGCAAACCCGGCGAACTGCAAGCGGTGATCGGCGACGAGGGCCTGCTCGCCAACACCGAGCCAGGCCCCAGCGGCGCACCGTACAACGCCTTCTACACCTGTGCCCGCGACACCCGTCAGGCGTGCGTTCTGGAGCCCTACTTCGACGAAGCCTCCGGCAGCCGCAAACTGGTGACCAGCGTCGCCTTCCCGCTGCTGGAAAACGGCAACGTCATCGCCGTCGTCGGCCTCGACATCAACCTCGCCGCGTTGCAGAAGAACAGTCAAGCCAGTGCGCTGCAATTGTTCGACGGCCACGGCCAGATCAGCATCGTCAGCCCTCGCGGCGTGATCTCCGCCAACAGCCAAGACGTCAGTCGCCTGGGTCAACCGATGGACAATGCCGAGGTCATGGACGCGTTGCGCCAGGGCCAGCCGAAGGTGTTTGTCGACACGCAGCAGATCAAGGTCCTGGAGCCGCTGTCACCGATTGCCAGTGCTGCGCCGTGGGGGGTGCTGGTGGGTGTGCCGCAGGAGGTGTTACTGGCGCCGGTGACAGCCCTGCAACAGCAACTCGATGCCCAGGGCGTAAAAAGTACCGCACTGGAACTGCTGCTGGGCGGCGGCTCGGCCCTGCTCGGCCTGCTGTTGATCGGGTACACCGCGCAACGCATCACCCGCCCCCTGCAAATGTTGACGCGGGTCATGGAGGACATCTCCCTCGGCGAAGGCGACCTGACCCGTCGCCTGGCCGTGCAATCCCGGGATGAGATCGGCCAGTTGGCCACCGCGTTCAATCGCTTTGTCGAACGCATTCATCACTCGATTCGCGAGGTGTCGTCGGCGGCCCTGGGGGTCAACGAGGGGGCGCGACGGGTGCTGGACGCGTCCAATTCGTCGCTGAGCAATTTCGACGATCAGTCCACCCGCACCAACAGCGTGGCCGCCGCGATCAATCAGCTAGGCGCCGCCGCCCAGGAAATCGCCCATAACGCCTCCGATGCCTCGCAACAGGCTTCCGCCGCGCGGCAACAGGCCGAGGACGGTCGCCAGGTGGTGGAGCGCACCATTGAAGTGATGAACGAACTGTCCGGCAAGATCAGTGCCTCGTGCGCCAACATTGAGGTGCTCAACGACAAGACGGTGAACATCGGGCAGATCCTGGAAGTGATCAAGGGCATCTCGCAGCAGACCAATCTGTTGGCGCTCAACGCGGCGATCGAAGCGGCGCGAGCCGGTGAAGCGGGCCGTGGATTCGCGGTGGTCGCCGACGAAGTGCGCAGCCTGGCCGGACGCACCCAGGCCTCGGCGCTGGAGATCCAGCAGATGATCGAAGAGCTGCAAGTAGGCGCACGGGACTCGGTGATCACCATGACCGAAAGCCAGCAGCACAGCGAAGAAAGCGTCAACATCGCCAACCTCGCCGGCACACGCCTGGGCAGCGTCACACTACGCATCGGCGAGATCGACAACGTCAACCAATCCGTCGCCGCCGCTACCGAGGAACAGACCGCCGTGGTCGAAGCCTTGAACGTCGACATCACGCAGATCAACACCCTGAACCAGCAAGGGGTGGAGAATCTTCAGTCGACATTGCGGGCCTGCACCGAGCTTGAACAACAGGCTGCGCGGCTGAATCAGTTGGTGGGCAGCTTCCGCATTTGACATCGGTGGTGCCTGACAGACCGTCATCGTCGGAACGCCGCCTGTTGCCGGCTCGCTCCCACAGGGTTCACGGGTGAACACAGAATCTGTGTCACGCCAAAATTCAGGGGGGGAGCGAGCTTGCTTACGCGCGATGATCAGCAATGCGCCCCGGCATGCTCCACGCGATGAAACAGGCGGTTGAAATACACCAGGCTGTCCCGTGGTTCGCGCACGCCCACCTTCGTCAGCTCGACGAACATCACCGAGTGCGAGCCCACTTCCTTGCACTCGCTGATTCGCCCTTCCAGCTGCACCAGGGCATCGCGCAGCACCGGCACATCGGCGGCGCCGTCGTCCCACAGGTCCCAGGCGAAACGCTCGGCCATCGGCACTTTGGTCATGCCGGCGAAGTGGCGGGCCAGCTCTTCCTGTTCACCGCACAGCACGTTGATGCACAAGTGGCCGTTGGCGCGGAACACATCGTGGGTGGCGCTGTTGCGGTTGACGCACACCAGCACGGTGGGCGGCGAATCCGTCACCGAGCACACGGCGCTGGCGGTGATACCGCAGCGGCCGCCAGGACCGTTGGTGGTGATGATGTTCACCGCCGCAGGCAGCTGCGCCATGGCGTTGCGAAAGTCGATTTGCTGCTGGCTCAGGTCGGCCATGTCGATGCCCCTCCTCTCGGGAGGACCGCCATCCGGCGGCCCGTAGGTGATGGAACAAGACTAAGGCCCGGCACACGGCACAACCATTCTGACGATCCCCATGCCGAGGTGGGCTTTCCGCTAGTCGACTAGGTGGTTTCTTTATCGTCATGACCGGTGACAGTGGGTATTCTGCGTATTGGCTCTGACTCGATGAGCCAAAAAGCGCCGCGCGTGCTCGCGTGCGAAAACAATAATTAGAAACTCTCGTGGCAGCCCCTGATGGAAACCCGCAAACCGATTGTTTACATCGTTGACGACGACAAAGACCTGCGCACGTCGCTGGCCTGGTTGCTGGAGTCGGTCTGCGTGAAGGCGCAGTGCTTTGCCGGCGCCGAAGAATTCCTCAACCAATACGACCCCAAGCAACCGGCCTGCCTGGTGCTGGACGTGCGCATGCCGGAAACCAGCGGTTTTCAGCTACAGGAAATCCTCAACCAGCGCGGCAGCACCTTGCCGACCATCTTCGTTTCGGCCCATGGCGACATTCCGATGTCAGTCAATGCCATGAAGAATGGCGCGCTGGACTTCGTCGAGAAGCCCTACAACCCGCAGCAGATGATCGACCGTATCCAGGCAGCGCTGAAGACCGCCGTGCACGCCCAGGCCGATCAGGAGCAGCGCCGCAACCTGCAAGGCAAGCTTTCGCTGCTGACCAGCCGCGAACGTGAAGTGTTGATGCTGGTGATCGACGGCAAGGCCAGCAAGGTGATCGCCCGGGAGCTGAACATCAGCGTGAAAACCGTCGATGTGCACCGCACCAAGATCAAGGAAAAGATGGGCGTGACCAGCATCGCCATGCTGGTTCGCGAGGTGCTGCATTTGCCGGTGGATGAGCCGGTGCGGCATTGAGGGATGGCGGCGGTCATGAGGCCGCCATCGCTAGCAGGCTAGCTCCCACATTGGGTCTGCAGTGAACACCGGATTTGTGCGCACCGCAGAACCCCTGTGGGAGCTAGCCTGCTAGCGATGAACGATAACGCCGAGTCAGTTCTGGCTATAGCGCTTGCGATAAGCACCCGGCGACACGCCGAAGCGCGATTTGAAGGCTGACGAGAAGTAGCTCGAATCCGAGAAACCCCAGGCGTAACACAGTGCCGACAGCTTTTGCTCGACATCACTGCGCCGCAGGTTTTGCGCACAGAAATCCAGGCGCCGGTGCTTGATGTACTGCGCCACCACCAGGCCGCGCTTGGAGAACATGCGGTACAGGCCGCGCACCGACACGCCCACCTCGCGGGCAATCAGTTCCGGGCAGAGTTCTTCGTCGCTGATGTGCTGGTCGATAAAGGCGATGATCTTGCGAAACTGCCGTTCATGGGCGTCGCTACCGCCGTCGTGAGCGCTGATGCCCGGCAACAGCAGGCTGGCCAGAGCGTCGAGCACGGCTTCGCTTTGCTGCATGTCCAGCCCTTCCTGCTGGCGAGTTTCCAGTACCAGTTTGTTGGCCATTGCGGCCAGGGGACTGTTGGCGGCGATGCGTGTAGCGCAATTGACCGCCGTGAAATGCGAGCCGCGCTCAACCACCTGGCGCGGCAGGATCAGCGACAGCTGTCGGGAGTCCTCGTGGTAGGTCATGTCGCTCGGGCGGCAGGCGTCGATCAGGGCGATGTCGCCACAGCCCAGTTGCGCGCGGTTGTCGCCCTGCTCCAGCTGCGAGTTGCCGCGCATCTGGAACACTGCGTAGTAATGCCCGTCGCTGCTGACACTCACATCCTTGCTGGTGCGATACAGGTGCACGTGCGCCATATCGACAACGCTGAGCTTGATCGCACCGCTGTGAAACTCCGCCAGCTCGCCATAAAAACCGGTGTCCAGCGCGCGGGCATCGAAGCGCCCACAGGCCTGGTTCACCTGGCTCAACCAACTTTCGAACGCCTCATTGCGCACCGCCGATGCTGTAATCATGTCCGCAAAGCCTCACTATTTTGTTGTTATTTCCGGCCGCTTCGTCGAGCGGCTCGGTAAACGTGTTTCGTCTTCCTGCCATCGCCTCCCTCAATGGTAGCCAGGCGCCATTCAACCGGCTCCGGTGTCAGCTTTCCAGTGAAGAAAGCGTTTAGATGTCCAATACCAGACGAGCGGAAAGTGCCCGGGAAACGCAGGCACAGATCTGTTTGTTCGAAGCCTTTTCCTTGTTCGACAGGCAGTGGTCACGGTGCTCCGGCACGCCGTCGAGCACGTCGACGATGCAGGTGCCACAGATGCCTTCACGGCACTCGGTGTCGATGTCGCAACCATGGGCCTGCAATACGTCGACCAGGCTGGAGTTGGCTGGTACTTGCAGTACTACGCCGGAGCTGGCCAGTTCGACTTCGAAGCTGCCGGCCGGGGCGCTGTTGGCTGCCGGGTCCGCCGCGAAGTGCTCCAGGTGTATGGCGTCGTCCGAACGGCTGCGCGCCGCCACTTCCACCACTTTACTCATAAACGGTGCCGGGCCACAGGTGTAGACGTGGGCGGCATTGCCGGCGCGGTCCAGGCACTCGCTCAATGCGCCGTCCAGATCCCCCGGCTCGACGCCATAGTGGAATTCCACGTGGTCGGCAAAATTCGTCGCCAGCAGTTCGGTAAACGCGGCGTACCGGGCCGAGCGGGCGAAGTAATGCAGTCGGTATGGCTGGCCGCTTTCCGCCAATCGATAGGCCATGCTCAGCAGCGGCGTCACGCCGATACCGGCGGCGAACAGCACGTGTTCGGTGGCGTTCGGGTCGAGACGGAACAGGTTGCGCGGCGCCCCCATTTCCAGCTCCATGCCCTCTTCCACCTGCTCGTGCAGCGCCAGCGAACCCCCGCGCGATTGCGGCTCTTTCTTCACCGCTACCAGGTAGGCACGGCAGTCCTGCGGCGGACTGCACAGGGAATACTGGCGGGTTACCCCGGTCGGCCCGGTCAGGTCGACGTGGGCACCCGGCTCATAGGTGTCGAGCGGCTGGCCGTCACTGCGCACGAGGCGAAAGGAACGGATATCCAGCGCTTCGTCGACGATCCTTTCGATCTTCACCTTCATCATTGGGTCACCTGAATATTTAATTTCTTGTTAAACACAGCCCCCGGCAGGAGCTGGCTTGCCAGCGATGGCGGCCTTGAGTCATGCATCGCCCGTCAGGGCGTCTTCGCTGGCAAGCCAGCGCCTACAGGGTCATTGGCACCATGAGATCAGCGCATGAACAAGCCACCGTTGATGTCCCAGCACGCGCCGGTTACGGACGTTGCGTGGTCGGCGATCAATAGCAGCACGCTGTCGGCGATGTACGCAGGGTCGCCGAGGGTGCCGGCCGGGATCATTTTCAGGATCTGTTCCAGGCGCTCCGGGGCCACGGTTTCGCGCACCACCGGCAGGTCCAGGGGACCGGGCGAAATGCTGTTGACCGTCACGCCTTGTGGCGCCAGTTCGCGGGCAAAGACCTTGGTCAACGTCGCCACGCCACCCTTGGCCGCCGCATAGTGCGCGCCGGTGGCGGTTCCGCCGTTTTGCCCGGCCAGACTGGCGATGTTGACGATGCGGCCAAAGCCGCGCTCGGCGAAATGCGCGCCGAACACCTGGCAGGCCACAAAAGTGCCCCGCAGGTTGATCGCCATCGACTCGTCGAATTCATCCGGGGTGATGTCCATCAGCGCCGCGACTTTCGATACGCCAGCGTTGTTCACCAGAATATCGGTGCCGCCCCAACGCTCGGCGAGCAGGTCACGGGCCCGCTGAAAATCCGCCTTGCTGCGCACGTCCAGTTCGATGGCCACGGCCGTGGCGCCGCTGCCGTCCAGTTCGGCGGCCAGTTGCTGCACGCCGTCGAGGCGTACATCGGCCAGCGCAACGCGATACCCCGCCCCATGCAGGCGGCGGGCGATGCACTCGCCCAGTCCGCGCGAGGCACCTGTGACAAGGGCTACTCGACTCATGCTGTTGCCCTCACAAAAGGAAGCCGAGCGCGCTCAGGCTGTCGGTTGAGTTGATCAGCCGCACCACTTTGCGCTCCAGGGTCGGCACGCCATCGGTGAAACGGATACGGTGGTTCAGGTCGGCCACGAACGGTGTGTGCACACCGCGCTTGTAGGCGTACAGCACCTGCGCCGAGTTGACTTCGACGAGGTCGCCGGCCGCTTCCACCAGACGGAAACGCGAGACCGTGCGGATGGTTTTGGCCGCGTCCACCGCCGACGGCGAGTAGCCGGCGGTCAGGCGTTCGATGCGCAAGTCACGCATGCGCGCGTCGTCGTAGGCATAGTTGAGGGTCGCTTCGAAGTCCTCGGTGTCCGGGTCGATCGGCACGATGTACTGGCCGCTGTCGCTCCACAAGGTCGCCCACTCGGCGTAGTGCTTGTGGTCGAGCAGTTCGGCCTCGCGCCAGATGAATTCGATGGCCTGGGCCAGCGGGCCGGAAAAACCATTCAGGGTGTCGTGATTGCTCATTGGCTCATCATCCTTTTCCACATGTCGTAGGCACCGCGCATCCCGCCTTCGTCGGTGGCGTGGCTGACCTTGTCGCCGTTTTCAGCGGTGATTTCGCGATTGAGGCCGCGGTTGACCAGGATCGGCGCGTCGACGCCGGCATACGAGCCGCGCTGCACGCGGTCCCAGGCCTCGGCATCGTCGGGGCTGCCAAAACCGAACGGGCCCTGGAAGTGTTCGTGGATACGCATGCGTTCACGGTTGGCGATTTCCGGGCCGCCGTCCATGCCCAGGGCCACGTGGCGGATTTCGGTTTCCGTCACCGTCACCGGGCGCAGCACGCGGAAAAACGACATCGACATCGCCACGTTGGGGAACAGGTTCAGGTTGAACCCGGCGCCATGCAGCGAACGCACGATGCGGCGAACCTGCTCGGGCGGCAGGGTCTTGGACAGCTCTTCGGTGACGTGGGCGAAGCGTTCTTGCAGTTGTTCGGTGCCGTCGTCGTGATCGAGGTCGACGTGCTCAGGCACCATCACCATCACACTGTGACCGTTGCCCAGGGCGTGAGTGACAGCTTGCTCGTCGGTCATGAACGAGAGCATTTCCGAGGTTTCTTCATCCACCGAGGACATAAACGACTTGTGCACGATCGGGAAGTGATAGCCGTCGGTGGTGTTTTCCAGCTGAATCTTCCAGTTGCCCTTGAAGCTGAACTTGTGTTCGCCCTGGGTCTTGATCGGGTAACCGGCGCCCTGCTTCATGAACAGGTCCATCCAGTGTTTGGCGCCGCCGAGGAAGTCTTCCAGCGGTTCGATCTGCTCGTTGTAGCTGGCGAAGATCATGCCGGCATAGCTTTCGACGCGCAGGCTGGTGAGCGGCAGATCGGATTTCTCCAGGACGCCTTCGTAACCATCCGGATACGGCAGCGCACGCAGCTTGCCGTCCAGACCGTAGGACCAGCTGTGGTACGGGCAGGTGAAACCGGTGGCGTTGCCCTTGTGCTTTTCGCACACGGTAGCGCCACGGTGCCGGCAACGGTTTTCCAGCACGTTGATGGTGTTTTTCTTGTCGCGCACGACAATCACCGGGCGACGGCCGATGGTGGCGGTCTTGAAGTCACCGGCGTTGCGCACTTCGCTTTCGTGGGCGACCCACACCCAGGTGCGGTAGAAAATCATTTCCAGTTCGGCTTCGAACAGCGCCGGGTCGTTGTACAGCGAGACATCGACGCGGTCGTGCCGGACCAGATCTTCGGGGCTTTTCGTCGATGCGATCAGCCGGTATTCATGAGTGCTCATGCGGTTCTCCTCATGGCTTCTTTTTATGATTGATTTGTTGAGGCTTGCAGTTGCGCACCAAAGGCGCAGACCAGCTCGTCCTGACCTTTGCGGCCAACGATTTGCAGGCCGACTTTCAGCCCGCCGCCATCGAGTTCCACGGGCACCGTCAGCGCCGGGTGGCCGCTGAGGTTGAAAGGCCGAACCAGCGGGGTCATGCCGGCCACGGCCTTGCTGCCGGCGCGGGCTTCGCTGAGGGTCGGCGGCAAGGTCGGCAGCGTCGGCAACAACAGCACTGCAAAGTCTTCCAGCGCCGCATCCACCTGCCGGGTAAACCGGCTGCGCACCGCTTCGGCCCGGGCCAGTTCTTCGCCAGTGGTGCGGCTGGCGGCCAGCAAACGGCTTTCCACATCCGCGCCGATCAGGCCCTTGCCGGTGAGATGACCGAACGCGGCCCAGTTTTCAAAATTGATCACGGTCAGGCCGGCCGTGAACGCTGCTTCGAATTCGCTCAATTGCAGGTGGCTGCGACGCCAGCCGGCGCGGTCGGCGGCGGCACCGAGGCTGGCTTGAAGATGGGCGTCGCAAGCCACGTCGAGGAAGCCGACTTTAATGCCGTCACCGGGCAAGCCTTGTACGTTGAAGCCTGGGCAGATCACCTGCATCGCCGCGATCAGGTCGTCCATGCTTCTGGCAAACGGACCGACACAATCGAGACTGGATTCCAGTGGATGCGCTCCGATGCGGCTGACACGCCCATAAGTCGGCTTGAGTCCGGCCACCCCGCAGCACGCCGCCGGCACCCGCACCGACCCACCGGTGTCGGTGCCAATGGCGATGTCCGCCAGGCCCGCCGCGACCGCCGAAGCCGAGCCGCTGGAGGAACCGCCCGGCACCCGGTCAGGGGCTTGCGGGTTGATCGGCGTGCCGGTCCAGTCGTTGATACCGGTGACGCCAAAGGCCAGTTCGTGCAGGTTGGTTTTGCCGACAATCTGCCAGCCCGCGTCGATGATCGCGTCCACTACCTCGGCGTTTTTGGTTGCGGCGGGTGCGTCGGCAAAGGCACGGCTGCCCGAGCGGGTCGGGTGGCCGGCAATGTCGATGGAGTCCTTGATGGCCACGCGTTTGCCGCTGCCGCCGAGGAGGAATTCGCTGATGAACGTACTCATGCACTCAGCTCCTTGTTAAACAGCCGTTGCGTACGGAAATGCGCGATCAGCCAACAACCGTCAACGCAGCGGAAATCGATGTTCAGCCGCGTGCCGAACAACTCGCAGCGGCCATCGGCGTAGGTGGAGATCTGCTGCATGATCCACTGCCCGTGCGCCGTGATGCCGTCGACCACGATCGACTCGCTGGTGAGGTAATGCAGGTTGAGCCGGAAGTGCTCCGACGGTGGCAGGTAACCGCCGACAAACGCGGCCACGGCTTCACGACCCTGGTGCTGGCCAAAGGTCTGTGCGGTGACACTGCCAACCCCTTCCCAGATCGCATCGACCGTAAACAACCGGGCCAGCTCGCTGACCTCAGTCACCGCCCTCGGCACATCGCACAGGTCCATGTAGCACGCCATCAAGCGACGCACCGCGCTTTCCCCTTCGAGCGTCGCCAGACGTTGCAGCAAGGCCTCGTCCATGGCTTACACCCTGGCCGCGTCGGGAATGGTCAGCGGACGACCAATGCGCGCTTCGACCCTGGCGTAACGCCACAGGCTGTACTCGCCGACCGGTGTGGTGCGGAACAGGTTGCAGGCGTCGATCACCGACTGGTGGCAGTCGACATCGGCCATGATGTACACGGTCCAGGGCGAGGTGGTGGACGGGCCGACCATCAAGCGATCGTCATCCATGGCGCCGAGCACGGTGATGCCGGGCATGGCGCCGAGGGAGCCCATCATCTGGCTGAAGCCTTTCCACACGCTCAGGCCTTCGCCGGTGGGCAGGTCGAAAAAGTTTTGGGTGATGCCGATGCAGAAGACGACGCGCAAGGGTTCTTGAGTGGTCTGGGTCATGGGTTTTGATCCTTGAAATGGAGGCTCTGAAAAAAGGGTCAGATGTAGCCCGGGAACGGCGGCACGCCGAGGAAAACCGAACCGGCGCCGTCATACAGCCCTTCGCTGAGGAAGGCGTGCTGGGTCACCACCATCGAGTCGCGCAGGTAGCGTTGCAGCGGATGGCGCAGGTAGATGGCGGTGGTGCCGGCCAGGCTGTAGGCGCTTTGCACCACGTCGGCCCCGGCCTGGGAAACATGGATCGCCGACAGGCGCAGCAGGCTGGTCTGCTCGGGCGTGACCGGGTTGCCGCCCAGGATCGAGTGCCAAACCTGTTCGGTGGCACCGTAGAAGAAACCACGCGCGGCGCTGAGTTTGGCTTCGGCCTTGGCGATCTCGATGCGTACATAAGCGCGGTCGGCCAGTTTTGGCGCGCCGGTGATGCCACCGCCACCGGCCATGCGGCTGACTTCGTCGAGGGCGGCACGGGCCAGGCCCAGGTTGACCACCGCCAACACTTGCGCGGCATAGGCAATCGATGGGTAGCGGAACAGCGGTTCGTCGATGGTTGCGGCGCCGCCACGGATGAAGGTCCAGCGCTCATCAATGCGCTTGTCGGCCACCCGCAGGTCATGGCTGCCGGTGCCTTTGAGGCCGACCACGTCCCAGTTCTCGACGATTTCGACCTGATCCGGACGGAATACGGCGGTGCGCGGCTTGCCGCCTGCGGCGCCGATACCCACACCGAGCAAGTCGGCGCCCTTGCAGCCGCTGGCGAATTTCCAGGTGCCGTTGACCTGCCAACCGCCCTCTACCGCCTCGGCGGGCTGCAGCGGGAACAGGCCGCCGGCGAACACCAGGTCCGGGCTATCGGCATAGATTTCAGCCAGGGTTTCTGGTGGTAATGCAGCCAGATAGACCCCGGCGCTGCCGAAGCTGGCGACCCAGCCGGCGGAGCCGTCGGCTTCGGAGATACGTTCGATCATTTGCAGAAACTTTGCCGGCGCCAGGGCGTCGCCGCCGTAGCATTTCGGCGTGGCGGCGCGGTAGATGCCCACCTGCTTGAAGCGTTCGATCATGTCCCGTGGCACGTGGGAGAGGCTGTCGAACTCGTTGCGGCGTTGGCGTACTTCTTCCAGCACCTGCGCAAAGGCAGGGCTCTCGACGACATTCTGGTCAACGCCTGGCAGAGCGTCTTGTTGCGCGACCGCTGAACGCAGCATGGGCTTTCTCCGTTTGTGCTTATTGTTGGCAGGGCGGCAGTTTCTCGCTCCTACAGGGATTGGCGTGCTCACCCTTGCATTGCGGTCCAGTGTAAAAACCCCACCCCGGCGCAACTATTGGTGCGTGCAGCCCACCGACTAAAGAAAACCCCTAGGCCGACACCGGTTACCTCTGAGCGCATCGATGGGCGCGAGCCGGTATAAAAAGCCATACTTCTGACTTCGCCGATCAGAACCCTCTGCCGCCAAGGGCTGTGTGATGTATTTGCCAAAACCGAACGACTTTTATGCGCTGATCGAAGCCATGCCGCTGTGCATCATTCTTCACGATGCGCACACCAAGGAGATTCTCTGGGCCAATGCCGCCGCCCTGGCGGCGCTGGGTTTTACCCTGGAGGAACTGACCCCGCTGAAGGCGCCGGACATGACCCGCGATGCACCGAAGTACCGGCGCTCGGTGGGTTTGCGCTGGCTCGAAGGCGCCGCGCGCACCGGGCAGCGCGCCATCGAGTGGTGCTATCGCTCCAAGCAAGGGCTGGAAATTCTGTCCGAGGCGGTGGCGACCCTGGTGCACCTTGAAGATCGCGATGTGCTGATGGTGCAGTTCCGCGACATCTCCAGGGAGGACAAGGTCAAGCGCGATCTCAAGCGCTTCGAAAGCCGACTCAAGGCCTTCATGCAAGACCTGGCCGAAGGCGTGGCGGTGCTCGGGCCCGAGGGGGACATCCGCTTTCTCAGCGACTCCGCCGCACACTTGCTCAACAGCGACGTGCACCGCCTGCTCGGCGAGAATTTCCTGGCCTGGTGCGACGAACCTTCGCGTCAGCGACTGCTGCAACAACTGGCCAACGTCACGCCGGACCACGCGCCCTTCAGCGTGCACTACCAAGTGCAACGGCGTGACGGCGAATGGCGCTGGCACGATGCGACCTGCCGTTTTATCGAAATCGAAGACGATCTGGTCGGCCACCTGCTGCTGTTCCGCGATGTCACCGAACAGGTGCAGGCCGAAGAAGCACGGCGGGTCAGCGAGCAAAAACTCGAGTACCTGGCGCGCTACAACGCCATGGGTGAAATGGCCGTGGCCATCGCCCATGAGCTGAGCCAACCCCTGGCCGCCACCCGTAACTTCATCGAAGGCGCGGTGATTCGCCTGGGCAAAGACGCCGACGCCGATGAAGGCGTCGCCTGGGGCTTGCACAATGCAGTGCGGCAAATCGAGCACGCGTCGGTGATCATCAAGAGCGTGCGCGATTACGTGGTCAAGCTGGAGCAGAGCGAAGAGCTGATCGACCTCAACGAACTGCTGCGCGAAACCCATTACTTCATCAGCCTGCGCGCCGACCCGAGCCTGGTACGCGTGGAAGTCGTGACCTCGCCCGAGCCGCTGCAGGTGAGTTGCGAGAAGGTGCTGATCGGCCAGGTGATCCTCAACCTGGCTTTCAATGCGATTGAAGAGATGGCCGATCTGCCGGTAGAGCGGCGTTTGCTGCGCATCCATGCCAGCGCCAAGAAGGGCGTAGCGCGGGTGCGTATCGAAGACTGCGGACGCGGTATCCAGGCCCAGGCGCAGGAGAAGCTGTTCGACGGTTTCTTCTCGTCCAAGGTCAGCGGCAACGGCATCGGCCTGGCGCTGTGCAAGAACATCATCGGCCGGCATCGGGGCGATATCTGGGCGCAGAACCAGGCGCCTTGTGGCGCGGTGTTTACCTTCTCCCTTCCCCTCGCCTGACGCACAAACCTTTCGCCACAGGGGATCGCATACCCCGGCGTTGTGGCGTGTCAGTGACACTGGCACAGATACACAAACACTTGGCAGGCAGGGCAATTCCCGGGGTTGCCGGGCGAGGCACTATTCAATCGTCAGAATCTGCCCACTCACCCGCGATCCGCGTTACCAACAATTCAGGAAGTTCCCCTTATGCGAACAAACAGGATCTCCGTACAGTCAGCGCTAGGCCTGAGCCTGCTTGTACTCGGTTTGAACAGTGCCCGTGCGGACCTGCCCGCCGACACGATCGGCCAGACCGTGTTGCCGTTCCCCGCTGAAGCACACCGGGCGTTCGTCGTCGATGTCGAGTTCGACAGCTTCGTCGCCGGCCGTGTCACCGTGGTCGACCCGGACCAGAAGCGCGTGCTGGGCATGGTACCGACCGGTTTCGCCGCGCCTTCGACCCTGAGCCATGACGGCAAGCTGATCTACAGCGCCGACATTTGGTACTCCCGTGGCACCCGGGGCACCCGCACCGATGTGCTGACCGCGTGGGACAGCTCGACCCTGTCGCCCGCCTGGGAGGTGCTGATTCCGAACAAGCGGGCCGAGTCGCTGACCCAGCGCTACGGCCTGAAGACCAGCGGCGATGACCGTTTTGTCTACGTCTACAACTTCACCCCATCGACCTCGGTGACCGTGGTCGACACCCAGACCAAGGCCGTCGCCACGGAAATCGCGATTCCGGGTTGCGTGCTCAACTACCCGGTTGGCAAACGCCGTTTCGCCTCGCTGTGCGGCGACGGCAGCCTGCAGGTGGTGACCCTCAACGACCAGGGCCAGGAAACCGCGCGCAACCGCACGCCGTTCTTCGACCCCAACGCGGAAAAACTGGTGGAGCGTGCGGTCAACGTCGGCGACACCTACTACTTCACCACCACGACCGGCACCGTGCGCGCAGTGGATTTCTCCGGCGATACACCCAAGATCCTGCCGAGCTGGTCGCTGGTCACCGAGGCCGAGAAGAAGGCCGGTTGGGCCCCGGGCGGCTGGCAGTTGATGGCGGTCGCGCCGAAGCTGAACCGTTTGTACGTGCTGATGCATGACGCGCACGAACCGATGAAGTGGGAAGACCCGAGCACCTTCATCTGGGCCTACGACCTCAAGACCCAGAAGAAGATCGCGACCCTGGAAGCACCGGCACCGGTGTGGAGCATGCAGGCCACCGGCGATGACAAGCCGCTGCTGCTGGGCACCGACGTTGAAGGCGGCTTGCAGATTTTCGATCTCAAGACCAACCAGCACACCGGCAGCATGGCAAAAGTCGCAAAAACCGCGACTCAGGTCATGAGCTACTAAGAGGTTCGGCCATGCACTCAGATCCGATCTTCATCATTGCCAGCGCCATCGCCATCGCGGTGTTGCTGGCCAGTGCCGCGACCCACAAGGTACGAGCACCCGCGCGCTTCGCCAGGCAGTTGGCCGACTACCAACTGCTGCCCGCCTCGCTGGTGCGCCCGGTCGCCCGGTTGGTCCCGCTGCTGGAACTGGCCATCGCCTTCGCGCTGCTGGTACCGGTCAGCCGTGGCTGGGCCGCGTTGAGCGCGGCCAGTCTGTTGGCGCTGTATGCCGCTGCCATTGGCATCAACCTGTGGCGCGGACGTCGCGACATCGACTGTGGCTGTGCCGGCCCGGACCAGGCGCAGCCGCTGCGTCCGGTCCTGCTGCTGCGCAACAGCGTGCTGGTGGTGTTGGCGCTGCTGGCCAGCGTCACGCCGATTGCCCGCGACATGACGCTGTTCGATGGCTTTGTAACGGTTGCCGCGGCAGCGGTCGCGTTGCTCATCTACGCCGCAGCCGATGGCTTGCTGGCGAACTCCCCTCTTCTGCTCAAATTGATTGGTAGGTGATCCAATGGAAGGCTTGATTGTTTCCAACGTTCTGCTCTGGGTTCTGCTGGTGGCCGTGGCGTTCGTCGTCATGGGCCTGGTACGTCAGATTGGCGTGCTGCACGGCCGCCTGGCCCCGGCTGGCGCACTGATGGTCGACAAAGGCGTGGCCGTCAACGAAGCCGCGCCGCAAGTGACCGCCACCGACCGTAAGGGTCGCCCGGTGAACTTCGGCTACGCCGGTGAAAAATCGCAACTGCTGTTCTTCCTCTCGCCGACCTGCCCGATCTGCAAGTCACTGCTGCCGGCGATCAAATCCATTGCCAGGGAACAGGCTGATCGCCTCGACGTGGTGTTCATCAGCGATGGCGACATGGACGCCCAGCAAGCGCTGATCCGCGAACACAAACTCGAAGACGCCACCTACGTGGTCGGCCCGGAAGTCGGCATGACTTATCAGATCGGCAAGCTGCCGTACGCCGCGCTGATCGACAAGGCCGGCACCCTGCGCGCCAAGGGCCTGGTCAATTCCCGCGAGCACCTGGACAGCCTGTTCGAAGTCGAACACTTGAAGCACGCCACGCTGCAGCAGTACCTCAATGCCCAACCGCATTCCCACGATCACGACCACAGCCACGGCCATAGCCACTGATAAGGCAGGGAGACGTTTATGAAACTGCTGGATCTGTTGTTCGAGCGCTCGACGCGCCGTGTCGCCGACACCACCTCGCGCCGCAAATTGCTGTCACGCATGGGCTCGCTGATGGTGGCCGGTGCCGCCCTGCCCTTGCTGCTGCCACTGGATCGCACCAGCAAGGCACTGGCCGCCACCGACCCGAAGGCCGGTGACCCCGGTGATCCGAACAGCTGCGACTACTGGCGCTACTGCTCCATCGACGGCTTTCTGTGCAGCTGCTGCGGGGGTTCGGTGACCTCCTGCCCACCGGGCACCGAAGCCTCGCAAGTGACCTGGATCGGCACCTGCCGCAACCCGGCCGACGGCAAGGACTACATCATTTCGTACAACGATTGCTGCGGTAAGCAAAGCTGCGCCCAGTGCGCCTGTACCCGTAACGACAGTGAAGAACCGGCCTACCGCCCGTTCAACAACAACGATGTGAACTGGTGCCTGGCCGCCAAATCGCACATCTACCACTGCACCGTTTCGATCATCCGCGGCGTGGCGGTCTGACACGCGCGTTACCGCCGGTTGCCCGGGCAATCGGCGGTTTTTTTCACGATCGTGTTCCAGGCCACAAAAACAAGAGAGGCCCCTCAATGCGCAAGTTGCTACTCCTCGGTCTCGTCTGCACCCTGAGCGTCCCGCTCGCTCATGCCCGCGCCATTCCCAACCCGGCGCAACGTCACGCACCGGGCAATGAAGAACAGCAAAAGCCCATCGCCGAGGCCGGTTACAGCGTTGGCGTCAATTACCAGTTGCAATGCGCCGGTTGCCACTTGGGCAACGGCATGGGATCGGCGGCCAACGACACGCCCCGGATGACGGGGTTTGTCGGCAACTTTCTGAAAGTCCCCGGTGGCCGCGAGTTTCTGGTGCGCGTGCCAGGCATGTCGCAGTCTGCATTGAACAATGCGCAACTGGCGGACCTGCTCAACTGGTTGATGCGCAAGGACGGCCTGGCCGGCAAAAGCACACCGGAGGATTACCAGCCCTACAGCGCTGAAGAAGTGGCGGCACTGCGCGCCAAAACCATGCTCAACCTCCCCGGTACCCGTGCTGAATTGATCAAGCAAATGCGTGCGCAAGGCATCGCCATTGAAGACGGCATGAACGATTGACGGCGGATGTGAAGTCACCTCAGCTGCCAAATCGGGGGCCACGCCCCCTTTAGCCTCCGCCCGGCATTCGACCCGCGCCCCCGGGTACCGAAGCGCCGCCTGTCTGCGCCTCCCCTCCCTTTACGAAGCCACCCGAACCGGCGGCACATGCCGTGCATGGCCATTGAGCAAGCGCGGTCCGTCGGCCAGCGGATTCCTTCACAAATGAGTGCTATAAAACTGCGACGATTCCGTGAAGGATTCCAGCGTACTGCTAAAGTGATACCACGCGTTGTCACATTCGGCCCCAGGTCAGCAATCGGGACAGAAGGTGGTATACCACGAGCGGGGGAAGCTTTTGGTGACGCGCACGCAAACGCTCTCGAACGAGGGCAGTTTTGATCTGAGTCGCGTTATCAGTGAGCGCGATGGGGGGCAGCAATGAGGTCTAAATATGATATTTGAGCCTAACACTAGCCGTTCCGTACTTCAGCGAAGAAGCAGCACCAGTATCGTTATTCAGGCCGGTCTCGATGGTCTCGCAGTGACCGGCGTCGCGTGGTATTTGATCAACTATCACATCGGCTTCGTCTCGCAGGCCTATGTCATCATGGTCCTGTTACTGCTTGGGGCGTTAGCCGTCGTCTACGACCATTATGCGATTTACCGAAGTAATGTCGGATTCGCCGTCAAAGCCTTCAAGTTGCTCAAGGCATGGACTGCCGTTTTTTGTTTTCTGGTTGCCATGGCCTTTCTAACTAAAACCGGCGAACAATATTCGCGCCTGTTGGTGGCCGAGTTGTTTGTGATTGGCTACTTCGCTCAGCTGCTTTTGCACCTTGCCACCCGCGAGTTACAGAAGAAGTTTCTGGCCCACCCCGCGCAACGGGACAACGCGCTCATCATCGGCACGGGCGAGCTGGCCAACTTCCTTCACCAGAAAATCAGTAACAACCCCTGGCTGGGTGAACGGGTGGTCGGCTCGGTCCTGATCGGGGGAAGCGATGATCAGGGAAAGGATGGATCAAAGAGTGCCCAACGCTTGACGATACTGGGTCATATTTCCGACCTTGATGAGCTGGTCGTGCAACACGCCATTCGCACCGTGTATTTCGTGACGCCCCTGGATGGTTCGCACGTCATCAAGGACGTTTACTTAAAACTGTTCGATAAACACATTTCCGTGAACTGGGTGCCGGATATCTTTTCGCTGCGCTTGATCAATCACAGTGTGCGTGAAATTGCCGGGATTCCCGTGCTGACGTTGTCTGAAACACCGCTGATGGGGCTGCGGCTGTTTCTGAAGAATCTCGAAGATAAAGTCCTCGCGTTCCTTATCCTGTTATTTGCAGCGCCGGTGCTGTTGTTAGTCGCCATTGCCATCAAGCTCGACAGTCCGGGACCGGTGTTCTTTCGCCAGGAGCGCATGGGCTGGAGCGGCGATTCCTTTCGTATCTGGAAGTTCAGGAGCATGGTTGTCCATCAGCCGGATGAAGGCATCGTCAAGCAAGCCGAAAAGAACGATCCACGCAAAACCAGAGTGGGCGCCTTTATTCGAAAAACCAGCCTGGATGAACTACCACAGTTGTTTAACGTGTTGATGGGCGAGATGTCGCTGGTGGGACCGCGACCGCACGCTATTGCACACGATGCGCAATACTCGCCCGACATCTCGGACTACTTTGCGCGCCACAACATCAAGCCGGGCATTACCGGTCTGGCTCAGGTGCGTGGCTTTCGGGGTGAGACGAAAGATATCGAGCAGATGATCCGCCGTGTGGATTCGGACATCGAATACATCAACAACTGGTCGCTTTGGCTCGACTTCACCATTCTCGCGCGCACGGTGCTGGCCTTCTCCGGCAAGCATGCCTATTAGCCAGGCTTGAAGACTGGGGTGATCTGGAGTTGCGAGGGGTGTGATCGATTGGCGTGGCCAGCTTCGCTGGCCAGCCTCACTATGCGCTTACCGGGAACAGGTCCAGCGTTCGCTCGACCTCATCGGCGTCGATACTGAAACCATTGCCCTCTTCGGTACCCACCACAAATCCAAAGTTTTGCTGGTCGCGGTCCGTCAGGTATTTGAAAAAGCAGAGGAAACGATTAGGTGGCTGCAGCACCAGCAGTGAACCACCCGGCTGCAGTACGTTGACGCCATGGATCAGATGACTGCCCTCGATGCCCACGACGACTCTTGCCCCGGCGCAGGCCGCCACAATGGTCGGCACATCGGATTTCGCCGGATCGATGATGCGAAAACCCCTGCGGTCGCGCAGGCGTTCGGCCAGTTCCAGCTCATTGCGCAGCAAGCGCAGCTCTCCCTTGTCACCGCGCAGAATGAACACCCCGGGGTGAGCGCTGGCGTTTACGTGGGACAGCAACTGGTCGCCCATCGCGCGAAAGCGCCGGTGCTTGTGGCGGTTCTGGCTGAGGTCGTCAAAGATCACCAGTTCACGGAAAAACGCATTGCGTAAACGAACCGGCGTCATCCCCAGCCAGTCTTCATAGCCGGGGGCGTGAAGTATGCCGTGCCTGGAAGTGGAAACGAGCTTGTCAGACGTCGCCGTGGTCACCGGCACGCCTTCTTCGCAGGCCATCGGATAGGTGATGCAGTCGTCCATCAACCATGAGCCAAACCATTTATTGCCGCCCGCCGTGCAATACAGCGCGCCGCGATCGATTTCGTTTTCCACGCGAATCCTGGGCAACCATCCGGAGCGAGGCGACAGCCAGGATTTGGCATTGCCCTTATAGAGCGCACCGTCGATCAACCAGGCATCTTTGAGCAGGTAGCCACGCGTCGGGCCATGTTCAACCTCGCCGATCCCTTCCATGGTGCGGCGGGGATGTTCGAAGGGATAAAAAAGATCCCCTGCCCATCCCGTCACACGCTCGAGCTGGTTGGGAAGGAAAAACGCAGGCGGAGCGATCGCCATCTCACGGGGGGCAATTTCCCATGTCTTGACGGCGACACTTTGCAGCATGAGCGACGGTTTTCGTGTCAGGCGCGTCTTCAACATGTGTTTATACGCAGCAAGACTCCACTTCGCCGGACCACCCTTTGCGACTGCATCTATATCCGACATATGAATTCAACTCTCATGTACTTATACCGAAATAGCGCTTATATCCAACACATAAAACTGCACTTACTTCGAATCCATTCAGGCGGATATAACGCATTCCATTCGGGGCGGCGACTTCAAATGACTGTAACGACCGCGCAAGGTATCAAGAAGCGACGCTTGTGGCGGCCTGGCACAATGGAGATATATTTTGGACAGCCCACCAAAACCCATTTCACGATAGCGACTTGCAATTTCTTCATCACTCGGCCCGTCAGGCAGTCCCAGATGAAGCGTCAACTCTTTGCCTTCGACTGCAAATAGCGGGGTTTCCCAAAGAAATATCGGCGTGCCCACTTTAGGCAGTCGAACAAACATATAACCGTTGTTACCCAGCGTATTGACATCCCCGCCGCGCCTTCTTTTCCATTCAAGCAGTCCATCGTCCGGACGCGCCAGGCAAATGCCGATATCGTAATAGTCAAAACCGTTTTCAATCGCCCATTCGAGCGCCATGAAGGTGGTAATTGAATTGACTTCACGTAGTTTTTTGGCGTCGGAATACACCGTTTCCGGGTAACCAAACCGGATCGTGCTCCAGTATCGTTTGCCTCCCTTGGTGATGACACACCCCAGATGGCAAGCGACAACGTCGTCCTCCAGCAGCACCAGATCAAGCCGGCCGGCATTTTTTGCCACCCTGCGAACCTCGTGCGTGTCTATCTGCGCCGCGGCCGAACCATGCCTGGCCTTGGCATAGGGCTGAAGCATTTGCTGATCCGCACATTCAATCTCATCGTCGTTCAGCGCCTGTTTCATGCGATAGCGCAGGCGATTCTTGCGCAGGTTGCGACGCAGTTCGGTGTTGTACCTCGCGGTGATTTCGTCGAGTGACCTGCTCAGCGGCACAATGGCACTCAGGTACTGGGGCACGCGCAATGCGCCGGGAGTGGGTATTTCACTGACCAAAACCGTCGGGTTTGACGGGTCGGGTTTTAATTGGCTATCCGCGCTTGGCGCGTCCGTCCCCAAGAGCACTTTGGCGAATTCACGCTGGGTTTTCCTGCCGATATAGAGGACGTTGAAGGAACTCTCTTGCCGTAGTTTGAATTTGACAATTTCCCAGCGCCAAAAACATGCCCGACTTAGTATGTCCCGCAGCCACGACACGGTTCTCCTTAGCTCGAAGCGTAAAGAAGGAGAAATGAGCTTGCGTATTTTTGACGCTATATATTCTTTCATTTGCTCACTGGCACAGGTCGAGGAAGGTCAAATTAGTTTGCAAGTAGCTAGATGAAGACTCGAAACGAGCGATCGACCGCCAGCCCCCTTTCAGGAAATCAAAATATTCGAGGAGATTTTTCTGGCACAGCGTTAATGAAGACACTCAACCCAAATAGTCCGACAAGTCGGGAATACCCACAGGAGTAAAGATGCTACACCCGGGTTTTGCAAGGCAGTGATGGCCTCGTCGCCGTGTTTTTGCGCCGCGTGTTTTTACACCGGCCTCCACCCCGGATTGACCCCGCACCAGGCCAATCAGCTGGCCGCCCTTTCTCGGAATACCAGGGTTCGCAGCAGGAACATCGGGTTACCCACCACGTAACGCGTGAACAGTCGCCTGGGTTCGCTGATCAACCTGAACACCCACTCACAACCGAGGCGGCGCATCCACTGGGGGGCCCTGCTGACCTTACCGCCGAGAAAATCCAGAATCGCCCCGCCGCACACGATCAGGCAAGGCACTCCGCTGGCCGCCAGTCTCGCCGCAACGGCTTCTTGCTTGGGCATGCCCATGCCCAGAACAATCAGTTCTGGCTGATACTCCCGGGCAAGCTGGACATAGGCCTCCACTTCGGAAAATCCGTGGTGGGCCGAAACAACCTTTACGGCGTACAGCGCCTCGCTACGCTGAACAGCGCTGCTCAGATACGTTTGTTCGGTGCCCCAGAACGCCACGCGCCGGCCTTTATAGGCCGCCAGTATTTTCGGAATGAAATCCGTACCGTTCATGTTCAGTCCCGGTGCCAGGCCGAGTCTGCGCAAGAGAATGGCCATGCCGGAGCCATCGCGCAACAACACGTCGGCAGCGGACAGCGAAGCGTAATAGCCGGGGTTGGTCGCCACCAGGTTCATCGCGTGGGCGTTGACGAACCCCAGCACTGTCGACCGCTCGGGACGGGACAGGGCATCGATCAGTCCTTGTTCATCCTGATGATCATCGACCACGCGCAGCGTGCGGATAATCGTCTGCCATTTGTGCAACCAGGCCAGGGCGCGCATCAGTTGTCATCCCGCTTGGAACGCACCCACTCAACCTGGCGCTTGAGCAAGAAGCCTATGTACAAGGGGATTTTTTTCACCGCGTAGAACGGCGCATACATCAAGGCGGAGAACGAAATGATCTCGCGACCGAATTGGCTCCAGGCCAGCAGGATGGTCGCTGCCAACAGCAGCACCCCGGTCGTGGCGATCAAGGCCGGCGCCAGGATTCCGGCCAGGAGAAAGACCAGCCATGAAAGACCCAATGCCGCCACCAGGGCCAACGTCAACAGGGCCAGCGGCGGGACCAGCAAGTCCAGGGTCATGGCCAGCAGATTCCCGTTTCCCTTGGCCATCGACTCCACCAACAACTTGGGCGTATCACCCAGGATGACCCCCAAGTGACCATGTTCCCAACGCGTACGCTGAGTCGTCAGGCCCTCTTCGCTGCGCGGAAAATAACTGGTCACCAGCGCATCGGGGCAAAACAGCGGCGGTTTGCCGCTCCGGCAGAAATCCAGGCCCATCTTCAGATCTTCGACGATGTGGCCGCTGGCCAGATCGATCAGCGGCAGATCCCGCCAGGCGAAAGCCATTCCCGTGCCCATCAATTGGCAGGGCAAACCGAGCCGGGCCCAACCTCGCGGGCGCACCCGATTCTTCACGCACCAGGCAAACTCGGCAATTTGCACTTTCAGCCCGGAACCTGCGGGAGCACGCATGAGATTCAGCGATTGTGTGGGTCGGCCCGAGTCGATGCAGCAGGTGGCCAAACGCTCGACAAAGCCATCGCTGATCTGGCAGTCGGCATCGACAATGATGATGACGTCCGGCGCGGCGCTCGCCAGGTGACGGACCCCGAAGTCCAGCGCATACCCCTTGCCCCGTTGCCGGTCGTTGCTGCGCTCCACCACTTCGGCGCCCGCCGCCCGTGCCAGCGCGGCGGTGTCGTCGGAGCAGTTGTCCGCCACCACCAGCAGGCGATCCCCTTCCAACAGTTGCGGCCCAATCGTCTTCAAGGTCGCGACGATGACCGAGGATTCATTGTGCGCCGGCACCAACACCGCGACCCGTGGCCGCGAGGATTTCGCCGACGGCAGCGACCGTGCCGGCAGCCAGGCCAGCAACACCTGGACGAACAGCACGCACACCGGGAGGACGATGAGGATCAACAGTCCGCTGAACAGCCAATTAAACAAGGTGATCATGCTTGTGCCCTGAACAGGTGAGCCAACTTGGTGGCTTCGGTATCGATATCGTGTCGTTCCAGCACCCGTTGATACGCCGCCTCGCCCATCCGTTGCAGGACGTCGGCAGGTTGCGCCAGGCAATCGGCCAGCGCCACCGCCAGCTCGTCGACGTCGCCCGCGGGAAACAACCAGCCGTTCTCGCCCTGGCGCACCAGCTCCGGAATGCCCGCGACGTAGGTCGTCAGAACGGGCCGACGCAAGGCCATGGCTTCCATGATGACCACCGGCAAACCCTCGGCGAAGCTCGGCAAGACCATGGCCCGCGCCGCGAGGATTTCCGCGCGCACCTGATCGCTGCTGATCCAGCCGGTGATTCGCACCTGGGCCTGCAATTGGTACTGTGCGATCAGCGCTTCGATTTGCTCGCGCATCTCACCATCGCCGGCCAGCACGATCTCGAACGCCACGCCCCGTGCCGCCAGGAGGCGAGCGGCCTCAAGCAACAATAATTGGCCCTTCTGCTCACACAAACGCCCTACGCAGACCAGCCGGGGCGCGGACGGCACGGCCACCGCCGGCACATTGTGAAACGCCTGTTCCAGTCCACAGTGCACCACTTTGACCTTTGACCAATGTGCATGATCCACCCAGCGAAACAGCTGGCTGCGTCCATAAGCGCTGATGGCCGCGACAAACGCTGCACGCCGTACTTTCTCGCCCAAATGGATGAACTGCGGTTTGTCGAATTCTTCCGGGCCGTGCACGGTAAAACTGTACGCCGGCCCGCCAAGCGCGCTGGCCAGCATCACCACCTCGGTGGAGTTGGTGCCGAAATGCGCGTGCACATGCCTGGCGCCAAACGCCTGCAACCAGCTGAGCAGGCGGCACGCCTCAAGCAGGTAGACCAGATGGTAAGGCCAGGAGCGATCGGCCCGCCGCCCCATGCGCAGCGCTAACCCCAGCGCCGAAAAGAAGCGTCGCGGCTGGGCGCGCAGTACCTGCAGCGCAGGCGCCAACAGGCCTTTGACGCCGTCTTGCAGCACGTAGCGGGTCTTATCGCGTTCAGACACGTCTTCGGCATCCACCAATTCGGCATCCCAGCCCCGCAGGGCCACGCGCTGTACCTCGAAACCCTGGCGCTCCAGGGCCAGGATCTCGCGACGGATGAAGCTATGGCTGACCTTGGGGTATTGATTGATGAAATAAGCGATGCGCATGGGACCCCGGCTTAGTGGTCAGTACGGAGGGTGGTGACGGCAGGTACTTGCGCCGTGGTGCAGGAACCTTGAGCGCGATTCGCTGCAGGGCAACCTTTCAGTACCTGATCCAATTGCGCAAAGGTGCTGTCCAGAAGTTCATATCGCCTGCGGTACATGGCCCGTTTTTTTGAGGCTATCGCGTCAAGCGGCTTTCGGGACGGGGCCATGGGTATCTCGAAAAAGTCTTCGCGCTCCGACGGGGTGGCGCCATGCTCCAACCATATCGAATCATAATCAGCCAACAACTCCTGAGCCTTACTGGCGCCAAAATACGGATGACGATGGTGACGGTATCCATCGCCGACGGCATACATTTTCTGGACGCCGATATGGGCCGCGATGTACTTGATGACTTCAATCAAGAAACTTCTCGGTCGCAGGCCTTCGAACGCCTTGGTCAGGTCCCTGTAGATGCCCAGGGATTTTTCACTCTCGACACCTTTGTGTATCCCCTGTACCGCGCCGATGAACAGGCAAAGCTCACCTTCCACACGACACAAGGTGAAAGCGATCGAGGCGATGCGCAAATCCTCCTGAAACAGGTTCAGCACCAATTCCCCTTCGCGCATGAACCAGATCGGGCGATCCAGAACCAGGGAACAATGAGCAGAAAACGCCGACAAATCGCTCAGTACCAACCTGTCGTCACGCCCATAGAGCAATAACTGCGGACAGCTTTTTGTGACCACTTCGTAATGGGAGGCCAATACCCCGAGTCGGTCCCCGGCACTCCAGCTTTTACTGATGTAGGGCCAATGAACCACCCCCAGGCAATCTGCGCCGAGTCGCCTGAAACCCGCCTCGCCCAGAGCACTCGACATGCGCGACAAAAACAACTTCAGTTCGGCCCGGTTCTTCGCCACCAGCACCAGCATCTTGAGTTTGTTTTTCAATGCCCTGGGGGAATACCCGGCATGTAACGAATACATGCTTTTCAGTGCCAGCCAATCACTCATAGAAGTCTCACTTGTATTCGATCAACGCCGACTTGCCGGCGCCGAATCTGTTCAATAGAAACTTTATTTGCCCGAACATCTCGGGAAATTTCCCGAGTACGAGAAAGAAAGCCAGCCGCCATTTTTTGCCCGTCGATGCTTGACCTCGACGGGCCAGGCGCACGACTTGCAGCGGATAAACCAACAACAGCAACAGCCCGAACCATCCCGCCAGCAGGCTGACAAGCACCGTCGCCAGCGGGATTCCCAACCCCCAGAACCAGGCACGGCGCGACTCACGCCGCCAATGCTGCTCCGGTGTGGCGCCATGTAAAAAAGCGCCCTCGGCAAAGGCATAACCACCGCGCAGGGTGCGCCGCCACCATTGGCCGAAGCGAGTCATGTCCGCATCGTGCAAGGTCATTTCTTCGGCCAGACGCCAGACTTTCCAGCCCTTGGCGCGCAGTCGCACACATAATTCCGGCTCTTCACCGGCAATCAGGTCCGGACGAAATCCAGACACCGAGGTGAAGGCGTCGGCCCGCATCAGCGCATCGCCACCACACGCCCTGGCCTCGCCTATCGGCGTGTCCCACTCCAGATCACACATGAAGTTGTATATCGAATGTTGCGGATAACGTTCACGGCGCCGTCCACAGACCACCGCCACCTGCGGTTGCGCATCCAGAAAGGCCTGCGCCCGGGGCAGCCAGCCAGCGACGACCTCGCAATCACCATCGACGAACTGCACATAACGCACTTGCGGCAATAAACGTTGCACACAGGCGAATCCTTCGTTGCGCGCACGCGCAGCGGTGAAGGGAATCGCCATGTCCAGCTCGACCACCTCGACGCCGAGCCCGCGCGCCATCTGTACGGAGCCATCGGTCGAGCCGGAATCGACATACACAATCTGCTGCGCCATACCGAGCAGCGAAGCCAGGCACCGCTGCAATCGCGGCCCCTCATTGCGACCGATCACGACGACGCCGATGCCGGTGGCCATGGCGTTCAAGAGCATTCCCTGGCAGGTGCGCCCTGCCGGGTCTTGATCGTCGCAGGCACCCCCACTGCAATCGAGTTATCCGGTACATCGATCAGCACCACGGCATTGGCCCCGATCACCACATTGTTGCCAATGCGTATATTGCCCAGCACCTTGGCACCGGTGCCGATGTCGACATTGTTGCCGAACACCGGGGCAATCGGATCGTTGACGTTCTTGAGCCCCACGACCACGCCATTGCGAATACGGCAGTCATCGCCGAACTGCGCATAACCACTGATTACGATGCCGCCGAAATGGTCGATGACGAAGTTGCGCCCGACCACCACCTCGCACGGCAATTCGATGCCCGTGATGATCTGCACGAATTTGAAGAGCACTTTGTAGATAAAGGAAAACACTTTGCGCAATGGCGCGGGACGTACGCCGTAGCGCCAGCGTCCGAAGCGATAAACCAACATCACCCAGAAACCCTGGGCGGCCCAATCACCCGCATATGCACGCAAGTCCGCACGTATGTTTTCGAACATGGTTTATCTACCGTGTTGGTTGGGTTGCGAGTTTTGTTTCACCCAGCAGCGCCCAGGTCACACGCGCATGCTGCCAGCATGCCCCGATGGCGGCACGGCCGCGGCCCTTCAACAGTGCCTTGAGCGCCAGAATCAGATCGCCCAGGCTGACCAGCAGCATGTGCCCGGCCAGCCCGGACAGACCGTGATGTTTGCGGAAATACAACAGCTCGCTTTCGATTTGCAGCTTGGGAATTTGTCGACTGGCGCTGTTGAGTTCGTCAACGGACTTGGCGCTTTCACCACCGATATGCACCACGGTGGTATGCGGGTAATACACCACTTTCCAGCCCGCCTGCTTGACCCGTTTGCAGTGGTCGACCTCTTCGTAATAGAGAAAGTAGCGCGGATCGAACAGGCCAACCTTGTCGATGACTTCGCGTCGGATCAGGTAGTAACACCCCGGCACCCAGTCGCATTCACGTACCGAGTCATGGTCCCAGGTCATGTCGTCGACCTTCTTCACACCAGGAAAAAAACGCTCCAGCCCGGTGCGTGCCAGGAAGACATTCAACGGCGTCGGGAAATAGCGGCAGGAGGGTTGCAAATCGCCCTCACGCCCGACCAATCGAACGCCCAGAACCCCACAATCCGGATGAGCCTCCATGTACTCGAGGGTCTTGCTCAGGGTATCGGCGGCAACGAAGGCGTCGGTGTTGAGCAATAACGCGTACTTGCCTTGCAGGTGCTCGACGAGTTGATTGTTGGCACGACCAAAACCGACATTCGTATGATTGGCCAGTTGCAATGCCTCTGGACAAACACTGGCCAGACGCTCCAGCGAATTATCCGCAGAGGCATTGTCCACCACCAGATAACGCGTGCGTTGCGTGTCGTTTGACTGACGCAACGCATTAAACATCGGCTGCAACAAAGAGGCTGTGTTGTAGTTAACGACCAATACATCGAGGTCGGCACTAACCATTGGGTTGTTCGCCAAAAAAATACTCTGCGCGCATCGCCTGCAGCTTCGGTTCCAGTTCCGGGTCAAACAAACCGTCGCGATTCTCGATCAGGTCAATCCATGGGTACTCGGCGCAACGCTCTTTGATATTTTTCACCAGCGTTTCCATCGTACAGATAACCCTGGCTGGATTACCCCCGACCACCATCCCGGGCGGAACGTCTCTCAATACAACAGCGCCGGCGGCCACCACCGAATCAGGACCAATCGTTACGCGCGGCATGACGATGGCACCGTGGCCGACAAAGGAATTGGCACGGATATCGACGCCGCCAACAGAGTCGAGCTTCGTTCCGTCACGCGCGTTGATGACATGGACGATGCCATCGTGGCCGAATATTGTGCAGTCGGATAAACCTACGTTGTCACCGAGTCGAAGCATCGCCGGGTCGGTGATGTTGCACCCCAGGTTGATCCAGGCGCCTTTGCCGACGGAGTGCAGTCCTCCCCAACGCCCCATGTGCTGGGCCCATTCATACCCGTCAGGTTTACAAAACTTTTTATAGAGTGAGGTGCCACGCCCTGTTGTTCTGGCGTAATGAGCAATAGCGCGTTTTAGTAGACCAATCATCCTGTCAGCCTCAAATTCAGCGATATACATCTGTGCCAGGGTTCATACACCCTGATTCTTTATTACCACTACTCTAAGCGTAGCCCCCTCCTAAAAAATCAACTCGGAAAATCGATAAACTCTCCTGTTCCGGAATACCTTCCCACCGCGGGGCCCATTTCCTGGTTGAGATGATCGGCCAGCCTCAGCGCCAGTTGCAGCAGGGGCATCGTCGGGTTGCAGGCACCGCCGGTAGCGAAGACGCTGCTGCCCGCAACATGAAGATTCTCGACCCCGAACACCTTGCAGTTTTCGTCGACAACGCCAAATTCAGGCGAGGCCGCCATCCGCGTGGTCCCCATATGGTGGGCATGGGGATTGACCTTCAGCGGCAAATCGACGTCATAAACGCACGCATCCAGCTTGACGAAGCCCAGCCCCGTGTCGGCAAAACACTTGGCCACTTCGAGCCCTATGGACTTGACGGTATTTCTGTCTACCGGGGTCAGTTCCCAGTGAATGTTCACTTTTTTCATGCCCAACGCATCGCGCTCTTCGAGTAACGCGATGCGGCTATTGGGGTTGGGGAATTGCTCGATCAGCGTGCCGAGTACCCCGTCCCCCGGGCAATCGAATTTGGTAATGAACTCGATCTTGTGCGCCGCCCCGATGTCACAGATGAGATTCTCGAAAAAGTCCTTGATCGCCGCCGTTCGCCCATAGGCTTTCACCTCGGATACAAGCGAGGCCGTCACATTGCCCTTTCCCGATTCGTGCTCCTTCACGAAGGCATCCGTCGTGAAGTACTGCCGGGCTTCGGTACCCTGCCCGTCCTTCAGAATGAAAGTGCCCATTTCTACGTTCAGATGCTCCATGAAGCATCTGCCGACCAATCCGTCCTTCTTTACGATACCGCCAGCGGTCAGGGACTCACTGTTGAGCAACTGCCTGGCATTCTCGATCGCGCCTGTTGCCAGAATGAAGTGACTGGCCCTGACTCGCTCCTGATGCAACTGGTAGTCCGAGACGAGGATCGTCTCGATGCGGCCGGTCTTGCTATCGAACTCCAGATCGACGCAGTTGCAGTTGATGAAGACATCAAGCCCTTCTGTCTCATTGAGCTCCTTGGCGTATTTCTGTGCAAATCGCGTCGGTGGGCTGAGCAGGAAACGATCGGCTTCGAAGTCTTGGCCATCCAGGTTGGCATTGATTGCCTTGAATCCGGAGTTCGGCGGGAGATCGACAATATCCATGGCCGCCGCCAGATTGCGTTCGATCTCGGAAAACGCGATGGGCCAGCCGGGCAGGTGCACGGGAGGACCCACGGCAAAGTCCGAGCGCTCGAATGGACGGCATCGTCCCGCCCAGTGATTGGAGGTACCGCCCAGAAAGCGCAGGCGTGTTTCCTGTGCGTAGACTTCAAGGCCTGTCGACGGGCACTGGTAGAGGTTCTGCGAAGCCGGTGAATACTCGTGCCCACCGCCTTCGATAAGCACGACATGCCGCCCATTACCGGCTAGACGCAAGGCCAGCGTAATGCCGGCCGGCCCTGCGCCGATAATGCAGATGTCATAGTGATCGCGGAGTTCTTTCTGCGATTGGTAATCTTTGATCATGATTTTGCTGGCCGAAAATGCTGGGCAGGCAACACCCATCCGTTGATCACAACAAACTCGGATTTGGCGGCTGCAGGCCGGGCAACCGTTTCGGAAAATCCAATAGCGAGCCCCCCGAGACTCAATAGGGCAAACGCCTGAAGGAAGCCCCTGCGCCCCATCACAGAGGTATTCAAATCAGTTTCTCTCATGATTCAAAGCTCCACGACATCGAGATTGCGTTGGAATTTCAACTACACACCAAGGCCACAATTTATTGGCGCCAACCATCAATACCTCAATGGCGACGTCGTGCCACAGCAATGGATTCAACAAGAGAGATAGATCAAATCAAAGCCACTTGGCAAGGCCCGTCAATAGCTCCCCGCACAAAGCCCCCACAGCAAGCATAGGCAACACCACAAGCTCGCGCTTGAGGCTGAACAACCCCAGACGATAGTTCACGTAAAACACCAGGATAAGCGTAGGGAACGTGTGCAGGGCGACCCCCCAGATCGCGTACTTGACCCCGCCAATGGCCAGCAGCAAAGGCACCAGCACCCACAACGAGACCACGCGAATAATGTTGTCCATGGCCTGGTATTTGGTGTGCCCCAAGGCAATCCAGATCTGATTGGCCACCATGTAGCGCATGGTGAAAAAGGAGAGTGAGAGGATCGCCAGCATGTCGCCGGCCTGGGCGTAACGCTCATCGTACAAAACCCTGATAAGCAGCGGGCTGCCAGTCAGGAACAGTCCGCAGAAAAACAGGCAGGCGAGATCGAACATCATTTTCAAGCGGAAGTACAACGCGTGGAGCCGTGCGGTGTCATGGGTTCTTGAAGCCTCACTGAAGGCTGGCAGGGCCACCGCTCCGACTATCCTTTGCAACCCAAGCTGAACGGCTCCCAAAATCAGTACGGCGATAGAGTAAACGCCCAGTTCGCTGGCCGTCATGCTGCCACCGAACCAGACACGGTCGCCGTACATGGCCAGCACGCCCACCGCCGATGACAACAAGATCCAGCGACCAAAGCCGACCAATTCATCGAGCGCAGCACGTTCCCACCGTAGACGGTTGGACGGGCCCTCGAACCAGATATGCCCCAGCAATGTGTTGACCAGCGATTGCACCAGACCGGCCACCACCAGCGACCAGATGGACCGGGTGAGGTAACCGACCACCAGCATGACCAACAACCCGACGACCTGGGAGGCAAACTCGGTGAGTACCACTTTCTTTTGCTGGAAGGCGCGCACTGCCAGGTCGACTTTCGTCGACTGAAAACCAACGATGATTGCCGAGAAACCGGTCACCGCCAACACCAGCGGCAACTCGGGTGCGGCGTAGGTGGAATCGACCGCCCAAAGATTGAGGCTCTGTGCAAACCAGGCGAGGGCTGCGAGCGCAAGCGTCGAAGCGAAGAGGATAAAGCCACGCAGGATTTGCACGGTCCAGATGGTATTGAGAAACACCGGATCGTCGCCACGCGGGCTCTGAATGATGTTCTGGCGCAAGCCGACATCGGACAACAAATGCAGCACCAGCGAAACGGTGATGGCGATCAACATGATGCCGAACATCTCCGGCATCAGCAGACGGGCCATGATCAGGTTGCCGCCCAAGCGGAAGGCTTGTGACGTAACCAGAGCCCCCAGATTCCAGACCCCAGCAGAGATTGCTCGCCCACGAAGGCGGGATGATGGCGAGAAATCAGCTAGCGACATAACATCAACTCCGGACTCAATGGCACGAAAGGTACTATAGTCGCATTTGGCCATTCCACTAGCCTTCGCTCATCAATCAATAAGTCCAATCGCCCATGCCTGAGCACTTACGAGCGTTAATCGTCATTCTGGTCCTTGCCGGCGTTGTGTTTTTCATGGCGCGTCGGCCGGCAGAAGACCTGATCCCCGCCCGACACTTCACGCGTCGGCGCAATCTGTGGTTCGCATTGACGCTACTGGCCTTTTTTGCGCACAGTTTCTGGCTGTACGCCGGCATCGCCGCGATCATTTTGACCGTCGCGCAGAAACGCGAACGCAACCCTGTCGCGCTGTTTTTCATGCTGCTGTTTCTCATGCCGCCATCGGGAGCGGAGATCCCCGGCTTCGGCGTGGTCAACTATTTCTTTGTCCTTAACCATGTTCGCCTGCTGGCGTTTTTTGTGCTGCTGCCGGCTTTCCTGGCGTTGCGCAGGCGACCGGACACAATCCCTTTCGGACGCACCTGGCCTGACAAACTGTTGGCCGCCAACATCGTGCTGACAAGCCTGCTCTATTTGCGCGAAACGACCGTCACCGACGCGTTGCGCCAGACGCTCTATCTGTTCATCGAAGTGTTTCTGCCCTACTACGTTGCCAGCCGGGCGCTGAGGAACCTCAGCGACTTCAAGGACGCTCTGTTTGCATTTGTAGTCGCCGCCATGGTGATGTCGCTTATTGGCCTCTTCGAATATTCCCGTAACTGGCTGCTCTACAGCGCGCTGAACAATGCCTTGGGCATGCAATGGGATATGTCCACTTACCTGACTCGCGGCGGCTCATTACGCGCCAGCGTCACCACCGGACAGGCCATTGCACTGGGCTTCGTCATCAGTGTGGCCAGCGGGCTGTACCTGTACTTGCAGGAAGATGTGCGCAGTCGGCTGCAAAGAGGCCTGGGCGCGCTGTTGCTCGCCGGCGGTCTGTACGCGCCGCTGTCGCGGGGTCCCTGGGTCGGTACCGCCGTCATGATCGTCGTGTTCATCGGCACCGGTCGCAAGGCCGTCAAACGACTGATGCTGCTGGCGCTCGCCGGAGTTCTCGCCCTTCCGTTGCTGGCCGTCGTACCGGGCGGACAAAAAGTGCTCGATCTGCTTCCTTTCATCGGCACGGTAGAGGCCGAGAACATCACGTATCGGCAACAGTTGATCGATAACGCCATGATCGTTATCCAGCGCAACCCGTGGCTGGGCTCATTCGATTACCGCAGCACACCGGAGATGCAGTCCTTGACCCAGGGTCAGGGGATCATCGATATCGTGAACACCTATATCGGCATAGCCCTGTCGGTGGGATTGATTGGATTGATGCTGTTCGTGTGTTTTTTCGCCGCAGTTCTGCTTGGCATCCGCAAAGGGATGCGCTCGTTCTCCAACAAAGATGATGAGGCACGCCGACTTGGGCGTGCACTCCTGGCGACACTGGCCGGGATCCTGATCACCATCGTGACCGTCAGCAGTATCACCGTCATCCCCGTGGTGTATTGGTCGATAGCCGGACTGGGCGTGGCCTACGCGCAAATGGCCCGCAGGCTCAGGCAGACCTCGACGGCGGTCTCGGCGAGCGCCCATCTCCAACTCAGGTAGACCCATGATCCCATTGCTCCGACGTTCCCGGATACTGCTCGCGTTCCTGCTGTTTTTCGCTATCTGGCCCCTTCGTACCTGGGCGTCGGGATGGGTCGCCAGTGTGGATGAGCGCAACGGCCTGCCCACGCTGATGCGCGGTGGCAGCCCGGCGGTTACCACAACATTTTCGTTCTTCGGGAGGAGCTGGGACTGGACGTATCTGCAAACCGAATTCAAGACCAACGGACCTTATCGGTACACACTCGCGGGTAAAAACACCGCGCTGGATTTCGACTTGAATGCGCAGATTCAGAAGCAAGACCCGCAATCATTGACCTGGAAGTTTGCCCTGGATGCTCGCAGCATGAAGTCGGACTTGTCCGGTGGCGGCATCGTCTTCAACTTCGACCCCTCACTGTTCGCGGGAGAAATGGGCCCGCCCGCTTTGCTGCCCGACAACCGCGGCTGGTCCTGGGGCAATGCGCAAGGGCGACGCATCGACATGCGCTTCGAGCCCGCGCTGGCAGGCGTGTACTTTGAACCGGGCGATAAATCGGAGGTGCGTGCCTTTTTCTACAAGAACACGATCAAACCTGGCCGCCAGGAGTTCACCGCCACCTTGAGCGTTTCCGGCGATGTGGCGATCGGCCCCACCAGTAGCGAGCGCTTCGGACTGACGGACCCCAAGAGCTGGCCCACTGACAAGCTCGACTGGAAAACCTCGCCGGTCGATCTGTCCTTTCTCAATGCCGAGGAAAAACCTGCCGGCAAGCGCGGATTCGTCAAAGCCTCCGGCGAGCAATTGCTATTCGCGGACAACACCCCGGCGCGCTTCTGGGGTACCAACCTGTCGGCCTATACGCTGTTCGGCACGCCAGACGATGCCATCAAGCAGCAGGCCAAACGGCTGTCGGCACTGGGTTTCAATCTCGTGCGATTGCATCACCATGACTCGCCGTGGGTGCTCCCGAACATCTTTGGCGACAGCCGGGTCACGCGCAGCACCCAGGAACTGAGCCCGCAGTCACTGAAAAAAATCGACTGGTGGATCAAGTGCCTGAAAGACGAAGGCATTTATGTGTGGCTCGATATGCACGTCCAGCGAGCTCTTTTGGAAAAGGACAACATTTACGGCTTCGATGAATTGCCGAAAGAAGAGCAGAACTTTGCCTATCTCAAGGGCTATGCCTATGTGAATCTCACCATTCAGAAAGCCATGAAGCGCTTTACCGAAGACTACCTGACCCATGTGAACCCCTACACCGGCCTGGCCTACAAAGACGACCCGGCGGTCGCCGCCGTACTGATCACCAACGAAAACGACCTCACCCACCACTTTGGCAACGCACTGTTGCCAGACAAGAACGTGCCGAAGCACAACAGCGTCTACATGGCAGAGGCCAAAGCCTTTGCCAACCAGCACAATCTCTCCGCAGACCAGACCTGGCGCTCCTGGGAACCTGGTCCCTCCAAGCTGTTCCTGAACGACCTGGAACGACGTTTCAACGTCGATATGATCGAGCACCTGCGTGGCCTGGGCGTGAAAGTCCCCATCGCCACGACCAGCACCTGGGGCGGTAACAGCCTCAATTCCCTGCCCGCCCTTACCGTCGGCGACGTCATCGACGTCCACAGCTACGGAGGCGCTGGACAGATAGAAAAAAACCCACTGTACAGCGACGGCATCGTGAACTGGATCGCCTCCGGCCAGGTCGCGGGCAAACCCTTGACCGTCACCGAGTGGAACAACGAGCCCTTCCCGACGCCAGACCGTCACTCGCTGCCACTCTATATCGCGGGCACCGCCAGCCACCAAGGCTGGGATGCACTGATGCAATATGCCTACAGCCAGGAGCCACTGGGGGGCGAAGGGATGAGCGCCAGCAACTGGCACGCCTATAACGACCCCGCAATGCTGGCCACCCTGCCCGCCGCCGCCTTGCTGTATCGCCGCGCAGACGTTCGCGAAGCAACAACGACCTATGTCTTTGCGCCGACGCCAGGCACCCTGTTCAACCAGATGATCACACCGGCCAACTCTGCTCTACTGCGCACTGCCATGGAGAAAGGCAAGCTGGAAATCGCGATGCCGCCGACACCGGAATTGCCCTGGTTGCAACAGAGCGTTATCCCGAGCAATGCGCAGGTGTTTCATGACCCCGGGCAGTCGCTGCTGGACGCCAATGCCAACGAATCCACGACCGACACGGGTGAACTCAAGCGCAACTGGAAACAAGGTGTCTACACCATCAACACGCCGCGCACCCAGGCCGCTACCGGCTGGATCGGCGGCGAGTCGATCAGCCTGGGCAACATTCAGGTTCAAGTGAAGACCCTCAACGCCAGCGTGGTGGTGCAAAGTCTGGATGAAGCACCTTTGGGTCGGTCGCAGAATTTGATGATATCCCTGGGTGCTCGGGCCATCCCCCAAGACAACGACAAAACACCTTTTTACGTTGAGCCCCTCGAGGGCACGCTGACCCTCCAGGCGCCGCAGGGTTTGACACTGTTCACTCAAGGCATCATGGGGCAAATGAAGAAGCTGCCCGCGACCTATGCCGATGGTCACTACAAGATCAACTTCGACGGCTTGCAGGCGTCAAACTGGTTGTTTTTGAGAAAGGGCGACGCGAAGTCAAACCCTGTGAACACAGCCGCATCCCCCTCCTCCACCCGCCAATAACCGGCCAGTCGACCTGGGTTGAACAACGCCTTGCGGCGTTGTTCAATCGGGACTGTTCAAAGGCTGTCAAAGTCAAACGATGGAACATAGCCTGCGCCGAGCAGATGTGGACATTGAGACGGTATGAACTCATCACTTAACAAATCTTCCGAGCCTTTATACTTATCCGTAAAAACACCCGTGATATTTAAAAGAGTATGTGGAAAGGAAGATACGCTGACCTTCTGACTCTCCCTGTCCTTCAGTTTTGAAAGCTTCAGGGATTGCTCACTTGTAATGTTGGGCGATGCCCAGATAAATGCCGACACCGAGAGATCATGTTTATTACCAATCCCATGTCCCAACAACCCTTGACTGTCATCCATCATGTTCTCACCATGATCCGACGCATAAAACAGAACAGCCGCTTTCCCGCTTGACTCCAGCGCACCAATAAATGCATTCAACAGCCAGTCCGTGTACAGGATAGTATTGTCATACTCGGCGGTAATTTTATCCTTCATGCTGTTTGTTGCAGGCTTGAACTGGTCGAAGCTTGCCGGGTATCGACGTGAATACTCGAAATGGCTCCCCTTGATATGAATAAATATGGCTTTCTTTTCCGTGTCTTTTTTCTGCAGTATTTTTTCATACTCCGAAATCAATGCGCCGTCGTAACTCCTCTCAAAATATTGACGGTATTGAGCCTCTGCAGCGATGTTCGGAATGATTCCGCCAAAACTATCCACTTCCTGTGCAGACAACCAATACGTCATGTACCCGGCTGCACGATAGATACCCACCAATGATTTGGTCGACGCAATAGTGTCCCAATCCGATATGGGGTCAAGACTCAGGATTGAAGGAACCGCGTAGGACGTATAGGGGGCTGTCGTACACATTTTTTTGAATTTGAAAATCCCTGTCTGTTTGTCGAGATAGGGGGTCGTTTGCTTGTCATAGCCATAGAGCGACCAGCTGTGCGGCCGTGATGACTCACCAATCACGAACACCACGGTGTCAATATTCGACTGATCCGATTGGCTGGTGATGTTCACTTCATGTTCTCGACGTCGCTGGATAAATCTCTCCGAGTTCGAATACAAGTCTGCAGTCAGCCCCATTTGCGACAAATAACCTATGGGTATGCTTTGATCTTTTGCCAGGAGATCCATGACCGCAGATTTCCCGAAAGAATTCATTTTGACGGTTTTATAAAAATACGCACCATACCCCAGCAGCAAGGCGCTAAAAACCAAAAGAAAAATGCCGTTATTCCTGTACAACTTGCGCTTGTACAGCCCCGCCAATCCCACCCCGTAAAACACTATGAAAATCAGCAGAGCAATACTGATGGACCGCCAATAGGTCGGCAGAAAATCGCTCGCCTCCTTGTAATTGGTCAACCCAACAAACACGTAAGCCGCTGTCAATCTCGAGTTGAAATTCAAAACCAGAAAAAGATCAACAGTCGCGACCAAATAAAACGGCAGCAGAATGACGTGGACCCTGAATTGATTGGACGAAACAAACCGAATAGCCAAAAGCCATAACACCGACATGGCAATCGTGTAGACAACCAGCAAATCAATTTTCGAATATCGATAACTCGTGATTAATTTAATGATCAGCGGTGACAGCAAAAAGGCCCACAGCACCAGATTCGGCCATTCGGCCTTTAACACCTTTAATGAGCATTCGGCAATTTTTTGGTTTTTTTTCATTTTATAATTATTCTCGTGGAATGCTCACTTGCCGCCCCAAGGGGATGTAATAAACGCCCTCGGATCCCATGCCCCGCAGCAGTCGCTCGCCTGCCCAGGCTGAACGATTGCAAGAAATCAATCAACAACTCAACAACAGGTGCGTACTCAATGACACAAAACGTACTATAGTCGCCTTTAGCCATTTCCATTCGCCGTCGCTCATAAAACCAGGCATTGGACCAGTTGTTTTTGAGCAAGGCGTCACAGGGCAAAGCAAGGCCAAACCCTGTCAATGCAACTCAACGGCTAAATTACTTAACATGATGCTCAATTGAAACGCGCTGACGTTCCAATCTGTGCTTGCATTGAAATAGTTTCCAGGAGTTCGGAGATCAGGATGAAATTTTTGGTGGTGGGTGGCGCGGGCTATATCGGCTCACACATGGTCAAGCAACTTCTGACCGCGGGCCACGATCTGGTGGTGGCCGACAACTTCTCAACGGGCCACCGCAGCGCATTGACGGGCGGGGAACTGGTTGAACTGGACATCGCTGATGTGCAGGCGCTGGACGCTCTGTTTGCGAAGCACCGTTTCGATGCCGTGTTCCACTTCGCTTCCTTTATACAGGTGGGCGAATCCGTCACTGAACCTGCCAAGTATTATCAGAATAACTTCGCCGCCACGCTGACACTGCTGCAAGCCATGGTCCGTGCCGGGGTCAAACATTTCATTTTCTCCTCGACCGCCGCCGTATATGGCAACCCGGTGTACGTACCCATTGACGAAGAACACCCCAAGGCCGCGATCAACCCGTACGGGCGCAGCAAGTGGATGGTGGAGCAGACGCTTGAAGATTTCGACCGTGCATACGGTCTCAAGTCGGTCTGCCTGCGCTACTTCAACGCCGCCGGGGCAGATCCTGAAGGACAGTTGGGTGAACGCCATGAACCGGAAACCCATCTGCTGCCCCTGATCCTGCAAGCCGCCTCGGGCCGGCGCACATCGATCACCGTCTATGGCCGTGATTACGACACCCCTGACGGCACGTGCATTCGCGACTATGTCCACGTTACCGATCTCGTCGCCGCTCACGCACTGGCCGTGGATTACCTTCTGGAGGGGGGCGCCAGCACCGCGTTCAACCTCGGCAACGGTCTGGGTTTCTCGGTGCAACAAGTGATCGACACCGCGCGCCGGGTGACCGGCCAGGATATCTGCGTCAACGATGCACCACGCCGTGCCGGCGATCCACCACGTCTTGTGGCCGATCCGGGACGGGCCAATACCCTGCTGGGCTGGACACCGAGATTTGCCACGCTTGAGCAGATTGTGACGCACGCCTGGAACTGGGAGCGCAAGCATCCCTGGCATTGAAAGCAGGCGCTGACGTAAAACGCCGAGCGCCTGAAGGTGAGCGCTAGTAGTAAGAGCGGTTTTGGGGTTCGGCTTTGTTCAGCACCGTGCCAATCAGATTGGCGTTTGCCAGATGATGCAGGCTTTCCTCGATCTCTTTCTTGCTGTTCATCCCGTTGGCGACCACGAGCAAAACGCAATCAAATTTCGGCAAGACCGTAATCACGTCGTCCGAACTCAACACCGGCGGCAAGTCGAAAATCACGATACGTGAGTTGTAGCGATCGCGAAGATCGCTGATCAAATGGCTCACGGCGGGCGATGACAGCACCTCAGTGGACAGCGGAATCGGCTCTCGTGTCGGCAGGACCACAAAACGCGGCAAGGTCGGGTTGACCAGCACGTCCTGCAGTTCGGCTTCATCGGCGAGCAACTCATTGAGCGATTTTTCCATCGGAAGGCCGAGGCAGGCACCCACCTTCGGACGCCGCAAATCGAAGTCGACCAGCAACGCTGTCTTGGTGGTGTGGTGGGCGATGCTCATCGCCAGGTTGATCGCCAACACCGTTTTGCCTGAATCCGGGGTCGGGGAAGTGATGGCAAGCGTGCGCCAGCCGTTTTCTTCCATGGCTTTCAACACCTGCGTGCGCAGCAAATCGAATGCCCCGCCCATGCTCGAATTCTTGTTGTAGGCCACGATGCGATTGCGCTCAAGGTGGTCTGCCCTCAAGGGGACAACCTTGGTTTGCACGTAGCTGAGGGCATTGAGCGTTGCGGAATGCCCAGTCGATGTGGTCACGAGACTCGATGACGCCGGTTGCTCGGCTTTATCGCCCGTGGGCTTGATTATTTCCATGGCTATATTCCTTATTCAAATCGCGCCAGAGCCTTAAACACCAGCAGGTCCAGAGGCATGTAGAAAAAATGCAAAAGGACCAGAAGGCATGCGATCAACACAAATCCACAGAGGATGAGCAGTGTTCGCAATCGCTTGCTGCGCTCAAGTTCTGCCTTGGTGTGAATGTAGGGAATAGTGCCCAGAACGCGTCGACCCAGCACACTGGTCAGGGCTTCAACACCGCGTACACGCTGATTCAACATCTCCAGCAGCATCACCAGCGCACCAGCGCCTACCGGGGCTAGCACAAAGCCCATGGCAACGACTTTCTTGCGGTTGGGCCGGACGGGTTTCTCGGGCATCAACGGCGCCTCAAGAAGCACAAAACGCTCGGCCTTGTTTTCCTGCTCCAGGCTTTCGGAGATCTTCGCCCCCATTTCCTTGGTGCGAATTTCCTCGTACTTCTTGCGAGCGTTGTCATGGTCGCGCATCAACGTGACCAGGCCGCGCTCGACTTGCGGCGTCTCCAGAATCTGCGCCTCGTAGGCGTCTATCTTGCTAAGGAGTTCACGCTTCTGGTCGGCCAGCGACTTGATGCGCGCCTCCGAAGCGGCGACCCGGGCCTGAGCCTTGGCCACCTCCAGGCTGACGGAGCTCACTGCATTCGCCCCCGGCCCCTGAGCGGCCTCGAGTGCGGCTATCTTGCGCTTGACGGCGCGCACATCGGGGTGCGCTTCGGTATAGAGCGACAGCAATCTTGTGTACTCAGCCTTGAGACTGCCCAGATCCTGCGGCTTGTCAGCTTCCGCACCCGTTGCGCCCGGCTTGCTCACGACACCGGCGCTGGCCGCGGAAACTTCCAATTCGTTGAAGCGCAACTCCTCGCGGGCAGCCTTGTAGTCACGGTCGATTTCCTTGAGCTCGGTTTCGGCGCGCGACAGCATATTCATGCGCAATTCCTGATGCTCGGGCAGCGCGTTACTGTGCGCCTGCTTGAAGTCCGCCAGACGGTTCTCCAGGGTTTCCAGTTCAACCCTGAGCTTGTCCGCTTCCTGTGTCAGGAACTCCGTCGTTTCACTGGCTCGCTCGGTGCGCTGCTTGATGTTTTCATCCAGAAACAACGTGACCAGCTCCTTGGCAACCTTGTTCGCGATTTCTGGCTGCTTGTGCTCAAAGCCCAGGCGGAAAGCGATGGTCACCTCCCCGCGCCCCTTCACGGCCGCACTGACCAAGGAAACGCTAATTGCATTGCGCATCTCTTCGATCTTTTCGGTAACGCTCAACCGCCGGCTTTCCGAGGAAAAAAGATTGTATTTATCGATGATCCCTTCCAGGTGCTCGCGGGTCATCACGCGCTGGCGAATGACTTCGATGCGCTCGTCGGCAAAGGTATTGTTATTCGCCGCCACCAGATCGGGGGAAATCTGCTGAGACTCGACCAGAATCGTGCCGGATGACTGATAGACAGGGGGGATGTACATCGCGACCAACACGCTCACGGCAAAAATCACCGCGATACTCACGACCACCAGCACCGCTCGGTGCTTGAGTATTGCTATGTAGTCGTTGACCGACATTTCGTATTCAGAGGCCATAAATACTCACACAGCTGGGTTTCAGAGTTCGGGATAACTATAGGTCAAAGTCAACCCGACGACGTTGGCGGTGGCATCCGGCAAGCCATCTTGCAGGCGTTGTTTGTAGGTGTAGGATAGGCGCGCAACCCAAAAAGGCGAGAGCTCTCGACTGGCCCAGACATTAAAGTTGCGCAGGGTGCTCGGCGATTGCCCTTTGGTTTTTTGCCACGAGGTATCAATGCCGGCCCGGCTGAGTTCGTCGATGGAGTAGCTCCACGTACCCCGCAGATTATTCGACTCGACGAAACCACCATTGCCGTTGGCGATCGTGCTGCGACTGGCGTCGAGGGTCGTGTCAAAACGCTCACCGGCATAGTGCAGGTTGAACCCGCCCTGACCGGTGGGGCCGCTGTTACTGCCCGAAACCTGGTTGGCACCCACATACGCCGAGACCTCGAGCTGCTCGGAGATCTTGTAGTTAAAACCGGTCGTTGGCGTATAGCTGTTTGAGGAGGCCACCCCGGAGCCCGATTTGGGCTCATAGCGCCGCGCGGAAAAACGCGTGAAGAGCTCGACGCGTTCACTCCAGGTGTAATTCCAGCTCAATTGGTTCGAAAGTTCATCGTAAGGGGTCAGCGAACCAATATCGTAATCGACGTTCGTGTATTCAACCTCGTCGATCAGCGAGCTTCTCTCCGTGACCGCGGTACGCCAGTTGCCGCCCAGCGTCGATTGTTTCTGCGTGCCATCGGTCGCAATCACGCCGGTTTCCTGAACCGCGCTGGAGAGGGTCGAGCTCTCGACATAACTCGCCGTCAGCCCGTAAGCACCCTTTTCGGTATCTCGCTGCCAGCCCAGCAACAGTTTCGGGTCTTCACGATTACGAACGATGGATGTGTCAGAGGAGCGAACGACGTTCAATCCAAGACCGATGCGCAACTCATCAAGATCAGACGTTCCGACGAGGCTGAAATCGGGGGCGATGATCGTGCGGGTCACGGCCTTTTTGGCGTCGTCCCCGAGAAGTACCGGATTGCTGTCGTACTCGACGGTCGAAGGCAATGCGATTGACGATTGCCAGGTGGCGGCATAGGCCACCCCCGAATACGGCAACATGAGAATGGCTGTGGCAGCCCCGGTGGTTCGTAGCATAGGAAAGCTTAACCCCAATACGTCGCGCAAGGTCAAGGCACGACCAACGTATCGCCGGCCTGGAGTTCATAGTTGGTGGACATGTCACGCCCGGATATCAGATCGCTGTAATGAACAGGGAGCACCTGCTTGTTCCGCACGACCTTGATGCCATCTTTGTCGGCAAATTTGTCGAGCCCGCCCGCCATACTCAGAACTTGCAGTACCGCCGTCGGCCCCGCCAACTGCACCGACCCGGGTTTCATCACCTTACCCTGGGCGTAGACGAGATTGCCTTTGGGATCACGCACGACCACGCTTACGTTCGGGTCGGGTATGAACTCTTCAAGCTTTTTCGCAATCAGTTTTTCGACAGCCGATGTATCAAGCCCGGCTACTGCGACTCGCCCCACCAGCGGGAAGTTGATGCTGCCATCGGGAAGTACGTGCACCTCCTCCTTGAGCGTGTCTTCTCGCCAAACGGAAACAAAAACGACGTCCCCTGGATTGAGAAGGTAAGCCGCGTTATTTTCGCTGGCAGTGGTAATGCCTGACCAGACAGACAGCGCACAGAGCGCAGGTAACAGTAAACGCAACATCGGGATCCCTCCGCCTAAGTAGCCTTGCCAGGAGTTTCACACAAAAGCGGAGTCAAATCACGCTCTTCCCTCTCTTGTCCAAAAAAACACAAGAGAGCAATCGGATCGAGCTTATCGGCGGATAATTTCATCTGACACTACCTCAGACAGCGAAATTTTTTTTATTAAACAACAACTTAGAACAAAACAAATCAGCCCGCACCAACTTCGTCAATTTTATTGCGTTATAGTCGACAGCCATTTTTACTTAGCAAAAATGGCAACCCACCCACACCATCGCCCCCCCTGCACTTTATTCTGCACAACTAACCCGCATCACGTTCAACTAATCAAACGCCATTTAAATTCAGTAAATCAACTTTAACTAAATCCCCATCAAACCTCTGCATCCTGGCCGACCGAACTTACACTTTCCGTCGATTCGCAACCATGATGAAACCAAATAGCGCGGAAGAAAATAACCAGGCGACCGCCGATAGCGGTACCGCCTTCGGCTGATCAGAAACACCGGTCAAACCCGTGTCCTGGCTAGTCAAGTTTATCGCGACCCGGTCGCTGGCACTCGCCGTCATTAAACCGTCGCAAGATGAAACGTTGACACTTTCCGTCGAGCCGGAATGATGAGTGACACTACTGAATTTAGCCGATTGAGTGCCATCGAAATAGACATCGGTCACCAATGAAGGCACACCAAGGCCGTTTCCGAAAGTAAGTAGTTCGCTACCGGAAGCCTCTTCGGGACCCGCACCGACTTGCGACCTTAATGAATCGCAAGCGTTACTCATGCGATTATATTCATTGACAAAAGTGGTCGCCTGCGCATTAAAAACCGCCGCACCATTAACGAGCATCAGAGCCAAAACGGATTTAATGACAAGTGTCGGACGCATAGGAGAGCCTCCCTGCACAGAGGTGATTCTTTTTTTGGATGGAGGTGTTTTTCTTCGGCTTAAATTGAGCGTATAAGCACATAGCCAGTACGTCAATAGCTCGTCACGATAATAAATATAAATAAAAACCGACGGAGAATGGCGTCAAATAATCGACAGAACAAACGGCTCCGACGCCAGGCAAATGAACTGTTTGCCCGGCGATCGCCTCGCCTTGAGCATTCATCAGCAACAAGAAGCGCTCTCAAATAACTTTATTGTTATCTTCTCGAAAGTTAGCGATGGTTTCGAAAACAAACATCAAGATTTCCGTAGGTTACATGAGAAGCGATAACGCTCAAGTCGCCACAAAAAGTTGCCTTTACCCCTCACTACGGCCTGTAGAAACCCCACTGTTCGATGCCGTCTCCCGCCTGTCAAAGCCTGTTACGTTCGTCGGCTGAGTGGACGGCGGAAAACCGACGCGGAGCTCCTTGCCTGGTTCATATACCTGATGCCAACTTGAGCTGACGGTACGCCTCCACCAGTTGATCGAGGGTGAACGCGAGATTTCGGCCACTGGGATTGGGCAGAACCCAGACCGCGGCATTGCCGAAGGTCTTGGGTTGGCGCCCCCAGGCAACGTCTCGCTGGCCCGATAATGCGCAATACGCCGCCTTACCGAGAAACGCCACGAATCGGGGCGCATAGCGCGTGATTTTCTGCTCGAAGGCCGCAGCGGCCGCAGTGAACTCATGGAAGGACAGCTGATCGGCACGCGCCGTTGGCCGTTCCACCACCGCCGTCAAACCACATTGGTACTGCAGGATCGTCCGGTCGTTTTCCGCACGCACCTCCTGCGGCGTGAAACCGGCAAGATGGAGTGTGCGCCAGAAGCGATTGCCGCGACCCGCAAAATGATGCCCTTGGGCCGCGGCCATCACGCCTGGATTGATCCCGCAGAAAATCACGGCAAGGTGTTCGGCCAGAATATCTTCAAGTCCTTCACCCACCGCAGATCACGCTGACCGCATTGCGTGCCAGTTCCGTCAACTCCTCGCGGGATTTGCCCGCCCGGGCACGAATCGAAATGCTGTGCAGAAGGGACGCCGCGAGAACGGCAAGGGCTCCGGTGTCGACATCGCTTTTCAATTCGCCGCGATCAATGGCCACCCGCAGACGCGCTTCCAGATCCGCATCGAGCCTGCTGAGACGATCGGAGAGAACGTCGCGTATTTCCGGGTCCTCCACCGCTTCGGTTGTCGCCGTGCCGATTGCGAAGCAGCCACGGGGCTGGCCCTCGCCCGAAAAGTAAATCGACAACTGCCCCTCATAAAACCGCGTCAGCGCCTCGCGCAAGGTCAGTGCGGGGTCCGTCAACGCTTCGTGCATGGACGCCACGGCGAACTCCCAATACTGCTCAAGCGCCTTGATGTACAGCGAGTGTTTGTCGCCGAACGCCGCATAGAGGCTTGGGCGATTCATGCCTGCCGCAGTGGCGATGCTGTCGAGCGAAGCGCCGGAATAACCGGTGCTCCAGAACACACCAAGCGCTTGCTGCAGCGCTGTCTGCGGGTCATAGGCGCGAGGCCGGCCCCGGCCTTTGCCCTCTGGAACTTTATTTTGTGCCATGTCGTACAAAATCCTTGAATGAAGGTGAATGCAGGGATATTCTTACACCATCGCACAAAATTAAGGAACCAAAAGTTCCTCGGCGTCAGGTTTGTTGAAGCGAAGCTCGAACCGGGTATTGCGGCGACGAAACAGCGGCAGCGGAGCCACCCTCCCCACTGCCCACCGGTTGGCTTTCTCACGGCAATTATTAACGTCAGGGCCGCAGGCGATTTTTGCAGCTGTTAGCCCGACTTCCCGGTTAAAGGTGCATTCGATCATGACTAAACAGTTCGACATCCCGGCTTCCCAAGCCATTGAACACCCAGGACCGGCCAAAAAGCCGCTCAAGGAAAAACTGCGCCCATGGCTTATGTTCGGCGTGCCCGCCCTCTTCGCGGTGGTGGGTTATACCCATTACATGGCCGGCCAGCCTTTCGTTTCGACCGACAACGCCTACGCCCGGGTGGCAAAAGCTTCGATCAACGCACGGGTTTCCGGGCAAGTGATCACTATCGCGGTCGAGGACAATCAGCAGGTACATAAAGGCCAGGTTCTGTTTCAGATAGATCCCAAGCCCTTCCAGATCGCGGTCAACCGTGCCGAAGCCCAGTTAAGTGTGGCGCGGCTGCGCATCGACGGGCTCAAGGCCAGCTACCGGCAGCAGCAAGCTGAATTGCAATCGGCCAAAGAGTCGGCCGAATTCGATCAGCGCGAATTTGCCCGGAAAAAAGCGCTGGTCGCGTCCGAGTTCGTTTCACGGGCCATTTATGAGCGCGCCGATACCGACGTCAAAGTCTCACGGCAACGCATTGCCTCGATCGAACAACAGATCGCCAGCACCGTGGTCGCCTTGAACGGCAACCCGAATATCGAAGTCGACAGTCATCCCAGCGTTCGCGAAGCCAAGGCGCAGCTCGACGAAGCGCAGTTGTATCTCTCCTACGCCACGGTGTATGCGCCGGATGACGGCATCGTGGCCAAGGTCGACGACCTGCAGGTCGGCAACTATGTGAACAACGGTGCGCCAGCGTTTGCACTGATATCCGATCACGAGATCTGGGTGGAAGCCAACTTCCGCGAAACGGAAGTCACCCATATGCGCCCCGGCCAGGAAGCGACCATACGCATCGACACCTACCCTGATCACCTGTTCAAGGCCCATGTCACCAGCATGAGCCCTGGCGCCGGATCGGACTTCGCCCTGCTGCCACCGGAAAATGCCACCGGCAACTGGGTCAAGGTTGTCCAGCGGGTGCCGGTTCGTCTCGAACTGGACGAAGTGAACCCCGACCTGCCGCTGTATTCCGGCACCAGCGCCACGGTCAAGGTCGACACGGGCCACAGCACGCCATGGTGGCAGCCGCTTAAAGCACTGTTGACCGCAGGTAACTCCTGATGAACGCCAACGCGATTGCAACCCCGCAGGACGGTGGTGCGCGCTCGCTCAGGTTCGCCGCGCTACTGGCGACCTACATGCAGTCCGCCAACCTGCCCTTGCCGAACTCGGCACTGCGGTTTATCCAGGGCAGCCTGTCGATGACCGACGACCAGGCCGGGTGGATATTCACCGCGTACCTCGGTGCCAGCGCCATCACCCTGCCGCTTGCGCAGTGGCTTGCCGGGCGTTTTGGCGTGAAGCTCGTGTATCAGGCCGCGCTTGTCTTGTTCATCGTCGGCTTGTGGCTCGCCACGGCTGCAACGACGCCACTGGAATTCGTCGGCGCGCGGATTGTTCAGGGCATTGCCAGCGGCGTGTTGGGGCCGCTCTCCATGGGAATTTCCCTGGAGACGTTGCCAGCGGCGCGGCGGCCGAAATTTGGCGCGGTGTTCACCGCCGTTGTGCTCCTGGGCATTGCCACCGGCCCGACTGTCGGCGGTTGGCTCAGCGACGGTTACGGCTGGCGTTCGATGTTCTACGCCAGCATTCCGCTGTCGGTGTTCATCTTTCTGGTGGTGGCACTGCTGCTGGCGGAAAAAAAGGCCGAGACAAAACCGCCCTATGACTTCTTCGGCTTCGGCACCTTCACCCTGAGCATGATCGGCCTGCAAATGCTCCTCGACCGGGGTGAGCGACTGGACTGGTTTGCCTCGACCGAGATCTGGATCGAAGCGATCGCTTTTGTGCTGGGGATGTACCTGTTTGTCGTGCACGTCCTGACGACCAAAGTGCATTTCATCAACAAGAGCCTGCTCAGGGATCGCAACTTCGTGCTGTCGACGGTGATCTTTTTCGCCCTTGGCTTCGTGCTGTTGTCGACCATGGCGCTGACCTCGCCAATGCTGGACGAAATACTCGGCTATCCGCCCGTCACCACAGGCTTGATGACGCTGCCGCGCGGTGCGGGGCTTGTCGGGTCGTTCATCCTGATGAGCCGTTATTCCGACCGATACGACCAACGCCTGTTCGTGGCGGCGGGCATTGCACTGGTGGCGTATGCCAACTGGATGATGCTCGGTTATTCGCCGTTGATGGACTGGTCGCCGGTGGCAATTGCCGGGGCCATCCAGGGGATCGGCCTGGGCATCCTGATGCCGTCGATCAGCAAAGTGGCGTTCAACACTCTCGACCCCAAGTTACGTCCGGAAGGCACCGGTTTCTTCAATCTGATGCGCGCTTATGGCAGCACCCTGGGCGTTGCGGTCGTGCAGTTGTACTTCTTCAACAATACCCAGGCGATGCACATGGCGCTGGCCAGCAACCTGACGCCTTATCGCGCCGCTGCGCATTCGCTGGTGTCGGCCCCCTTGCCGGCGCTGGCGGGGCTCAACGAAATGATCACCGGCCAGGCCGCGTTCATCGCCGTGCTCGACCAGTTCAAGATTTTGATGGTGGTGATGCTGGTGGTGAGTCCGCTGGTTGTCTTTCTTCGTAAACCCGTTTCGACCAACTAGTTTTCGTGGAGTGTGCCAAATGAAATCCCGTCATCTGTTCCCGACGAAAATCAGTGCGCTGTCGACCCTGATCTTCCTGTCCGCCTGCACCGTTGGCCCTGACTTCAAATCCCCCGACCCCAGCACCTCGCAGCACTATGACCAACAAGCCGAACAGCGTCTTGGCCAGGGCCGCAACAAGCCCGGTGAACAACGCATCGAACTGGGCAAAAAGGTCGGCGGTGAGTGGTGGTCAGCCTTTCGCTCGCCAAAACTCGATCAGGTAGTGCGCCGTGCCATCGACGGCAATCTTGAACTGGTAGCCGCCGACGCAACGATCCGCCAGGCCGCCTCCTCTGTCGCCGCGGCGGAGGGCGCCCTGTATCCGCAAGTCGATTTCGGTGCCCAGGCGGGCCGCGCACGGACGCACAATGCCAAGGACCCTTCGATCTCCAACTTCTATGCGATTGGTCCGCGGGTGGGTTTCGACCTTGACGTGTTCGGCGGTAACAAGCGCCAGGTCGAAGAACAGCAAGCCTTCACCGATCTACAGAAGCATCGCTACGAAGCGGCGTACCTGACCCTGACTGGCGATGTCGCCAGCCAGGCATTGCTGGTGGCCTCGGCCAACGCGCAGATGCGTGCCGTCGAGAAGCTGCTGGCCAACGACACCAAGAACCTCGAACTGGTGCGCATGGCCCACGCCAATGGCAGCACCACACAGATCGATGTGTCGCTGGCCGAAACCCGGCTCGCTCAAGACCGCACCCTGTTGCCCCCCCTCGCCCAGCAACGCGATTCGGCACGCCATGCGCTGTCGGTCCTGACCGGCAAAGGCCCCGCTGACTGGATAGCGCCGGACTTCGATCTTGCCGAGTTCGCCTTGCCGTCCAACGTGCCCGTCAGTTTGCCCTCGGAAATGGCCCACGACCGGCCGGACATCCTGCAAGCCGAGGCGGAGCTGCACATAGCCAATGCCGCCGTTGGCGTCGCCACGGCCAACCTCTATCCCCATGTCACGCTGTCCGCGTCACTGGCGCAGGCCGCTTCGGGCAACGGCGGCGCAGCGCTCTGGGGCTTCGCCGCGGGCATCGCCGGGCCGATCTTCGATGGCGGCACGCTCAAGGCTGAACGCCAGGCGGCCATCGACGGCTACAAGGCAACGCTGGCCGGCTACCAACAGACCGTCATCACGTCGTTCGGCCAGGTCGCGGACACCTTGCAGGCCATCAACCACGACGCCGAGGAAAACCTCGCCCAGGAAGATGCACTGCGGGCAGCCGAGACCAGTTTTCGCCTGAACCAGCAAGCCTACGCACAAGGCGAGAACAGCATCCTCCAGGTACTGGAAGCGGAGCGTGCCTATGAACAGGCGCTGCTGGGGCAGATCCGGGTGAAGACCGCGCAATACCTCGACACCGTGCGTTTGTTTGTTGCGCTCGGCGGTAACTCCGTCGGCGTCTTCGAGCAACGACTGGCCTCTCGCGACGAACGAAAACCTTCATACCAGTAGCGCCGCCGCGCATTCACGAACACTTACACGAGTGGTCACTTGCCCATGCGGGCGTGGCCCCAGGCACTGGAGTAGAGACATGTCTTACGAACCCATTTTCGATGCACTTCGCGAAACCCGGTTTCCCCTGGTCAACGGCTCCGGCGACATACCGGCCGTTGGCTTCGGTACGTTGTTCAAGGATCTGAGCGTGACCACCCAGGCGATCACACACGCACTGGAAACAGGCTTTCGCCATTTCGATTGCGCTGAACGTTATCGAAATGAAGACAGGGTCGGCGAGGCATTCAAAGCGTTTCTGGAGACAGGCAAGGCCCGGCGCGAAGACCTGTTCATCACCACCAAGCTATGGAACACCAACCATCGCCCGGAGCGGGTGTTGCCCGCGTTCGAGGCGAGCTGCCGGCGCCTGCAAGTCGACTACATCGACTGCTACCTCATCCATACGCCCTTTGCCTTCCAGCCCGGCGACGACCAGGACCCACGAGACGCATTCGGGCATGTCATCTACGACGGCGGCGTGACCCTGATAGAGACCTGGCGGGCAATGGAGCGCCTGGTGGATGAAGGCCGGTGCAAGTCCATTGGTTTGTCCGATATCACCCTGCAAGCCTTAAAAGAGATCGTCGCCCAGGCGCGGATCAAGCCCGCCGTGGTGCAGGTCGAGTCCCACCCTTATCTGCCCGAATGGGAACTGCTGGAATTCTGTCAGGCCCACGGAATCATCGTTCTGGCGTTTGCGCCACTGGGCCATGGCATGGAGCCGAACGTGCTGGAAGACGAGGTCATTACCGGCATCGCCCGGCGTCTGCAAAAGAGCCCGGCGCAAGTCGCACTGGCCTGGTCGGTACAACGCGGCGTCGCTTTTCTGACCACCTCTGCAACACTGAGCCATATTCGCGAGAACTTTGATATTGCAACCCTGCCCCATCGGGCCATGCATGAAATCCGTCAGGATATTACGACGCGGATACGCTTCAATTCGGTGGTGGAAACCGGCGTACCGGGATTCATCCCGCGCAAGAAGTAACACGCGACGAAGGGCGGCCCGGTGCCGGGCCGCCCTTTTTTACGTTTCGGTGAGGTGAAAACGATGGATGTTCTCCAGACCATGCGCTTTTTCACGGCGGTCGCCCAGAGCGGCAGCTTTACGGCGGCGGCGCTGCTGTTGGACACCACCACGACTAACGTTTCCAAAGCGGTTTCCAGCCTGGAGGCCAGGCTGAACACGCGCCTGATCAACCGCACGACCCGCCGCCTGGCGTTGACCGAAGCCGGGACACGCTATTTGCAGCGCTGCGAGAAAATCCTCGAAGAGATCCGTGAAGCCGAAGAGGAAGTCGGCATCGCGCAAGTCGATCCCAAGGGCAGGCTGAAAATTCACGCGATGTCAGCCATCGGCAATCATTACGTGATCGACGCGATCGCCCGGTACCGGGAAATTCATCCCTCGGTATTGTTCGATCTGACACTGACCAATCGGCTGCCGGACATGATTGAAGAAGGCTATGACATGTCGATTGTGCTGGCGCGGGAGCTGCCCGATTCGGGGTTTGTCGCTCAGCGGCTTGGCACGACCTACAGCATTCTCTGCGCGTCGCCGGCCTACCTGAACAAACGCGGGACGCCCGACTCGCCGGGTGCGCTTCATGCTCATGATTGTCTGAGAATCGTCAACACGGTCATGCCGGTTGAAAACTGGGTATTCGAGGGGCCCGAAGGCATGGAGACGATCAATACGCCCGAGTCGTCCTTTCACGTCAACACCGCCGATGCCATGACTGTCGCCCTCACCACCGGAATGGGTATCGGTGTTCAGCCTATAGCCTCCGCCGTCGCCGGACTCAGGGCAGGCACGCTGGTGCGCGTACTGTCGGACTATCACTTTGAAGCGTTGAGTCTGTTCGCCATCTACCCGTCACGAAAATACGTGGACGCGAAAATAAAGACCTGGGTGGAGTTTCTTAAAAACCACATCCCCGACTTGTTGGCAGCCGATGAAAAAATCGCCAGCCAATCAGAACATCGGTTTGGCTAGTGCCGCCGCAATGGAGTGTCGACCCTCCATCGTCTGCACCGCACTCAACCGTTCGAGCACCCAGCGCCCATCACTTGATACTGCAGCACGTGGCGTTGACCGCTGGAGTCTTCGTAGGTCATTTGCGCCGGTACCGGGCCACAGTCATTCGGGATATCGGTCACGGCAATGACCTTGTGAATGTCGAGTGGCGTTGAGTAGGTGTAGGGTTCAACAGGTGTGGCCGTTGCCGGGGCTTGATCCGCAAAGGCCGGCGCACCGAGGCTGCCAAGGGCCATAAAAATCGCAACTTTTGCCAAGTTCATGATGTTCACCGTCTCGTTCAAGGTATGTTTGTATGGACCTCGCGAACCAAGGGCCATCTACGCCCTTGGTTCACCGGGTAGAGACGATGCTAAGTGTTTACCGCTCCCCTACATAGCTGCCTTGCGGACATACACTGTTGTCAGATTGCGCATAATGCGCCGCCGCACAGAGGTAGAGTCCGGCACTCAACCACCCGCATTCCGCTCAACCTTCGAGCGGCGCCACCACGGGTAACCAGACGCACACTTCAAAACCATCCGACCGGCCCGTCGCAGGCGAGACCAGCACCATTCTTGCGTTGACCCCTTCGACAATGGTCCTGGCAATCGCCAGCCCCAACCCTGAACCGCTGGCCTCGCTGTTGCCCCGCACAAATCGCTCGGTCAAGCGCTGCAACACCGGTTCCGGCACGGCCGGGCCACCATTAATCACCCGCAGCAGCGCCGACTCGGACAAACTCACTTCGACCGGCTGATCGGCAGCGCCGTACTTCAGTGCATTCTCGATCAAATTGCGCAACAGGACGCCGAAGGCATCCGGGTCGATGGCGGCATACACGCTGGCCTGTGCTGGAAGCCGCAACTCGACCCGGCCTCCGCTGCTGTGGTTCCACTCGTCGACCACATGGGCCAGCAGCGGAATCAGATCCTGCGGCGTTTCAGACAACAGCCCGCCGCCCTCGGCCTTGGCCAGCTGCATGAGTTTTTCCGACAGCCGTGCCAATTCGCGCAACGAGTTTTCGATCTTCGCCGCCCGCGCCCGCAGGGGGCCTTCTGGCGCTTCGTGGCGCAAGCGCTGGATCTGCGCGAGCGTCGCCGCCAGTGGCGTGCGCAGTTCATGGGCACTGTTGGCGGTAAAGCTGCGCTCGGCCTCCAGGGCCTTGCGAAAACGCTCCAGCAAATGATTGACCGCTTCGGCCAGCGGATCGATTTCCGCCGGCAGGCGCGCCACCTTGATCGGCGACAGATCGCCGACACCCCGAGCCTCCACGGCCCGCCGATAAGCCATCACACTGCGCAGGCTGATGCGCACAAACAACCAGATGCCCAAGAGGCTGATGGGGATCAGTGCCAATAACGGCAGCAACAGGGCAAACAAGGCTTCCCGTGCCGCTTCACGACGATGGCCCAAGGGTTCGGCGATCTCGATATACACCGTCTCGCGCAACGCACTGGCCCCGTACAAACGGTATTTTTCGGTCGTCGTGAAACCTTCCGCCGGTTGCTTGCTGAAGATGTCCGGGTTGGCGTCGTGGGACTGCATCAGGATCTGCCCCTTGCCATCGCGTACCAGGTACGTCAGGTATTCCTTGTGGGTTTTCAGCGGGGCGACATGCTGTGCATCGCGGGGTTCTTCACGGTTGCTGATTTCCAGCACGGCCAACGGCAGGATGCGTTGCGCGGTTTCTTCCAGCGCGCTGTCAAACGCCTCGTTCAACTCATGCTGCACCACCAGCCAGGTGCCCACCGTCGCCCCCAGCCAGAGCAGGGTCATGCCCAATGTCAGTCCGATGCCCAGGCGCTTCTGCAGGCTTGAAGACTTCATGCGGACATCAGCCGATAACCCATGCCGCGCACGGTTTCAATCAGGTCACGCCCAAGTTTCTTGCGCAGCCGGCTGATATAGACCTCGATGGTATTGCTCTCGATTTCAGCGCCAAAGGCATAAAGCCGCTCTTCGAGTTGCGACTTGGACAACAACGCGCTGGGCCGCTGGACGAAGGCCTCGAACAACGCCCATTCCCGCGCCGTCAGGTCCACGGTCACGCCTGCTCGCTGCACCGTGCGCGCACTGATGTCGACCTGCAGCTCGCCCAGTTTGATTTGCGGGTTGGGGTTGCCGCTGTAGCGCCGGGCCACCGCCGCCACGCGGGCGGACAGCTCGAACAGGTCGAACGGCTTGACCAGATAGTCATCGGCCCCGGCATTGAGGCCGGCGATGCGGTCGGAGATCTGATCCTGGGCGGTCAGGATGATCACGGGAGTCACATCCCCGGCCGCGCGCTGCTGGCGCAAAAAATCCAGCCCACGGCCGTCGGGCAGCATCAGGTCCAGCAGGATCAAGTCATAAGGCGTGGTGCGCACACTGTTGCGCGCGTGCTCAAGGCGCTGCACCCAATCCACGGCATGGCCATCGTCGGCGATCTGCTCGCGCACCGCATCCCCCAGCCCCTGTGCATCCTCGACCAATAAAACCCGCATCTGGCACCTCCTGTGATGGTTGACGTATTGCACCTTAATCGCCGCACCTGACGCGAATCTGAAGATTCAGCTGGTTGTCAGGATTGTGCTTTAGGGTATGCCACAGACGCCGCCAACGGCAGGAGACAGATCATGAAATCAGGTTTTATTGCCAGTGCCGTGCTGCTGAGTCTTTCGCTCAGTGGTTATGCGGTGGCCGACGAAGACTGCAGCGACCCGGTCTCCGACTGGCAGCCGCGCGAAACGTTGCGCCAGCAGGTTCAGCAGCAATATGGCTGGAGCGTGCAGCGCATCAAGGTCGACGACGGCTGTTACGAAATCCGGGGCCTGGATCGCAAGGGCAACGCGATCGAAGCCAGTTACTCACCGGCCTCCCTGCACCTGCGCAAGCTGGAGATCCGCTTCAAGGACGATGGCGATGCCGGGGATTACCTCACTCGCCCCATGACCGAATGACGACCGGCCGAGCATTTATTCCCGGGTTTCAGGTTGCTGTCAGCAAGCAGGTTCAGGCTCTCGACCAGACGATCAAAAGGACATTCCCATGAAAAAGATCATTGCAGCTACATGCCTCGCCGGCGCCATTGCCCTGCCGGGCCTCGCTCAGGCGCGGGAAGTCACACTGACGACTCAACTCAAGGACTACAGCGGTAATGGCGCCTACCTGGCGATTTATCTCACCGACGGCAATGGCCAGTACCAGAAAACCCTCTGGGTCGCCGGCAAAAAGGCCAAGTACTACAAACACTTGGGTGATTGGGCCCGCGGTAGCGGGATGAACCCGAGCGAGTTTGACGGCGTCAGCGGTGCCAGCGTCGGCAGCGGACGCACGCTCAAAGTCAGCGTTGAACTGGCGGATACGTTGATCGATGCCGGTTATCAGATCCGAATTGACAGCGCCGTCGAAGACAAACGTGACGTTCGCGCCGATGTCAGTGTCCCGCTGACCTCCAAAGGCGCCGGCAAGCCGGCAGCCGGCAGCACCTACGTCGAGTCCTTTACCTACGATCTGTAGCACCTGCCCGATCCGGAGGCTGAACATGCTTCGCCAGCTCCATTCGCTACCCGGCCTGATCGCCGCCCTGTTGGTCATGATTCTGGCCTTGAGCGGCGCCATGCTGTCGGTCGACCCGGCCCTGGAACGCCTGCATCAGGCGCCGGTCGCCAGCGGCCAACTCAACGTCGGCCAACTGGCCGGACGCGTTGCCAGCCACTTCTCCGGCGTGGAGCAGATTCAACGCAGCGCGTCCGGGACCGTGATCGTCTACTACAACCAGAACGGTCAGGCCGGTGCCGAAACGGTCGATCCCCTGACCGGCCAGGGCCTTGCGCCCTACCAGCCTTCCGCCTTTTCACGCTGGATGAAAGACCTGCACCGCTCGCTATTCCTCGGTACGCCGGGGCACGGCGTGGCCGGTGCGGGCGCATTATTCATGTTGATGCTGTCGGTGTCCGGGGCGCTGTTGCTGGCCCGACGCCTGGGCGGCTGGCGTAACCTGTTGCGGCCCATTCGTGGCAACTTCAGTCAGCGCTGGCATGCCGAAGTCGGGCGTCTGGTGCTCGTGGGCCTGATGCTCTCGGCGCTGAGCGGGACGTTTCTGTGCGCCACCACCTTCGAATTGATTCCGGATGGCAGCGCCATTGAACCGGCGTTCCCCGCCCATGTCAGCGCCGGGCCGGCCATGCCGGTGGCCAACCTGCCGGCCTTGCGCAACGTCGACTTCAATGACCTGCGCGAACTCGTCTACCCCAGCCCTGGCAACCCGCAGGATGTGTATTCCCTGCGTACGGCCCAGGGCGACGGTTATGTCGATCAAGGCAACGGCGCTCTGCTGTCCTATCAAGCCCATGACTCGACGCGTGCGCTCTACGAATTGATTTATCAATTGCATACCGGGCAGGGTCTCTGGTGGCTGGGCCTGTTACTCGGGGTTTGCGCCCTGAGCGTGCCTTTAATGAGCGTTACCGGGATTCTATTGTGGTGGCGCCGCCGCAAGGCCGGCCCGAACATCCGCCACAACAGCCCCGCCCATTCGGCCGACAGCGTGATTCTGGTCGGCAGCGAAAGCAACAGCACCTGGGGCTTTGCCAAGACCCTGCACGACACCTTGCACGCCGCCGGACACAGAGTGCACAGCGCACCGCTGAACAGTTATGCGAACAACCTGGAGCATGCCCGACAAGTGTTCATCCTGACCGCCACCCACGGCGACGGCGACGCACCGTCTTCGGCCTCGCAGTTCTTGGCGCGCCTGGCCAAGAACGGCCTCAAGCCTGGCCAGCCGTTTGCGGTACTGGGTTTCGGTGATCGCCAATTTGCCCGGTTCTGTCAGTTCGCTCATCAGGTTGAAGCGGCGATGCTGCAGGCCGGCGGCACACCGTTGCTGGCGCTGGAGACCATCAACCGTCAGTCCTCCCAGGAGTTCAGCCGTTGGGGCCAGAAGCTGGGGGCTGCCATGGGCCAGGAGCTGTCGCTCAACCACATCCCCGACCGGCCGCGCACCCATCAATTGCAACTGGTGGAACGCATCGCCTACGGGCAACAGGTCAACGCACCGACCCACGTTCTGCGCTTCAAGGCCGTGGGCGACCTGCCGTGCTTCGAGGCCGGCGACCTGGTGGGCATCGTGCCGCCGGGCAGTGCCGAGCCACGGTTCTATTCCCTGGCCAGCAACTCGGACGACGGCACACTGGAAATCTGCGTACGCAAACATGAAGGCGGTGTGTGTTCCGGCTTCCTCCATGAGCTGCCCGAAGGCGCACCGATCCAGGCCTTCATCCAGCCCAATCCGCATTTCCGGCCAGCCTCGGGCAAACAACCGGTGATCCTGATCGGTGCCGGCACCGGTATCGGGCCATTGGCCGGTTTTATCCGCAACAACAAGGCCCGCCATCCGATGCATCTGTACTGGGGTGGACGCCACCCGGCCTCGGACTTTCTCTACGAGCCCGAGCTCAACCGCTACTTGGCGGACCAACGTCTGACCCGGTTGCAGGCAGCGTTCTCCCAGGTGCAGGATCGCAGCTACGTGCAAGACCGGCTGATCAGCGATGCGCTGGCCTTGCGTCGCCTGATTGAAAAAGGCGCCCAGGTATTGGTGTGTGGCAGTCGCGAGATGGCCAAAGGCGTGATGCACGCCCTCGATGAAGTATTGGCCCCCCTCAACCTGAGCGTGCTGACGCTCAAGGCACAAGGACGCTACCTTGAAGATGTCTACTGAGCTGCAACGCTACAGCCTCAACGGCGAGACCATGGGCAGCCGCTACACCGCCCTGTTCTATGCCGAGCCGGATTTGTCGACCGAGGCCATCCATCACAGCCTGGCGCGTGCCGTCAGCCGGGTGGACCAGCAAATGTCCACCTGGAAGCCGGACTCCGACCTCAATCGCCTCAATGCCGCGCCCGAACAGCAATGGGTCGCCGTCCCCAAGGAGCTAATCACGGTGCTGTCCACGGCACTGCGAATTGCCCGGCAATCGGGAGGAGCCTTCGATATCGCCGTCGGTGATCTGGTGCACGCCTGGGGATTCGGTCCCGGTGAACCGATCGTCACGCAACAGCCCCTCGAAACGCCGGAGCCGCGTACCCGCACCTCGGCCAGTGCCGCGCTGGAGGTGGACCCGCAACGCAATCAGGTGCGCAAACGCGCACCGCTGACCCTTGATCTGAACGGCATCGCCAAAGGCTTCGGCGTCGATGAGCTGGCCCGTTGCCTGGAGGGCTGGGGTATCACGAACTACCTGGTGGGCATCGATGGCGAGATGCGCGCCCGGGGTGTCAAACCCGGTGGCCAGCCATGGGTCGTGGCGCTTGAGAAACCCAACCGTGGCGTGCGCGAAGTGATGGGGGTGATGGAGCTTGGCGACGCGGCCATCGCCACCTCGGGCGACTATCGGCACTGGGTCGATGTGGCAGGTCAGTCTTATGCGCATACCATGAATCCGGCGACCGGCGCCCCGCTGAGCAACCCGCTCGCCGCCGTCACCGTGATCGCCGCCAACTGCATGCTTGCCGATGCCTGGGCCACGGCGCTGATGGTGCTGGGTGAAATCGAAGGCCCGCGACTCGCTCAAGAACGCGGGATGGATGCCTTGTTCGTGTTGCGCGACGGTGAGCAGTTCAAGGAAATATCGATTGTCGGCGGCAAACGGCAGGCGCAGATTGAAACGCGCTGAAGCGGCCATTTGCAGCCCTGCCCCCTGTATTGATCCATCTCCTGACAGTGAGTCCCCCCAACGATGAAATTCATGCACCGGCATACCGAGTCTCACCGAAGTGATCGAATTGGCTGGCTGCGCGCCGCCGTGCTGGGGGCCAACGATGGGATTGTCTCCACCGCCAGCCTGCTGATCGGCGTCGCGGCCGCCAGCGCCAGCCATTCCACCCTGCTGGTGACCGGGATGGCGGGATTGATGGCCGGTGCCATGTCCATGGCTGCCGGTGAATACATCTCCGTGCACTCCCAGGCCGATACCGAACAGGCAGACCTGTCGCGCGAACGGGCAGAACTGGCCAGCGACCCGAAAGCCGAGCACATCGAACTTGCCAACATCTACATGCATCGGGGCGTTTCACCGGAATTGGCCCATCAAGTCGCCGACCAATTGATGGCCCATGACGCGCTGGGCTCTCACGCCCGAGACGAACTGGGCATCAGCGAGACCCTGACCGCCAAACCCGTGCAGGCAGCCCTGGCCTCGGCCGCCAGCTTCGTCTCGGGTGCCGCCTTGCCGCTGGCCGTGACCTTTGTCGCGCCGGAGCACAGCGTGGGCTTATGGATAGCGCTCATGTCGCTGGTGTTTCTCGCCGCGCTGGGGGCCATTGCCGCCAGGGCGGGCGGTGCCAGGGTCATGATCGGCGCCTGGCGAGTGACCTTTTGGGGCGCTCTGGCCATGGGGGTGACCGCCCTGGTGGGGCGTTTGTTCGGCGCGGTGGTCTAGCTCGCCATACGCGCATCAAACAACGGCGCCCCCCTCAGCCAAAGGGGGCGCCGTTGTTAGTGGGGGCTCTTATTCACCTCAGACAAGCTTGACCGTGACATTGATGTTATTGCGCGTGGCTTTTGAATACGGGCAGTACTTGTGCCCGGTGTCCACGAGTTTCTGCGCGGTCTCGCGATCCAGCCCCGGCAGGCTGACATTCAGCCGCGCCTGAAGCAGGTAGCCACCTTCATTGGTGCCCAGGTCGACTTCGGTATCGACGGCCACGTCCTTGGGCAGTACAACTTTCAGCTCCTTGGCCGCCACGCCCATCGCACCAATGAAACAGGCTGACCAGCCGGCGGCAAACAATTGCTCGGGGTTGGTGCCACCGCCCGCCGCGCCCGGAGACGACAGCTTGATATCCAGAATGCCGTCGGAGCTGCGGGAGGCGCCGTCGCGGCCACCGATCGTGTGGGTTTTGGCGGTGTATAGAACTTTGTCGAGCCGGGTCATGATGATCTCCTGATTTGAATGTCGTTGATGTACGTTCAGATGAATCAGAAAACGGCCGTGAGGCCTGATGCCAGGCGTTCAATATAGACGTCAATGGAAAACCGGGCGCCCGATCCGACAGAAGCCACCTCCCCCGTCATTTACGCGCCAGCTTGTACTTCACGCAGTCGTTGTAAAAACTCTGGCGCACCGCCTCGGGTTTGAACCGGGTAGGACTGTCGTAGGTTTGCTCGGTAATGCCCATGGCCATCATGCGCATCCATGACTTGGAAAACTTGTACGAGTGGATTTTCTGCCGCGCCGCATACAGTGAAACCCCCGCCAACTTGAGCTCCTGGGCTCTTGCCGCCGTCCCCGCCCCCCAACTGCACATGTAGCGATCATTGGGCATCAATTCCCTGGCCTGGGCAGACATTGCAAGACCTGCAACGCCGAACGAAATCAGCGCGATCCGAATATTGCGCATTTACACTCCACCTAACCACCTGAAAATCCGGCGATTCTGGCGACAGGCGAAGCACTTGGGGGCCAGCATAATGCCTTTTCTGCGATGCACCGCGCTGGCACCCTATGGGCAAATCCGACCCCGTCGCTCTATGATTGAGCCCCATGACGACCTCTGCTCCAATCCGCCAACCCTGCCCACCCGGTGTCTGTGACTGCGGGCGCGACCCGTTGCTGGAAACACCGGGAGCGGACGTGCGCATCCTGTTTCTGACCCGAGCCGAAGAAAAACGCCTGATCGACCGCCTGGAAAACCTGCAGAGCCTGACCGACCTGGAGCACGTGAAACGGCGAATGTTCGAACAACTGGGCATTCGCGTGGACATCGCCCCGGGTTTCAACGAAGTGCGGACCATGCGCGGTATCGGCATCCAGGTGGGCGAACTGCCGGGACTGTGTCGCAAGACCCGCGCCTCGATCCCGGCGGCGATTCGTCGCGCCATGGAAAAACGCCCGCAAATCGCCTACGAGCTGCTCAACGCCAACGACCTGTTGCGGGACGCATGATGAACCCCGTTCTTAAATTTCCCATCACCGACGAAATACTCACCGACTTCGCGCTGGCAATCGGCACCGACCTGCAGGGCTATCGCAATCACGTCTATCGGGTGTTGAATTTCTATTGCGCGGTCAGCGGCATTCAAGGCCTGCCGTGCGACGCGGTGCAGATCGCGGCGGCGTTTCACGACCTGGGCCTCTGGACCGATAACACCCTCGATTACCTGCCGCCCTCGATTCGCCTCGCCAGTGAATACCTGGACACCACGCAACGTTCAGACCTGAAAGAACAGGTGAGTGCATTGATTCTCGAACATCACAAAGTGCGCCCCTATCGGGCAACGCATGCGACAACGGTCGAGCCTTTCCGCCAGGCCGACCTGATCGATGTATCCCTCGGCCGGGTCCGTTTCGGCCTGCCACGCGCGTTCATCAAGACCGTGCAATCGACCTTTCCCGATCACGGCTTTCACGGGATGCTGATCAAGCGCTCTGCCCGCCAATTCCTCCGCTCCCCGCTACGCCCGCTGCCCATGTTTCGCTGGTGATACAGGCGTTCAGTCCTGCCCTTGAATAATCCCCGGAACAGGATCAGCGGTCGTACGCGCAACGCTGCCCGCTGCTATGCCTTCACATGGGAGATCTTGCTGCACACCAGCCAGGACGGAACTGCAAACCATCAGTGCGACCCCGGTTCCGGCGCCAACCAGGTCCACTCCGGCAAACCGGTGCCCATGCGCAACAGGAGGTGGCCGATGTTATTCATAGTCAGTTGGTCGATCAGCCCGGACAACCGCAATGCCGCAATCGAGCGTTTTCTCAAGACCGGCGGCGCTCCACCCGCAGGCGTCACCATGAAGGGACGCTGGCATGCGGTGGGCGGTTCGGCCGGTTTTGGCATTGCCGAAGCCAGTGACGTGGTGCCAATTCAGCAATGGGTGCTGGGCTGGAACGACCTCATGAGCATGGAAGTCCACGCGGCGTTGACCGATGAACAGATGGCGCCGCTGCTGGCCGCCACTGTCGGCAAATAGAAGCGCCATCCGGGCGGCGGGCCCTGCTCGCCGCCACGCCGGTGCGCGAGACAGAGAACTCAAATGAAAAAAATCCTCGTTTGCAATGCCCGTAGACCTGACGTACTCGATTTCAATACGGTGTAAGCCTCCTGAAACAACCACTTTTTATTACTGGATATTTCGCAATTCATACCTACGCTCATCCGCGGGGGATCCCATTTCAGAGTGGTCGGGGGACTGCTCAAAGGTACTCAAACCAGTACACAGGATCTCGACATGAACCGGACACCATTTTCCTCGTTGTTTGCTCTGCCGATACTGCTGATTGCTATGGCTCTACCCGTCATGGCACAAGCCGCCGATAAATCGGCGCCCAACATTGTGGTCATCATGGGTGACGATATTGGCTGGTCCAATATTGGTGTCTACAACCAGGGCATGATGGCCGGGCGCACACCTAACCTCGACCAACTCGCCAATGAGGGTATGCGTTTTACCGACTACTACGCCGAAGCCAGTTGTACGGCCGGGCGCGCCAACTTCATCACCGGCGAACTGCCGATCCGCACCGGCATGACCACCGTGGGCCAGGCCGGATCGCCCATCGGCATTCCCGCTGAAGCCGTGACCATCGCCACCACGCTCAAGGCCATGGGTTATTCCACCGGCCAGTTTGGCAAGAACCACTTGGGCGACTTGAACGAGTTCCTGCCCACCGTGCACGGTTTTGACGAGTTCTTCGGCTACCTCTACCACCTCGACGCCATGGAAGACCCGGCGCACCCCAACTATCCGCAGGAACTACTCGCCACAGTGGGCCCACGCAACATGGTCCACAGTTGGGCCACCACCACCGACGATACGACCGTCATGCCGCGCTGGGGCAAGGTCGGCAAACAGAAAATCGAAGACGCCGGCACGCTTTATCCGGAACGCATGAAAACCATCGACGAGGAGATTCGCGACAAGGCCTTTTCCTTCATCGACAAGGCAAAACAGGACAACAAACCGTTCTTCGTCTGGCTCAACCCGACCCGCATGCACATCGTCACGCACCTGTCCGACAAATACGAAGCGATGCGTAACGCGCAAAACGGCTGGTCAGAACAGGAGGCTGGCATGGCGCAGCTCGACGACATCGTCGGCGACGTCATGGCCAAGCTGAAAAAAGACGGTATGGATGACAACACCATCGTGATTTTCACCACGGACAACGGCGCGGAAAACTTCACCTGGCCGGATGGCGGTACCACCCCGTTTGCCATGGGCAAAGGTACCGTCATGGAAGGCGGGTTCCGAGTGCCGGCCATCATTCGCTGGCCGGGCAAAGTGCCGGCCAATCAGATTGCCAACGGCATCATGTCGGGGATGGACTGGTTCCCGACCCTGGTCGCGGCGGCAGGCAACCCGAACATCACGGCTGAACTGCTCAAGGGCAAACAACTGGGCAATACCACCTACAAAGTGCACCTGGACGGCTACGATCAGACACCAATGATCACCGGCAAGGGTCCGTCGAACCGTCACGAAATCTTCTATTTCGGCGAAAGTTCGCTGGGCGCGGTGCGCATTGATGACTACAAATATCGCTTCATCGACCAGCCAGGTGGCTGGATGGGCGCTAAAGTTCCAGTCGATGTACCGTTCCTGACCAACCTGCGACTCGACCCGTTCGAGCGCATGGGTTGGCCGGAAAACCAGTCGGCACAGGGCTCGCAACAGTACTTCGACTGGTTCAAGTTCCAGTTCTGGCGTTTCGTGTTCGTGCAACAACAGGTGGCCAAACTGGCTGAAACCGCAATCGAGTTCCCGCCGATGCAAAAAGGCGCGAGCTTCAACCTCGATTCGGTCAAGGCCAAGATCGCAGCCGCTCGGGCGGAGATGGCCAAGTAACGAGTGAACTCACGGGTGGCCGAGGCTGGTCACCCGCGTCTTCGACGGATGTTTATCGACGCAATAAGGAATCCGTATGCAGATAAAGACCTCCGCCCTGCCTGCCGCCACTCTGCTCGCCCTGTGCTGCCAGCAAGCCTGGGCCGGCGGCATCATGCTCTACGAAATCGGCACCGATAACACCGGCCTGGCCAATGCCGGCGCCGCCGCCAGGGCCCAGGGCCCCTCGACGATTGCCAGCAACCCGGCGGGCATGAGCTACCTGCCTGGCACGCAAATCACCGCCGGCCTGCAGGTGCTCTATGGCGACCTGAGCTTCGATCGCGATTCCAACACCAATGTCCCGGGCAGCGGCAGCGGCAATGCCCTCGACCCAATCCCCGGCGGCAGCTTTTTCGTCACCCATCAACTCGATGATCACTGGAGCGTCGGCTTCGGTCAGTACGGCGACTTCGGGCTGGCGGAAAATTACGACAACAACTGGTCCGGGCGCTACTTCGCGCAAAACGCCAGCGTGCTCGGTGTGTCGATGGTGCCGAGCGTGGCCTACCGCTTCAACGACCAATGGTCAGTCGGCATCGGCGTGAAAGCCATGTACGGCATGCTCAAAGCCGACACCGCCATCGACCGCTCGCCCTTCGGCCTGACCGACCGCAGCGACGGCCAGTTCAAGTACAGAGACAACGATTGGGGCTTTGGCGCCAACGTCGGGGTGATCTACGCCCCGCAACCCGGCACCCGTCTGGGCCTGACCTACACCAGCAAGGTTGATCTGAACTTCGAAGACAAGCTGGACGTCAAGGGCGACGGTCCGTTACTGCGACGGCTGGACAACGCCAATACCCAACTCGACATGACGGTGCCACAAACCGTCACCCTGAGCCTGTTCCAGCAACTGGACCGGCAGTGGGCCTTGCTGGCCTCGGTCAACTGGCAGGACTGGTCGGAGTTCGGCCAGGTCGGGGTACAGGTCGACACTACGGCGAACAACGCGCAATCAACCACGATCGACGCCAACTACAAGGACACCTGGCACCTCTCCCTCGGCGCGCAGTACCAGGCCACGCAACAGCTGTTGTGGAACGTCGGCGTGGCGTACGACAGCAGTGCCGTTTCGGACAGCAATCGCACGGTCACCGTGCCGATGGCCGAATCCTGGCGCATTGCGACAGGAGCCACCTATGCTCTTAACAAGGACACCGACGTTAACGTGAGTTGGGCGATGGTCTGGCTGGGTGACATGCCGGTGGATCAGAGCAAAACCCTGTCAGGCGATCGAATTTCCGGTCAATTCGACAATGCCTGGATTCAAGCGGTGACCGGAAACATGACCTGGCGTTTCTGATTTCTGCTGACGAAGAAAAACGACTTTATCCAAGGAGCACACAGCATTATGAACCTGTCCCGAAACTTGCTTATCGGCGCCGCACTGACCGGCCTGCTACTCAGCGGTTGCACCTCGAAGGTCACCGAGAAAACGCAGTACTCCGGCTTCTTGTCCAGTTACGACAACCTGCAAGAAGTACAAACGCCCAGCGGTGGTACGGCGATGCGCTGGGTGAGCCCGTCGTGGAACCCCAATGCCTACGACACGGTAGCGTTCAACAAGCTGGAGCTTTATCCGGCGCCCAAGCCCGATGAGCGGGTCAACCAGCAGACGCTCAACGATATCCAGAACTACATGACCACCAAGGCCAAAGGCACGTTGGGTCAGAAGTACCGCGTGGTGACCACGCCGGCCTCCGCCCCCAAGGGCTCGAAACTGTTGATCATGCGTGCGGCGATCACCGGGGTGAATGCCGAAAACGAAGGCATGAAGTGGTATGAAATCGTTCCGATTGCCGCCGTTGTAGGTGGTGTCAGCGCCGCGACCGGCCACCGGGACCAGGACACCACCCTGTTTATCGAAGCCGAGTTCATCGACGCGAAAAGCAACCAGACCGTGGGCAGGGTTGTGCGCAAAGTGTTCGGCAGCACCCTGGAAAATGATAGCCAGAAGATCACCGCCAAGGATTTCAAAGCGGCCATCGACAAGCTGGGTGCCGACTTCCAGGCCTTCATCAACAAACCTCAAGCGTACTGATTACTGCTTCATGCCGACCCGCCGACGCATGTCGGCGGTGATCGACTGCCGGGTTTTCTTCAGATCCGCCCAAGGCTCATTGCCGACCTCCGCCAGGCGTTCATGCAGGTTATGAATGTTCCACTGGTTGCCGCCCTTGAGCGACTCTACCTCTTCACGAAAGATCGGCACCGACACCGGCAAGCCTTCGCGGGTACGCGCGGCATAGGCGCAGATGGTGGTCGCGCCCAGACCATTGCGCAGGTAATCGATGAAAATCCGCCCGACCCGATTCTTCGGCCCCGACACGGCGGAAAAACGCTCCGGCAGCAGTTTGGCCATGTGGCTGACAATCGCGTGGCTGAAGTCCTTGACCTCATCCCAGCCCGACTTGCGGGTCAGTGGCACCACCAGGTGAATGCCCTTGCCTCCGCTGGTCTTGAGAAACGCCTTGAGTCCCAGTTCATCGAGCACCGAAAGGGTCAACTGGGTCGCCTCGACCATGCGCGTCCATGGCAATGCCGGATCCGGGTCGAGGTCGAGGACGAAGCGGTCGGGCTTGTCGAGATTGTCTGATGTGGCGTTCCAGGTGTGCAGCTCCACGGTGCTCATCTGCACCGCACCGATCAGGGCTTCGGCGTTGTTGATGACCATCATCGGCTGGCCGGTGAGTTTCTGGTCCAGGGTAGTGATGCCGGGAATGGCCAGGTGCTCGGCGTTCTTCTGGAAGAACAATTCGCCGGCAATCCCGTCCGGGGCCCGCACCAGTGCCACGGGGCGGTCCTTGAGCTCCGGCAAAATCCACTCGGCGACACTGGCGTAATATTGCGCCAGTTGCATCTTGGTGCTGCCACTGCTGGCATCGATGATCCAGTCCGGGTGAGTGATACGGACCTTGCCCTTGTCCAGGCCGATTTGTGAGGGCGCGGGGTCGGGATTCTTTTGCGCGGCGGATTTGGCAGCGCTGCTTTTTTTTGTCGGGGCAGTTTTCACGGTCGTCGCACGCTCCTCGGTGATGTCTTTGGCAGGCTTGTCGTCACGCAGGCCATGGAACACGGCATGGCGTACCGAGCCGTCGCGGGTGATTTCGGCAAAGGCCACTTCCGCCAGCAGCCGCGGTTTGAGCCAGTGCATCGTCTTGAACTCGACACCGTCGGGCGGATTGACCACCGCCGGCTTTTTCGTCTGCAAGGGTTTGAGCTGGTCGTGGACGCTGGCCAGGGTCGCCTCGGTGAACCCGGTGCCGACCTTGCCGGCGTAGCGCAGCTCACCGCTGGCACGGTCATGCAAGCCCAGCAGCAATGCGCCAAATGCACTGCGCGAACCCTTGGGATCAGTAAAGCCGACGATGACGAATTCCTGCCGATGCTTGCACTTGAGCTTGACCCAGTCGCTGCTGCGCCGGGACACGTAAGGCGACCCCAGCCGCTTGCCGATCAAACCCTCCATGCGCATCTGACAGGCACTGTTGAGCAACGCCTGCGGTTCTTCTTCAAAGCCGTCGGAGAAACGCAGCAAGGGGTGATCACCGGCCTTGAGCACTGTCGCCAGCGCTGCCCGGCGTTCTTCCACTGGCACTTCGCGCAGGTCCACGCCGTTGAGGTACGGCAGGTCGAACAGGTAGTAGACGATGTGGCTGCTGCGACCGGCCTCGAAGGCATTTTGCAGGGCCTGGAAGTCTGGTACGCCCTCCTCGTCCACGACCACCATCTCGCCGTCGAGCCAGGCCGATTCCAGGTGCAGGGCGGCCAATGCCTTGGCCTGTCCGGGCAGCTTGTGGGTCCAGTCGTGGCCGTTGCGCGTGAAGAGTTTGACCTCGTCGTGGTCGATGCGGGCCATGATCCGGTAACCGTCGAACTTGACCTCATAACGCCACTGGCCATCGGGGACCTTCTCCACCAGCGTCGCCAGTTCCGGCTTGATCAACTCCGGCAATCTGGCTTTGCGCGCGCCGGTCAGTGGCCCGGGGTTTTCCTTGCGTGCCGGGGTGGCCGGTTTCTTGATCGCGTTGGCCTTGGCGTTTTTTCCGCCCGAACGGTTGACCGCGACTGGCTCCGACGTTGCCGATATATCGCGCCTGCGGTTGTCGTCATCCAGGTCCTTGTTCATGGCTCACCTGCTGCTCGCTACAGGACGCGATTGCTCGTCCCTCCCTCAGCAGAGCGAGCCATGCCAACGAAAATTCCATCGACATTGAAAACGCCCGGACAGACGGCCCGCACAGCCAGGGCGGTCGCCGCGTTCCAGTGCTTATACTCAACCGGTGTTGACTCACTCTGGGAGAGCAATCATGCGCACGGTTCACGTCATCGACGCCGGGAATGTTCCAGCGCCAGTCAATGTCGTTGGCGAGACAATCACCATTCTCGCTGGCGGGGACCTGAGTAAACCCTTTGAAGTGCATATCCAGGAGGGGGTGAAAGGTGGAGGCCCGCCCCCGCACTTTCATCCGTGGGATGAAGCATTCCTGGTCATCGATGGCCAGGTTGAAGTGACGGTGGAGGGCAAGGCCACGACTATCTCGCCCGGTGGTTATGTGCATATCCCCGGCGGCTCGGTCCATGCGTACAAGAACATCAGCCCTACCGCGAAAATGATCGGCGTGGTGTCCGACCCGCGCGGCGGGCAGTTCTTTGCCGCAATGGACCGCTTCAAGGTGCCCGAGGACCTGCCACGGATCCTTGAAGTCGCCAAGCGCTATGACGTTACCTTTCTGCTACCCAAGCCGGATGCCACTTCAGCGGGCTGACCGCGTTATCGTTCTTCGCGGACAAGCCCGCTCCCACAGGGATTTGAGACCGCACACCACACTGTGGCTTGCCCGCGATGGCGTCCGAACAGACGACCTGATTTTCAGGCCGCCCCGCCTTTGGCCTGCTGTTCCAGATGCACCTGCAAATCCGGGTCGATGTTCAGCGCCGCCGCCAGTTCGTCCAGGTAATTGCGCTCGGCGTCCAGTTGATCGTCCACCAGCATCACGCTGGCCAGGTACATTTCCGCCGCCATGCCGGGGTCGGTGGCCGACTGGGCCACTTCGCTGGCATCGAGCGGTTTGGCGACTTCGGCATCAAGCCACTGCTGCAGTTGCGGGTCGCCGGTGTGTCGGCCGATTTCAGTGCTGATCATCTGTTTTTCGGCATCGTCGATCCGACCGTCAGCCTTGGCTGCCGCGATTAATGCTCGAAGAATGGCGTGACTGTGCTCCTCGACTTCCGGGCCGGCCAACAGGTCCACGGTGCGGGGTGCCTGTTGCGGCGCGGCGACCTGACTGCGTTGCCAGGCTTGATAGGCCTGAAATGCCATCATTCCCAACGAAGCGAGGGCGGCATAGTGGGTGCCGCCACCGGAACGCGAGGGGGCCGCGCCGCCCATTGGCGAACCACCGCCGAGCAGGCCGCCCAGCAAACCACCCAAGCCACCCAGGCCACCGCCGCCTGCACTGGCAGCGCCGCCACCGCCCCCCAGCAGGCCGCCGAGCAACCCGCCAAGGTCACCGAGCCCACCTTGGGCCGACGCCCCACCCGCGCCCCGTTGCGACATCGAGCCCTGGCCGGCCCGCAATAATTGTTCGAGCAGATCGCTGGTGTTCATGACGGTGTCCTCATCGATGAGAGTGATCCAGTCAGGCAACGATAGCCCTCGCACCCGATTGCGCCACCACCGTTTGGCTGACACGTCCCCCACTCGCGGCCGTAGATTTATCTGCAGTATTTTTTACGGCGCAGCTAAGATTCATGAGTGGTGAACCTTATTCCCGGATACCCGGTCGATACCTGCAACCCGACCCGGTTTGCCGCCGTCCGCCAGATGAGGGTGATGACTGGCTTGCTTCACTTTCTGGAGAACGCCCCCGTGATATCGACACTACACATCGCCAGGCTCAAAGCATGGGGTGCCCATGGTTTTACCGCCACCGGCGTCGTCACTGCCTTCCTCGCGACCCTCGCCCTGCTCGATAACCAGCCGACCAGTTGCTTGCTGTGGCTGGGCGTGGCCCTGATCGTCGACGGCCTCGACGGTGCGCTGGCACGCAAGGTCAATGTGCAGTCGGTGCTGCCCAGTTTCGACGGCTCGATCCTCGACCTGGTGATCGACTACCTGACTTATGTCTTCATCCCGGCGCTGTTCATCTACCGCTACATTCCACTGCCGGACTACACCCTGCTGCTGACCGTGTCGCTGATCCTGGTTTCATCGCTGTTCTGCTTCTGCAACGTCAACATGAAAAGCAAGGACAACTACTTCCAGGGCTTCCCTGCCGCCTGGAACGTAGTTGCCCTGTGCCTGTACATCATCGCGCCGTCGCCGTGGGTGACCTTCCTCACCGTGATCGGCCTGGCGCTGCTGACCCTGACCCGCATGAAGTTCCTGCATCCGTTCCGCGTGCGCCGCTTCATGCCGGTCAATATCGCCGTGACGGCCATCTGGTTGCTGTGCAGTTTGTCGCTGGTGATCAACCATCCGTTGATCAATCCGATGGTCATGGGGCTTTGGCTGCTGATGTCGGCGTATTTTCTGGGGATCTGCTTGTGGCGCACGGCGCTGGAGTGGTTCGAAGGCTCACGGCTCAAGTAGCGCCATGCCCATCCACATCGTGCGACTCGGCTCCCCGCGCCAACCCGAAGAAGGCCTGCGCCTGGGCACCGTGCGCCGCCCACCCCGGGGCGTACCCAAGGCCGAGTTCGCCAGTCGGGATTTCTATGATGTCTGGCAGCCGTTGCTGTCTCCGAGCCAGGAACTGGTGCACGAAGCCAAGTCCGCCGAAGACGAAAAGGCCTGGCACGCCTTCAAACGCAAGTTCAAGGCCGAGATGAACCATCCGGTGCCCAGCCAGTTGCTCGATCTGCTGGCTGCCCTCTCCCATCACACCTCGCTGGCCGTTGGCTGTTACTGCGAGGACGAAGCCCATTGTCATCGCTCAGTGCTGCGCGAGTTGCTGGTGGCACGGGGAGCGGAGGTGGTTTAACCCGCCCGACATCAGTGCAAATTGCCTGTGGGAGCGAGCTTGCTCCCACAGGGGATGATGCCTTGTCGACTTAACGCCTTGTTATCACCACCTCCAGATACTCACCCGGCACCACCAGCGACTTTTCCCCTGCCCGGTTCGACCGGTTGATCAGTTCGATCAGGTCATGTTCCAGGGCCTGGGCGCCGTCGGGTGGCAGCGCGGCAAAGGCCTTGTGCATCGGCCCATACCACGCCCGGAAGGTGTCGATGAAATGCGCCGCCGAGCGATAGCGGAAGTTGTAGATCCGGCGCGTGACCTGGACAAGGAAGTCGTGCTCGTCGAAGTGCGTGCGCAGCCAGGCTTCGGTGCCCCACTGCGACGGCGGCAACGCGCCGGGCGGTGGAGGCAGGTGTTTACCCAGCGTTTTGAACATTTGGCCGACGAAGCCCTCCGGTGTCCAGTTGGCGAGGCCGATCCGGCCTCCCGGCCGGCAGACCCGCGCCAGTTCCGCGGCAGCCTTGGGCTGGTCCGGCGCAAACATCACGCCAAAGGTCGAAAGCACCGCGTCAAAACTGGCGTCTTCAAAGGGCAATGCTTCGGCATCCGCCACCTGAAAGACGACATTGCCATTCAGGCGCTCTGCCCTGACCCGGTCCTCACCGCGTTCAAGCAATGCGGCGACATAGTCCGTCGAGCGGACGATGCAACCTCGACGCGCCGCCGCCAGCGTGGCGTTACCGTTGCCGGCCGCCACGTCGAGCACTCGCTCATCGCACAGCAGGTCACAGGCTTCGGCCAGTTGTTCGCCGACGATTTGCAGGGTGGTGCCGATCACGGCGTAGTCGCCACTGGCCCAGGCAGCCATTTGACGGTTTTTCAGGGCAACAAGATCAATGGGTGTACTCATGAATTCCGCTCCGTTGCGGTTTGGAACGCAACCCGGCTTATTCGGCCGTGGTGGGATCGATGATGTGGGCGACTTCGGAGATGCGATTGGCCGGGAAACCGCTCAGCCTGGCGTGCTCCCTGATCAGCTCTTCGCTCGGCGAGATGTACACGCAATAGAGCTTGTCACCGGTGACATAGCTCTGGAGCCACTGCACCTGCGGCAACTCGCGCAACGCCCGGCAGGACTTTTGCGAAGCGGCTTTCAAATCCCTTTGTGACAGTGTCCCAGCGCCTTGAATCTCGCGTTCTATGACGAACTTAGGCATGGCAACCTCTCATTCTTGTTATGGATGACAGGGCCGGCGGGCCCTGCGTGACCACTATCGCGCCGGGCAAAGTCGGCGTCCTGCCCGATCGTCGGCCAAGACTGTCCGATCGTCCGGAGGTTTCATGCGGGGCCGCTACAGGCTCACAATCAGCTTTCTGACCCACGATCGGCATTGGAAAACCCTCATGGATGCCCTGTCACAGACCCTGCGTGTCGTGCGCCTGGTCGGCGCGATTTTCATCAACGCCCGGTTCACCGCGCCCTGGTGCTATCAGTCACCGAGCGCCGACAGCGCCGCGCCGTTCCTGGAGCCAAACGCCGAACGGGTGGTGATCTTTCACTTGATCACCGAAGGCGAGTGTTACGTCGAACTGGGCAATGACCCGCCGCTGCTGCTGACGGCTGGCGATGTCGTCGTGTTCCCGCAAGGCGACGCCCATCGCATGTGCTCCGCACCTGGCCTGATTCCGGCCAGCGGCGCGCGTCTGGATGCGGTCCTGTCGCGCCGGCCCCGGCAGTTGAGCTACGGCGGAGGCGGCGCGACCACGCGCCTGGTGTGCGGCTATCTGGCGTGCGACACGCGGTTGGCGAGGATGTTGCTGACGGGGTTGCCGCCCGTGGTGCGAGTCAATGTACGCGGCTCGGCGGCCGGTGTCTGGCTGGAGTCTTCGGTGCATTACGCCCTGGCCGAAGCCCGCTCCCCCAGGCCGGGCGGCGAAGGTGTGCTGGCGAAACTGGCCGAGGTGTTATTCATCGAGGTACTGCGTCTGTACATGCACGAACAGGGCAAGGGCCGAACCGGTTGGCTGGCCGGCGTAAGCGACCGGATCGTCGGCGCCGCCCTCAACGCGCTGCACGACAAACCCTGTCACTGCTGGACCCTGGAAGAGCTGGCTCGCACTGCCGGCACCTCCAGATCGGTACTCGCCGAACGCTTCCAGCAACTGGTCGGGATCTCGCCGATGCAGTACCTCACGCAATGGCGGATGTTGCTGGCGGCCAATCTGTTGCGCAGCAGCAACAGTTCGCTGCTGCGCATTGCCGAAGAAGTGGGGTACCAGACGGATACGGCGTTCAGTCGGGCATTCAGGCGAGAGTTCGGGTCGCCGCCAGCGGCGTGGCGGCGCAGTCAGGAAAACCGGACGGCTCATTGATCTTTTTTACGCCGCTGGAGCGACTGCCTTCGCCTCCTCCAGCAACTGCTGGATCATCTTCTCCTGGGTCTCATAGCTGCCTTCACCAAAGTGCGTGTACCGCACCTGCCCCTTGGCATCGATCAGGTAGTGCGCCGGCCAGTACTGGTTGTCGAAGTTGCGCCAGATCGCGTAGTTGTTGTCGATCGCCACCGGGTAGGTGATGCCGTACTCCTTCACCTTGTCCCTGACGTTGTCGATGATGCGTTCGAACCCGTACTCGGGCGTGTGCACGCCAATCACCACCAGGCCGTCCTTCCCGTATTTCTTCGCCCAGTCCTTCACGTACGGCAGGGTGTGCTTGCAGTTGATGCAGTCGAAGGTCCAGAAGTCGACCAGCACCACTTTGCCCTTGAGCGATTCGTTGCTCAGTGCGGGCGAGTTGATCCATTCCACGGCCCCCGTCAGCGAAGGCATGGCGCCTTTGGCGTTGTCCATGGACGAATCGGCCTTGACCTTGCTAACCAGATAATCGACGACCTTCGGCACGGTTTCCAGCAAGCCCTTCTCGACACGGCTGACCCCTTCCGAGGAGGTATTGGCCAAAAGAACGTCATCGGCTCCAGTGGAAATCATCACGGCACCGGCCAACACCGCCACCCCCGCGCCACGACGCAACCAACCGGTTACGGGTATCGAGGGTTTAAGACGATTGACCAGACCACGACCGGCGAAGATCAAGGTGCCGAGGGACAACGCACTGCCGGCGCCATAGGCCAGCAGCAACAGACTGGTCCCGGCATTCGCGCCTTGCAGCATGGCGCTGGTGAGGATCACCCCAAGGATCGGCCCGGCGCACGGCGCCCATAGCAGGCTGGTGGCAACACCGATCATGATCGAACTCAACGGGCCGGACATTTTGCGGCTGTCCGGGTCGATGCGGTTACCCAGCAGAACGAAAGGCCGTGCCAGCCAATCGCCAACCCGTGCGGAAATCAGCGACAGGGCGAACAGCACCATCACGATCAGGGCCACTTGGCGCCCGCTGCTGCTGGCCTTGATCACCCATTCACTGCTGACCACCGCCAGGCTGGAAATCAGGGCGAACGTCAGCACCATGCCGCCCAGGGTCAGCAGGATCGATGAGCGCGTGCGATGGGCGCCGGCGAACAGGAACGGCACGACCGGCAGGATGCAGGGGCTGAGGACGGTCAATATGCCGCCCAGGAAAGCGATGAGTAACATGGGATCACCTTGAAAAAGAGGGTGGCAATGCACGCACGTGCCCCTGCAGGAGCTGGCTTGCCAGCGCCTGCAGGGGACCGCGTTATTCATCAAACTGTCTGGCTATCCTGCTGCTTCCCCTGCGGCGTGCGGCTGTAACCGTTTTCGGCAACGACTTGTCCCTGTGGCGTGCGGTTGTAGCCGTCCTCGGCGAGAAAGGCGTCGCCGCCCTTCTGCGCCACGGGCGTCAGCTGAAAGCAGGTGCTGCTGCCGCAGGCGCTTTGTTCCACAGCGGCGTTGGCGTGGGCAGCGACACCGGAGACGGAGAAGACAATGGCGGTCAAGTAGCGGCTGATGTGGTTCATGGTGTTGTTCCTGGATTCAAAAGGATGGTTATGGCGAATCGTGGGACTCAGTTGTCCGAGTTGCAGCTGTCAGAAATCTTGCGATAGTCCAGGACCCGGGTTTTGTTCTGGGAGTCCAGGTAGGTCAGTTGTGCATTCACGACCCCGCAGGAAGGCGTGGCGTCCTGTTTCGACGACACCACTTTCTTGATGTCCAGTTGCGTGCCGTAGGTGTAGGTTTTAGAGCTGACATCCGCTTCGGCACGGGCCGACAAGGTGCAGATGTTCAGGGCGGCAAACAGGCAAGCGGCATAGACGGCTTTGGTGTTCATGGCGTTTTCCTCAAGGTTTCAACGGATAGGTCGTTTGTTGGCTAGTGGCGGTTGGGCGTGCCTCGATGGAACCTATTAGAAGCCCCTGAGGTATCCCGTATGTGTCGGGAACAGGCGCGGGTAAATCGGCAAGTATCAAAGCCGGGCCGGGATACACAGGGATACAAACCCCCTGAAAATTCGCGTTTTTGCGTCTGTGTGTATCCACCGACTGGCCAGATACACTGCAATACAAAGGGCTACGGGCGAGCGGGCCAAGGCTCGATAAACTGTGCGACATCCCCCACTGACAGAGGCAGGCACCCATGGAACACGTCGATCACATCCTCATCGTTGACGATGACCGCGAGATCCGCGAACTGGTGGGCAACTACCTCAAGAAGAACGGCCTGCGCACCACGGTCGTGGCGGATGGCCGGCAGATGCGCAGCTTCCTCGAATCCACGCCGGTAGACCTGATCGTGCTGGACATCATGATGCCGGGCGATGATGGCCTGATGCTCTGCCGCGAGCTGCGCGCCGGCAAACACAAGGCCACCCCGGTCTTGATGCTCACCGCGCGCAACGATGAAACCGATCGCATCATCGGCCTGGAAATGGGTGCCGACGATTACCTGGTCAAGCCGTTCGTCGCCCGTGAACTGCTGGCGCGAATCAACGCCGTGCTGCGCCGCACACGCATGCTGCCACCGAACCTGGTGGTCACCGAAACCAGCCGCCTGCTGGCTTTCGGGCGCTGGCGCCTGGACACCTCGGCCCGCCACCTGCTCGATGAGGACGGCACCATGGTCGCGCTCAGCGGTGCGGAATATCGCTTGCTGCGGGTATTCCTCGACCATCCGCAGCGGGTGCTCAACCGCGACCAATTGCTCAACCTGACCCAGGGTCGCGACGCCGACCTGTTCGATCGTTCCATCGACCTGTTGGTGAGCCGCTTGCGCCAGCGCCTGCTGGACGATGCCCGCGAACCGGCCTACATCAAGACCGTGCGCAGCGAGGGCTATGTGTTTTCCCTGCCCGTGGAAATCGTCGGTGCCCCCTCGTGAGTCTATCGATGCATTGGCCTCGCACCCTGGCGTCGCGGCTGTCGCTGATTTTCCTGATCGGCCTGATCCTCGCCCAGGCCCTGTCTTTCGGTGCGCAGTACTACGAGCGTTACGAAAGCTCGAAAAACACCATGCTCGGCAACCTGGAAACCGACGTCTCGACCTCCATCGCCATCCTCGACCGCTTGCCGGCCAACGAGCGCGCCGGCTGGCTGCAGCAACTGCAACGGGCCAATTACGGTTATCTGCTCAGTGACGGCGAAAAAGGCACGCCGATGGACATGGACATGCCCGAGGCGCCGATGGCGATGGCCTCGATCAAGGACGCCATCGGCCAGGATTACCCGATGACCTTCACCGACATTCCCGGGCCGAAAAAACACTTTCAGGTGCACCTGAAACTCTCGGACGGCAGCCCGCTGACCATCGACGTACGGCCTTCGATGGTGCCGTTGTCACCCTGGCTGCCCATCGTCCTGCTCGGACAACTGGCGCTGATGCTCGCCTGCACCTGGCTGGCCGTGCGCATCGCCATCCGCCCCCTGAGCCGTCTCGCCGAAGCCGTGGACACCCTCGACCCCAACACCCACCCGGTGCTGCTCGACGAAAAAGGCCCGACTGAAGTAGCGCACGCGGCCAAGGCATTCAACGCCATGCAGGCGCGCATCGCCGCCTACCTGAAGGAGCGCATGCAACTGTTGGCGGCGATCTCCCATGACCTGCAAACGCCAATCACCCGGATGAAACTGCGCGCCGAATTCATGGACGATTCCGCCGAAAAGGACAAACTCTGGAACGACCTCGGTGAAATGGAACACCTGGTGCGCGAAGGCGTGGCCTACGCGCGCAGCATCCATGGCTCCACCGAAGAAAGCCGCCGCACGGATCTGGACTCGTTTCTCGACAGCCTGGTCTTCGACTACCAGGACATGGGCAAAGAGGTCCAGTTGAACGGCAAGAGCGCCGCCGTCATCGACACCCGCCCCCATGCCTTGCGCCGGGTGCTGGTCAACCTCACGGACAACGCCCTCAAGTTCGCGGGTTCTGCCGAATTACTGGTGGAGAAACAGGCCGACGGCAGCGTGTCGGTGAACGTCATGGACCGTGGTCCGGGCATCGCCGAAGAGGAACTGGCCCAGGTCATGCAGCCGTTCTACCGCGTGGAAAACTCCCGCAACCGCAGCACCGGCGGTACCGGCCTGGGCCTGGCGATTGCACAGCAACTGGCGTTGGCGATCGGGGGATCGCTGACGTTGAGTAATCGTGAGGGCGGTGGCTTGTGCGCGCAGCTCAAGTTGCCGGCTCGCTCGGCTTGAAAGACCGGGGTTTCGGGTCAATCCGCAACCCCGGCCATGGGCACCGCGTTAAATGACAAACTTCGACACCAGCGCGTTCAAATTCACCGCCAGGCGTGACAGTTCATGGGAGGCGGCGCTGGTCTGGTTGGCGCCTGTGGCGGACTGCGTGGCGAGATCGCGAATATTCACCAGGTTGCGGTCGACTTCGCGTGACACTTGGGCCTGCTCTTCGGATGCACTAGCGATGACCAGGTTGCGCTCGTTGATCAAATGGATCGACTGGGTGATCTGCTCCAGCGCGACACCGGCGGCACGCGCCATTTCCAGGGTGCTTTGGGTACGGTGATTGCTTTGCTGCATCGATGCCACGGCTTCACCGGTACCGTTCTGGATGCCGGCGACCATCTTCTCGATTTCCTGGGTCGATTGCGCCGTGCGATGGGCCAGCGCCCGCACCTCGTCCGCGACCACGGCAAAACCGCGCCCGGCCTCACCGGCACGGGCGGCTTCGATCGCCGCGTTCAACGCCAGCAGGTTGGTTTGCTCGGCGATGGCGCGAATCACATCCAGCACCTTGCCGATGTCGCGCCCCTGGGCAGCCAGGCCTTCGATCATCAACGAGGTGGTGTGCACGTCCTGGGTCATGGTCTGGATCGCGTCGACGGTCTCCACCACGCGGTCGCGGCCTTCCCGGGCGGCCTGGGTCGACTGGCTCGAGGCTTCGGAGGTCGATACCGCGTTGCGTGCCACTTCTTCCACGGCAGCGGTCATTTCGTTGACGGCGGTGGCCGCCTGTTCGATTTCGTTGTTCTGCTGTTGCAGACCGCGAGAGGCATCTTGGGTCACGGCGCTGAGCTCTTCAGCGGCGGCCCCCAGTTGCGTGGCGGAACCGGAGATCTGCTCGATGGTTTTGCGCAAATTGGCCTGCATGGTCGATAAAGCACCGAGCAAACGCCCCGGCTCATCCTGACCGTCGGCCTCGATGGTTTTGCTCAGATTGCCATCGGCGATGGTCTGCGCCGCCAGCAAAGCGCGGTTCAGCGGCGTGACGATGCTGCGGGTCAGCAACCAGGCCAACAGGATGGTCATCAGCGCGGCCATCACAGCGGCGACCACGATGCCGATAATGGCGCCGCTGTAGTTGGCGCCCGCTTCGGCCGAGGCGGTTTTGGCATAGCCGGTATTGAGTGCCACCAACTTGTTGAGCTGCTCACCCATCTGATCGGTGCCGTCCTTGATCCGCGTGTTGATCAGCGTACGCATTTCATCGAGTCTGTTCTGGCGCGACAATTCCAGCATCTGCTCCTGGGCTTGCATGTAGCTGTCCAGGGTAACGGTGAAGGTCTTGTACAGCTGCGCTTCTTCCGGCTGGGATGGCAACGCGGCATAACTGGCCTGAGCGCTGTGCACCTTGTCGATCAGCGCGCCGATGCGCGTCTGGGCATCCTGCAGCGCTGCCGGATCACGGTTGACCAATACCCGGAACGACAGAATGCGCATGCGCAACACGTTTTCGGTAATGTTGCCAAGAAAACCGACGCTGGGCAGTTGGTTCGTTTCCATGTCCAGGGAGGCCTGGCGGATGATACTCATGCGATTCACCGCAAACACCCCCAGCACAATGACCAGCAGGGCAATGAAGGCAAACCCCAGGAAAGCTCGAGGCGCGATACTCAGATTACGCAGTGACATAGGATGATTCTCGGGTGTTGGTGGCTACGAGCATCCTTGCGTGATCACTGAACGGCAGGCGTCGGCGCGCCCGTTTCAGATGGGCGCCCTTGTTGTAGTGGGTTTGTGTGCGCCTGTTAGTTGTATCGGCCAGGCTTGAGATTTATTGGGGGAATCGAGCAAATAAATTTGAAAGGGTTACGAGTGCTTCAACGGTGAAACACATGGAACGAATGTGCAATGTTCAGATGTCCGCAAAACGTCAGTTGATGGCGCCCACCACCCCTTCCCCATGCAGCTGTTGGATCAATGCCAAACCGTTTTCGAAGAACGTCTGCGAACCGGTCATCCCCGCCTCCTCCGCCAACCCCTGCAACTGCGCACGGCCGTCCAGCCCGGGAAACTCATTCAGGCGCTGCAACAGGCGCCACGCCAGCGGGCTCAGTTCGGAAAACTTTACGCTCCAGTCTTCAGCCCGCCGCACCAGCAACAAGGTCGGCTGATCGGGTGCGGTATCGGGCTGATAATCCGGTCCGACCCGCTGCACCGGCCAGCTATAGGCCAACGGCCAGGCCAGTGGCGAGACGTGCAACGGGCGGCTCGGCAACCCTTCTGCATCGCTGGCCGGCAAAGGCTCGGCCTCGGATTGTTGCAGCGCCATTTCGACCCATTCGTAATGCGCCAGCTCCACCATGAATGGCGGCCAGGAACCCTCGGCCAACGCTTGCGGCCCGGACGCCAGGAACTCGACGAATTCCTCGGTGATCTCGCCGAACTTCGGTGTGTGGGCGCGGTAATCGCGCAGAAAAGCCCGCACCAGCGCACGCCACTGGTCATCACCCAGGATGTTCACCAGCACCGGGAAGGTGCCGCTGATCAACGACGACAGGTTGGCGAACACCAGGTCGCGATAAACCTGTGCCCGCGCCGGGTCCATCTCGGCGGGTGGCGCACAGCGTTCAGGGTCGCGCAGGTACAGGCCCATGCTGTTTTGTTGTTCATGCAACGAGCGCTTGGCCACGGCTTGCCTCCTCCGCCTGCAAGCGGCGAATGGTCTGCAACTCGGCGACCAGTTCGGAAAACACCGGAAAGTTGAAATCGCGCTCCAGCAACGTCGGTCGAGCGCCGAACCGGGCATAGGCCTCGGCCAGCAATGACCACACCGCCGGCTTGACCGACGCCCCGTGGGTGTCGATTTTCAAGGTGTCGGACTCATCGAAATGCCCGGCGATGTGCATGGCCACCACCCGGTTCGAATCGATGCCGGCGAGGAATTCGTGTGGATCGAACCCGTGGTTGATCGCGTTGACGTAAACGTTGTTGACGTCCAGCAGCAAGTCGCAGTCGGCTTCGCGCAATACCGCGTTGGTGAATGTCACCTCGTCCATGTCCTGCTGTGGCGCGGCGTAATAGGAAACATTTTCCACCGCCAGGCGCCGGCCGAGAATGTCCTGGGCCTGACGAATGCGCGCGGCGACGTGGTGCACCGCTTCTTCGGTAAACGGCAACGGCAACAGGTCGTAGAGGTGACCGTCATCGCTGCAGTAACTCAGGTGCTCGCTGTACAGCGGCACGTTGTAGTGATCGAGAAACAGCCGCACCTCTTGCAAGAACCCGACATCCAGCGGTGATGGCCCGCCCAGGGACAGTGACAACCCGTGGCAGGACAGCGGATAGCGTTCGGCCAGTGCCCGCAGTGCCGCCCCATGGGCACCGCCGATGCCGATCCAGTTTTCCGGCGCGACTTCGAGGAAATCGAAATGGCCGGCCGGGGCGGCCTGGAGGTCTTTGATTAAACCGCGACGCAAGCCGAGCCCGGCGCTGGCTTTCGCTGAAATGATGGGGGTTTGCATGGTGTCGATCTCAAGGGTGGTCAGTACGCAATGACAGTTAATCGCAGCGGTGTATCTGTTCTGTGTTCAGCGGTGGCCTTGAATTGAGGGGGACTGTATCGGGAAGGCAGTTAGATACAGTGGGATACATACGCAGGCACTGCTGGCCAAATCCCCGTGGGAACGGCGGTCCAACGATTCGACTTGCCCGCGACCTGGCTGGCGGATCTGGCCTATTTGTTGACTGACACTGCGCTATCGCGGGCAAACCCGCTCCCACAGGGGACCTTCGTCGCCTGGAAAAAACGCCATTCGATCAGCGAACTAAACTTAATGCACCCAGGACATGCAAATCGTCCTGAACATCCCCCACGACCACCGCCCAGCGGCGGCTTGCCCAGGCAAACAATGCCTCTGGACTGTGATCCTCTTGAAGGAGCACACGTGATGGACGAGGCCAGACTCAATGACTTCATGGGCAAACTGGTGAGTGACATGGGCGGCGCGGCGATGCTCGCCAACGTCATCCTCGGCGAAGAACTCGGGCTGTACCGAGCCATGGCCGACAGTCAGCCCGTCACCCCTGAAACACTCGCCGGCAAGACCGGCTGCAACCCACGCCTGGTGCGCGAGTGGCTCAGCGCTCACGCCGCCTCCGGCTATATGGAACACACCGACGGACAGTTCCGCCTGCCCGAAGAACAAGCCCTGGCGCTGGCCATCGAGGACTCGCCGGTCTACATCGCCGGTGGAATCGGGGTGGTCGCATCGTTTTTCCATGACAAGGACAAACTGATCAACGCCATGCGCGGCGACGGCGCCCTGCCCTGGGGCGATCACCATCCGTGCATGTTCAGCGGCACGGAGCGGTTCTTCCGTCCAGGCTACAAGGCCCACCTGATCGCCGAATGGCTACCGGCCCTCGATGGCGTGGTGGCCAAGCTGGAAGCCGGGGCGAAAGTGGCAGACATCGGCTGCGGGCATGGCGCCTCCACCGTGATCATGGCCCAGGCCTTTCCCGAGTCGCGATTTGTCGGCTTCGACTACCACGCGCCCTCCGTCACCGTCGCCACCCAGCGCGCCGAAGAAGGTGGCGTGGCCGGTCGGGCGCGATTCTTCCAGGGCACGGCAAAGAGCTACCCCGGCAACGACTATGATCTGGTCTGCTATTTCGACTGCCTGCACGACATGGGCGACCCGGTCGGCGCGGCCAGACATGCCTACGAGTCACTGAAACCGGACGGCACGGTGCTGCTGGTGGAACCCTTCGCCAATGACTCGCTCGATGAAAACATCAATCCGGTCGGTCGTTTGTTCTATGCCGCCTCGACCTTCATCTGCACGCCCAACTCGCTGTCCCAGGAGGTTGGACTCGGCCTCGGCGCCCAGGCGGGCGAAGCACGATTGCGCAAGGTGTTCACCGAAGCCGGATTCTCCAGTTTCCGCCGGGCAACGGAAACGCCGTTCAACCTGATTCTTGAAGCACGCAAGTAAGCCAGGTTGCCTTTTGTAGGAGCTGGCTTGCCAGCGAAGATGGGTCAGGTACATTGATGTCGACTGACACACCATCGCGAGCAAGCTCGCTCCTACAGGTTTCCCGACATGCTCGACAGCCTGACCCTCGAACAACTCGACCGGCTCCAGCAGCTCATGGACGATCAACCGTACGTGGTTCTGACCGGCGCCGGGATCAGCACCCCGTCGGGCATTCCGGACTATCGCGACAATCAAGGCGTCCGGCGTGGCCGGCAGCCGATGATGTATCAGGAATTTCTCTCCGCGCCCGAGTCCCGCCGACGTTACTGGGCGCGGGCGATGCTCGGCTGGCCACGGGTGCGCCAGGCCCGGCCGAACGTGGCTCACGACACCCTGGCGCGCTTGCAGAGTACCCGGCAGATCAGCGGCCTGATCACCCAGAATGTCGATACCCTGCACGACCAGGCCGGCAGTCATGATGTGATCGAACTGCACGGCAGCCTGCACCGGGTGCTGTGCCTGGACTGCGCCAAACGCAGCGAACGGGATTCGATCCAGCAACAGATGGAAGCACAGAACCCCTATCTGGCCGGCGTTGATGCGGTGCAGGCGCCGGACGGCGACACCTTGCTGGACGCCGCCTTCGAATCCCGCTTTCAAGTACCCCGTTGCCCCTATTGCGCCGGTGAACGGATGAAACCGGACGTGGTGTTCTTTGGCGAAAACGTCGCGCAGGAAACCGCCGCCAAAGCGATGGCTGCGGTGGAAAAGGCGGCCGGGCTATTGGTCGTCGGCTCGTCGTTGATGGCCTATTCGGCATTTCGCCTGTGCCGCGCGGTGGTGGATCAGGGCAAGCCATTGCTGGCGATCAACCTGGGCAAGACGCGGGCGGACGACCTGCTGGACTTGAAGATAGAGATGTCCTGCGAGCAGTTGTTGCCCTTATTGGCACAGCGCCTCACCCACCACTGATGCCACCCAATCCCCGTAGGAGCGAGCCTGCTCGCGATGGATGTCAACGATGACGCGGGCTATCTGAATGCCCGCGGTGTCCTGGCGTCCATCGCGAGCAGGCTCGCTCCTACAAGATGGGTGATCAATGTCCTACTGCCTGCCGACTCAGACTTTCTTCTTTAAGCACATCAAACAACGCCTGCGCCGCCGCCGACAGCTCTCCCCCCGGCAACGTCAACACCCCTAGCGCCCGCTCAACCACCGGGTCGCGCAAGGTGATGCACCGCGCGCCCAGTTCGCGCATCTGCCCGGCGCACAAGGCCGGCACCGCGCTCACGCCCAGTCCGCTGGCGACCATCCGTCCGACCGTGGACAACTGATGGCTTTCAAACTCCACCGGCAATTTCATGCCCCGCGCCTGCAAGTGTTCCTCCAGCATTACCCGCACCGTCGAGGGGCGCTGCAAGGTAATGAATGGTTCCTTGAGCAAGGTCTGCCAGTCGATGTCATCCCGCGTGGCCAGCGGCGAGTCAAGGGGCACGACCGCCACAAAGCGGTCAACGTACAACGGCGTGAAATGCAGCGACGAATTCTGGGTCGGTTCGAACGCCACCCCCAGCTCCACCTGGCGGTCACGGACCATTTCCAGCACTTGCTCGTTGATCACGTCGTTCACCGTGACGTTGACTTTCGGGTAGCGCGCGCGAAAGGTCTTGAGGATCGGTGGCAGCAGGTTGCCAGCGAACGACGGCATGGCCGCGAGTGTCACGCGCCCGCGCTGGAGGGTGAAGCGCTGGCGCAATTCATCTTCGGCATTGTCCCAATCGGCAATCAGGCGGCGCGCCAGCGGCACCAGCGATTCACCCTCGGCGGTCAATGCGACATTGCGCGTATTGCGGGTGAACAATCGCCCGCCCAGGCTCTCCTCCAGCGCCTTGATGGTCAGGCTCAGGGCCGACTGAGACAGGTGCAAGCGCTCGCAGGCCACGGCGAAACTCAGACTCTGGGCCACCGCCAGGAAGGCGCGGATCTGCTTGATGGTCAATGTTCGTTGCTCCAGTTGTAAGCTACGAGCTCTAAGCTGCAAGATCGAAAGCAGCAATTTGATGAGTTTTATCAATTAATACAGCCAAAAAAACAACTTAACAAATCAATCTTGCAGCGTGACACTCAACCCCATACGGCTAGCCAGCCGCCCATAAAGAATAAAAGAGGTGCATATGGCAGGTTTCGACAAGCGCGTGAGTTCCTACGAGGAAGCTCTGGCAGGTCTTGAAGACGGCATGACGGTGATCGCCGGCGGCTTCGGCCTGTGCGGGATCCCGGAAAACCTGATCGCCGAGATCAAACGCAAGGGCACACGCGACCTCACCGTGGTCTCCAACAACTGCGGCGTCGACGGCTTCGGGCTCGGCGTATTGTTGACCGACCGCCAGATCAGCAAAGTCGTGGCCTCCTACGTCGGCGAAAACAAGCTGTTCGAAGAGCAACTGCTCAAAGGCGAAATCGAAGTCATCCTGACCCCCCAAGGCACCCTCGCCGAAAAAATGCGCGCAGGCGGCGCCGGCATCCCGGCGTTCTTCACCGCCACCGGCGTCGGCACCCCAGTTGCCGAAGGCAAGGAAGTGCGCGAATTCCATGGCCGCAAGTACCTGATGGAAGAATCCATCACCGGCGACTTCGCCATCGTCAAAGGCTGGAAAGCCGACCATTTCGGTAACGTGATCTACCGCCACACCGCCCAGAACTTCAACCCGCTGGCCGCCACCGCCGGCAAGATCACCGTGGTCGAAGTCGAGGAAATCGTCGAACCCGGCGAACTGGAGCCGTCGCAGATCCACACCCCTGGCATCTACGTCGACCGGATCATTTGCGGCACGTTCGAGAAGCGCATCGAACAGCGCACCGTGCGTAAGTGATCCCCTGCCCCCGGACCGAATGAAGGAATAACAACAATGGCACTTTCCCGCGAACAAATGGCTCAACGCGTCGCCCGCGAAATGCAGGACGGCTTCTACGTGAACCTGGGCATCGGCATTCCGACCCTGGTCGCCAACTACATCCCCGAAGGCATGGAAGTCATGCTGCAGTCGGAAAACGGCCTGCTCGGCATGGGTCCTTTTCCTACTGAAGAAACCATCGACGCCGACATGATCAATGCCGGCAAACAAACCGTGACCGCCCGTATCGGCGCTTCGATCTTTTCCTCGGCCGAGTCCTTCGCGATGATCCGCGGTGGCCATGTCGACCTGACCGTACTGGGCGCTTTCGAAGTGGACGTACAAGGCAACATCGCCTCCTGGATGATTCCCGGCAAGCTGGTCAAGGGCATGGGCGGCGCCATGGACCTGGTGGCGGGCGCGGAAAACATCATCGTTATCATGACTCACGCGTCCAAGGACGGTGAGTCCAAGCTGTTGTCCCAATGCAGCCTGCCGCTGACCGGCGCCGGTTGCATCAAGCGCGTGCTGACCGACCTGGCCTACCTGGAAATCCAGGACGGCGCCTTCCATCTCAAGGAACGCGCACCCGGCGTCAGCGTTGAAGAGATCGTTGCCAAAACCGCCGGCAAACTGATCGTGCCGGACTACGTTCCGGAAATGCAGTTCGCTGACCAGTGAGGAATCATTCCATGCAAGAAGTCGTCATTGTTGCCGCCACACGCACCGCCATCGGCAGTTTCCAGGGCTCCCTGGCGAACGTATCCGCCGTTGACCTGGGCGCGGCGGTCATCCGTCAGTTGCTGGCGCAAACCGGCCTGGACCCTGCCCAAGTCGATGAAGTGATCATGGGCCAGGTGCTGACCGCCGGTGCCGGGCAAAACCCTGCGCGCCAGGCGTCGATCAAGGCCGGCCTGCCCTTCGCCGTGCCTGCCATGACCCTGAACAAGGTCTGCGGATCCGGCCTCAAGGCCCTGCACCTGGGCGCCCAGGCCATCCGTTGCGGCGACGCCGACGTGATCATCGCTGGCGGCCAGGAAAACATGAGCCTGTCCAACTATGTGATGCCCGGTGCCCGCACCGGTCTGCGTATGGGTAACGCGCAACTCGTCGACACCATGATCAGCGACGGCCTGTGGGACGCGTTCAACGATTACCACATGGGCATCACCGCCGAAAACCTGGCCGAGAAGTACAGCCTGACCCGCGAGCAGCAGGATGCATTCGCCGCCGCCTCGCAGCAAAAAGCCACCGCCGCCATCGAAGGCGGGCGTTTTGTCGATGAGATCACGCCGATCCTGATTCCCCAGCGCAAGGGCGATCCCCTGTCCTTCGCCACCGATGAGCAACCACGGGCCGGCACCACCGCCGAATCCCTGGGCAAACTCAAGTCAGCCTTCAAAAAGGACGGCTCGGTGACTGCCGGTAACGCTTCGTCGCTCAACGACGGCGCCGCCGCGGTGATCCTGATGAGCGCCGAGAAGGCCAAGGCCCTGGGCCTGCCGGTACTGGCGAAAATCGCGGCCTACGCCAACGCTGGCGTGGACCCGGCGATTATGGGCATCGGCCCGGTGTCGGCCACCCGTCGTTGCCTGGACAAGGCCGGTTGGTCCATCGATCAACTGGACCTGATCGAAGCCAACGAAGCCTTCGCCGCACAATCGCTGGCTGTAGCCAAGGACCTGGAATGGGACTTGAACAAGGTCAACGTCAACGGCGGTGCCATCGCCCTGGGCCACCCGATCGGTGCGTCGGGTTGCCGGGTACTGGTGACGCTGCTGCATGAAATGATCAAGCGTGACGCCAAGAAAGGCCTCGCCACCCTGTGCATCGGTGGTGGTCAGGGCGTGGCACTGGCGCTCGAGCGCGCCTAACGCGTTCAACAGGCTGCACGGGGACCCACGAAGAACCGCCGTAGCCTGGTAAAACGCCCGGTGTGACGCAGGTCACACCGGGTTCTTTTTGCCTGGGTTTCAGGCAAATCTGACCAGGTTCAAAATCGGCAAAGGTCCGCCCGGAAACTGTGCCAGCCTGGCCCCGACACTCAGCGTCCCCAGATCGATCCCGAAGAACCCCACTCGCTCGATCAAGTCCACCACCTGCGCCTTGGCGTCGGCATCGTCACCCGAGACAAACAGCACGCGCCGTCCACCCTCCGCTGCCGGATCACGCTCGAGCAATCCCGCCGCCAGGTGGTTGAAGGCCTTGACCACCCGCGCACCGGGCACCCACTCGGCGAACACTTCGCTGGACATACGGCCTTGCAGATCCACCGCTTTAAACGATGGCGCCTCAATCGAGTTGTTGGCATCGATCACGATCCGCCCATCAAACGCCGGCAGACCCGCCAGAGCGGTCGGCAACTTCGACCAGTTCACCGCCACCAGCACGACAGGCTGTGCGGCCGCCTCTTCACGGGTGCCGGCGCGAGCGGTCGGCCCGAGTTCTGCCACCAGTGACGCCAGGCTTTCAGGACCGCGACTGTTGGCGATGACCAGTTCGATGCCTTGACGCGACAGTGCCCTGGCAAACGCTGCGCCGATTGCGCCGGCGCCGATGATTCCGATGGTGCTCATGGTTTTTCACTCCGAGGGGGTTGTGGTTGGAGTGAATACTGCGCTTGCCATTAGCGCTTGATTAGCCGGTAATAACTTGAATGATCTTCAAGCTTTGTTATCAGGTGTCGCCCCATGGAAACCCTCGCCAACCTTGAATCCTTTGTGCGCAGCGCCGAAACGGGGAGTTTTTCCGCGGCCGCGCGGTTGCTCGCACTGACGCCTGCTGCGGTCAGCCGCAATGTGGCAATACTCGAACGCAACATTGGTGTGCGCCTGTTCCAGCGCTCGACACGCAAATTGTCCCTGACGGAAGCCGGCGAACGCTTTCTGGCCAGCATCGGCGGCAATCTGGAGGCATTGCAAACGGCGATCAGCGCCGTGAGCACCGACCGTGGCGAACCCGCCGGCGTGCTCAAGGTGAGCCTGCCACCGACGTTTGGCATCAGTCATGTGTTGCCATTGCTGCCGGCCTTTCTTGTGCGTTACCCGTTGATCCGCCCCGAATGGCACTTCGAAAATCGCCAGGTGGACTTGATCGCCGAAGGCTATGACGCGGCCATCGGCGGGGCGTTCGAGCTGACGCCGGGGGTGGTTTCAAGGAAACTCGTGGCAGCCGATATTGTGGCCGTGGCCTCCCCTGCTTACCTGGCAGGAAAGCACTTGCCTGCCCACCCGTCAGAGTTGTCTCGACTCAATGGCATCGTGATGCGTGGCAGCCGCACCGGGCGCATTCGCCAATGGCTCATGCAAGATGACGCCGGCCATGAAGCCTCGGCCAGCCTGAACGAGAACATCGTGCTCAATGACCCGGCGGCCATGCGAGAGGCGGCGCTACTTGGCTTGGGCGTCACCCTGCTGGTACTGCCTGATGTCCAGGGGCATATCCAGCGCGGCGAGCTCGTGCGCTTGCTGCCGCACTGGCATGCCGATGCGGGGGCGATTTCGCTGTATTACCCGAGCCGTACGCTGATGCCGGCCAAGACCCGGGTGTTCATTGACTTCATGGTCGAGGCGTTTCACCGCGACAGCGCGTGAGGGTTGATCGCCAGTACCAGAGAACCATTGCTCACTGGCGGTACAAGCTTGCTGTCACTCAACCCAGAAACTGCAGGATCAACCAGCTGTTCGCCCCGCTGATCAGCACGAACAACCCCCACGCCAGCACCCGCGTCGGTAACCGGTTCACGAACGGCCCCATGAGCCTGTGATCGTTGGTCATCCGGATCAGCGGGTACAAGGCAAACGGCAATTGCAGACTCAGCACCACCTGACTGAGCACCAGTAACTTGCCAATGGCATCGTCGCCCATCAGCCACACGCCAATGAACGCGGGGATCAATGCCAGCCCGCGGGTGATCAAACGCCGCTGCCAGCAAGGAATCCGCAGGTCGAGGAAACCTTCCATGATCACTTGGCCGGCAATAGTGCCGGTAAAGGTCGAACTCTGTCCCGAAGCCAGCAGCGCAACGCCGAACAGCACGCTGGCCAACGCCCCGCCCACCAGAGGGTCGAGCAGGTGATAGGCGTCCTGGATATCCACGACATCGGTATGCCCGGTCTGGTGAAACGCCGCGGCAGCGAGAATCAGGATGGCCGCGTTGACCAACAGCGCCAGGGCCAGGGAGCCGATGGTGTCGATGCGCGCCAGTTGCACGGCGTCCTGCTTGCTCGCCAGGTCCTTGCCGATCAGCCGGGTCTGTACGATCGACGTGTGCAGGTAGAGGTTATGCGGCATCACCGTGGCCCCGAGAATACCGATGGCCAAATACAGCGGCGCGGCCTCGCCGATGGCGGAGAGTGAAGGCGTGAAACCTCGGGCAACGTCGGGCCAGTAAGGCTTGATCAACAGTAGCTCGACGAAGAAACACGCGCCGATGGTGGCCACCAGCACCAGCATGATCGCTTCCAGACGACGGAAGCCGCGGTTTTGCAGGGCCAGTACCAGCAAGGTATCGAACGCCGTCAGGGCAATGCCGAAGGTCAGCGAACACCCCAGCAGCAAATGGAACGCCAACGCACAGCCCAGCACTTCGGCCAGATCCGTGGCGATGATCGAAACTTCCGCCAGCAGCCACTGCGTGCGCGCCGTCCGCGTGCCGTAGCGCTCCCGGGACAACTGCGCCAGATCACGCCCGGTGGCGATGCCCAGGCGCGAACACAAACATTGCACCACCATCCCCGCCAGACTCGCCAGCAGCACCACGAACAGCAAGCTGTAGCCAAACCGCGAGCCGGCCTCGATGGCGGTCGCCCAGTTGCCCGGGTCCATGTAGCCGATGGACACCAGCAAACCGGGGCCGGCAAAGCGCAGCACACGTTTGAAAAAGGAGGCGTTGGGATCGACGGCAACGCTGCCCGCCACTTCCGGAGGGCAAAAGGGTGCGGTGCCGACTTTGGGCAGGCTGAATTTCACGCGTGGGTCCATCTACAGGTGGGAGACGCCCAGCTTAGACGTTTCAGCGTATACGCAAAACCCTGGGGGAGCCGGGTTGGCGGTGATCAGCGTTTCGCTTCCGATTGTGGAGTTGCCGCTTTCGCTGGCAAGCCAGCTCTACAGAGATGTGCGGTAAGGGAGGGAAATGTTGTATACAAAAAATCAACCGCTATAGAGCAATCCACTGTTCGCAATGCTAACGTTGCCGCCTGAAACAAATTGGAGATGTGCGTGTGCTGATGCTCAAACTGCTGGTCATTCCAGGATTCCTGCTGCTCATTTCCCTGGCCGGTAAACGCTGGGGGCCGAGCGTGGCCGGTTGGTTGTCGGGATTGCCGGTGGTGGTCGGGCCGATTCTGTTTTTCCTCGCCATCGAACAAGGTGAAGCCTTCGCCGCGCAATCGACCATGGCGGCACTGTCGGCGATGTTCGCGATGATCGCCTTCTGTGTGACCTATGCGCAGGTCGCCCAACGCACGGGATGGCCGCTGGCGCTAACGACTTCACTGCTGGTGTGGGCCACGGCGGCGGTGCTGCTGTCGTTGATCCCGCCGTCGCTGCCACTGTCGGTGATCGCCGCCGCAACGGCACTGTTGGCCGCGCCCCACCTGTTCCCGTCGGTACAGCCGATCCTGTCAGGCCCGGCACCCAAGTCCGACAAACTGCTGCTGCGCATGATCGCCGGCGCCCTGCTGACCCTCGCGGTCACCTTGCTTGCCAGCACCGTGGGTGATCGCTGGAGCGGCCTGCTCGCCGTGTTCCCGGTGCTGGGCAGCGTGATGGCAGTGTTTTCCCAGCAAACCCGGGGGCCGGCGTTTACCGCTGCCCTGCTGCGCGCGACGGCGACCGGGATGTATTCGTTCTCGGCCTTTTGCCTGGTCCTGACGCTGGCATTGCCAGCACTCGGGATGAACGCATTCGTCCTGGGAGTGGCGGTGTCCGTGGCGATGCTGGGGGTGACCAAACGCTTGCTGGCACGGCCCGTCGACCCGGCGGCGGACGCTGGACGTACCGCCATCAAGCGCTAGTTGCTTCAGGTCATCGGGCGGACACATTCGATGGTTTCGCACGAGTAGAGCAAAAACCCCGTACGTCAATCGAACGGGTTTCGCTCAACATCAACCTCAGTTCACCACCCACGACTGACTGAGGCCTACACCATGAAATTCTTTTTCCACCCTTCGCCTAATCCGATGAAAGTCGCCCTGCTGCTCGAAGAACTGCAAACGCCTTATGAATTGATCGGCGTCGATACCTTCAAGGGCGAACAACACCTGCCGGCTTTCCTGGCGATCAACCCGAACGCCAAGGTGCCGGCCCTGATCGATGGCGACGCCACGGTATTCGACTCGCAAGCGATCCTGCTGCACCTGGCACACAAACATCAGCGCTTCCTGCCGACCACCGCCGCCGGCAATGCCGAGTTGCTGTCGTGGCTGATGTTCATCGCCACCGGCCTCTCGCCGTTCTCGGGCCAGGCCGTGCACTTCCTGCACCACGCACCGGAGGACCTGCCCTACGCGAAAAACCGCTACCTCAAGGAAGTCGAGCGTCACTACCGCGTGCTCGACCAGCGTCTGGCCGATCACCCGTACCTGGCCGGCGACACCTACAGCATCGCCGACATGGCCCTCTGGGGCTGGGCCAATTACGCGCCGTACATCCTTGGCGAAAACGGCCTGGCGGCCTACCCGAACGTCAAGCGCCTGTTCGATGAAATCAGCGCCCGCCCCGCGGCCCAGCGCGCTCACGGCCTGAAAGGGCAACTGGTGCTGAAAGCCGAATTCGACGAAGAAACCCGCCGTAACCTGTTCCCGCAGAACCAGGCTCAATAACCGTTTCCGACGATCGAAGGTGATGAAATGAGTGATCAAATCGCGTTTATCGTTTACCTGCCCGCCAAACCGGAACGTTTCGACGAAACCCGAGAACGGCTGCTGGACGTCGTGCACCAGATGTCGGCCGAGCCGGATTTCGTCAACACCTGGGTGCACCAACTCCAAGACGACCCGAACACCCTGGTGCTCTACGAAACCTGGAACTGCAGCAAGGAAGACTTCATCACTCGCCACCTGAACAAGCCCTACCGTCAGGCGTATGAACAACGGCTGCCGGAGTTGCTGGCCCGGGAGCGTCGGATCGAGTTTCTGGAGGTGATCAAAAGCTATCCGGTGCGTCGGGAGGATTGACTAAGCCAGACTTTGTAGCGAGGGGGGGCTTGCCCCACCATGTACTGTCTTCATCCCCCTGCAACGGATGATTCGTAGAACAAACGAGGAAATTTCCGACGGCATTTCAGGGTTGGCCGTCGGAAGCCTGGATACTACGATCTGCCTTGGCGGGAGTCGTCAACCGGCACCTTGGCAAGGTGTACTTCATCCAGACAGCAACGACAACTCGCCACAGACCCATTAGACTGACAAGCATTGATTCCGGAGGCCACCATGAGCGCCGAACTTTCCCCCATCGTTTCAGAATTCGAAACCGAAGAGCAGGCCGCCAGCTACGACCGTTGGTTCCGCGCGAAGGTCCAGGCTTCATTGGATGATCCACGCCCAAGGATCCCGCACGATCAAGTGATGGCTGAAATGCGAGCCCTTATCGAATCGAAGCGCAACAAGCGCAATGCTGATTGAGTGGCGGCCTGAAGCGCGGGCCGAACTCTGGCAAATCCTTAATTACATTGGCGATCGTAACGTGGCAGCAGCGATCGACCTGTCCCAAGCCATTGAAGCTGCTACTTCAGCCCTTCCTGAACACCCCTATCTATATCGATTTGGCCGAGTGCCTGGTACCCGGGAAATTGTTGTGCACCCCAACTACCTGGTGGTTTATCAAGTAACGGATCGAATAGAGATCGTGAGCGTTTTACACGCCAGGCAGCAATACCCCTGAGCATCAGCGACCGTCCGTTAGTCCGTACTGGAACCCACCATAACCTCCATGGGATGATCGCCGCCCCATCGCGCGTCCATCCCTGGAGATTTCGAATGTCACTGTTGAGTAAAAAAGCCGTTGTTCTGTTGCTGGCAGCGGCGACCAGTCTTGGGGCCTTGAATGCGTACGCCGCCAAGGCAACGGCCAAGGACACCGCGACGGCGCAAAAAGTCTCCCTGCTCGACGGCAAGTTCACCTTCACCCTGCCCAAAGGTTTCGTCGCCAGCCCGCTGCCGACCAGCCCCACCGGTGCGAGCGGCACCATGTACAGCAACGAGACCACCAAGACCGTGGTGATCGCCGCTGAAAACAGCCTGCCGGAAGGGGTCAAGGTCAAGGACAACGACGGCGAGTTTCTAGACGGCACCGCAGCCGACTTCGACGCCGCGCAACGCAAGGCCCTGCCGGATTACAACAAACTCAGCGAAAAAAGCCTGACCCTGAAAAAAACCGGACTGGGCCTGCGCCAGGTCGACAGCACCGCCACCCAGGGCGGTGGTCAGACCCTCAATACGACGTTGATGGCGGCGTCCGGCAGTCACATGACCGTGGTCCGGGTGATTTCCCGTCCCGGCGACATGGCTGCCCACGAAACCCTGATCAAGCAGATCGTCAGCGGCAAATGAACATCAAGGATTGAGGCGCTGCAACCAGGCACTCAAATCCTTCACCTCGTCGGCGCTGATGTTGTGGCCAACCCCTTGGTAGGCGTGAAACTCAGGTTCGAGTGACGCGCTCTTGAGCAGGCTGTCGGCGTCGGTGCCGTCACTGAACGGCAGGCGTTTATCCGCCGTGCCATGCCCGATGAAAATCGCCAGCGACTGGCGTTTTTCATCCGGTTGCAGCTCCGATTTGAGCACCGGCAGAATCCGTCCGCTCAACGCCGCGATCCCGCCCACTGCTTCGGGGTGGCGCAGGGCGACCTCGTAAGACATGATCGCGCCCTGGCTGAATCCCACCAGAAACACCTTGTCCGCCTCGGTGTGATATTTCTTCGCCGCCTGGGCGACGAAATCCAGCAGCAATTGGGCGCTGGTCTTCAGATCATCTGTCTCGCCGTTGTAGGCACCTTCCCCCTTCTTGCGAAACCACTGGTAACTGCCCTCTTCCATCACCATCGGCGCACGGACCGACAGGTAGGTGTATTGCGCGGGCAAGTCATCCTTGATGCCGAACAGATCCTGCTCGTTACTGCCGTAACCGTGGAGAAAAATTACCAGGGGTTGATCGCGGGAATCGACGTTGGCCTGCTCCAGGTACTTGAGCGGCAGATCGGTTTGCAACGGGGCTTGAGCGTGGACAGCGGCGGACGCCAGCAACGTGAGCAGAGCAAGAAATTTCAACATGGACCTTCCTTCACAGTGCGCAGGATTCGGAACAGAGCCTAACATCTCTTCCCGGCTACGCACTCCCCTGCGAAGGCGTTGACTTGCCAGCGATGGCGATCTCAGCAACCCCATTGCGGGCAAGCCAGCGCCTGCAGGCGAATCGGCTCAGTCGTTGATCAGCTTGCCGACCCGGATCGGATCTCGTCCGGCGACCTTCGCCTGCCAGGTGCCTGGCTGCGTGTAACGGCCGCGGTCGATGGCGAACAACACGCCGCTGGTGCCGGCACAAACCGTGGTGACCTTGTCGTTCAACGGGTCGACCACCTCAAACAGCGCATCGCCCTTCTCCACCCACTCACCGGCATCGCGCAGGAAACTGACCACGCCGTGATGGGGTGCGAACAGGTATTCGGTGCCTTCGAACGGCATGCCTTCGCAGCATTCGACAGGCGCCTCTGGCCAGGTGCCCTGGATGAAACCCTGATCGGCGAGGAAGCCGAGAATGGCTTCGCAATTGGCCTGGGCCTGATCAACGCGGGTGTCGCCCATGCTGCCTAGCTCCAGGGTGGTCGCCAGGTTGGCCGGTGGGATGGCCGCCTCGGGGAACGCCCTGGCCAGACGCAACCATGGCGAGGAACAAGACTCGTCGAACGAGCTACCGCCAGAATCTTCGCACAGCAACGCGACACCGGCCTTCAGGCGCGCAGCCAGGGATCGCCACTGCGGCCAGTGTTGCGGCAGGGCGTAAATGTGGATTGCCGCCTCGAAGTCGCAATGCAGGTCGAGGGTGATATCCGCGTCGCAAGCGTGGCGCAGCAACAGGCGATGCATGGCTTCCAGCTGCGAAGCCGGGCTCGGCAAACCGTCGAGCACCTGGCCCATGGTTTGGCGAATCAGCGCGATATTGGCCTCGGCATCGCTGCCCAGGCGATCACCGATCAACTGCGCCACCGGTGCGCTGAGTTCGACGAACGAGCGGTTGAAGTTCTTGCCGCTGCCCAGTTCGAAGCGGCCCATGTGGCTGCCTTGCAGATGCTGATCCAGCCCAATGGGGTTGGCCACCGGTACCAGTTCGATCACACCCTGCAACCGGCCCTGGTTTTCCAGCTCGGCCAGGCGCTTTTTCAGTTCCCAGGCGGTACGCATGCCGGGCAACTCGTCGGCGTGCAGGCTGGCCTGGATGTAGACCTTGCGAGTGCCCGCGCCATAACGGAACACGCTGAGGGTGCGTTCGGTTCCCAGATGGCTCCAGGGCAGAGTGTGATTGATGCGTTGCATGGGGCGCTCCGATGTCAGCGGCACCAAGATCCCTTGTGGGAGCGAGCAAGCTCGCTCCCACAAGGGATCGCGGCCTGATTGCAAATCATAAAAAATGGCAACCGCGTCAACGGTTGCCACCTTTTTGCACGGTTCGATTACTCGCCGTAAACGTCAAACTTGAAGTACTTGTCCTGCACTTGCTTGTACTTGCCGTTGGCGCGGATTTCGGTGATAGCGGTGTTGAACTTGTCCGCCAGTTCCTTATCGCCCTTGCGCACGGCAATGCCAGCGCCGCCACCGAAATATTTCGGATCGTTGTACTCAGGGCCTACGAACGCGAAACCTTTACCGGCGTCGGTTTTCAGGAAACCGTCGTCCAGGTTGACCGAGTCGGCCAGCAGCGCATCAACGCGTCCCGAGACCATGTCCAGGTTGGCTTCCTGCTGGGAGCCGTAACGCACCAGGACAATGCCGGCCGGTTGCAGCACTTCAGTGGCGAAGCGGTCATGGGTACTGGCGCGCAGCACACCGACTTTCTTGCCTTTGAGTTCGGTCAGCGGGTCCTTCACATCGGAGCCTTCCTTCATCACGAAGCGCGCCGGGGTGTGGTAGTACTTGATGGTGAAATCGACGTTCTTCTTGCGGTCGTCGGTGATGGTCATGGACGACAGGATGGCGTCGATTTTCTTGACCTTCAGTGCCGGGATCAGGCCGTCGAACTCTTGCTCGACCCACGTGCACTTCACTTTCATCTGCTCGCACAGGGCGTCGCCGATGTCCACGTCAAAACCGGTCAGTTTGCCGTCAGGGGTTTTCATCGAAAACGGTGGGTAACCGGCTTCGATACCGATACGGATCGGCTTGGCGTCTTCGGCCACGGCGGTCAGGGACAGCATCGACAGTGCCAGGGCACCGAACATCACTAGCTTCTTCATTTATAACTCCTGTGTGCGGAGGCTTTTATTGGCAGCTTTCGGTCGGTAGCTTGTGGCTGGTAAAGACCGAAGTGGTCGGCAGTCTAGAGTGGCTTCAGGAGGGCAAATTGTGTTTAAGCGACAAATACTTACATAAAAGTGGCCGCAGGAATAAAGGCCAATGGGGTGTGCGCCATCGCGGTGCAAAGGCTGTCAGACAATCCGCCAAATCGAAAAAAAACTTACAAGAATTCAGCTATTTTCCGACCCAAGAATCGCGCTGGCGACCGGGCACTTTTTGCGGCACATTGACCGCCTACCTGCCCCTGAAGAGATGCGTGATGCCGTCCTTGAATCTGATCCAGCACCATCCTGCTGAAGGTCCCGGCGCTATTGCCCTGTGGGCCGAATCCCGTGGTTTGACCCTGAACGTATTTCGCGCCGACCTCGGCCAGTTGCCGCCCGTGAGTGCAGCCCCCGTGATTCTGTTGGGTGGGCCTCATGAGGCGAACGCCGGGCCAGAATGGCTGGAAACCGAACGTCAGTGGCTGGCGGCCAGCCTGGATCAAGGCGCAGCGGTGTTTGCGATTTGTCTGGGGGCGCAGTTACTGGCACTGAGTCTGGGCGGGAATGTGCGGCGGATGGACAGAATGGAAACCGGATGGACGCCCGTGACTTTTGTCGATGGCCAGTCGCTGCAGGTGCTGGAGTGGCACGAAGACGCCATCGACCTGCCACCGAATGCGCAACTGCTGGCCAGCAGCATGCAGTGCGAACAGCAGATGTACCGCGCCGGGCCGACTCGGGTGGGCCTGCAGTTTCATCCGGAGTGGAACGCCGAATCGGTGGCTGTTCTGAATGAGCATTTTGCGGATGAATCGCCATTGCCGCGGGGTCAGCAGGACAGCGCCGCCCATGCAACCGTGTTCGAGTGGTTGCAGGCGACGCTGGATGGGTGGCGGGACGCGTCGTCAGGCACACGCTGAACCTGTGAACCTGGGTACGCGATCGTCAAGAGCATTGAGTCGACTGATGTGGGGCCGTTTCGCGGCCCAGCAGGAACAAGCTCCCTCGCCACCGTTGTTCAGCATTCACATCCAATGGGCGCTGTGGCTGGAGGTTGCACCGCGACGCTCAATTTAAATCCTTCATCCAGCCACCCTGTCACGCCACCGATCATCTCTTTGACCGGATAACCCAGTGCCGCCAGTTTCACCGCTGCCTTGTTCGCGCCATTGCAGTGAGGGCCGGCGCAATAGACCACGAACAGGGTGTTTTTCGGGTAAGCCGCCAGGCCTTCGGCGCTGAGCAATCGCCGCGGAACATTGATCGCCCCCGGTACATGCCCACGTTCGAAGGCCAGCGGGCCGCGCACGTCCAACAGAATGAAATCAACTTCGCCAGCGGCCTGACTGCCATGGACGTCGGAGCAATCGGTTTCGAACGTCAGGCGATTGCTGAAGTGCATCAGGGCAATGGCCGAAGGGGCGGCGGGAATTTCGCGAACCAGGCTGGTCATGGGCAGTACTCCTAAGTGTCGTTGGGTGTGAACACACTTTATCCGCCTGCCCATTGCGGCTAAAGTGGCGCACAAGACACTCACCGGGAATTTTCCGCCAAATGCAGCCTACCCCAGGATCGGTCGCCATTCTGGCCTACGACGGCCTCTGTACGTTCGAGTTCGGCATCGCCGTCGAGATCTTCGGCCTGGCGCGGCCGGAGTTCGATTTCCCTTGGTACGAGCACTGCGTCGCCGCTGTCGATCAAGGACCGATGCGCGCCATGGGTGGCATCCAGGTGCTGGCCGATGGCGGCCTGGAACTGCTCGAACAGGCCCGGACCATCATCATTCCCGGCTGGCGCGATCGCCAGGCAGCGGTGCCCGAGGCACTGCTCGCCGCGCTGCGCCAGGCCCATGCCCGGGGCGCACGGTTGCTGTCGATCTGTTCCGGGGTGTTCGTGCTGGCCGCCACCGGGTTGCTCGATGGTCACCGTGCGACCACACACTGGCGCTACACCACGGAGCTGGCGCAACGCTTTCCGAACATTCTGGTGGACCCCGATGTGTTGTATGTCGATTCAGGCCAGTTGATTACCTCGGCGGGCAGCGCTGCCGGCATCGACGCGTGCCTGCATCTGGTGGCTCGGGATTTCGGCACACAAGTGGCCAATTCGGTGGCACGGCGGCTGGTGATGTCGCCGCAACGCACCGGTGGCCAGGCGCAATTCATTCCGACACCGGTCAGTCCCGCGCCGCGCAGTGATCTTTCCCGCGTCATGCAGTGGGCACGGGAGCGTTTGCATGAGCCGCTGGAAGTACGTGACCTGGCCAGCGAAGCGGCCATGAGCGAGCGGACCTTCCTGCGCCGCTTCAGCGAAGCCAGCGGCCAGTCACCCAAGGCCTGGCTGCAACATGAACGCCTGGGCCGCGCCCGCGAACTGCTGGAAAGCACCGATCAAAACACCGAGCAGGTTGCCCTGCGCTGTGGTTATCGTTCGGTGGAGAGCTTCCGGGTGGCGTTTCGCAGCGTGGTCGGTGTACCGCCGTCGGTGTATCGGGAGCGGTTTGGGCGTGGGGTCAAGGCCCTTTCTTGAGGAGGCCTTGTGGGCTCCATCGTCAGAACGCCGCCCGAACAGACAGGAAAATCCTCAAGGCTTGCGCAAAAGATAGGTGTCCATGATCCAGCCATGGGCCAGTCGGGCCGCCTTGCGCACCCGCTCGATCTCATCCGCCACATCCTTGAGCTTGCCGCTGATCAGGATTTCATCCGGCGTCCCCAGGTAGGCCCCCCAGTAAATGTCGGTCTCCCGATCCGCTACCTGATGATAGGCATCCTGGGCATCGAGCATCACCACCAGGCTGTCGGCATCGCTCACCTGACCGGCGGCGAGGCGCCGGCCGGTGGTGATTTCAATCGAGCCGCCAATTTGATTGAGCGTCACCTTGTGCTGCGCCGCCAACGCCTGAACGCTGGTGATGCCCGGGATCACCTCGAATTCGAAGGCACAGGCGCCTGACGCCAGAATCGCCTGCAAGATGCGCAGGGTGCTGTCATACAACGCCGGGTCACCCCAAACCAGGAAACCACCGCACTGGTCGTCGGACATTTCCTCATTGATCAGCCTCTCGAAGGTCCGCTGCCTGGCCAGGTTCAGGTCGTCGACACTGGTCTTGTAGTCCACATCCCCGCGCTCGCGCTCAGGGCTGCGGGCTTCGACGAAGCGATATTGGCGATCGGTGATGTAGCGTTCGCAGATGTCACGGCGCAGGTCGATCAGCGTGTCCTTGCTCTGGCCCTTGTCCATCAGGAAAAACACGTCGACCTTGTTCAGCGCCTTCACTGCCTGAATCGTAATGTAGTCGGGGTTGCCGGCACCGATGCCGATGACCAGTAGTTTTTTCATCCGCATCTTTCCTCGGGCTCAGCGCCCGCCAAGCGCAATCGCCAGCAACCCTGGAACCGGAGCTCGACGCTCGACAGCGGCTCGACATCAATCAGATTGAATGCCGAACCGTGCAGCACGTACGTCAGCGCGGCGCGGATGACAAACGGATGCGTCACCGCCACCACATGTCCCGGTGTCGCCTGCAATGTCGTCAGCCAGGCGCCCACCCGCTCAGTCACCTGGATCACCGACTCGCCACCGTGGGGCGCCGAAGCCGGGTCGGCGAGCCAGGACTGTAGCCATTGCGCTTCGGATTTTTGCAGGTCATTGATGCGCTGACCGCTCCAGCGCCCGACATCGCAATCGCGCAATGCCGCGACCACCTCAGCGTGGCTGCCGAACAGTTCGGCGGTCTGCCGTGTACGCAGTTCCGGGCCGCACAACAGCCGTGGAGCATTTTTGAATTGAGCACGACGGGAACCCCGCGCCGATTGCCAATCCATCTCCAGAGGTTCATCCGTAGGAAACCTCGCCAACTTTTGTGCGACGGTTCGAGCGTGGCATATCAGGGTCAAACGGGTCGCCTGCACGAAGGATTACTCTGTCGATAGAAAGTGAGGTACGGCGACTTGCCGGTGGTCGCGCAATTGTGACGCAAGAAAGGTGGTCGAAGGGGCCTTTCGTCTGACAACAAAAGCTGTCTTCGATCTGTTTATAGGCAATGCCCTACACGCCTGGCCGTCATCCCCGTCGCCATCGGCGTACAGGCATTTCGCTCAATTTTCGGCGTTGAAAAACCGCAGCAAAATTAACTAGACAGGCCGTGCGCCTTAATTAAATACTGATTTCAACGGATTATCGCCCCCATCCAGCAGGAGCCCGGATGCCCTCATTTAACGACCCGATCATTGACACCCGTCTGGACAGTTCACCGTCCACAGCCACGCGCCACCCGATCAGTCCCGGCCTCTGCAACGAGGCAGGCCTGATACCGCGCGCGGTCAATCCGCAATAGCACCTGAAAAAGAGCGGCGTCCGACAAGACAACCGCCGATCAATCCGTGGAAACCGACAGTGATCGTCAGGTTCGGTGCCAGCCACCGAACGCTTTGATACAGGAGTGCATCCATGCTGGTGTTGCGTCCAGTGGTGTTAACCGACCTGCCCCAATTGCAGCGGCTGGCCCGCGAAAGCCTGGTGGGCATTACGTCGCTGCCAGACGACCGCGAATGCTTGCACGATAAAATTCTCGACTCATGCACCTCGTTCGAGCAATCCGTCCAGAGCCCGGGCCCGGAAAGTTACTTCTTCGTGCTGGAAGATTCGGCGACGCGGCGACTGGCGGGCTGCTCGGAAATTCTCGCCATGGCGGGTTTCAGCGAGCCGTACTACAGCCTGCGCAACCGCAACTTCAACAGTGCCTCGCGGGAGCTGAACATCGAGCATGGCGTGCCGGCTCTGTCGCTGTGCCACGACCTCGGCAGCCATACCTTGCTGCGCGGTTTTCATATCGATCCGACGCTGGTGCGCACGGCGTATTCCGAACTGTTGTCACGGGCGCGACTGCTGTTCATCGCCGCCCACGCGCCGCGCTTTGCCGACGGGGTCATCAGCGAAATCGTTGGTTTCAGCAACGATGACGGGCATTCGCCGTTCTGGGATGCGCTGGGCAAGCACTTCATCGACCTGCCCTATGTCGAGGCCGAGCGGCTCTGCGGGCTTGAGAGTCGAGCGTTTCTTGCCGAACTGATGCCGCAATACCCGATCTACGTGCCAATGCTGCCCCAGGCCGCGCAAGACTGCATCGGCCGGGTTCACCCCGATGGCCAGGAGGCCTTCGATATCCTCGAGCGCGAGGGTTTCCAAACCAACAGTTATGTCGATCTCTTTGACGGCGGCCCAACGCTGTATGCGCGCACCGGTGGCATTCGTTCCATCGCGCAAAGCGTGACCGCCACGGTGAAACCCGGCTCATCCATCGACGCCCGTGGCCGCTACCTGCTTTGCAATGACTCGCTGGAGAATTACCGCGCCATCGTCGCCGACCTGGACTACCGCGCCGGACAGCCCCTGACCCTGGACACCGAGATGTGCGCGGCCCTGAAGGTGAGCGAAGGCAGCCCGATCCGGCTGATTGCCTTGTGATCCGCTTCCCTCACGGCGCACAACGACCGTCCCCGTGCAGGCTCGCGCAAGGAGTTGCAGCATGATAGTTCGTCCGGTCCAGGTGACCGATCTGCCCGCCCTGCTCGCACTGGCCCGGCAGGCTGGTTGCGGATTGACGTCGCTGCCGGCCAACGAAGAGCGCCTGCTTCACCGATTGCGCTGGGCACAAAGAACCTTCGCCGAACAAGTCGAGCGCGCCGACGCCGATTACCTGTTCGTCCTCGAAGACGACGACCAGCAAGTGGTGGGCGTCAGCGCCCTGACCGGGGCCGTGGGCCTGCGCGAACCCTGGTACAGCTACCGGGTCGGGCAGACGGTCAGCTCATCACCGGACCTGGGCATCGAGCGGCACATCCCGACCTTGTTCATGAACAATGAAATGACCGGTCAATCGGATCTGCGCTCGCTGTTCCTGCGGCCCGATCGACGTCAGAGCCATCACGGCCGGTTGCTGTCCCTGGGGCGTTTGTTGGTCGTGGCCGAGTTTGCGCACCTGTTCGGGGACAAGATAATCGCCGAACTGCGCGGCAGCGCCGACGAAAAAGGCTGCTCTCCCTTCTGGGACAGCGTCGGTCGCCACTTCTTCAAAATGGACTTCAAGCACGCCGATCAATTGTCGTGGCTGGGCAACAAAGCGTTCATCGCGGAACTGATGCCGCGCCAACCGCTGTACGCCTGCCTGCTGACCGAACAGGCCCAGGCGGTGATCGGCAAGCCTCACGCAACGGCCGAGCCGGCCCTGAAGATCCTCACCGCCGAAGGTTTTGCCCACAAGGGTTACATCGACATCTTCGACGCCGGCCCGGTGATCGAGTCCCCCGTTTCGAACATCCGCAGCGTGCGCGACAGTCAGTTACTGGAGCTGACCATCGCCCCCCCGGACGATCAGGCTCCCGTGTGGCTGATCCACAACCGTCGCCTGGAAAACTGCCGCATCACCGCCACCCCGGCGCGCCAAGTGGGCGACCGCCTGATCGTCGACCGTCTCACCGTCAAACGCCTGCAACTGCAACCCGGCGATTCGGTCCGCGCCGTACCGCTGCGCCCACAACAGCCGCAGGCGGTGGCGGCGTAATCGCTCCCGAGTCGCCCACTGTTGGGCATCATCTGCAAATTCGTCATCATTCTCGACCGCCCCCCGTGATAGCCTTTTACGTCTTCGGCGTTGACACTTTTGCTCAAGCCCTTCCATTCCCATTGGTGGAACTCATATGTCCAGGCTTTCTCATCAAGATTTGCGCCGCAGTTTTCGTCAATTACTCGCATCCAACACCTGCTACCACACGGCGTCGGTCTTCGACCCGATGTCGGCGCGCATTGCGGCGGACCTGGGGTTTGAAGTGGGTATTCTCGGCGGGTCGGTCGCGTCGCTGCAGGTACTGGGTGCCCCAGACTTCGCCTTGATCACCCTCAGCGAGTTCGCCGAGCAGGCCACCCGCATCGGCCGCGTCGCCCAACTGCCGGTGATCGCCGACGCCGACCATGGCTATGGCAACGCACTCAACGTCATGCGCACCATCGTCGAGCTCGAACGTGCCGGCGTGGCCGCCCTGACCATCGAAGACACCTTGCTGCCGGCGCAATTCGGCCGCAAATCCACGGACCTGATCACCGTTGCCGAAGGCGTCGGCAAGATCCGCGCGGCCCTGGAAGCCCGGTGTGACTCGGAATTGGCAATCATCGCCCGCACCCACGCAGGGATTCTTCCGGTGCAGGAAATCATCAGCCGCACCAAGCAATACCAGGCCGCCGGGGCGGATGGCATCTGCATGGTTGGGGTGAAGGATTTCGACCATCTGGAACAAATCGCCGAGCACCTGAGTGTGCCGCTGATGCTCGTGACCTACGGAAATCCGTTGTTGCGTGATGACAAACGCCTGGCCGAACTGGGCGTGCGCATCGTCATCGACGGCCACGGCGCCTACTTCGCCGCGATCAAGGCCACCTACGACAGCCTGCGCGAACAACGACAAATCTTCACCCAGGCCGCCGACCTGAGCGCAACCGAATTGACTCACACCTATACGCAACCAGCGGAATACATCCGTTGGGCGGAAGAGTTCATGCACGTTAAAGAGTGAGGGCGACAAACGTTAATTGCGTGAAACCCCATCCCCTGCTCGCGATGGACGTCAACGATGACGCGGGCTGTCTGAATGCCCGCGTTGCCTGGACGTTCATCGCGAGCAGGCTCGCTCCTACAGTGGACCCGGTACACCTGCAGGTGACTGGTCGGCTTTCAGGCCGCCTCAATAAACATCAAACCGAATCGAGCAGCTCGTACTGAGAGCGACCATCGCTGCAGCAAATGACCCGGTTACGCCCCGTCGTCTTGGCCTCGTACAATGCCTGGTCGGCATCGCCGAGCCACGAGGTCGCGTCACTGTGGCCAGGGTTGAACGCCGCCAAACCGATGCTAAGGCTGACTTTCAGCGCCGGGTTTTGCTCGTAGCCCAACGTGGCAAAGCGATCACGCAGCGCCTCCATGACCGCCGCCGCGTTGTTCAAGGGCAAATCCGGAAGAATCACGCAAAACTCATCACCGCCATAACGCCCGGCGACGTCGGTGGCACGCAGGTTCTGCTTGAGCATCTTGCTCAGCTGTCGCAACACGATGTCGCCGGCGACGTGACCGTAAGTGTCATTGATGTTTTTGAAATGATCGATGTCGATCAGCGCAATCGCCCCACCCTGGTGCTGGCGCTGGCAACGCTGAAACTCGACTTCCAGTTGATCCTTCCAGGCGCCGTGGTTGAGCAGACCGGTCAGGCTGTCGGTTCGGCTCAGGGCCAGTAATTCACTTTTTTGCCGGCCGAGGGTATGGGCCTGGCGAAAGCAGAGCCAGCCCAGCGCCAGCGGGTAAAAACACATCAGGGGCAAGCAGGCGTAGAGTTGTAACTGACTGGTTTCTGGAATGAACAGCGGCTTGAAAATCAGCCACCCGATGCCGATCCCCAGGATCTGCGTGACGCTGCCCGCCAACAGAAAACGCAAGCCGCCGATCGCCACATTGTTCATGGCCATCATGGAAATGGTGGTCGCGCTGGGCAGCGGATTGAACTGCATGGCTGCGACCCAGAAGCCACCCAGAAAGGCGTCAACCAGCAGGTTACGGTGTTCGGCATGATAGGGAGCCTTGGCCCGACGCGCCGATTGATAGGCCAGGTGCGGCCAGATCAGACCGTTGAACAGCATCAGTGCCCAGACCCAGGGTGCCGGGTTCAGGGGGTACATCGCCACACTTACGCACAACAGCCCCAGCACCAGGCCGAGCATGCGCGACGTGTAGAGCCTCCTGGCCAGTGAAAGTCCTTTCACTCCCGTCTTTCCCATTGGGCCCCCTCCACAGAGCGGTACCTGATGATTCCAGGGTTGCGCGTATTTCTCGGAGTCTAACAGGGTAACGTCAAATAGCCATCACCGGCGGGCGGGATGAATACCGTGGCATAGCCGTCAAGCGTACGCTCAATGTTTGGCTATACATGAAGACAGGCTTGACGCAAAAACGAGAAAGAGGAGGCCCATGCAGACCTTTCAGGTGTTGATCATAGGTAGCGGCTTTGGTGGTCAGTGTGCGGCGGTCAACTTGCTCAAGGCTGGCATCACCGACTTCCGCCTGCTCGAGCGGCGTGACTTCTTCGGGGGCACCTGGTGCCAGAACACCTATCCGGGCGCTGCGGTCGACGTGCCCTCGCCCCTTTACTCGCTGTCTTTCGCGCCCTACCGCTGGACACAGATGTTCGCCGAACAGGCCGAACTGCATCGCTACACCCGCTATGTCGTGGAGCACTTCGGACTGCGCGACCGGGTGGAACTGCAGGCCAATGTCGAACACGTCGAATGGGACGACGAAAGCAAACGCTGGGCGGTCCACACGGCCGGCAAGGGCACCTTCTACGCGCAGTTCCTGATCAATGCCACCGGGCCCCTGAGCCAGCCTGTGGTGCCACGCTTCGAGGGCCAGGAACGCTTTCGGGGCAAGACTTTTCACACCAACAACTGGGATCACACCTACGACTACCGCCAAAAACGCGTGGCCATCGTCGGCAGTGGCGCCAGTGCGGCCCAGGTGATTCCGGCGATTGCCCCGGATGTCGAGCACCTGCACGTATTCCAGCGCACGCCGCATTGGGTATTGCCCCGGGCTGACCGCTCGTTTGGCCGTTTCCAGCGCTGGTTGCTCGGGCTGAAACCAGCCTACACATTGCTGCGCTGGCTGATTTACTGGCAATTCGAAACCCGGGTGATTGCCTTCAAATACTCGAAACCGGCGATACGCATGGTCCAGCACCAGGCCTTGCGCTTTATCAAACGCCAGGTACCGGACGCCGAACTTCGGCGAAAACTCACGCCGGACTACACCATCGGCTGCAAACGGGTGATTCTGTCGAGCACGCTGTACCCGGCACTGGGTCGCAGCAATGTGACGCTGCACAGCCGTGAACAAGGCATCGCCGCCCTCGATGAAACCGGCATCATCATGCAGGACGGGCAACACATCGATGTGGACCTGATCGTCTGGTCCACCGGCTACGACGCCACCGACGGGGTGATCTCCTACCCGGTCACCGGCAAGCATGGCACTCGCCTGAAAGATGTCTGGGCCCCGTTCCCCCGTGCCTACCTCGGCACCAGCCTGCCGGACTTTCCCAACCTGTTTATCGTCACCGGTCCGAACACCGGCATCGGCCACACGTCGGCGCTGTTTATCATCGAATCGCAGATGAATTACATCCTCGATTGCATTCGCACCCTTGAATCGCGAGGTTTACGCAGCATCGAAGTTCGCCCCGAGGCAGAACGTACCTACACTGAAATGATCCATAGAGAAATGGAACGCACCGTGTGGAAGTCAGGAGGCTGCCACAGTTGGTATCAAAGCAAGAGCGGTCATGTGATTGCCATGTTTCCGGGGTTCAGTTTCAGCTTCCATCGCTTGACCCGAGCCCTGAAACCCGCCGATCACATCTTGTCCTGAACCGTTAGAAGGAAGGCGCCTGATGCTTTTACTGGTTGTCGCTATCGCGGTCTTTGCCGCCTGGAGCTGGTTGAGTTACCCGGCCGTCGGCTACTGGCTTTATGACTTGAGCGTGGCCACCGAGGCCAAACTGTACAAGTTGCACAAGATCGTCGTGCCCATTTCAGAAATGACCGTCTCGACCTGGCAAGGCGGCCCTTATGAGGCGTCCAGCAACGTCTTGATGCTGCACGGCTTCAGTGCCGACAAAAATCTCTGGCTGCGTTTTGCCCGGCACTTTGTCGGCAGCTACCGGGTGATCATCCCCGACATCGCCGGCCATGGCGAAACCGGCTTCAAGGAAGGCGGCGGCTATGACATCCCGCTGCAGGCCAAGCGCATGATCCAGCTGCTCGATGTCTGTGGGGTCGACAAGGTCCATGTGATCGGCAACTCGATGGGCGGCTACATCGCTGCATGGTTGGCGGCCACCTATCCGGACCGCATTGCCTCGGTCGCCCTGTTCGACCCGGCGGGTGTCACCGCGCCCGAACCCAGTGACCTGGAACGGCACTTGGCCAAGGGCCACAACCCGTTCCTGATCAACTCCCGGGAAGAATTCAAATACTTCTATGGCATGACCATGGCCGCCCCTCCCTGGGTGCCGCGCGTGGTGCTGGACGCCATGGCTCATCGTTATGAACAGGCACGCGACGAACTGGAAGAAATCTTCCGCGACTTTCGCGCCAGCCCACCGATGGAGCCGAAGCTTCCAGGCATACAGGCGCCGGCGCTGTTGCTGTGGGGACGCAAGGATCGCTTGATCGACGTCAGCAGCGTGGCCATCTGGAGCAAAGGCCTGGCCAACCTGCGCGTGGAAGTCTGGGAGGGTATCGGGCACATGCCCATGGTCGAAGCGCCAGCCGGTTCGGCACGCCTGTATCGGGAGTTTTTGGCATCCCTGCGCTCGGAAAGCCCTCAGGATCAACGCCTGCACTGAGGATGCAGTCCTTTGCAGAATGAAGTTCGTCAGAAACTTCGTTTGTCGGCGACGCGGAAGGCTGCGATCTTTTGCTCAACGTCACCGCGCCAGGAATTGTGTTCATGAATCATCCGAACTTCGTCAGCCCCGACCTGATCCGCCAACGCTTCTCCAAAGCGATGTCCGACATGTACCGCGAAGAGGTACCTCTATACGGCGCGCTGATGGAACTGGTGGAGCAGACCAACCGTCATGTGCTGGACAGCGATCCGCAAGTGGCCCGGCAGTTGAACAGCACCGGCGAAATCGAGCGCCTGGACCTGGAGCGCCATGGCGCGATCCGTGTCGGCACGGCGACAGAACTGGCGACCCTCGCCCGTCTGTTCGCGGTGATGGGCATGCAGCCGGTGGGTTATTACGACCTGACGCCGGCCGGGGTGCCTGTGCACTCCACCGCGTTTCGTGCCGTGCATGAAGAGGCGCTGCAAGTCAGCCCGTTCCGGGTATTCACCTCGCTGTTGCGCCTGGAACTGATCGAGGACCTGGAGCTGCGGGCATTCGCCCAATCGACCCTCGACAAGCGCTCGATCTTCACCCACACCGCGCTGACCCTGATCGACTGCGCCGAAACCCAGGGTGGACTCACCGAATCACAAGCCCGGGATTTCGTCGAGCACGCGCTGGAAACCTTCCGCTGGCATCACAGCGCTACCGTCACCGCCGAGCAGTATCGCCAGCTCAGCGCCCAGCATCGCCTGATTGCCGATGTGGTGGCTTTCAAGGGGCCGCACATCAATCACCTGACGCCACGCACCCTGGACATCGATATCGTCCAGGCGCAAATGCCGGCGCGCGGCATCACCCCTAAAGCCGTGATCGAAGGCCCGCCCCGCCGCCAGTGCCCGATCCTATTGCGCCAGACCAGTTTCAAGGCACTCGACGAGCCGATCGCGTTCACCGATCAGGCCGAGGCCCGGGGCAGCCACAGCGCCCGCTTCGGTGAAATCGAACAACGCGGCGCAGCCCTCACCCCTAAAGGACGGGCGCTGTACGACCGTTTGCTCAATGCGGCGCGCGATGAGCTCAAGGATTTCCCCAACGAAGCCAACGCCGCACGCTATAACGCGCTGATGGTGCAACATTTCAGCGAGTTTCCCGACACCTATGAAGGCATGCGCCAACAGGACCTGGCGTACTTTCGCTATTTCGTGACGGAAAAAGGCCAGGCCGCAAAGGCGCTGAACACCTTGACGCTGGAGGACCTGGTCAGCGGTGGCTATCTGCGGGTCGAACCCTTGGTGTACGAAGATTTTCTGCCGGTCAGTGCGGCGGGGATATTCCAGTCAAACCTGGGGGATGCGGCACAAACCCACTACGGAGTGCATTCCAACCAGCAAGCGTTCGAGCAGGCCCTGGGCCGTCCGACGATTGATGAACTGGGGTTGTATGCCGAGACACAGCGGCGTTCGATCGAGCAGTGTTTCGCCGAATTGAAGAAATAGTCGTAAAAAAATCGCAGACCGTGACAGCCCCCGCAGGAGCTGTCACAGGCTGCGATGGTTTGATGTTCTACTTCAGTTTCGCCAACAAGGCTTCGGCAGCCGCTTGCGACGACGCCGGATTCTGACCGGTCAGCAACAGACCATCGGTCAGCACATAGCTCGCCCAGTCAGGCCCCTTGGAATAAATTCCGCCCTTGGCCTTGAGTTCGTCCTCCACCAGAAACGGCACGACGTGGGTCAATTGCACCGCTTCTTCTTCGCTGTTGGTAAATCCCGTCACCTTCTTGCCCTTGACCAGTGGCTGACCATCGGCGCCCTTGGCATGACGCAACACGCCCGGCGCATGGCACACCGCCGCGACCGGCTTACCTGCCTTGTAAAACGCTTCGATCAGCGCGATTGAATGTTTATCTTCGGCCAGGTCCCACAACGGCCCGTGGCCGCCAGGGTAGAAGATTGCGTCGTAATCGTCGGCCTTCACCGAGCTGAGTACGACCGTCGACGCCAACGCCGACTGTGCTGCGGAATCCTTGCGAAAGCGCTCGGTGGCTTCGGTTTGCGCGTCCGGCTCATCGCTTTTCGGGTCCAGCGGTGGCTGGCCGCCCTTGGGCGAGGCCAGGGTCAACTGAACCCCGGCGTCCTTGAAGGCGAAATACGGGGCGGCGAATTCTTCCAGCCAGAACCCGGTTTTCTTGCCGGTGTTACCCAATTGATCGTGGGACGTTAAAACCATCAGGATTTTCATATCGTCTTCACTCCGTCTCGGGACTGCAGTGGGGGCATTAGCCGTGATGCGCACAATGTTGCACATCGATCCTGCCGTATGACCTTCGTAAGGTGCTGATCGTTCGGCCTGCCGGGTGCCAAGCATACTGCGTGATAAGCGAAATCACCTGTCGATAGCCACATTGAACTCAAAACAAGTCGCGCTTCAAACAGCTGCAAGCGCTGCGTTTCAGCGACCGTAACATGGCCTGGACCTGATGAAACATCCGAAACTTCAGCGTTCGATAAGTGGCGTTCATTGCCAATCGGGAAAGTCGGCACAAGCGCAATCAATACCGAGCTGCGCGGGCGATCAATTTATTTCTTGGGGGGCATAAAGAAAACAGACAGGACTGACGGCTGATCAAAGTGTTCGCCCAGTGCATTGGCCTCGGCAATCCTTGCACTGGTAAAGAGCCCCTGCGCTGGGCGAACGAAACGCATTTTAATTGATGTCGCCGGGAAAGTCCGCGCTTACAACATGAAATTTGCAGTTACATCTATTACTGAAATATCAGCGGACAATTTATTCAAACAAATAAACTCAAACTCACCCGCTCATTTCTGAATAGCAGATTGTTCTTGTACAACGCTTATACAAGAACAATCACCCTGTAAACCAAATATCCATTTATTTCAGAGTGGTTACTTTTAATACATCGGTATAAGTCACCACCACACTCTGGCCTTTTTTCAGGTCCTTGAGTTTGGCCTGAACTTCAGGTCGTTGGACGTCGACCGTCTTCGACTGGCCGGCAGGGTTTTTAAACGTCACACGATGGTGCTTGAGATCGATATCCGTGATCTGCAACTCCACCTTCACCTGACGGTAGGCTTCTCCACCGGGCTTGGTCGAGCCTGGTGCATTGCGTACTTCGCCTGTGTATTCGGTAGTGCCAGGCAGGCCTTTGTCGACGCTGGTGTCGAGGGAGACCGCGACCGAGTGCAGAACATCGACCTTGACCTGATCACCGGGCTTCAGCTTGTCCAGGTTCTTGGCCTTTTCAGTGAGTTGCAACGACACCTGATTGCCTTCAGGGCCTTCCAGCACCACCTGACGGTTAGGGACGTCGACCGACACGACTTTGGTGGTGACATGATCGGAAATAACGGATTCCGCCAGCGGGATGTCCGCAGCGAAAGCACTGAGGCTGGCAGTGGACAACACAGCAGCCAGGCTGATTGCCTGGGTCAATGTGGAGAGCTTGCGTGTGTGACGTTTCATAGCGGTACTTTCCCTGTGAAGAATGGCAGCGAAAGGCGCTCCACCTTGATCAAGCGCCGACCGTGCCGATGAGCATAGACGCAGATCAGGGAGTGCTCGCGGTTTCTTGCACTGTGGATTCGCTGGATGGTCGCGCCTCGTCGGGGGCGTTCGGTGTTCCGGCTCAATACCCGGTCATTTCCAGATAGCCCTGTCCGCCATGGCTGCCACTCAAGCGTACCGGCCCTTCCCAGTACGGAATGCGCAAATTCATCCAGGCGTTTGGGTTGAGGGCGCTGATGATGATGTCCAGGTGCTTGCCGGGAATCTGGATCGACCAGCTGACCGGCATCGAACGCCCGGCCACCCTGGCGCTGTCCTTCACCGTGAGGCGGATGTCGCCGGCCTTCAACAGCTGCGTCTGCCCCTGGGCGTCGATCCACGTACCGGTCAGGTAAGGAGCGCCGTCCTTTTGCCGCATGCGATAGAGCATCACCTGTTCGCCGCTGTCCAGGTGTAGGGAAAACCAGTCCCATCCCGTCTGGTTGGCAGTCAGGGGCTGGCTGCTCCATTCACGGTCGAGCCACGCGGGACCGCTGACTTGATAGCGCTGGCCATCGATCTCCAGGCTGCCGCTGGCCTCGAAAAACGGCTGGCTGTAGTAATACGACGCCTGGCCCTGTTCGGACTTCTGGCTGAACCCCTTATCCCCTTGCAGCACCGATGGCTTTGTCGATGTCAGCCGCAGTTGATAGCCGAACCCCTTGTCGCGGGCGCTGAGTTGCAACTCTGTCAGTGGATCGGCACCCGTTGCCTGACTGCTCAAATGCCAGTCGTCGATCCACGCATTGAACGGCGTCAGGCTCACTCCGGCCTGGCCAACGCCGCCACGGGCGTAGCGTTCGGCGGCGTGATGCACCGAGGCCGAAGTCACGGCCGCGTGGCCGAGCCACAGCGTCTGATTAACCCAACCTGCCTGCTCGGGTGTGGCTGTCAGGGCACTGCGAAACAGCGTCCATTGCACGCCGAATTCACGGCCCTGCTCGTCCTTGAGGTTGGCGGTGACGTACCACCACTCAATGCGAAAGCCATCGTGGGGGCCATGATCCGCCGGAAAACCAAACACGCGACCCGGGACCACCGGGGTGAATGCGGCCGCTTGATTGCCGAGGCCGGCAAAGCCTTTGTCTGCCGGCACCGGCTGATCGCAACCGCCAAGCAAGGCCGCGATCAGCCATACGCCCAGCCTAATCCTCATGGGCAAAAGTCCTCAGCAGGTCAGCCGGTTGCGTGCGGTACAGCGAATACAGCGGCCATGCCGAGGCCAACAACGTTGCCAGCAACGCCAGCCCCATCAGTTGCAGCAATTGCAGCGGGAACACCCGCAACGGCAGGCGCCAACCGAAGGCCTGGACGTTGATCACCGCGTCCAGGCACCAGGCCAGGGCAATGCCCAGCGGCAACGCCAGCACCAGCGTCAGCAGCGCCAGCAACCAGGTTTGCCCGAGGTTGAGCAGCATCAGTTGCCGGCGCGTCACGCCCAGCGCCCACAGTGGCGCCAGTTGTCCGAGGCGGCTTTGGCTTTGGGTCAATAAGCTGATGAACAGCGCCACACCCGCTACGCACAGCGTCAGGCTATTGAGCGCGGCGGTGGCGGCAAAGGTGCGTTCGAACACTTGCGAGGACCAGCCCTTGAGCCGGGACTGATCGACGATGCGGCTGTCATCGAGCGCGAAACGCGCTTGCAGCGCCGTGACGAACGGTGTGATCAATGCCGGCTCGATGCGCAGGTTGAAACGGTTCGGCGTCAATTGCGGCCAGCCGCGCAGCAGGTGGTTGACGTTAACCAGCACGTGGCCCTTCGGATTGCCGTAGTCGGCGTAGATCCCGACGATGCGCGGTGACCACTGGCCCGTGGGCGTGGGAATCGTCAAGTGATCGCCCAGTCGCACTTTCAAACGCCGGGCCAGTTGCTCGCTGAGCATCAACGCGTCGTCCTTGGCCAGACGATCCCAGGGGTTGTCGCCCAAGGCTTCGAGCAGTGGCCAATGCTCGCGGTAAGTCGGGTGATCGATCACGCCGAAGACATCCACCGGCCAGCCTTGCAACTGGATCGCCACTTGCCAGGTCGGCAGCACCGCCGTGAGCTGCGGCTGTTGTTTGAGCCAGGTGTGCAGTTCACGGGACTGGGCCGGGTTTTGCGGATTGAGGTACAGCTCGGCGGTGAGCCGTTGCTCGAGCCAGTTGCTGAAGGTCTGGCGAAAACCGGCGGTCATGCTGCCGGCCCCGATGTTCGCCGCCAGCGCCAGGAGCAAGGCCATCAGTGCCAGACTCAGGGCGGGCAATTGCTGACGGCAATCGGCCAGAAACCATTGGCCGAGCACGGATCGACTGCCTCGGAGCAAGCCATTGAGCAACGTATTGAGCAACACCGGCAAGGCCAGCGCGGCCCCCAGCAGCAGCGTCGCCATCAGGACGAAACCGCTGGCCAGGCTGTCACCGCGCAGCAACGCCAGCCATGCGACAACCAAGGCCATCGCCGCCACCCAGCCCTGGCGCCACAGCCACCGCGCATGGGCCTGATGCCAGGCCTGCGGATTGGCCAGCGCCAGTAACGGCAAACGCGCCGCCCGCCACAAACTGTTGGCGCCGGCCAGCAAGGCACCGAGCAGGCTGAGGCCGATCCCGCTGAGCCACCACAGCGGACTCAGGCTCAACTGCCCCGCCACTTCGGCGCCATACAACCCGCGCAGGCTGGCGGCGACATCCGGGAGCAATACGCCGGCCAGCCAATAGCCGCTCACCACGCCGGCCACCCCGCCCATCAGCGCCAGCACGCCCAGCTCGACGGCCAGACAGGTGATCAGCATCCGCGCACTCACCCCACAGGCACGCAGGGTTCTGAGCAATCCTCGACGCTGCTCCAGCGCCAGTCCGATGGCGGCGTGAACGATGAACAGGCCGACCACGAATGACAAAAAACCCAAGGCATCGAGGTTCAGGTGAAAGCTGTCGGTCAGGCGCGCCAGATTGTTTTCTTCGCCAGCGGTCTTGAGCTGAAGTTGCCCCTTGAGCGCCTCCGGCAGCGTCGCGGTGAAGCCCTTGGGCAGCAGCAGACGCGACAACTGATCCGGCAATCCAAGAATCTGTTGGGCGAACCCGATGTCCACCAGCAACACCCCGGGGGCCATGTCGCCTTGCGCGTGCAAGGGCGGCAGTATCTGACCATTTGCCGCGAGCGGGCGCGCCCCTTCGCTCAACCCCAGGGCCTGCAAAGTCTGCGGCGAAATCCAGGTGCTGCCCGGTGCCGTGAAAAATCCGACAATTTGTTCAATGGCCAGGGCCTGCCCGGCCACCGCCGCACCGGCCGGCAGTGACACCGGCTCGATGCCCATCAGTTGCAGCCGCTGCTCCTCATGACCCTGAAGTATCAGCCGGCCCTGCAACACCGGCGACACTGGCCAGCCCGCGCGGCGCAGGTCGACAAACAGCTGCTGTGAGAAGGTCCCGCCCCCGGGCGCGCTGAGACTGGCCTGAGGTTCGCCGCCAATCAACTGACTGGCGCGGGCGTAGCTGTCACGCGCCTGGCTGTTCAACGCTTGCACGCCGGTCAGCAGACTGGTGGCCAGCCACAACCCGGTCAGCACACTGAAAAACTGCACCGGATGCAGCCGCCAATGGCTGAGCAACGCGTGCAGGGTCTGGCCGAAAATACGCATCTCAGCGCGCGCCTGCGCCGGCCAGACGCCCGCCGTGCAGCACCACTTTATCGGCCAGCCGCGCCGCGACGTGGGGGCTGTGGGTGACCATCAGCAGGGTCGTCGGGCTGTCATCGAGCAGTTCCAGCAACAGCTTGAGCACGTCATCGCTGGTGGCTTCATCGAGGCTGCCGGTGGGCTCGTCGGCCAACAGCAACGGTGGCCGCGACGCCAGGGCACGCCCCAACGCCACCCGTTGCTGCTGCCCTCCGGACAACTGCTCCGGATATCGCCGCAGCAACTCGCTCAACCCCAGGCGCTGCACCAGATGCGCCTGCCAACGCGGATCATGCCGCCCCGCCAGTCTCGCATGAAACGCCAGATTGTCCTCCACCCGCAGGCTGCCGATCAGGTTGAACTGCTGGAACACCAAACCGATCTCGGTGCGCCGCCAGTTCGCCAGTTGGCTTTCGTTCATCTGCTCCAGGCGATGCCCGCCACTGCGGATACTGCCGCGATCCACCTTGTCCAGACCGGCGATCAAGTGCAGCAAGGTGCTCTTGCCACTGCCCGACTCGCCCATCAGTGCCAGGCTGCTACCGGGTTTCAGGGTCAGATCGACCCCTTGCAACACCGGCAATGGCCCTTGGGGAGTGGCGTAGCTTTTGAAGACGCCGCGGACTTCAAGCATGGAAGAACCTGTTGGATGAGCGTGGGCCAAGAATAGCGGGACTGAATGCTTTTTGTCCGTCGACGATGGCGGCCGCGCCCGGTCTGCGGCGAATTACAAGACTGACGACCGTTTATCGATTTGCACGGCGCCTTTTGCAGCCCTTCCTGTGTGAAGCAAATCCAGCAGGGGCAAGCGCTTGATCGCAATGGGCCGCGGAACCGGAAAATACCCGTCTGACCGTTGGCGGTGATGGATGTTGGAGGCTGGTCTATACCCCTTGGATTGATTTCCGAGTGTTGGAATCCACCGACCTTCCATGGAGGACGAACATGCCGCACCGAGTCATAGTCAATGCTGACGATTTCGGCCTCAGTGCCTGCGACAACGCGGTGATCCTGGGAGCCTTCCAGGCTGGAGTCATCAGTTCCACCACCGCCATGGCCAATATGCCGGCCTTTGAAGCGGCGTGTTCAATGGCCCGGCATCCGTTGCTGGAAGGACGCGTCGGCCTGCACTTCAACCTCACCGCCGGCCGCCCGTTGAGCCGGCGCATTCTGACGCGCCGGACCTTCTGCGACAGCGCCGGCCTGTTTGACCTCAACCTGTCCCGCGCCCGTCTCTGGCTCGGCCATCAGGATCGCCGCGCCGTACACGAAGAACTCGAGGCGCAATGGCAACGCTGCCTGGACAACGGTGTCAGGCCCAGCCATCTGGACTCCCACCAAAACGTGCACACCATCTGGCCGATCGGCGAAATCGTCGCGCGTTTCGCCGCCCACCAAGGGGTTCCCGTACGCCTGGCGCGTAATCTGGGGCCCACGCAGAGCCTGCCCAAACGCATGTTCAAGCAACTGCTCAATCACCGCTTGAACAGCCTGGCCGGCGCCACCGCCGACTACGTGGGCACTCCCCAGGATTTGCGCAACACCACCCCACCGGACGACGGCCTGCTGGAGATCGTCGCCCACCCCAGTCAACTGGGTGCCGACTTTGGCGATGCTTGTCTGGATCAGGGCGAGTCGCTGAGCGAACTGCTGGAACAGCGACTGCCGGGAGTGCCGAGGGTGGCCTATGGCGTGGCTGGCTTTACCCTGGACAACCCTGCGGAGTCGGCAGAGTAAACCTTCGCAACTTTTGCAACAGGATGTCGGAGCCACATCGCCCTACACACCCTTGGGAAAAAACACGAGTACGCAAGGAAATGTCTGACTGCCCAATCGTATCCACTTGGATACAGTTGGGTAATGAATTATCTTGTTCAGCAAACCAGCATTTTCGTGCAATGGCACGCTTCAGTTCGCGATGTGCGAGCCAGGATTGCCATAGCTCGCCGCATTGAGCGCGCTTCTGCGGGTAACCTTGGCGATGTCAAGGCAGTAGGTGACGGCGTTTCCGAAATGCGCGTGGACATAGGCGCGGGCTATCGAGTTTATTTCACTATGCGAAACGGTGTCGTCATCGTCCTGCTGGCCGGTGGCGATAAATCCTCACAAAGCACTGATATCAAACGTGCAAAAAAATTGGCAAAGGAGGTTTAACCTTGAGCCAGACTTTGACGACTTTCGACATGGCAACACTGCTCGACAGTGAAGAAGCTATCAGCGAGTACCTCTCCCAAGTACTGGCAGACGGTGACAACGAGGAGTTTCTTCGCGCTGTCGGCTACGTGATAAAGGCCCGTGGAATGACCCAGATAGCCAAGGATTCAGGCATGGGTCGCGAAAGCCTGTACAAGGCCTTCGCCCCAGGAGCGAAACCGCGATTCGACACGGTATTGAAAGTCATTCATGCCCTCGGCATTGATCTTTGCGCACAACCTGGCCATGTCATCAATCACTGAAATGTCTGATTGGATGCCCTTCGCCTGGCCACTTACTTCACCGCCACCAAGGTAAAACACAACGGCAACTGCGCCGCTTGCTGCTGGTAGCGATCATAGAGTTCCTCGCGGTTGGAATGCGGGTACTCCTTGAAGTGGCTGATCTGCAATCCGGCCGCAATGGCGCCGGTGAAGATGGCGCCCAGGGTGTGGACGAACCAGTAGGACGCAGCCGCCGGTTGCTCGACTTTGCCTTCGTAGACGATCGGTTGGTTCTGGACAAAGGGCTCGGCACGAAAGTACGAGCTGTCCAGGCCGAAAGGGTCGGCGGACTCGGGATCGAACATTTCCAGGAACGGGTGGGTTTCGTACACCACCAGCGCGCCGCCCGGCTTCAGGGTCTGTGCCACGTGGCGGAAGAACTCGCCGATGTCCGGCATCCAGTTCAATACGCCGATGGTGATCAGCGCCAGGTCGAAGCGACCCTGCAACTGAAGCGGCAAGTGGTGAATGTCCGCCTCGATGAATTCGGGATCACGGGGTGAGCGCGACGCCAGTTCCCGCGCCTGATCGAGAAACGCCGCCGACTGATCGACACCCACCACATGCCTGGCACCCAGTGCATACAGCGACAGGCTTTCGCGACCGTTGTTGCAACCCAGTTGCACCACCGCCTTGCCGTCGACCCCGATCTGCGTCAGCAACCCGGTCAGGGTGTCATCCAGGCAAGAGAAATCGGCATGAGTCACCAAGTTCAGCAGCGCCTGCCATTCGGCGCTGTCCTTGTGGTGTCGGGCGGAGTCATTCCAGGCATCGCGGTTGCTGGCGATGGCTTTATCTTTTGTCGGCATTTCCATTGCACACTCCAGAATCGGGTCTTGATTGACCGCGCCGATTCTAGTCCATGCCTGGCATTCGCCCCATCCGGGCTTTGTTGTGATCTTGTAAACCCGGCCGCACCGACGCCTGGCCACGGGAGCGCTATAGTTAAAGGCCTTGGGGAAATGCGCGAAAGCCGATTTCGCAGGTGCTGCCATGAACAAGACCGAACAGACGCTGTTGCTTGCCTTCTGCCTGACTGCCGCCACGACGGTGTTCGCGGATGACAGCCTGATGCAAACCGACCAGGCCAATACCGAATTCCATTATTACGGGGCAGACCAGCCCTTCGCCCACCCCTCGCCACCGTCCATAAACACCGTGCCGCCAGGGTCGTACATCCCCACAGCGCCCGGTGATTTCATTCCGGTTTCCAGCGAGCACGTGTTCTCCGACTCACGCCTGCCGACGGTGGCCGATACTACCGTTCGCGTGTTCATCCGCTCCTACGATCCGGAACGCGGTGTCTACGTCAACCAGGAAGTCCTCGACCCCTCGTGCATGATGGCCTGTCGCAGCGCACCGGACCCGGCCCTGTAACGGGCAGCTCCAAGCTCCAAGCCTCAAGCTTGGAGCTTGGAGCTTGGAGCTGCCCCCCCCCCTACTACCACTGCCGCTTGTCCGGGCGAGCGAGGCCGAGTTTTTCGATCCGGTAACGCAGCATGTCGCGGCTCAGGCCCAACAGGCGCGCGGACTTGGTGACGTTCCAGTCGGTCTTGTCGAGCATTTTGCGCACCATGTCACGCTCCACTTCCGGCAGGTTCATCGACTCGGTGCCGTTATAGGACGGACGTGGCTCGCTGGGGGGCGGCTCGTGCTGAAACATCGGCGGCTCGTCCATCAGGCTCAGGCAGACATTCAGCTGATGGGCGGCGATGGTGTCGCTCTGGGCCAGCAACACGGTTTGCTCGAGCATGTTGCGCAACTCGCGCACGTTGCCGGGCCAGCTGTAATTGAGCATCAACTCTTCGGCCTGATCACTGAAATGCAGGTGTGGCTTGCCATAGCGTTTGCCATGAGTCGCCAGAAAGTGGCGGGCCAGCAACAGAATGTCTTCCCCCCTGGCATACAGGCGCGGCACCTTGATCGAGATGATGCGCAGACGGAAAAACAGGTCGCGGCGGAACTTGCCCTGCTGGACCATTTGTTCAAGGTTGCAGTTGGTGGCGCTGATCACCCGCAGATCGACTTTGCGCTCCTTGACCGAACCGACCCGGCGAATCGTCCGGTCCTCCAGCAGCTTCAGCAACTTGGCCTGCAGCAACAGGTCCATTTCACCGATCTCATCGAGAAACAGCGTGCCGCCATCGGCCGCTTCGACCAGACCGAGGCGACGGTCCTTGGCGTCGGTGAACGCGCCCTTCTCGTGGCCGAACAACTCCGACTCCACCAGATTGGACGGAATCGAGGCGCAGTTGAATTCGATGAACGGCCCTTTGGCGCGTGGACCGTCGAAATGCAGGGCCCGGGCCACCAGCTCCTTGCCGGTGCCGGTTTCGCCTTCCACCAGTACCGGTGGCAGATCGGAGTTGGCCATGCGGCGTTCGGCGTCGAGCAACTGGCTGATGGTGCCCTTGAGGTAAGCCATCGGTGCCGACTCACCGATCAGTGCCTGCACCCCGGATTTCTGCGCTTCGCGTTCCTGGTAGAACGACAGCGTGCGCTCCATCCGATCAGTGGCCAGGGCCTTGTCCAGCAGCAGCTTGAGCTCTGGCAAGGCCACCGGTTTGGTCACGTAATGGAAGGCGCCTTCTTTCATCGCCACCACGGCGTCTTCGACATTGCCGTAGCCCGTCATCATGATCACTTTCAGATCCGGCGCGCTGATGCGCAATCGCTGGATCAGGTCGTGACCGCTCATGCCCGGCAAGGAGTTGTCGGTCAGCACGACGTCGGGAACGAAGGTTCCCAGTTGCTCCAGCGCGTCTTCCGCCGAGTGGCAGACGGTCACCTCGAAGTCCTTGCGCTCCAGGTAGGTCTGAATATTCTCGGCGAGCAGTTCATCATCCTCGACCAGCAATATGCTGTGCTCCATATTCCCCTCCCGTTGCCACTTTAAAATTGAGACGGACGCAGGTTCCTTCCTGCTCCTGGCTGGTCAGTTCGACCGAGCCTTCAAAGCGCTCCATGATTCTTTTGACCAGGGCAAGGCCAACGCCAAGTCCCCCTTGTTTGGTCGTGAAGAACGGCTTGAAGACCAATTGTTGTTGTTGCCGGGTCATGCCCTTGCCGGTGTCATTGATCATCAGACTCACCTGCCCGGGCGACGTCGATTCGACATCGATGCTCAACACGCCGCCCTTGGGCATGGCTTCCAGGGCATTGGCGAACAGGCTATTGAGAATTTGCGTCAACAGCACCTGTTGGCTGACGACCGGTGGAACACTCTTGGGCGTGAAGCGCACTTCGACATTCGAGCGTTTGATCAAGGGGTCGAAGGCGCTCAGGGCGTCGTCGACGGCCAACACCAGATCGACGTTTTCATCGTCGTCATTCACCGGGCGCAACGACACCAGCAACTCGCGGACCCAGCGTGACATGCGATCGACTTGGCTGATGATGTCGCCGATGTTTTTCTGCGCGGTCTGGCTGGCGATTTCCTGAGCCAGTTCGGCGCTGGAGCGGATGTTCGCCAGCGGGTTACGCAGACTGTGGGCGACCGCCGAGGACATTTCCCCCAGGGCGACAAACGTCTCGTTGGCGATCAGTTGTTTCTGCTGACTCTGCAGCAGCATGGCCGCCCGCCGCACGATCCAGAACAGCCCCAGGTAAATGGCCGCGCCACCGAGCAGGGTCGCCAGCCAGATCGCCTTGAATCCACGCTGGATGCGCGCCACCAGATCGACCGGCTCCTTGTAGATTTCCACCATGGCAATCACTTTGCTTTTGTCGGCGTTGAACATCGGGATGTAGTTCTCGACGAACAAATATTCGGGTTCGCGCAGCAGTTTTTGCTCGGGACGCTCTTCATCGATTTCGTGGTAGCTGGTGGACACCGTCTCCTTCATTTCGAAGGACTCGTCCAGCTCCTCGTCGCCTTCGACGCGCATGCCGATCATTTCCGGGTTGGTCGACCAGACCACGGTGCGATCCAGTGCATACACCACCGCCAACAGACAGTCCGGCAGGTGCTCGACATGGTCGAGAAACTCTATGCGGGCAGCGGCCCGAGAACCGGGATTGACGTCGGGGTAGGCGTTGTCCAGCCGCGGGTCGAGCATTTCGCCCATGGTCCTGGTCGTGGTGATCCCGGCATGGCGAATTTCTGCGTCACCAATGGCCTGAATGAATTGGGCGGTGAGCATCGAATCGCGCTCGATGCTCTCTTCAACCACGAAACGCGTGGACACATAACCCAGCCCCAGGGCCACCGCAGCAATGATGAAAAAGCTGGCCAGGGAAAACCAGCGCACCAGATTGAAGGCCGGACGCCAGCCCTTGCCGGGTGCGGCCGGAGTATCAGGCGCAGGTGTTTTTTGTTGTTCTAGTATCTGCATGGAACCGTCCTGGATACTTGAAACCAGTCTTCTTAGCCATGTTCCGAATCAGTGTAGGTGGCAATGATCGGGATAGGCTGCCCAATGAAAGTATTTCGCCACTATTGCGCCAGGGTCTTATCGGCTGCCTGGCCGGGCAGCGCGATGGCGTGACGATGTTCCGGCTCTTCTGCGCGGGTAGCCAACGACGTCGCGACCGGATGCTGACGGTCGGTCTCTTCCTGGAGGAAGTCGATGATGGACTGCGCCGAATGCTCGTCCATGCGCAGGTTGGGCATCGGTATCTTGTCGAAGCGTTCGAACAGCTCCATGGCGATGGGGTCTTTTTCCGCGAGCATGCGGTCCGGCTCGCGAATCCAGCGGTTGAGCCAGGCCGGATCACGTTGTCGGGTCACGCCGACCAGATCGGGGCCAATGCTGCGCATGCCGATGCCCTGCCCGTCCAGCGGGCCAAGGCTGTGACACGACGCGCAGCGGGTGCGAAACAGTTCTTCGCCATTGCTCGGCGGCCGGATGGGCGGGGCGTCGGCGTAGCTCTGCTCAATGCTCGGTTGCTTCCAGTTCTGCAAGGTGTTGGCCAGTTGATCGGCCAGAATCCACGGGTTTTCGAACGGCGACGCTTTCATCCAGCGCCCGGTTTGCTGGTTGCCGACAATCAGGCTCAGGTTGTGATCCTTGCTGCGCCCGTTATCGACACCTTCGATGAACAAGCCCAGTTTTTGCCGCAACTCGGTGACATCGGCGAATTCCCCGGTGAGGAACTGCCACCCCGGCCCGACCTGGAAGCGTCGCGCATAAGCCTTGAGCACGGCGGGTGTATCGCTCAGGGGATCAATGCTGATGGAATAGAAAAAAACGTCCTTGCCGACCCGGTCGCCGAGCAATTTCTGCACCTGGCGCAAACGCGCGGTTTCCAGCGGACACGAGTCGCTGCAGGAGGTGAAGATGAAGTTGATCACCACCACTTTGCCCTTGATCAGGTCATCGAAAAAACGCACCTGCCGACCGTCCTGGTTGGTCAGCAGGGTGTTGGGGAAATAGTCGCCACCCCACGGGGTGGCGGAGTCGGCGACCGCCGTATCAGCGGCTGTCGGCAGAGGGGCGGGTGTCGACGGCGACTGGCCGGCGACCAGCAACTGGCTGGCCAGCACGCAGGTCGCCAATACCAGCACCAGGTGCATGCCCCAGTCTCGTGAGCGTGGTGTTTGCCACTTCATGTCGACACCCTCCCGGTTCATGGTTTAACGGTCACTTGTGGGCCCAAGCCATCGCCCGTGCGGAAAGTTGGCAACGCGGCGGAGTTCACGTAGCGCACACCGTCCCAACTGGGCAGCGGTGTCGGCATCAACTGGAATTGCCCGGGCTTCTCGATGTCCCAACGCAGCAGCATCGAGTTGTCCTCATGCTGGGTGTTGTGACAGTGCTCCATGTAGGTCCCGGCAAATTCGCGGAAGTTGATCGCCATTTCCACGCTGTCCAGGCCATCCTTTTCCGAGCCGATGCGGTACACGTCCTTGCGTGCCCATTTCTCCCATTCCGGTGGCGCCTTGCCGCCGCGACTGAGGATGATCCCTTCCTCGAAATGCACATGCACCGGGTGACTCCAGCCTGTACCACCGGCCTTGATGTTCCACACTTCCAGGGTGCCGAAACCGGCGGCCCCGGCATCGGTGGGGCCGCTGGCCAACTGGGTCGATGCGTTCAAGCGACGAGGGTCCATGTGGAAGCCGAAGCCGCCATCGGTCTTGACCGTCCACGGTGCTTCATCAGTGCCATCGGAGCGACCGAAGACGAAGGTGCGGTGACGGGCCTTGGCCAGCAGCGCCTTGTCGGCAGCGTTGTCGCGGTGGATCTTCAGCGGGATCATCACCAGGCCTTCAGCCTTGCCCGGTTTGGCCGGCTCGTACAGCGCCGGGTCCATGGCCAGGTCCTGACCGGTGTAGGGTTTGACGTTGAGTTGCAACACCTTGCCCACCGCCGGATCGCCCTTGTCCCACTGCGGTCCCTTGCTGGTTTGCTTGATCACCGCCAGGTATTTCTCGGACAGCACGTCGGCCAGGGAGACCGGCTCTTTCGGGCCTTTGCCATCGTCGTGCACCAGCAGGTTGACGAAGAAAATCTTGTCGCCCGGCTTGATGCCGTTTTTCGCGAAGTTGACGATGATGTCGAAGCGCTCGGCAATCCCCTGGGTAGGCAGGATTGCGTTGTGGTTCTGTTTATCGCCGTCAGCGTCGAGGTCCATGGTGCCGTCGAAAGGCACGCTGTGCTCCATGATGTTGCCGTCGTTGGCAATCATGTGGAACGGCACGCGGGCATAGGACACACCCGAGCCCTTGGGTCCCTGGAACTCGCCGCTGGTGCCCTTGATTTCACGTACCAGCGCAAACTTGTAGTAACGCGATACCGAGCCGTTGAGCATGCGGAAGCGGTAGCTGCGGGCACGCACATCCAGGCTCGGTTTCCATTGCCAGTTGACCAGCACCTGGTCACCGATAAAGCCATCGGTGTTGAACGGGTTGAACCACAGCTGACCGTTCTGATCCCAGGCCTTGTCGGCGAACACCAGGTTGACGTCGTAGTCGCGGTTACCCCACGGCAAGGCGCTGCCGCTGGGGAAACGCAGGTTGACGCCGTCGTTCACCGACTCGTTGCCACGGTCCAGGGCGCTGTAGTAGTTCATCATCGCCGCGTTGCCCTTGTAGACGTTCTGCGCGGTGAAATCGAGCATGTGGTCGTGGAACCAGTGGGTGCTCATGGTTTCGCGCCAGTCGCCACGGATCTTGATCGTGCCGTTTTCGCAAGTCTTGCGGCTGGGATTGACGTCGTTGGTCCACAGGGTTTCACCGGGTGCGCAGGGGAATGCCGCGCGTGGGTCATGGGCGTCGGTGTTGATGCTGTCATAGCCTGCCAACTGGATCGGCCAGCGATAGTCGTAGTACTGACCCGGGAAGAAAAACGCATTGGCATAGCCGTCGCTTTCCGCCGGCGCGTGACCGTTGTGTTCGTGGGTGCTGATGGTGTGCAGGCCAAACCCCATGTTCGCCGACGGGTCGATGGGCAAGCCGTTGTAGTGGCGCATCAGCACCGGTTGGCCGTAACGCACCATCAACAATTTGGGCGGCAGGGTGCCGTCGAAGGTCCACACCGAGTTGTGGTTCTGCACGGGCATGGCCGGGTGAAAGCGCGCATCGACGCCCTTGGCGGTACCATCCGTGGCCGGCACACCGGCGACGTTGTGATAGAGGCCACCGGGGCCGAACTCACCGACGGCATAGCCGTGCATCTGATGACTGTCACGCCAGCCGCTGTTGACCCGCGCACCGGTCTGCACGGTCTTGTAGGCCATCTGTGGGTAGAACTCGTTCCAGCGCTGATGCGACCAGCCCTTTCCTGGCGGCCGACCTTCAGCCGACGAACCGATGCGACGGTTGAGGAAATACTCGATCTGCGCCTGCCATGGGTTGCGGTCCACCACATTGGCATACTGACTGGGGAATGGCGTCAGCCCCGGTTGGCGCATGAACGCATCGAGTGCGGCACTGGGTGGCGCACTGCGGGCCGCACTGTTGGGGTCTTGTTGCGGTAACGGGCCAATGGCCGCCGGTGGAAACGGCAAGGGCGCCGCAGGCGTGGTGGGGTCGAGTTTTTCCGGACCGAATTCCTCGAACAGCACCAGTTGCTGCGTGAACGGTTGGGCACCAAACAACGGGCTCGGCTTGCCATTGGTGGGGTAGTTGAAACTGGTCTGCACCGTGGGCGGCAGAACGTTCTCTACCCGCGTGGAGTCACGCGTGCCTTTGACCCCGTCGGGCAAATCGAAGGAATCTTCGTTGGCCTCAGGCATGGTCAGGATGGCATTCAAGGCGGCCGGCTCGTCCGCCGGTTCGTCGTAATACGCAGAAGGATCAGTCGGTTCGGGCTGTCGCTCGTCGTCTATGGGGCCAGCGCGCAGCGTCCCTGTGCTGAGTGTCATTGATAGGAGGACGCTCAAGGGCGCCAGGCCAAACCACTTGAAGGGATACCGCGCTTTTCTGTCCATCACCAGCCGCCTCGTATGCGTGAAGGGGGTGATGGGGGTTTTGCAATTAGCTCGCCAAATTTGTAACAGCGTTATACAAAAGAATTAATACTCAGTGAAACAATGGCTTATCAACATCAATGCGCCATGACTTGAAAAATGACTGGGGAATGACACCCGCTAGCGGGGAAAGTTCGCCCCCATTTTCAGGGAATCAATTTGAACGACAGACGGACACGCGTACCCTCGCCTTCGCGACTGTCCAGCGTCACAGCCCCGCCAAAACGCTCCATGATGCGCTTGACCAACACCAGCCCGACGCCAAGCCCGCCGCGCTTGGTGGTGAAGAACGGTCGGAAGGCCATGGCGCGCTGTTCTTCGTTCATGCCTTTGCCGGTATCACTGATCACCACACAAACGCTACGGGAGTCGGTCGGCTCCAGGGTGATGGTCAGCGTACCGCCCTCGTCCATGGCTTCCAGGGCATTGGCCAGCAAACTGTTGAGGATCTGCGTCAGCTGTATCGGTTGGCTCAACACCATCGGCGTGTCCTTGGGCTCGAACACGACATTGATCCGGGCCTTGGCGATCTGCTGTTCATAAGCGCCGAGCGCATCATGCAGCGTGGCCACCAGGTTCACCGACTCGGCCACGTCACTCAACGGTCGCAACGATTGCAGCAACTCGCGCACCCACTTCGACATCCGGTCGACCTGACCGATGATGTCATTGATGTTCTTGTGCGCAGGCCCACTGTCGAACTCCAGGGCCAATTCAGCGCTTGAGCGAATGGTCGCCAGCGGGTTGCGCAAACTGTGGGCGACCGCCGACGACATCTCGCCCAGGGCGACAAAGGTTTCGTTGGTGATCAACTGCTTTTGCTGCTGCGCCAGCAAAATCGCCGCACGCCGCACAATCCAGTACAACCCCAGGTAAATGATGCCGCCGCCCAGGGCCGTGGCCAGCCAGATCAGCACCAGGCCGCGCATCATGCGATTGATCAGGTCCTGGGGCTCTTTATAGATCTCGACCATCGCGGTGACCTTGTCGCCATCGGCATCGAACAGCGGAATGTAGTTCTCGATGAAGATGTATTCCGGAGGCGTCACGAACTTCTGCTCCATGCGGGTCTTGTCCACATCGTGATAGCTGGCCGATACCGGAATCATTGAGTCGAAGGCCCGATCCAGGTCTTCATCGGCATGAATGGTGGTGCCCATCAACGCCGGGTTGGTCGACCAGATCACCATGCGGTCGGGGGCATAGACGTTGGCCAGGATCACGTCGGGCAAGTGCGAGATGTGGTCGAGGAATTCACCGCGGGCATTGGCCCGGGCCATCGGGTCGACGTCGGGAAAGTCGCGGTCTTTGCGCGGGTCGAGCAATTCGCCCATGGTCCGCACGTTGGGGATCGACACATGGCGCACCTCGGCCGAGGCAATCGCGGTCAGGAACTGCGAGGTCAATAACGCATCGCGCTGCACGCTTTCGGTAATCACGAACTTGGTCGATACCGAACCCAGCGCCACCGCCACCGTGCCGATCACCGCCATGCTGATGAGCGAAAACCAGCGCAGCAGATTGAACGGCTGCTTGCGCCTGCTCAAGCGGAGGTCGCCCTTCTCGGACGCCAGTGTTTTTGCCTGCGTGGTCATGGACGTTTTTCCGACAAAACCCCTACAGGATTTATAGCCCACTAATGGCAGTTTGCCCGACATTGGGCTTGATTCCCCCCACCCCTTCCCCACCCATGCGGCTATCCCCACCTCCCCCCAATGCTGGGGAAAGAGGCCCGTTCCCAAGATCGGGTCAGCGCCCTCGCTTGCACCGCGCAAGCCTTTGGCTCGGGCTTCTGAGGGGCATTTCCAGCGGTTGGTATGGAAGTTGCCGAAGCCCTGTCAACTGACCCATCCCCAAGGGGCAGGTACTCTGATAGAGGGAATACACATGCACCCTTTACTGTCCAAAACCGCGACCGCCCTGGTTGTGACCGCCCTGGCCCAGGGCATCGCCCAGGCAGCGCTGTTTGCCGTAGACCCCGGGCCCTACTCACCGGCCATCGGCTCCTTCGCCTCCTGGTACCAGGACACCCATGGCCGGACGCTCGATTTGTGCCTGTCCAAGGCTGTCAGTTCGCGAGTACCGAGTGCGCCCGGAGCTCCCACCTACATGTGCAGTCTGCTGCCGGCTCCGGGGATCTTCGACGATGCGCAACCGGTGGTCTTCCCGAGCAACTTCCCCGATGAAGCGTTCTGGTTCACCGGTGACGGCTCCATCGTCGATGCCGCTCGCGGTGTCAACCTGACGTACGTCAGTGCCGTCGAAGCTGCCTTCAGCGGTGGCGATCCGGTCGATGGCGACCAGATCAGCTTCGCCCGCATCCGCATTCGCGTCGACGTGCCCACCGCGGGCACCTACGTCATCACCCACCCCTATGGCGTCGAAGTCTTTAACGTCGACACCCCCGGCCGCCGGGCGATCAACATGACCCGGGACATCGGGATCGGCGCGCCGAAGACCTACGACGGCGCGCTCAAAGGTGACGTCGGGCCGTTCCTGCGCAGCGTCAATGGTCCCTACACCGAAACCAACCCGGTCACCGGTTCCGCCGAGCAATTCGTCGGCGACCCGAACCTGGTGGAAGCCTTCACCGGCAGCCCGTTCAATACCAACTACATCCGCATTGAAGGCCCCAACGGGCTGGATCTGCGCACGACAGTGATGGCCATCTCCGGCAAGTTGTCGACGGTGGTCCGGCCGACCCCGATGATCGCCCAGCGCAGCACCTACTCGCGCACGGCCGGCGCCAGTGCGCCCGTGGCCCAGCAGGACGTTTTCGTGCTGGCCCCGCCGCCGCCCGCCAAGGTGACCCTGGACAGCAACAACCCGGTGCTCAACCTGACCGAGGCCGACACCACCGGCAGTTGGTACGCCCAGTCCGCAACCAACCCGACGTTGCCGAGCACCTTGCAGGTGACCGCCGACAATCACCTGGCCATCCCCAGCAGTACACCGACCACCTTGCCCATTCCCCTGACTGACCTGGTGGTGATTTCACGCGCCGAGTACAGCCTGAGCACCGGGCAAATCACCGTGGTCGCCTCCACCAGCGACGAAACATCGCCGCCCGTGCTCACCGCCACTTCCGCAGGCGGTGCAACCATCGGGGCCTTGAGCGGCGACGGTGCAGTGAAAACCCTGTCCACCGGGATCTCACCGATTCCGCCAGCCAAGGTTCAGGTGACGTCATCCAATGGCGGCAGCGATACCGAAGAAGTGGTCATCGTGCAATGAACGCTCACATGGCCAGATCCTCATCAGGAGGCATCATGAACAAATTGCCACGCCTGGCGCTCAATGCCCTGGGACTGACTCTATCGCTATCCGGCAGCGCTTTCGCGCAACTCGCCGCCGTTGACCCCGGCCCTTATACCTTTGCCACGGGGAAATTCCCGATCTGGTATCAGGACAACAACCTGCTGTCGATGGAACTGTGCCAGTCCCGGGCCGTGAGCTCGCGAGTGGCGGCCGCCACACCAGCGGCCTACATGTGCACCCTGCTGCCAAACCCGGGCATTTTCGACGACACCCTGCCGATGGTGTTCCCGGACAATTGGCCAGACGAAGCGTTCTGGTTCCTCGCCGGCGCCACCATTCCCAACAACGCCGCAGGCTATGGGATGGATGCGTACGTGGCGGGCATAGAAGCGGCATTCGCCGGGGGCATCCCGCTCGATGGCGATCAAATCAGCTTTGCGCGGATTCGCATGCGCATTAGCGTGCCTGTGGCCGGCACCTACACCATCACCCATCCCTATGGTGTCGAAACGGTCAATGTCACCACGCCCGGTCGGCGCGCCATCAACATCACCCGGGACATCGGCGTCGGGGCACCGGGGGTTTTCAACGGGGCATTGAACGGCGCGATCGGCCCCTTCCTGCGCAGCGTCAACGGCCCTTACACCGAAGTGAACCCGGACACCGGGACCGTCGAGACCTTCGTCGGCGACCCTAACCTCACCGAACAAGTCACCGGCAGCCCCAACAACACCAACTTCGTGCGCATCCAGGGCCCCGCCGGGACCATCGAGACCAACCTCTTCACCGTGTCCGGCAAGGTCCTCGATAACCGGGCGCAAACAGCGGTGGAACTCAACCGCGCCACTTACCGCCGAACCTCGTCGGGCACCGGCACCAGCACCCGGGTCGAAGTCTTCGGCAAGGCCGACAACAGCTCCACGCTGTGCTTCCGCGAAACCGTCGCCCTGGTACCTGGCCCACCGCCAACCCCCTGCCTGACCAACCTCACCGGCGACGGTACGGGTCTGTTCTTCGGCCATCGTCTGTTCAACGGCCCCGTGCCTGCGGTGGTGGTGCTGACCGCCACCGATCCCACCGGCACCACTCGCCCGACTGCCGTTTCGAGCAAGCTCAATGACCTGGTGAAAATCCAGACCGCTCGCTACAACTGGAGCAATCACAGCCTGCTGATCGAGGCGACATCCTCTGACGAAGTGGCGGTTCCGGACATGGTCGCTCAAGGCTATGGCCGCCTGTCGAAGTCCGGCACCCTGCAACGCCTGACGGTGGCGGACCTGCCGCAACCACCCGCCAGGGTCACCGTCAAATCCGCCGCCGGCGGCAGCGACACCGAACCTGTTGTGGTGGTCGGCGCCGCACCAGACACTGGCGAGAACCAGGCGCCGATCGCCGTGGCCGACAGCGCGAGCACCAGCTTCGGCGTGCCGATCACCCTCAACCTGCTGGCCAACGACAACGACCCGGATGGCAACGTGCCGCTGAGCATCACCGCGCTCACTCAACCGGCCGCCGGTCAGGGCACGGTGGCGTTGAGCGGATCGACCGCCGTGGTCTACACCCCACCCGCGGTGGTCAATGCGCCACTGACCACGACCTTCACCTACAAGGCGCAAGACGTCAAAGGCCTGGCCTCGGCCAATCCCGCGACGGTGACCATTACCGTGGCGCCCAACCAGCCTCCGGTAGCCGTCGCCGACAGCGTCGCGACCCTGGGTGTGGCGATCCCGATCAGCGTGCTGGCCAACGACACCGATCCGGAAGGCAACGTGCCGCTCGCCGTCGCCAGCTTCACCCAACCACCGACCGGTCGCGGCACCGTCACCAGTAATGGCACGGTCCTGACCTACACCCCACCGGCCACAGTCACCACGGCCTTCACCACGACCTTCAGCTACTTCGCCCGGGACAGCTTCGGTGCTGTGTCGACGACGCCGGCCACGGTCACGGTGCAAGTCTCGCCACGGCCTGCCGCGGAAACCTTCACGGTGACCACGGCCACGGTGTCCGCCCGTTCCAATAACCGCTTCACCTGGGACTTCGCAGGCACCTCATCGGTGACCACCGGCAACACCATCACCGTCCAGGTCAGCACCCCGACCGGGCTGCAAACCCTGGGCACGACCACTGTGCCGGTGACCGGTCGCTGGAGGCTGACGGTGAACAACACCACCACGGTGATTCCGTCGGCGAACCCGACAGCCACCATCACCTCGTCCCAAGGCACCGTGCGCACCGTGTCGGTGATCTCGAACTGAGCCCTCGCCCCATCGACTCCCGAGTCGATGGGGCTGGCCTCCTCCCACAGGACAACGCCATGAATGCGTCGACCGCCGCCCTGCTCTGCCTGCTTCTGCTTTGCGGCAGCGTAGGCGTGCGCGCCGACGACTTGATGGAGAACGAGGACCTCGCCCCTGCCGCCGATCTCGGCGAGCTGCCACCGCTAATTGGCCAGCACGCACTGATCGACCAGAACGGCCAGGCCAACATCGCGCTGTTGCAGCAGAACGGTCAGTCGCTGCTCGGCCAGATCGTGCAGTCGGGCAGCAATCAGGAAGCCTGGATCCTTCAACAAGGCAGCGACCTGATGGCCTTGATCACCCAGCAAGGTTCTGGCAACGCCGCTTCGATCATCCAGAGCGGCAGCCACAACCGCGCGCAGATCGCCCAGAACGGCAACAACAACGACGCCAGCATCGAACAGGCCGGCTCGGGACAGCAAAGCGCCGTCACCCAGGCCGGCAACGGCATGAGCGTATCGGTCAAACAATATCGCTAAAGCACTGCACCACTTGGAGGTTTCACCATGTTCAAACTGACGCCCCTCACCGCCGCCATCCTGGTCATTGTCAGTGCCCAGGCCTTGGCCGACGACAGCCTGTCCACGCAAACCCAGTACGGTACCGCCAACATCGCCGATGTGAAGCAGACCGCGGCTCCGCTCAGCACCGCCACCCAACTGCAAACGGGCCAGGGCAACGATGCCGCCGCCGTGCAAGACACGGCCACCGGAACCATCAGCCAAACCCAAAGCGGCGACTACAACGCCGGCTACGCCGAGCAATTGTTCGAGGACAACAGCACCATCACCCAGAACCAGGCCGGCAGCTCCAACATCAGCCATGCCAGCCAGTCAATCGGTATCGGCGGCGGCGAAGCCCTGCAACAACAGGAGGGCACCGGCAACTTCTCGTTCATCTACCAGGACAGCCAGGAAGGCACGACCGCCAAGACCTACCAGTACGGCGACGGCAACGAAGCCAACATCGAACAGATTCAACTGGGCGCGGGCAACAACGCTGTGATCATCCAGTACGGCACCACCAACTACGCGACGGCCGAACAGATCGGCCACATGGGCGGCCAGATCGACATCAACCAGGCCGGCAGCACCAACTACGCCTATGGCGACCAGCGCAACGGCACTGGCGGCAACCTGAGCATCAACCAGTCCGGCGACGCCAACGGCACCGAAATCTGGCAAGACACCCAGATCGGCGCCAAGGCCACCGTCTCCCAATACGGGCAGACCAACGAAACCGTGGTCGACCAGAGCTTCGGCGAAAACAACGTGGCCCAGGTGGTGCAAGTCGGCGACCTCAACGCGATCTACGCCGACCAGTTCGAGTCCATGGGCTCGACCCTGGCGCTCTATCAAACCGGCTCGAGCAACGTGCATTTCACCTACCAGAGCGGCGATAACCATACGCTCAACGCCACGTCGGTGGGTACCGGCAACAAGGTCTACGCCAGCAACTGGAAAGGCCCGGAAAAAGGTGGTCAGTTCGGTAGCAACCAGCGCGCGACCCTCAATCAGAACGGCACCAACAACGTCGCCAACTTCACCCAGAAAGGCGCCGGCCACATCATGACCACCAACCAGACCGGCACCGGCAACAAAACCACCGTGACCCAGGCCGATTCCTACAACGAGCTGTACTTCGACCAGAACGGCAGCGACAACATCCTCATCGCCGACCAGCGCGGCACCACCAACCTGGCCCAGGGCAGCAGCAACGGCAGCGGCAACAGCACCGAGTTCAACCAGGAAGGCACCGGCAACCAGGCGTTCACCACGCAGCTGTATGGCGAAGACAACGTCATCACCATCAAGCAGGCTGACACCATGAACGTCGCCTACGTCACCCAGGGCGGCACCGCCAACATTGCCAGCGTCAATCAGAGCGGCGTGGCGCAGACCGCCAACGTGCAGCAGTTCGGTACGGCCAACTCGGCGACTGTTTTGCAGAAGTAATTGTGTGGTGTGAAAAGCCGCGGCCCTTTGCGGGGTCGCGGTTTTTTTATGGATCGTAAAACGACTTGTGTCGGGCGAGCTTGCTGCGGGCGGCGCTCCGACGATGATCGTTAACGATGACGTGGGCTGTCTGAATGCCCGCGTTGCCCGGACGTTCTTCGCGAGCAGGCTCGCTCCTACCGTGGATCGGGTGCACCTGCGGGTGATTGGTCGGCTATAAGGCCGCCATCGCTGGCAGGCCAGCTCCCACAGGAGATTGGGGCAGCTGCAGGTGATTGGTCGGCTGTCAGGCCGCCTTCGCTGCGATGCGGCGACCCGACAAGCCAGCTCCTACAGAAAAGCAAGGCCCACAACCCCGCTCTTCACCACTCATCAGGCCGAGCGTTAGCTCGCCTGCAGCTTTTGATCTTGATCCACCCGCCCCTTCGGTAGGCTGAGTGGAGGTGTGCATCCGGGGAGTGGCGCGCAGCGCCGTTCGACGCAGTCGAACACGCTGCATGTAGGTTGAAGCGAAGCCAACCGGAGGGCAGTGTCCCCGGATGGATACCGCAGCGAAGGAACGCCGAGCCCTAGCGAGGGGCCGGACGCTCGGGGCGAGCCTTTTTGGGTACTTTTTTGGCGTTTGAAAAAAGTGCCTCGCCGTAAGGGCGAAACCATAAGCCGCCGTTACCGCAGCAACGGATATGTACTCAATCAACAACACACAGGTCGGCTGTCAGGCCGCCATCGCTGGCAGGCCAGCTCCCACAGTAGATCGGGTACACCTGCGGGTGATTGGTTGGCTATGAGGCCGCCATCGCTGCGATGCGGCGCCCCGACAGGCCAGCCCCCACAGTCGATCGGGCTACACCTGCGAACGACCACCCAACATCACTCTTCCTGCCCCTCAGTACCCACCTTGTTTTGCGTCAGATAGCGATCCAGCGTCGCATTAGTGTCCGGCGAATTATCCCCGGCCACCTGCCACAAACGCCGCTCGATGCCCTGGGCCAACAAATGCCCCACCGCCGCCTCGATCGCCGACAACACACACAACTGCGCCGGTTCGTTGGTGGTGTAACCGACTTCAGCCTCAAGCAATTTCTTGAATTCGATGAACTTGAACACCCCGGCGCTGCGGCCCACGGAGTAGATGGTCTTGCTGGTCATCACGTTGGCCAGCACCTGACCGCTGCGCACGTCCACCGCCCGCAGGTTGACCGTGACCTGATCCACGCGATATTCCCGGGAAATGTCGATGCCCAGGTAGCGCGCCCCTTCCCCGCCGCTCTTCACGTTGGTGTCGTAGGCGATGATGCCGCCCTCGAGCATCATGTTCGCCGCTTGCAGCGGTGGCAGTTCAGCCTGGATGTTCACCGGGGTATTGGGTTTCTTCTGCGAAGCGCGGATGATCTTGCGCTCGGTCAGCAGGTTTTGCAGCCCTTCACGCTCCAGCACCACGAACCAGCCGCTGGCCTGCAGGGCGTCCATCAGCATGCTCGCCGCGCCCTGGGTCACGCTGGTGGAGAAGGAACTGGCGGGCGTCGGTTTGTACTGCCCGGTCTGATCGCGGAAGCCATAGACGACCGCCATCAAGCGGCCCTTGGGCCGTGGCATGTTCAACAGATCGTAGTAGGTCGAGGCCCTGGGGGTCAGGGTCGGGGTTTCGGTGTCCTGCTCGGCGCCGATCGGCTCGCGCAGACCGCAGCCTTGAAGCGCCGCCAACAGCATCCCCAGCACAATTATTTTTTTCATGTCCATTACTCCCCGTCGTCCCGAATCCCCATCAAGGGGCCAGGCCATTGACCTTGATTTCCGACAGTTCGCCCGTCGCGCGGTCCGTCACTTCAATCGTCAGTTGCCCTGAGTCGTCGACGACATTGACGATGAAGGCATCGGTGGACAGGCTTCCCGTATTGCCGGCGGAGATGTTGTCCAGCAACTGCCCCAGCAGCCTCGATTGCAATTGACTGCTGAACCGCTCCAGGGCCGATGTCCCCGCCACGCTGGTGCGATTCTTCAAGTCCGGGTCGTCAAAATCGTTTTGCGCCTGAGCATTGTTGAGCAGCCAGGTGCCGTTCAACGGGTTGCCGCCAAACGACGGGTTGATCGGCGTGTAGACCAGTTCGGTGGCCTGGACCAGCCCACAACTTCCCAACCCGAGCAGCCAGAGCCCCAGGTGCCGCGAGACCGTTTTCGATTTCATAGTTCGTCCCTCTCAAGGTCCGTGGTGTCCTGCAACAAGGCTTCCAGCTTGCGCTGGACAACCTGCCCGCGTACCCAGTCGGCGGCGTCATAGGCCTCGTCCTTGAGCTCCACGGTGTTCGGCGGCAGGAAGCGCCGATAAACCAGACGCTGTTGATATTCCACGGTCACCAGGCTGCCCCAGCGAGCCGATGGCCGTTCGCGTACCACCAGGTTGAAATCCATCGGGCTGGTGGCGCGCAGGCGTTCACTGAACGCGTAGTAAAACTCGTGGCCGATGTGCGAGATCGTGTCGTCGATGATGAAGCCGAGCATTTCGTCCTCTTCGCCGGCCGAGGCGACACAGCTGCTCAGCACCAGGATCAAGGCCAGGCAGAAACGCTTCATGGCTGCAACGCCTGAGGGGTTTTGCTCTGGCCCTTGGCCGGGCCGGACGCACCATCGAGAAAGGCCTTCTCGGCCACGAACTGCCAGTCCTTGTAGCTGGCCATGCCGTTGAAGTCCGACCACTGGCTGGGAAAGTCCGCCTGTTTGAGCGGTTTGTCCGTGGAAGAACTGGCGATACCGGTGATACGGCCGTCGAAGCCGCGCATCAGGAACCAGTCGCCACCGCCAATCGGGTCCGGATAGAGCTGGCGCAGATGATGTTTGGCGTTGGGAAACCGCTCGTCCTGCAGCAGGTCGGCGAGTTCTTTCGGGTACTGGGCCAGGCCTGGCGAACTGCGGTAGTAGCTGCGCAGTGCCTGGGCGTACTGGGTGCCGACCCACAACAGTTGACGTTCGCGATCGCGGCGCGAGGCGGTGGCCCACAACTCGCCGGCACTGGCCAGGCCCATGCCCATCACCATGATCAGCAGCAGCACACCCAGGTAGGTGAAACCGCCCTGCGCAGCAGGCTTACCACTCGGAATAGAGGCTGCCATCACGCGCCCTCCCGGTGGCTCCGCTCTTGATATCAGCCACCCCGCCCTGAACGCCATCCGGCGGCGCCACCAGGACCCAGGCGTCCTTGCGCTCGGCGATCGGGTCCATTGGCTGGTTGCGCAAGTAGCGCTGCTCGACCATTTGCTCGATGGAATCGGGATAACGCCCGGTGTCGCCATAGTAGTGATCGAGGGCTTCACGCATGGCCGACAGGCTTTGGCGCAAGGTGGTCTCTTTCGAGGCTTCGAGGCTGTTGAAATAACGCGGCAAGGCGATGGTCATCAGGGTCGCGATAATTGCCATGACCACCATCAATTCGAGCAGGGTGAAACCCTTTTCCCGGCGCATAGATTCACCACTCCCGGTAGGCGATGCCGTTGAGACCCTTGCCCCGGGCCCTGGAGTAAACGTCAAAGACGTCCGCGCCCTCCCGTGGGTTTTGAGCCGTGCTGTCATAGGCGCGCAACCCCCAGCCACCGTCGTCGTCACGCTTGGCCGGTGCCAGCGGATCGTGGGGCACGCGCCGCAGGAAATAGAACTTGGCCCCTTTGGCGCTGCGCACATCCCGCACACCCTCCACCAGCACTTTCAAGTTCGGCGGGTAGCCGCTGCTGTCGAGGGATTTTTCGATGTAACCGGCGTCGAAAGCCCGTTTGTAGGCGTCGATGGCATCGCGGATCTGGTACAGCGCGGTGCGCAGTTCCTGCTCCTTGCCCCGGCGCACCACGGTCTCGGTCAGCGGCGCAGCCAGGCCGGCCAGGAGGCCGACCAGGGCGAGCGTCACCACGACTTCGATCAGGGTAAAACCGCGTTGCGAGGCGTTCATGATCAAGGCTTCCCGACGCTGACTTCGACGTTGGTGGAGGCCACCGGCCGATCGAGGCGCTGAGGCTGGACCGACGATTCCAGCTCACGATTCGGCGCCTGGATGTGCATGCTGGTTTCGGTGCCGGTGGTGAATTCCATGTCCGACGGGCTCTGGTACGGCAGGTTGCGCACCACCCGTGGGGTGATCGACAGCACCAGTTCGGATTTGCCGACGGTGTCCTTGTTACTGCCGAACAGGCGACCCAGACCGGGGATATCGCCAAGCCCCGGGATTTTGTTGCCAGTGGCGCCATGGTCGTTGCGCATCAGGCCGGCGAGGATCTGGGTTTCACCATCATGCAGGCGCAGGGTGGTCTGGGCGTTTCGGGTATCGACCTGCACCGGAATCGTGCCCTGGCGGGTCGGTTCCAGCGGCGTGGCGTTACTGACTTCCAGAGCGATTTTGATCGCCACTTCGTTGTTCAGGTGCACGGTAGGCTGCACTTCCAGCTTCAGACCGACATCCAGGTACGTCACGCTTTCGGTGATCACCGGGCCCTGGGTCGACGGCACCGAAGTGGCGCTGATGATCGGTACACGCTGACCGATGTGGATACGCGCCTGTTCGCGGTTGCTGACGCGGATCACCGGGCTCGCCAGGGTATTGATGTCGTTGTCCTGGGCGTTGATCTTGGCCTGCGGCGACGGCGAGATGCTGATCCGGCTGGAATCGATGCCCTTGAGCTGATCGAGCAGCGTGACCGCCGAACCGTCGCTGTTGACCACGCCGAAGGTGTTCGGCCATTGCAGGCCGAGGTCGAGAATGCGCTGGGTGGCGACTTCCATGACTTCCACTTCCAGCACCACTTCAGGGTTGGACTGGTCTTGGGATTGCAGGAGTTTTTCCGCCATGCGGATGGCATCGCCGGTGTCGCGCATGGTCAGGGTGTTGAGCCGTTCATCGACGAATACGTCGCGGGTCTTGAGCATGGTCTTGACCATGTTCAAGGCCGTGTTGGCATCGATGCTGGTCAGGTAAAAGGTGCGCATCACCAGTTCCTGATAATCCTTGAGCTTCTGCGGCGAATCCGGGTAGATCAGCAGGGTGTTTTCGTTCACCACTTTCTGATGCAACTGGTTCTGTTGCAGCAGCAGTTCCACCGCGTCTTCGATGCGCACGTCACGCACGAAGATGGTGGCTTTCATGTCCGGGCGCAGGTCTTTGTCGAAAATGAAATTCAGACCGGCGACCTGGGACAGCACCTCGAAGATGGTCTTGAGGTTGGCGTCGCGAAACTCCAGGGTGACGGGCTTGTCCAGGCGCGTGCGCAGTTGCGGATAGGGAATCACATTGCGGCTCTGCACCAGGCGCACATTGCTTTGCAGTTCCAGGGCGCCCTCATTGTTCGGGTCCAGTTCGAGGATCTGTTTGACCTGACGGTCGGCGGCGTAGATGTCGCCGCGACGCAGATCCCCACGGGCCAGCTCGAGTTTTTCATCGAGGCTGCGCAAATGATCGAGCTGGCGTATGGCGTCCTGGGCCCGGCGGTTGTTCGGCTCGATGGACAACACCCGGCCGTAGGTCAGACGGGCCGAGGCGAAGTCGCGCTGGGTGCGGCTCATGTCGGCCTGGCTCAGCAGCGCTGTCACCGCACGGGCCCGTCCGCTGGTCAGTGCCAGGTGCAATTCGGTATCGCGGGGATTTTCGCGCAGGCCTTCCTGGATCCGCGCCAGGCCGGCTTCGTACTGACCCGACGCCATCAGGTCGCTCCCCTCGTCCCTGGCCAGTTGCGCCGAGCTGCACGCGGCCAGCCCCGCACAGAAACCCAAGCTCATCAGCAATCGGAATGTGTTCATTGCGCGCTCCCCACAGACAGAGTCTGGGACAAATGCAGAGGCAGATAGACCAGGCTCAGTTCCATGTCGGAAATCCCCTCGATCTTCCATGTTGCGTCGATCACATCCCCTTTGCGCACGACGTAGATTTTCTCGCCGCTCTGCAAGAACACCTGCAGATCGGTACGGTCATCCATGCGGCCAATGAACTGGAAAGGCATCGGCGGTGCAGTGGGGACCTGCACCACCGGTGCGACGTTGACGGCTTGTTCGGTGACGCTGGCCAGGGTCGGCGCAACCTTCCAGCTACGGGGGGCGAACAGGTCGCCGGCCGGGCTCAGGTCCTTGATCGCCGCCGGCGCGCCCGAGGCTGACGCGGCCGCCAGCTCGCCATGGGTTTTGCCTTTGGCGGGCGTGGCCACTGCCGCGACATCGGCCTCGCCGTCGCCGGCCTGTTTCAAGTAGTCGGGCAACCAGGCCAGCGCCGCCGCCACACCGAAGAACGCTACCCAGCCCATTGCGCGTTTGCTGTTCATCATGACCTCGACAGGTAAAGGGTCATGCGGATCCGCCCGGTCAGGTCGGTGTCGGCGATCTTCTTGCGCTGCAACTCCACGTCCTCCAGCACCACCGCCGGCAACTGGCCGAGCAAGGCGTGCAGGAAGCGCCGCAGTTGCGGGTAGCTGCCCCGCACCGGCAGCAGGATCTGGTAGCGCGCCAGGTGGGTTTTCGGATCGATGCCCAGGGAATACTCACCACGAGCCAGGGTGATGCGTTCCTGGGCGGCCAACGCATAGATCTTGTCGATGGCCACGGTGGCCTGCGGCTGGGTCGGCAACTTGCTGCGGAAATCATCCAGTTGCCGTTGCGGCACCACCGGCGCGGCCACGGTGCCGTCTTCGACTTTGGCCAGGTATGCGCGGGCTTCGCGGGTCTGCTGGCTGAGCTGTTGCACGGACTGCCAGTCCGGCAGCAAACCGGCCAGGCCATAGGTGAGCGCCAGCACCAGCATCGCCAATCCCGCCAGACCGGGCACGCCCAGGCGTTGCAGGTACTCATGGACGATCAATCTAGGGATTTGCATCGCCAATCTCCCAGGTAGCCGACAAGTTGAATTGCACCGGGTGCTCCGGCACGTTGGCGACGATTTCATGGCTGAGAAGCGACACATCGGACAGCTCGTCGCTGGCTTCGAGGCGCCGGTGGAAGTCGAGCATGGCGTCCAGGTCCCGTGCCTCGGCGCTGATCCGCAGCTGGCCCTTGCGGGCGTCCGGGGTCAGGGTCAGCAAAGCAATGTTGTCGCGGGGCATGGCTTCGAGGGTGGCGAACAACTGCTCCCAGGGGCGGCGCAATTGCTGGGACACCTTGCGCATCTCCGCCAGGTTCTGTGCCTGTTCGCGGATTTGCGCCGGGGTCAGGTTGACCTTGCTGCCCGTGTCGCCGGTGAGCACGCGCTGGGCGGTTTGCAGGTGGCCTTGCTGTTGTTCGGCCTCCGCGCTGAGGTGTTGCTGGATCACGATGCAGGTCAGCACCAGCACCACACCACTGGCCAGCAGGCTCCAGCCCAGCGGGCTGGCGCGACGACGCGGTTGAAAGTCGAGCATCAGGGCGCGCATGTCAGGCCACCGCCCGGGACATGACGTACAGGCAATCGTGTACGGATGTCCGGTCCTCTTCGAGGGTACGCAGGTGCACACCGGGTACGTCGGGGTGCGAGTCGATGCGGGCCGGCGCATGCAGGTAAACGCTCAGGGGCCGTTCGCTGGTGGAGGCCTGCAACTGGCTTTCGCGACCGATCAGGGCCGCCAGGGCGGCATCGCTGTCACTGCTGCCCACCGAACGCACCGCCGCCCAGCGCCCTTCGCGCGCCAGCAACAACACACTGCGCACCGGTTCGGCGACCACGAACAGGAAGTCTGCGGCGTCGAAGCTCTTGTCGAAATGATTGAACGCAGCCATCAGGTACGGCTGCACTGAACGCAGTTTCAGGCCGCGACCGCTCACCAGTGTGCGCAGGCGCTCGAGCAAGTCCTGCGGCAGCGCACTGGCGACGCGGTCGTAGCCGGCCGGTTCGGCCGAGAGCACCAGGCTCCAGGGTTGGCTCGGTACGCCGTAAAGGTCTTCGAAGCACAGTTGGGCAAACCCGCGCAGTTCTTCCGGGCTGCTGATCTGATCGCTCCAGGGCACCAGGCAGAAACGGCTGAAATGCCCGGAGACCACCACCGTCAACTCCGCACCGGCGCGGGCATGCTCGCCCAGCAGCCGGTCGAGGGTTTCCAGGGCCACGGCCCAGGCATGGAAACCTTCATCGATGAAGCCGACGCTGCCCAGCCACAGGGTTTCGCTGCCCTGACGCCGACCCAGGCCGACACCACTGGCGCCGAGGACGGCGATATAACGCTCACGAGATAAAAGTGACACGATTGATCTCCTCGAGAGTGGTCCGGCCGTGTTGCACCAGTTCCAGCGCCGACTCGCGCAGCAGGCGCAAGCCACGTTTGCAGGCGTGGGCCTTGATTTTCGAAATGGGTTGGCGCTCGACGATCATTTGCCGCAGTTCGTCGTCCAGGTGCAGCAGCTCGGCAATCGCGCTGCGTCCGCGGTAGCCGGTGCCACGGCAATGGCCACAGCCCTTGCCGTGCACGAAGTGGTAGTGAGCGACCTGCTGCGGGTCGAGCCCCGAGGTTTGCAGTTCTTCTTCAGTCGGGGTGTACGTCGTGCTGCAGCTGCTGCAGACCAGGCGAATCAGTCGCTGGGCCAGTACTGCGTTGAGGGCGCTGACCAGGCTGTAGGGGTCGATTTCCATCTGGGTAAAGCGGCCGATCACGTCGAACACGTTGTTGGCGTGAATGGTGGTGAACACCAGGTGCCCGGTGAGTGCCGATTGCACGGCGATCTGCGCGGTGTCGGGGTCGCGGATTTCCCCGACCATGATTTTGTCCGGGTCGTGGCGCAGGATCGAGCGCAGGCCCCGGGCGAAGGTCAGGCCTTTTTTCTCGTTGACCGGGATTTGCAGCACGCCCGGCAGTTGATATTCCACCGGGTCTTCAATGGTGATGATCTTGTCCACACCGTGGTTGATCTCGGTGATCATCGCGTACAGCGTGGTGGTCTTGCCGCTGCCGGTGGGGCCGGTGACCAGCACCATGCCGTAGGGTTCGGCCGCCAGCCGGCGCAGTTGGCGCAGGGTTTCGTCTTCGAAGCCCAGGGCTTGCAACTGCACGCCGCAGACCTTGTCCGCCAGGTCCTGTTTGTCGAGCACCCGCAGCACGGCGTCCTCGCCAAAAATGCTCGGCATGATCGACACCCGAAAGTCGATCTGCCGGCCGCTGATACCGATCTTGAAGCGACCGTCCTGGGGCACGCGCTTTTCGCCGATGTCCAGTTCGGCCATGACCTTGACCCGGGAAATCACCTGTTCGGCGAACTCGTTGCCCTGGATCTTGCTGATGTTGTTCAGCACGCCATCGATCCGGTACTTGATCACCAGGCCGCTGCCGGTGGTGCCCAGGTGGATATCGCTGGCGTGCATTTTCAGCGCGTCGTACAGGGTCGAGTTGACCAGTTTGACCACCACGCTGGAGTCTTCGCTGATGCTGGTCAGGGACAGGCTTTGCAGGTTATCGATTTCGCTGCCGGCGTCGCTCTGGGCGTTGAGTGACTCCACGGCGTGGAAGCTCTCTTCGTGGCGTGCCAGGTAGGCTTTCAGGTCGTCGGCGTGCACCAGGTACAGCGGTGCGCCGTGCAGGCAATCATCGATCCAGGCCAGACGGGCGGTGTCGAAGGGGTCGGCAAACACACCGATGACCGCATCGTCGTGACGCAGCAGGGTGAATTCGCGCTTGAGGCATTGGGCCAGGGTGACCCGGTCGAATACGGGGGTGGCTTGAAACAGGCTGTCGGTATCGAGCACCGGGTAATGCAGGGTCGCACCGAGGCACTGGATGAAGGGCATGGGGGCCAGTTCGCAAAGCTCCCCGAGGGCATCCAGCATCCGTTCACCGGAACTGGCGGCCAGCGTTCGCGCCTGGGCTAATTGCTCACTGGAAAAACGGCTGGGTAGACACGCCGACGGCGACGGCTCGACAACAAGGGATAGACGGTCCATGGCTTGCTCTCCAACGCCCGGGGCTTTGAGCCCTGTCGGCGCGGCGAGCTGGTTCGGCGGGGGCCGGAACCTCTTGTCGCGCCACTACTCCCCGGTGAGCAATTGTTCGTCGTCTGGCGCCATGGAGGCCGATGAACTTCGTCGGCGATCGGCAAGCACCCAGCTACCGTCGTACAACTGCAGCGGGAAACTTTCGGTCCTGCTCTGGCGTCGTTCGACGAATCCTTCGGAATCCTTCACACCTGCTTTGGGTTCGCGCTTCATCCCCAGAAGATCACAAACTGCACGGGCCAATTCCGCCAAAGGAAAGGGTTTGAACAGGATGTGGCTGACGCCCAGTTGCCGGGCCCGCTCGCAAACTTCTGCGGTGGGGTGGCCTGTGATCAGCACAAAATGACACTTCCTGTTCTGGCGGACGGCATCGAGCACCTCAAAACCTTCCATATCGGGCAAGCGGTAATCGAACACCATCACATCGGGTGAAAAGCGTTCGGCTTCGCCAATCGCCGCTTCACCGGTGTGCGCTATCCGGACTTCCAGCGCTTGCGCCTGCAGGTACCCCTGGAGGTTTTCCGCCAGCAGCTGTTCGTCTTCAACAACCAGTACTTTGTTTAACAAGGTGGACTCCTTGAAACCGCAGGGCCGATTACCGAACCTGGTGGAGTGCGCGCCTTCAACAGGTCTAACGCACACTTCATGCCAGGCCGGGCGCCGGTCGTTTTATCGCTTCATGTCCTTGAATTTAAAAACAATGCCTTTTCGTCCACTTACCGTTCCCCCCAAAAACGGGGGAACCCGAACGGATTTGCATTGAATCGATTCCCCACTTTTGGGGAAAAGCTCAATCATCGTCAACCCGTTCGATCCGATTACTGGATCGCAGCTGCGCCAGTGCCTGTAGACGAGCCTGAACCTGTTTCTGCCGGGCAAGGTACGCCCGGACCATGTCAAGTCCTTGCTCCTCTGTGACATCGGCGGCCTCCACTCGGTTCTCCAGATAAATCAAATGCCATCCCACGTCCGTGCGCACCGGCTCGCTGAGCGCACCCGGCGCCAGGGCAAAAGCTGTCGCTTCAAACGCTGGCAGCATGCGCCCCCGGGGAAAGTAGCCCAGTTCGCCGCCCTCGCTGGCCGAAGCGTCTTCAGACCCCTCCCTGGCGACACTGGCAAAATCGGCACCATGCGTGATTCGGGTACGCATACCTTCCAAGCGTAGTCTTGCGGCTTCAACAGTGGAAGCATCCGCTCCCTGAGGCACCTTGATCAGGATATGCCTGACCTGTACTTCCTCGGGCCGGCTCATCTCGGCGCGGTGCTCCTCGAAAAATGCCCGTACCTGTTTTTCATCAAGCTCGCCGACTTGGGTGAGGTCGGCGAACACTTGCTGGGCCGCCAGTTCACGGCGGGTGTATTCGGCATAGCTGGCCTCATCGAAACCGGCGTCTTCCAGGCGTCGGGCGAACACCTCGGCACCACCGAAGGCCTGGCGGGTCTTCTCGACCTGGCTTTGCACCGTGGCATCGCTGATCACCACCCCGCGCTTGAGCGCCTCCTGCCAGAGCAGTTCCTTGTCAATCAAGGCATCCAGCGCCGCCTTGCGCAGCTGCTTGTAAGCCTTGGGATTGCGAATATTGCCCACCGAGCGCCCCTGATCCTCCAGGTATTCGGCGAAATAACGCTCCAGGCGCAGCTGGGAAATTTCCTCGCCATTGACCCGCGCCACGGCCGGACCGTTGCTGCAGTATGCCGCTGGCACCCACAGCGCCCACAGAACCAGCAAAGTGTTGAGTTTCATCTACGGCCTCCGGTCAAGGCATCGCGGCAATGGGTTTGTAAGGAGCAACCAGGAAAAAACGCTGGTCAGGCAAGTCCACGGTGACGATGTGCGCGCCACTGAGGCCCTGGCGCCGACCCGGCCCGAAACTGATCAGCGGGGTCAGTCCGGTATCGAAGTCATGCAGGCCTTCCAGGGCCTCGATCAGTTTTTCACGACTGGCATCACGCCCGGCCTGCTTCATGCCTTCGCTCAAGAGCATCATCGAGCTGAACGCACCGACTTGCAGAACCGCATGCTCGCCGCCCAGTTTCTGTCGCTCGCGCACCTGGGTCAGGGCCAGGCGCCCGGCCCGCGTCCAGTCGCTGGGCACAAACGGATAGGCCAGGAATACCCGACGGGAAAAGCCGCTGGGCACTTGCAGCAAATCACCCGCCACCTGATTCGAAGCAGCGAACAGGTAAGGCACCTGGCCCGCCGTCTGCAAGCGCTCGGCGAGCAGACTGAAACCGCCGCTGCTGCCCATGTAAAACACCGAACGCGAACCCAACGGCAAGTCATCCTGCGTCGCCCCATAGGCTTGCAGGCGCACTTTCTCCCAGGCGTTGTCTTGCAGGTACCGGGCGAGTTTCTCTGCGGCCAGCCGTTGACCGGGCTCGTCCGGGTAGGCGATCAGCGTCGGTCCCTGCAACACCCGCAAGGTGGCAGTGGCGTAATTGGCCAGGGCAATCATTTGTTCGCGCAGCCCCGGCAGCGGCTCGAAGATCTCTCGACTGGCCTGGGTCGCGCCTTGCAACGACAGCGGCCCGATCAGGGGCACACCGGCCTGCTCCAGGCGTGCTGCCATGTCCGCTTCCAGCGCTGGCGCCAGCGGTGCGATCAGCGCGAACACCTGCTCCTTGTCGATCAACTGGTCCAGCGCGCGCATGGCGCTGGCGCGGTCGGGGCCGGGATCGAGAATGGTCAGGCGCAACTGCCGACCATGAATCCCGCCCGCCTCATTGATGCGCGCCACGCAACCGTTGAGCACCGCCGCCACCGTGGCGCCCTCCTCGCTCAGCGCGCCCGTGCCCGGTAACAAGGTGCCCAGGTGCAGACTGTCAGCGTCGAGGCCCGGATCACGGTCATCGGCCAGGCGCTTGAGGTAGGCCGTGAGGTTGTGCTGATCTTTCATCGACAACACGAACCTGGGCATCGCCGGGTCGAGTCGATTGTTGCCGGGATCGCGCCCCTCCTGAATCGCCCTGGCCAGCGTGCCCTCGGTGTAGGCCGGGTAACTGCGCCCGTTGATTTGCTGCTGGCCATAGGTGCTGGAGAGCCGCGTCCAGGTCAGGTCCGGCGGCCGCACGCCGCCTTCGGGACGGCCGATGCCATCGCGGCCATGGCAATTGACACACGGCAGGCTGGTGGCCGGCAGCAACATGCCGGCCGCTCCGACCCGGGCCATGATCGGCTCGCCACTGGCCGACACCCCCTCGCGGTACAGGCGTTTGCCGGCGCTTTCGCCGGGGGCCAGCGTCAACGCCTGGGCGCTCAGGCTGATGCCAGACACCATGAGCAGGCCGAGGATGAGGGCTTTTTTCATGGCCCGGACTCAGCGACCGACCACAGGCATTGTCAGCAACTGCAAGCGCTGGGCAATGGCGGCGGCGGGGGCATCGGGCCGGATTTTGCTCCAGCGCTTATTGGCCACGTCGCCGACGATCAACTGCGTGGAGTGCTGCTCGGGGGTCGGCACGATCTGGCCGATGCGCCCCAGGACAAGGTCCATCTGCGCCTTGTCGCCGGTAAGGAAAAGCCAGTGGGGGCCATCGACGCCCTGCTTCAAGGTGTAAGCCTTGAGTACCGCCGGGGTGTCCCGCAGCGGATCACTGGTAAGGGAAATAAAGGTGATGCCCTCCGCCTGGTCGCCCAGCACTTCGCGTACTGCCTTGAGCTTCTGGGTGATCAGGGGGCAGGCGTCGGTGCAACTGGTGAAAATCACGTTGAGCAGCACCACCCGGTTCTGCAGCGCGTCGCTGTAGAACCGCAGGGTGTTGCCGTTCTGGTCCTGCAACGGGGTGTCGGTGAACCAGGTTTTTGCGTCGCGGGTGCCGCCCGCCGGTTGTGCCATGGTTGCAGCAGACGCCGGTGCCGGTTCTTGATGGCCTTCGTGGGCGAAGGCCAGCGCACTGAACAGGCAAAGGCAGGCACTCAGGACCATGCGGTCAAGGGTTCTCATGGCTGATTCTCCATGGCGACGGCCGTGTGCTTGGCGTGGACATTGCGCTGACCGCTGAGTTTCTCGACTTCACGGCTCAGCACCGCCGGGTCGGTGAAACCGTAAAAACGCGTCCAGTGACGGCTGTTGCCATCGCCGACCAGAATCAACGGCGCATGGTTCTTGAAGTCGCCGCTGAAGGAGCCAAGGCCCTTGAGGGTTTCGTTGACCGACTGCGTGGTGCCGGTCAGCCAGCTCCAGCCCGGGCCGTTCTGGAAGGTCCGGGCATAGTCGTTCAGGCGCTTGGCGTCATCGCGCTGCGGGTCGATGCTGATCGACACCAGTTGCACCTCGGTACCGACCCGTGCGCCGAGCTGTTTCTGCACCTTGCCCATGATCGAAGACACCACCGGGCAGACCGTGGTGCAGCTGGTGTAGATGAAGCTCATGACCACGATCTTGTTGCTGACCAGGTCTTTTTCCAGGCGCACGGTTTTGCCGTTCTGGTCCACCAGCGCCACGTCGGCGAATTTGACCTGGGTGCTCTCGGGGGTGGCGCTCCTGGCCTGCATGTCGTGACCGGCATGTTCATCTGCCGAGTGGGCCAGTGCCTGGCCGATGCCGACAGCCAAGAGGCAGAAGGTCAGCAGGCCACGGTGTGCAAATCGGTTCATGTCGATGTCCTCTTCAATGAGTCTGGCCGGGGGTCACCCGAACACTGGCAAAGGTCTGGTCGCCGAAATTCGCCCCCAGTGACGCCGCACGCACGTGCAGGTACCAGGCGCCTTGTTGGTTGAGGTTGACCGGGGCTTCATACACCCCGTTGCCGATTTCCACGGCCGCGACCTCCCGAGGCCGCGAAGTCGGGGCCAGGAAGTAACGCACCTGAACGTCCTTCACCCCGCTGCGCTCGGTTTTCTGCTTGCCCTGGACGATGCGAAAACGCACGACATAGGGGTTGCCCAAAGCAGCGGTGGAGGTGTCGAGCATGAACTCCACGCTTGGCACGCCAGCGAGGTGATCGAGGTTCTTGTCGGCCTCGACCACGGCGGTGAAGCAATGAATGATGTTCGGCTGGTTGAGCAGGAACGCCACGTCGAAACGCCCGGCCGGCGGCAGCTTGATCCGTGCGCTGTACAGCCCCGGCTCGACTTCGCGCAGGCTGCGGTCGATCACCAGCGCCGCCCGTGCCACTTGCCCGCGATTGGGGTAACCGGACATCGGGGCGTTCATGCCTTCGGCGTAGAAGTAGGTGGTGTTGTCCACCGGGTTGACCACGAACACCGCGTTGTCGTCCCGCGACACCGCCAGGCTCGCGGCCAATGGCAGGTCACCGGCCAGGCGCGGCGCCTGGGGCCCGGCTTCGAAGCCCTGGCTGATGGGCGTGCGGCCTTCACCCAGCGACGCCAGGTTGATCATCGTCACCTTGGGCGAGGCCAGTCCGCGGATATAGGCGTAGGCCTTGGTGAACACCACCTGATAGGGCTCGGCGGACACGTCCAGTTCATGGATCAACGAGTCGGTGGCGGCGTCGATGACCGCCGCCTGGTTCTCCAGGGTATTGAGCACGATGCCGAAACGTCCGTCGGCGCTGAAACCCATCGGGCCGAGGCCCTGCTTGACCTTGATCACCCGCCGCACCGACTGGCTCGCCGCGTCCACCACCGTAACCGTGCCGTCCTTGCCGTCGGCCACATAGGCCGCGCCGGACAGTGGCGAGTACACCACCGACAACGGGTGCGAGCCGGTCTTGAGTTGTTTGATGATGGTCAGGCTGGCGATATCGATGATGCTCAGGGTGCCGTCGTCGCGATTGGTGACGAAGGCGAAACGGCTGTCCTTGCTGAAGGCGATTTCGTGATGGCCGCCCCCCGTGGCCAGGTGCTTGAGGGTTTTCAGGCTGTGAGTGTCGATCACCGTGACCCCGGACTGCTGCGCTGCCTGCGCGTTGTTGCCGACCCACAGCAGGCGTTCGTCCGGTTGCAGCGCGACACGTACCGGGTTTGTGCCGGCCGCCACCGAATCCACCAATTTGAATTGCTCGCTGTCGATCACCGCGACTTCACCCGCCGTCGGCATCGACACGAACACCCGCTTGTTGTCCCTGGGGGTGACCCAGTCCATCGGCGGTTGCTTGATGTCGATCCGCGCCAGGGTGCTGGTAATGCCGCCCACCGACACCGACGGATCGACCACCGAGACACTGGCATCGCGGTTCATCACCATGAGGAAGTAGCTGTTGAGATCGAGCAAGGGGCGTGCGCCGATGCTCGACTTGAGGAACACCCCGACCCGCGCCTTGCAGCTCTGTTCGCGGCCCTGGGCCTGGTCGGCGGCGACGGTCTCCGGGTCCAGCCAGGCGCCCGGTGCAACGCCCGCCAAGGGCTGGCCGGAAGCCTTGTCGGTAATGCGGAACTGCACGTCGGCGAACTGCCCTTCGCGCAATACGCCGTCCGCGCCCAGCGGCTTGACGTCGAGCGCCACCGACACGCCGTCACGCTCCAGCGACTGTCCGCTGCGGGTATCGGGCAACGCAACGTCGTTGAGCAAGGCCGCAGGTGAAGTGCGCCATACCCCGAGGCAGATCAGCGCCACGCCGACAATCAACGCGCCGCTGGCGATTTTGATGGTCCTGTTCATGCCAACACTCCCCTTCAGATCTGTGTCTGACTCATCGCCCCCTGAGGGAGCGAGCCTGCTCGCGAAGAGGCCAGCACATCCAACATTCATGTGTCTGACACTCCGCCATCGCGAGCAGGCTCGCTCCCACAGGTGTTGCGTTGTTTCCCGGCCTACGGCGCCGGTGCCGGCTCCGGTTCGTTGGTCACCCGCAGCAATCCCCACAGCCCGGCGGTGTTGCCATAGGCGCCGTAATCGCGGAACAGGTAATCACCCGGTATCGCGTTGCTGCCACCGGCACTCGGGTGCATGAAGCTGAAATGCGCCGCCGGCAGGATGCTTTCGTGGGCGCCGACGTACATCGACATCGGGTTGTAGCCAAACCGCACCGAACCCACGCCAGGCGTGCCCATCGGGTAGCCACCGGTGTCGCTCTTCTCGGGCTGGAACGGGTTGACCGACCAGACGTGTCCGTCGAGCTGGAAGGTGGTGCCGCGACTGCCGCCGGTCGGCATCAGGATGTGCGTGCGGAACGGTTGCCCCGGTTTGACGTACAGCACCGGCGTCTGCGGATCGCCGCCCACCAACGCGTTGCTGAAAGCCATGTGCGCGTTCTGCACATCGCCGTAGCCATGACCGTCGGCGTGGCCAAACGGCGCATCCGGGGCCAGACCGAAGCGGTACCACATCGGCTCTGTCTTGAAGTTGATGGCCATGCTGGAGTTGTCCTGTGGATCGGTCGGCACGCCCGCCTCCGAGGCTATGCCTTCCACCGGACGACCATTGGCCCAGCGCATGTTCAAGGCCTTCTGCCAGACCATGGCAAAGTCGCGATAAGGGGTTTGCCCCGGCGCGGTGACGGTCGCATTGACCTTGCGGGTGTCTTCCGTCCAGGTGGCGCCCACCGGCAGGATGCTCATCGCTGCGCCCAGGCCTTTTTGCGGCTGCTTGATCACGTCTGCCGGCGTGATGTTCAGCCCGCCGAACTCCACCGCCGTGGCGTTGATGTTGTCGACATTGCGGCCCAGTTGGGTAATCGGTTTGCCTTCACGCTCCAGGTGCCCGGCGTAGTACTGATAGGTACGGGTCGGGTACGGTCCGGTATTGCCCACCCGAGGCGGCACGGTCTGGATCGGGTTGGTGCCGACGTTGGTGCCGTCGGATTTGGTGATGTCGTAAGCCAGCAATTGCGCGTGCAGGCCCACGGTGCTCGATGGCCGCAGCAGGTTATTGCTGAAGGTGGTCGAGCCCTCGCCGCCGTTGCGGTCACGCTTGACCATGCCCATCACGGTGGCCGTCTGGGGCAGGTCCGGCATCACGCTGGGCAGACGGTTTTCCAGGGTGATGTTGATGCAGTCACCGGCCGCCGCACGCAGCACCAGCGGTTCCACCGGCACGCCGGGTTTGAGTTTGCCGGTGACCGGGTCGAGGTCGGCCTTGCGCACATAGAGGATCGCGGTCGGGTCATGCAACGGCCCGCTTTGCCCGCCGATGGTGAAGGTCACACCGTCTTGAGGGTCGGTCACGGTGACTTGCGGGATGCTCACCGCCCGCGAGTTGAAGACCAGGGTGCCACCGGCCGGATTCAACGGCCCGCCGACGTGCTGTCCAAGCCCCGCCGAGTCACCGATGGCCAGCCCCAGGGGGTTGCCGAGGATATCGTTGGCCAGGGCCGCGACCACTTCATAGTTGCGTTGCGGGGTCGGCCGGGTGCCGATGCCGTTGGGGTTGGCGCCGATCCGCGGGCAGGTGCCATCGAAAGCCACGGTGTTGCGCATGCCGGCCGGTTTCGGGTTGTTCGGCAGCGCGAACAGATCGTTGCGCTGGGCCGTGTAGTTGCGCATCACGCCCCAGATGCCACTCCAGTACCCTTCAAGCGAGGCGTCCATGGAGTACAGGTAGTCACCGGTGGTGGCCGCCGAACTGGAGAGCATCGAGACCGGCGCGATGAAGCCCATCTGCTCGGAAATCCCGATCATCTGCGACGCGCGCCAGCCGGAGTTGGAGCTGTTGCCGAAACCGGAACCGCTTTGCAGCCACTTCACACCGTGCAGGGTGACGTTGTGCTCCTCTTCGTGACCGCCGGCATGCACCCGCAGCCGCACGTTGTCGCCGGTGTAGGTGCGCAGCATCGGGGTGAACGGGTCACCCGGTTCGGCGCCGCCCTTGTTGATGTGCGGCGGGAACAGGGTGGTGCCGCCGGTGGGACCGGTGGCCGCGGTAATCAGGTTCGGCGCCAGGTTCATCGCCGGGATCGCACGGTCGGTACGGCTTTGCATGGCGTACGCCAGGTCGCCGCCCAGGCCATCGGCCTGCATGCCGCGCTTGCCGTCCGGGCCGACCTTGTTCGGGTCGTACACCCGCAGCGCCAGCGGTTCGTTGCGGTAATTGACCACGAACATGCCGGGGTCATCGACCGAAATCGCTTGCGGGCAAGGCCGGCTTGGGCAGCCCGGCATCAGACCGCCACGGGCTTCGACCACTTGCTCAAGCAGGGTCTCGGCTTCCTTGCGCACCGGCGGATTGATCGCGTAGCGGAAGCTGTCGGCGGTGGCCGGGAAGCTTTGCGCGTCAGGTATGCCATTGGGACCGGCGCCCACGTACACCCCGGCTTCATAGGCGTGCTGGAAGTCGCTGTATTCGAGGAAGAACTCACGGAAGCTGTCGTTCTTGCCGTCACCGTCCAGGTCGCCGGTAGAGATCACTGCTTGCCACGACGTCGGCCCGCCGTCCTGCCGCGCGCCGCTGTACAACGGCTCGCCGGTTTCGGCGTGGAACCAGGTGGAACCGGCCGGTTCGGCCAGCACGGTGGCGTACAGGCCAATCTGCTGGTGCGTCGATGGGCCGAGGTGGTCGTGAGTGAAGATGGTGCCCAGGCCACGGTCGACGCCCTTGGTGTTCACCACCGGATCGACGAACCAGCGTTGCATCGCCGTGCGCGCGCCGACCCAGTCGGCCCGGCCGTATTGGCCGAAGAACGGGTGCGCCTTGGCTTTCGGGCACGCGGCCGTGCCGTCGCGCGGGTCGGTGCCTTCGCACTGGTTGAACTGGCGAATGGCATGGATGCGCTCTTGCACGGCACCCGGGGAAAGGATGCCGTCTTCGTAGTTCCAGCCGTTGGCCGAACCGTCGGCCGCCGTCAGGTCCCATTTCGGCAGGTGGATGTGCTGGCCGATCACGTCGGTCGGTGTGCGCACCTGATAGTCGTCCATCTCATAGATCGCCGGTACCAGGTTGGTTTGCTGGTACTGCACGCAATCGAAGGTGTTCATGCGCATCACCAGCGGCTCTGGCGGACGCTGCTTGGTGATCACCGGCCAGGCGTCTTCCCACAGCGCGAGAATGCGCGCCTGCGGGAAGTGGTAGCCGACTTTGTTGTACACCGCGTCGAACTGAATGTTCGCCGCCTTGTAGATGCGCGGGCGGTCGGCGGTGAAGGTCGAGGCACCGCTGAACGACATGCCGTCGATCCGCTCACCGCTGTTGAACTCACCGCTGCCGGCGCTGCTGGTCAGGCGCTTGGCCCGGTCATCCATGCACGGCTCATAGTACGGTGCGCCCGCCATCGGCAGCGCACCGTTGGTGCGGAAGTTGCGCGCCACCACCTGGTTGCCCGGCAGCACGGCGAAACTGGGGTGTTCTTTTTTGGCGTGGAACGCCATGGCCGCCTGTTCGACTTCGGTGCCTTCTTCGGGCAGGTACAGCGGCTTGGCGCGGGTCACTTCCTTGGAGAAATCCAGGGATGTGGTCACCGTGTGCGCCTCGCCGCCAGAGGCGAAACCGTCCAGCGAGTGACGCCCCAGGCCACCATCCCAGCCACCGGACTGCGCCGGATCGAGGTTGGCCCACAAGGCATTGCCACTCGATTTCAAGGCCTGGGCCTTGGCGGCGTCGAGCATGTCCAGCGGTGGGGTAGGCGGGCGTTGGCCGACCGAACTTTCCATGCCGCCGATCCAGAAGGGATAGCCCGGGTTCTTCAGGCTGCCGTCGGCATTGCGGTTGGCTTCGCTGCGGTCCACCAGCGCCAGCGAGCCAATCGCCTGGGCGCTACCGCCATGATGCCCGCTGTCATCGTCGCCCTCTTCATCGTCGTCATTGGCGGCCACCAGGGACTCGCTGATTTTCGGTACGACCGCGACTTTGCCCGGCATCGGCGCCATGGCTTTGCCAGGCAGCGGTACCACCGCCGGAATCGGCGTGCCGGCCACAATCTCACCATCGGGCAAGGCCCGTGCACCCGCCGCCGGTTTGCCACTGCGCAGGGCATAGGGTTCGCTGTGGTAACCGTCGGCGCCCTGTTGCGAGACTTCGAGTTTGGTGCCTTCTTCAAAGACGTCATGGACCCGCCACATGCTCCACATGCCTTGGGCAAAGTGCGGGTAGAAGTGGCAGTGATAAATCGCATCGCCCGCTACCCGGTTACGGTTGCCCGAACCGCCATTGGCGATTTCATAGGTGTAGCCGGCGCCCGGCCCGATGCCCTGTGCGTCCACGTAGTCGGAGTTGTCGTCGTTGGGGTTGAACAGCCACTGATGCCCGTGCAGGTGGAAGATGTGCTGCTCATGGCCGTTGTGGGTGTTGCGGAATTTGACGAAGTCGCCGATGTAGCTGTGGTTGACGTTGGACGGCTCGGACGGATACAGCGCCATGGTCGCCTTGACCCCGACCTGATCGGCCTTGGGCACTTCACCGGGACGAATGTTTTCCAGCCCGGCGTTGGCCGGTACGTCCACCAGCATCGCCACGTCGCCGACGGTGTGAGAGCTGAGGAAGAATTCTTCATAGGCACAGGACAGGCAATCGTGCATCGGCCCCACGCCCAGTCGGTTGGCCACGACTTCGGCGCCCATGCCGCCGGAACCGTAGTTGATCATGAAGCCATCGCGGGTCGGCTCCAGCACGTGGGCCATGACCGGGTCGGCCCAGTAGCCTGGAAACGCCTGGGTCGCGGCGGTTTCATCCTGGAACTGCGAAGCAAAGTCGCGGAAGGGCTCTAGACGATTGGGCAGCGCCGGGTTGCGTTTGCCCACCGATTCCAGCGGATAGGTCGAGGGTGGAAAGCTGCCGTCGGCGTTGCTGCCCATGACAATGGCGTCGCTTTCGCTGGAAATGATTTCGTTGCCGTCGACCATGTTGATGATCGGCGTGCCGGCCTTGCCTTCACGTATCCAGGGCTGGCGCTGCGGGTAGCGCGCCTGGTAATCGACGATCGGCTGGCCGGCCGGGGTGCGCCCGGTGGTGGCCAGGCGCATCTCTTCTTCGGTCACGGTGTTGCGGTAGGTGCGACCGCCCTTGGGCACCACCACCACTTCGCCGAACAGCCCGTTGGCCACGTTGCCGGCCGCACCTTCGCCACCGAAGGTCGCGCCACGGCTGCTGGCGGCGAATGCGCCTTCACGCTCGGCGTACAAGGTGTAGCTGCGCGTGGCACCCGGCGGGATCAAGGTATTGGCGTTGCGTCCGGTAAACGAAGCGATGTCGTCGATGCTGTTGACCGCTTGCATGCCGTTGACCTGGAAACCGACATGGCGGTCAGTGACCTGCTCATCGACCTTGAAGGCATTCTCGTTGCCGACTTCGACTTCACCCTCCACGCCGCCATTTTCGTGCGAACCGGGGTTGGCCTGATAGGCCAGGAGGTTCTGCAGGTTGATGGTCAGGCAGTCGCCGGCGGCGACCCGCAATACCAGCGGACGCGGACGCTTGTCGGGGCGCAGCGACACCTTGCCCGGCACCGCGGCGCCGCCCTGAGCCAGGGATATCTCATGATCATCGACCACATCGCGACGCAGGGCGAAGATCATGCCGTTAACGTTTTGCGCACCGAGGCGGTTGAACATCAGCGGCTGATCCAGCGCCACGACGTTGGCCACCAGATTGCGCTCACAGCGCGCAGCCGCTTCGGCCAACTCGACGCCGAACATCGAGGCCGCCAGCAGCAACAAATGAAAGACGGATGGAACGTGGAAAATGCCGGTCATGATCACGGGCCTCGCTGTGGGTGCTCACAGGGAATAATTCTCGACAACTCCGTTGAGCAATCTGCATGCCATAAAAATTACGTTTACTTTTCATACAGTTACGATTGGCACTTGATACATCGGGGGATAATTCCCCACTTATTCCCCACTTTTTCGCCGGGGCCACCATGCCCCAATGTTGGGGAAAACCACCCCACGGCTTTCGGTTACAGCGGGGCGTCGGCCGACAAGCCCTGCAAACGCCGGTACTGGCGCAGCACGCTGGGCACATAACGCTGGGTTTCGGCGAACGGCGGGATCACGCCGCCACGGCTGAGCACCGCTTGCGGCCCGGCGTTGTAGGCGGCCACGGCGAGGGCGATGTCGTTGTCGAACAGGGTCATCAGCCGCTTGAGATAACGGGCGCCGCCCTGAATGTTGGCCTTGGGGTCGTAGACATCGGTCACGCCCATCTCGCGGGCCGTGTCGGGCATCAATTGCATCAAGCCACCGGCCCCCTTGGCGGACACCGCACTGGGGTTGTAGGCCGACTCGGTCTTGATCACCGCGTGCAACAGCGCGGCCGGCAACTGGTTGGCCGTGGCCGCCGCCGACACCAGCTCGGCGTAGGGTTGCGCGGCAATCATCTGCGGCTGTTGATCGAGGCTGACCACCGCCGCCGCGGGCTCGTGGATGACCCGTTCATAGTGCCGACCGGGGCGGTGGACGTTGGACAGGACGAAGTTGCCCCTGGCATCCGTGGACACGAACACATCGGCTTGAGCGACGCCCGCCAGCAGCAGGCAGCCGAGCATTCCCGTGGTGAGTGCTTTCATTGTTATGCCTCCCCTGCCCGGCCCCGAAAATTGGGGGTTATGCCCCAATGGCCAGTCGTGAATCAGCCATACGCAAGCACTGTGCCGAAAGCGCAGAAGCCCATGGCACGCGGGTTACAGGGAGATGCCCAAGCCTTGAGCAATCCTTTGCATGGCAATTGCATAGGGCCCTGTTGCGACCCTTCTGCCGACTGTGTGAGGTCATCATGAATCAGCGACTGTGTTTCGCCCCGCGTGCCCAACGCGGCTTCACTCTGCTCGAACTGCTGGTGGTGCTGGTGGTGCTGGGGTTGTTGGCCGGCATCGTCGCGCCGAAATATTTCGCTCAGTTGGGCCGTTCCGAAGTGAAGGTGGCCAAGGCGCAAATTGAAGGACTGGGCAAGGCCCTGGACCTTTACCGCCTGGAGGTCGGCCATTACCCGTCAACCGAACAGGGTTTGCAGGCGCTGGTCACCGCGCCCAGTGACGAACCCCACTGGACCGGTCCGTACTTGCAGAAAAAGCTGCCTCAGGACCCTTGGGGCCGTAACTACACCTACCGCTACCCTGGCGAAAACGGCGAGTACGACCTGCTGTCCATGGGCAAGGACGGGCAACCCGGCGGCGAAGGCGAGAACGCTGAAGTCACCAGTTGGCAGTGACGGACATGGCCACCATGCGATTTCATCTCAAAGCCGTCGGCAAGGCCGGCGTGGTTTCCATGACCGTCGAGGCACCGGGTCACAGCGAGGCGCGGCGCATCGCCGAAGACCAGGGCCTGCGGGTGGTCAGCCTGCACGCCGAACGTCATTGGCGGGCGTTGCGCCTCAAGCAGCGCGAGACGTTCAACCTGGTTTTGTTCAGCCAGGAATTGACCACGTTGCTCAATGCCGGCCTGCCGTTGATCGATGCGCTCGAAAGCCTGGCGGAAAAAGAAACCGCGCCCCAGGCCCGCAAGACCTTGAGCGAGCTGGTGCGCCTGCTTTATGAAGGCAAGTCGTTTTCCCAGGCGTTGGCCCAGTTGTCGGCGGTGTTCCCGCCGTTGTACGTGGCCCTGGTGCAGTCCAGCGAGAAGACCGGCGCCGTCGGCGAAGCACTGGGCCGCTATGTCAGCTATCGCCAGCGCATGGACGAGGTCCGCCAGAAGATCATCAGCGCCTCGATCTACCCCATGCTGTTGTTGGTGGTCGGGGGTGGCGTGGTGCTGTTCCTGATGGGCTATGTGGTCCCGCGCTTCAGTCTGGTGTTCGAAGGACTGGGGTCAAACCTGCCGTGGCTGTCGCAGATCCTGATGAGCAGCGGCATGTTCCTGCACGCCCACCAGGGCGAGTTCTTCGGCGCCTTGCTGGCCATCATCGTCGTCCTGGTGCTGCTCAAGCGCCAACCGGCCTTTCGCCGGGGCGTGGACCACCTGATCGAAAAACTCCCGGCGGTACACCAGCGCATTTTCATGTACGAACTGGCGCGTTTTTATCGCTCCCTGGGGATCCTCTTGCAAGGCGGCATTCCCCTGGTCACCGCCATGGGCATGGTCCGTGGCCTGCTCACGGTGGCCTCGCGCACACGCCTGGACCAGGCGTGCGAACGGGTACGCGAAGGGCAATCGCTGTCGACGGCGCTGGAGCTCAATCATCTGGTGACCCCGGTGTCCCTGCGCCTGCTGCGCGCGGGTGAGCAGTCCGGCAACCTCGGGCAAATGATGGAGCGCAGCGCCGACTTCTACGACGAAGAAATCAGCCGCTGGATCGAATGGTTCGTGCGCCTGTTCGAACCCTTGCTGATGACCTTCATCGGCCTGTTGATCGGGGTGATCGTGATCCTGATGTACATCCCCATTTTCGAACTGGCCTCGAGCATTCACTGACCGCTCTGGAACGGGGCCTGGGACCACGACGGACGATTTATCGACGTCGCAAATGAATAAAGCGGGACGTTGAGGTGTTTATCGACGGTTCCTGCTGAATAAAGCAATGCACTGCATTGTTTATCAACGTTCCACCTGAAGAAAAAGACGGAGATCGATATGCACATGAACAAGCTTATGCTGGCTGTTGCAATTGGCGCAGTTCTGTCGGCATCTACCGTACTGATTCCGGACAACCTGTCCGGGGTTTCGAGCGCTCACGCAAAAGAAGGGGGTAGTGGTGGAGGTGGCGGCGGCCACGGTGGTGGTGGCGGTAGTGGCGGTGGCGGTGGCGGTAGTGGCGGTGGCGGTGGTGGTAACGGTGGCGGCCACGGTGGTGGTGGTGGCGGAAGTGGCGGCGGCGGTAATGGTGGTGGAAGCGGCAGTGGTCACGGTGGAAGTAGCAGCAGCGGCAACAGCGGCAGCGACCATGCTTCGGGGCACAGCGGCAGCACAGCCTCCTCCGGTTCGGGACGCAACAGCAGCCACGCAGAACCGGGTGATGATCACGGGGTTCATCGTGGCGGCGAGGTAGGTGACGACCACGGCGCTCACCACGCCGGACAACAGGCGGGCGACGACAACGGCGCTCACCATGCCGGACAACAGGCGGGCGACGACAACGGAGTCCATCGTGCCGGCGAAGTCGGTGATGATCGCGGCGTGCATGTGGGTGGCGAAGCAGGCGATGACAAACGGACCTGACATTCACTCATCAACACACGATCTGTGGGAGCTCGCTCCCACAGATATCCAGGCACCCACAACATCTGCGCCCGACACAAATCCCCTGGAGTTGGCTTGCCAGCAAAGGCGGAGTGTCAGGCACCATCCCTATTGAGTGGACTGCCCGTCTCACTCTGATCCAGTCGCTCGCGCAAAAACTCGATCAACGCCTGCACCGGTCGCGATGACTGGCGGTGTTGCGGGTACACCGCCGACAGGGTCAACGGCTCGGGTCGGAACTCGTCCAGCACCGGCACCAATCGCCCGTCGTTCAATGCCGAACCGACAATGAAGGTCGGCAGGTAGGTAATGCCCATCCCCGCAATCGCTGCGTCCTTGAGCAACTCGCCATTGTTGACCCGCATGCGCCCGGTGACGTTGACGGCCAGCGGCTTGCCCTGCCCTGCGAAACGCCACTGCACCTGACGGCCGTGGCCGTAAGGCAGGCAGTCATGGTTGTGCAAGTCTTCAGGCTTGAGCGGCGTGCCGCGCTCGCTCAGGTAAGCCGGGCTGGCGCAATACACTCGCTGGATGGAGGCGATGCGACGGGCGATCAGCGTCGAGTCTTCGAGAATGCCAATGCGCAGCGCCAGGTCGTAGCCCTCGCCCAGCAGGTCCACCGGCCGGTCACTCAAGTCCACTTCCACCGTGACCTCGCGGTAGCGCTGCAAAAACGCTGGCAGCAAGCACCCCAGATGGGCCAGGGCAAAGGACAGCGGCGCACTGACGCGAAGGGTGCCGCGCGGCTCGGTGGTCTGGCCGGCGATGCCCTGCTCCACCTGCTCGACCTCGCTCAGCAAGCGCAGGGCCGATTCGTAGTAACTCTGCCCCAGGGGCGTGACGTCCAGGCGCCGGGTCGAACGATTGAGCAATCGCACGCCGAGGCGCTCTTCGAGTTGCATCAAGCGCCGACTGACAAATTGTTTGGACAGCCCCAGTTGATCGGCAGCGGCCGTGAAGCTGCCGGAGTCCATCACCTGGCAAAAAATACGCATGTCTTCAAAGGGATTCATTGTCACGCTCCAGTTGACAGTAAAACACTTTATAGCGGCTTTTTCCCGTTCAGGCACCCTATTAATCTGTGCTCACGGTGTTGCTGAGGCCTGAATCACCCTGCCGCCAGCAGCCTGAAACCCAGGTACTTAACGTCCAAGAATTCAAAAAAGGATTTGCCATGAACATCGTCAAGAAAACCCTGACCGCTTCCCTCCTCGCCCTGTCCATCGGCAACGCATTCGCCGCAGGCAGCCCCGGCGTCGAACACAACACCCAGGCCTTCCTCGAAGCCCTCGCTGCCGGTGGTGGCAAACCGCTGGAGCAACTGAGCCCGAAAGAGGCCCGTGCGGTGCTGACCGGCGCCCAGGCCTCGGTGAAAGTTGACCTGTCCGGTGTCGAGGTGAGCGACCGCGCGATCAAGGTCGATGGCCAGACCCTCAACCTCAAGGTCGTGCGCCCGGCCAAGGTCAACGGTGAATTGCCCGTGTTCATGTTCTTCCACGGTGGCGGCTGGGTACTGGGCGACTTCCCGACGCACCAGCGGCTGATTCGCGACCTGGTGGTGGGTTCCGGCGCCGTCGCGGTGTATGTCGACTACACACCATCGCCCGAAGCGCATTACCCGACCGCGATCAACCAGGCTTACGCCGCGACCCGCTGGGTGGCCGAGCACGGCAAGGAAATCGGCGTCGATGGCCAGCGCCTGGGCGTGGCCGGCAACAGCGTCGGCGGCAACATGGCGGCGGTCGTTGCCCTGATGGCCAAGGAACAGAAAACCCCGGCACTGCGCTTCCAGCTGTTGATGTGGCCGGTGACCAACGCGCAGTTCGACACTGGCTCGTATCGGCAATTTGCCGAGGGCCACTTCCTGACCAAGGGCATGATGCAGTGGTTCTGGGACAACTACACCACTGACAAGGCCGAACGTGCGCAGATCCATGCCTCGCCACTCAAGGCCGGCGCCGAACAGCTCAAAGGCTTGCCGGCCGCCCTGGTGCAGACAGCCGAATTCGACGTCTTGCGCGACGAAGGCGAAGCCTATGCCCGTCACCTCGACGCGGCGGGCGTGCCGGTCACGGCGGTGCGCTACAACGGCATGATTCATGACTTTGGCCTGTTGAACCCGCTGAGCCAGATTCCGGAAGTCCAGGCCGCGATGCGTCAGGCAGCACTGGAGCTCAAGACACACTTGAACTGAGTCCTGTAAAAAGTCTGCCTTCGGGCAGACTTTTTTTGGTCCGCCTTTTCTAAATGGAGTTTGCCCATGTCCTTTCTCCTGGCTCACCTGCTGTCCTGGAGCGCCCTGTTGCTGGTGATCGATGCACTGCTCTGGCACCTCGCACCGTTCAAGCACCGCGTCACTCAAATCGGCTGGCGCACCGGCCTGTTCCTGGTCTTCAGCACGCTCATCATCAATGCAGGCGTCAGCCCGTTGCAGGCACCGTTGTTCGCCGATGATCGCGTGGCGCAACTGGGGGCCACCGCACTCGGGATTCTCTGGTGGCTGTACGCGGCGCGGGTGCTCACCGAAGTCATTGGCCTGGTGCTGATGCGTCGCATCGGTCACAGCGGCCGACTGTTGCAGGATGTCATCGGCGCGCTGGTGTTTCTGGCCGCGATCGTCGCGGCGGCGGGCTATGTGCTGGAGTTGCCGGTAAAAGGGCTGCTGGCGACCTCCGGGGTGGTGGCCATCGTGGTCGGCCTGGCGTTGCAGAGCACCCTGAGCGATGTGTTTTCCGGCATCGTGCTCAACACCACCAAGCCGTATCAGGTCGATGACTGGATCTCGATCGACGGCGTCGAAGGCAAGGTGCTGGACATCGACTGGCGCGCCACCCACCTGCTCACCAGCGCCGGCAGTACCGCCGTGGTGCCGAACTCGGTGGCGGCCAAGGCGAAGATCGTCAACCTCAGTCGCCCCAGCAACATGCACGGGGTGTCGATCAGCATTCAAGTGCCTAACCACATTCGTCCGCGTCGAGTCCTCGACGCGTTGGACCGCACGCTCCAAGGCAGCAGCAGCCTGCTCTTGAACCCGGCGCCCAAAGCGGTTTTGAAAGAGGCCGGCGAAACCCTGTCCGAGTACGTGGCCAGCGGTTTCATCGCCGAACTCGGCAAAAAAAGCGAAGTGCGCAATCAGTTGTTCGACCTGGCCCATCGGCACCTGGAAGCGGCCGGTATTTCCCGGCAGCTCGATGGGGTGATCGAGCCATCGACGCGGGCGCGCGCCTTGCTCGACGAGGTGAAGATTTTCCGTTCGCTGAGCGAAGACGAACGCGATCAATTGGCGCAGTCCATGACCGCGCAACAGTACGCAGCGGGCCAGGTGGTATTGGGACTGGGCGAAGTGCCCGACAGCCTGTTCGTGATTGCCACTGGCGTCGTCAGTGCTTCGGTGCCTGACGGCGCCGGACAAACCGAAGCCGGCCGGATGGGGCCGAGCGAGGTCATGGGCGAACAAAGCATCCTCGCCGACACCCCCTCGCAAGCCACGTTCACCACCCTGACTTCGTGCATCATTTACCGCCTCGACAAATCCCTCACCCGCCACTGCATGGAACAGCGCAGCGAAGTCGGCCAGGCCTTGAACAAACTGCAAGCCGTGCGGGAGCAGAACAGCCGGCTGGCGCTGATGAGCAAACCGGTACCGATCAAGAAAGGCGGTTTTCTCGGCTGGTTGCAAAAACGCTGAGGCCAAAATGCCCGCGGGTTGGCGAATGCTGTTCTGTTATGACGAACAACTTTGCTCCAACGCGCGGGCATTTCGCGGTGTCAGTGAAACGGCTTATTTGGCAGTGAACTTGGTATAGCTGTTGATCAGGTTGCGGTAGTTCGGCAGGCGGTTCGACAGCAGATTCGCCAGGCCTTCCATGTCGTTGCGCCAGTCGCCCTGCAGCTCGCACGCCACGGCGAACCAGTTCAGCAGGTGCGCACCGGCAGCCGACATGCGCGCCCAGGCGGCTTGTTGCACGGTGGTGTTGAAGGTACCGGACGAGTCGGTGACGACGAACACTTCATAGCCTTCGGCGATGGCCGACAGGGTCGGGAACGCCACGCAAACATCCGTCACCACACCGGCAATGATCAGTTGCTTGCGACCGGTGGCCTTCACCGCTTTGACAAAATCCTCGTTGTCCCAGGCGTTGATCTGGCCAGGACGGGCAATGAAGGGCGCATCCGGGAATTGCTCTTTCAGTTCAGGCACGATCGGGCCGTTGGGGCCGCTGTCGAAACTGGTGGTGAGGATGGTCGGCAGGTTGAAGAACTTGGCGATGTCACCCAGGGCCAGCACGTTGTTCTTGAACTCGTTGGGCGAGAAATCCTGCACCAGCGAGATCAGGCCGGTCTGGTGGTCAACCAGCAGTACAACGGCATCGTCTTTGTTCAGGCGTTTGTACGGAACATTGCTCATAAGAAACTCCTTGGTGGATGGATATTGCAGGTAGCGCCGGGCCATCGGGCCGGCGCTTTTTTGTATTCGTCAGAAAGCAAAGCACGAGCAGCCGAAAGCGCCCCAGAAACCGGCGAAATCACTGACCGGTGCGTTTGACAGTCGCGCCCGCTCATGGCTGTGGGAGTGCACCTTGCAAGGCCCGCTGCACTGGTGAACCTGCGCCTGCAGCGGCGAGTTCGGCCGCCAGTGCCCCGGCACTTTGACCACCGGCGACCAGTCCGGCAGCACCGGCACACAGGCCGGCCCGAGTTTTTCGAAATCGCCGGCGGCGTACACCACCTTGCCGCCGACCACGGTCAACACCGACTCGATCCACTTGATCGCTTCTTCATCGACGCTGAAAAAGTCCGCGCTCAATGCCGCCACGTCCGCCAATTGCCCAACCTTGATCTGGCCCTTCTTGCCCTGCTCGGACGAGAACCAGGCGCTGCCGTGGGTGAACAGTTCCAGAGCGGTCTGGCGCGACAGGCCTTCGGCATGCAATTCCATGCCGCCGACGGTGCGGCCGCTGACCATCCAGTACAGCGAAGTCCACGGGTTGTAGCTCGACACCCGCGTCGCGTCGGTGCCGGCACCCACCGGCACGCCTTCGGCCAGCATGCGTTTGATCGGCGGCGTGGCTTCGGCGGCTTTGGCGCCGTAACGCTCGACGAAATATTCGCCCTGGAACGCCATGCGATCCTGAATTGCGATGCCGCCCCCCAGCGCCCTCACCCGTTCGATGTTTTGCGGGGTGATGGTTTCGGCGTGATCGAAAAACCAGGGCAAACCGTTGAACGGGATGTCACGGTTGACCTTCTCGAACACGTCGAGCATGCGGCTGATGGATTCGTTATAGGTGGCGTGCAAACGGAACGGCCAGCGCTGCTCGACCAAATGACGCACCACCGGTTCCAGTTCGTCTTCCATGGTTTGCGGCAGGTCCGGGCGCGGCTCGAGGAAGTCCTCGAAATCCGCCGCCGAGAACACCAGCATTTCCCCGGCGCCGTTGTGCCGCAGGTAATCGTCGCCCTGGTGCAGGGTCACGCTGCTGGTCCAGTTCTTGAAGTCGGTCAGTTCTTCCTTGGGCTTCTGGGTGAACAGGTTGTAGGCGATGCGCACGGTCAGTTGCTGGTCCTTGGCCAACTGCTCGATGACCTGGTAGTCGTCCGGGTAGTTCTGGAAACCACCACCGGCATCGATGGCACTGGTCAGGCCCAGGCGGTTGAGTTCACGCATGAACTGGCGAGTCGAGTTGACCTGATACTCCAGTGGCAACTTCGGCCCCTTGGCCAGCGTCGAGTACAGAATCATCGCGTTGGGTCGCGCCACCAGCATGCCGGTCGGCTCGCCATTGGCATCCCGGACAATCTCCCCGCCCGGCGGGTTCGGGGTGTTGCGGGTATAACCGGCCACCCGCAGCGCCGCGCGGTTGAGCAAGGCGCGGTCATACAAGTGCAGGACGAACACCGGGGTATCGGGCGCGGCCTGGTTCAGTTCTTCGAGGGTCGGCATGCGTTTTTCGGCGAACTGGAATTCGTTCCAGCCCCCCACCACCCGCACCCATTGCGGCGTCGGCGTACGATCGGCCTGGTCCTTGAGCATGCGCAAGGCATCGGCCAGGGACGGCACGCCTTCCCAGCGCAGTTCGAGGTTGTAGTTCAGGCCGCCACGGATCAGGTGCAAGTGCGAGTCGTTGAGGCCCGGAATGACGCAGCGCCCCTTGAGGTCGATCACTTGCGTGGCCGAACCGCGCAGGGCCATCGCTTCGGCATCGCTGCCCACGGCGACGAAGCGGCCGTCGCTGATGGCCACCGCGCTGGCGAGCGGTTTCTCACGGTCAACGGTATGGAATTGGCCATTGAACAGAATCAGATCGGCGTTCATCGCGTTTCCTTGGTCTGGGTGGATGAGGATAGCCAAGGCGCGAACAAACGCGTTGCCATTGGCATGAACAGGTACACCACCGACAACACGATGGTCAGGGTGATCAGGAAGGTCGCGACGAGGTAGTTGGAGAGCCAGGCATTGAGCTTCAACAGCGGCCCCCAGAGCAGCGGCACCAGCAAGGTGTGCGGCAGAATCACCAACAGCGTCACCACGGCCTGCTTCCAGCGTGGCGGCGGCGAGCCCGCCTCGGCCGCTGGAGCAAACCAGAACTCGTTCACCGGGTTGACTTCGGTCTGGTCGCCGTCGGCCAGCATGGGTGTGGCTTCGCTGATCAGCGCCTGACGCTGCTCCGAGTCGAGCCAGCGTTGCATCGCCTCGGTGGAGCAAAACCGCAGGACGCAGGTGTAGGTGTCGAGGCCGGCGTGCTTGCCACGAACCACGTCCACCCCCAAGTGCCCGTCCCATTGCCCGGCCACGCGGACAATGTTGCGCAGCCAGGCTTCGTAAGGCGCTTCAAACCCGGCCTTGACCCGGTGCTTGATGATCAGTGTCACGACCTCTTCGAAACCGCGCACAGGTGTGTCGAGCAAATTGGATTCAGGCATAACGAAAGGCTCCGCAAAATCGGTGATTGAACGCCAGCGGCCCCGGCCCGGCGATGAGGATGCTGGTGAACAGAATCAACAGCAGCCAGCCGAACTGGCCTTCGGCCAAGCTCCATTGCGGATGCACGATCAGCAACGCCACCAGCAGCACAAATAGAATAGGCAGGCAGGCCAGGCGCACCAGCACCCCGGCGACGATCAGCAACGGGCACAGCACTTCGGCAAAAATCGCCAGCATCAGCGTGAGATTCGCCCCCAGGTGGAACGGGTCTTCAATGCGCTGCAACTCGACAGCGTAGTTGAGCAGCTTCGGCAAACCATGCACCCACAACAGAAACAACGCCGCGCTGACCCGCAAGAAAAGCAGCCCGACGTCCCTGGCCCGTTCATCCCAACGCGAAACAATCATGACCGCCCCGCTCAGTTGAAAAACTACCGGCGACGAGGCGCCGGAACTTGATTCGATAGTGACGGGGCCAGGGCGGGAAAAATTGGATGTACGTGCTCTTTTTGCGCGGGGCTCGTGGCCACAGGGCGACATAGGTGCCTGTAGGAGCAAGTCTGCTCCGGGCAGCGCTCCGACGATGGTCGTCAATGATGACGCAGGCTGTCTGAATGCCCGCGTTGCCCGGTCGTTCATCGCGAGCGGGCTCGCTCCTACAGAAAAGCAAGGCGCGCCACCCCGCTGTTCACCACTCATCAGGCCGAGCGTTAGCTCGCCTGCAGCTTTTGATCTTGATCCACCCGCCCCTTCGGTAGGCTGAGTGGAGGTGTTCATCCGGGGAGTGGCGCGCAGCGCCGTTCGACGCAGTCGAACACGCTGCATGTAGGTCGTCGCGAAGCAGACCGGAGGGCAGTGTTCCCGGATGGATACCGCAGCGAAGGAACGCCGAGCCTCAGCGAGGGGCCGGACGCTCGGGGCGAGCCTTTTTGGGTACTTTTTTGGCGTTTGAAAAAAGTGCCTCGCCGTAAGGGCGAAACCGCCAGCCGCCGTTACCGCAGCAACGGATATGTACTCAGTCAACCACACACAGGTCGGCTGTCAGGCCGCCATCGCTGCGATGCGGCGCCCCGACAGGCCAGCTCCCACAATGGATCGGGTGCACCTGCGGGTGATTGATCGGCTGTCAGGCCGCCTTCGCTGCGATGCGGCGCCCCGACAAGCCAGCGCCTACAGCAGATCGGCGGCACACCCGATCAGGCAGGAATCGGCAACGACACCGACATGAACTGACTGATCCGCGAACGCAACCAACGCTCCGCCGGATCATTGTCATGCACCCCGCTCCAGGCCATCGACAATTGCGCCGCGTCGATGGCGAACGGCGGGTCTTCGGCACGCAAGCCACACCCTTCCACCAACGCACAGGCCGCATAGTCCGGCACCGTGGCGATCATTTCGGTGCCGGCGAGCAACGCGCGCAAGCCACTGAACTGCGGCACACCCAACACCACCCGGCGGGTGCGACCGAGCTTGGCCAGGTCCAGATCAATGTTGCCGCTCAGGTCCCCGGAAAACGACACCATGGCATGGGGCCGTTCACAATATTCGTCCAGGGTCAGGGTCCCCGGCCGCTTGTCGCCACGCAGCACTTTGCAGGGAATGTCGCGCAGTTTCTTGCGCTTGGCATTGGCCGGCAGGTCCGTGGTGTAGCTCACGCCCACGGAGATTTCCCCCGATGCCAGCAACGCCGGCATCAACAGGTAATTGGCCCGGCGCACGACCACGACAATGCCTGGCGCCTCTTCTTGCAGCTGACGCAACAGCGGCGGAAACAAGCCGAACTCGGCATCGTCCGACAGGCCGATACGAAACACATCGCAGCTGGTCGTCGGATCAAATTCCTTGGCCCGGCTGACCGCCCCGGAGATGGTGTCCATCGCCGGTTGCAGCTCCTTGAGAATCGCCAGCGCCCGCGCGGTCGGCTCCATGCCACGGCCATTGCGCAACAGCAGCGGGTCATCGAACAGGTCGCGCAACCGCCCCAGGGCAGCACTGACCGCCGGTTGGCCCATGAACAGCTTTTCCGCCACGCGGGTCAGGTTTTTTTCGAACATCAAGGCTTCGAAAATCACTAGCAGATTCATGTCTACACGGCGCAGATCGTTACGGTTCATGGGCACGGTTCCTTGTGTGATTAACCAGGCGCGAAGGCGTTGATTGTCTCTGACTTTACTCAAAACTGCCCGCTTCACCCGGGAGGAATTAACAACGTTTAACTCGTCAGGCACAGGGCCGCGCCCAAGAATGAAAACCTCTGCGCAGAGCTGTTTTTCTTCCAGAGGGAAGGCACTGGCCAACAGGCCGTACGCCGTTGCGTTCCCACCGACACGGACATTGGACATGGCTCACTCACAGCAAACCCTCGCCCGCGCCCCGGTCAGCGAACCGTGCAACACCGGCAGTGGCGGCCTCAGCCCACAGCGCGAACGGCTGGTGAAGCAACTGATCCTGGATCGCCTGGGCGACAGCCTGGAAGTCACCGAACTGGCCCGGGCCTGCGCCCTCTCGCGCAGTCATTTCTCCCGTGCGTTCAAATGCAGCACCGGCTATTCGCCCCAGGAATGGATTCGCCAACAGCGCATCGCCCGGGCCAAGCTGTTGATTCAACACACTGACCTGAGCCTCACGCAAATCAGCCTCGAATGCGGCTTTTGCGATCAGGCGCACTTCTGTCACATGTTCACCCGCAGCGAAGGCATCAATCCGTTTGCCTGGCGCTGCCGGGCGGTGCGCTCCGTCCGTCAATTGTCCCTGTAAGCCCACGGTTTGCCGGCGCTGGCGATTTCACGATCACCTTCGTCGGCAAGCCGTGCTGCTGCAGGGTTGCGTTATCGCGATGCAACCCTGCGGTGGTTCTCCAGGACTTAACCCTTCAGAAACGCCAGCAAATCGCTGTTGAGTTGATCCTTGTGGGTGTCCGTCAAGCCATGGGGCGCGCCAGGGTAGACCTTCAGCGTAGAACCCTTGACCAGCCCCGCCGAAGCGATGCCCGCCGCTTCGATCGGCACCACCTGATCGGCGTCGCCGTGCACCACCAGGGTCGGCACGTCGAACTTCTTCAGGTCCTCAGTGAAGTCGGTTTCCGAAAACGCCTTGATGCAGTCGTAGGCGTTCTTGTGGCCGGAGGTCATGCCCTGCATCCAGAACCAGTCGATCATGCCTTGGGACGGCTTGGCGTCAGGTTTGTTGAAGCCGATGAACGGGCCGCTGGCGAGGTCTTTATAGAGTTGCGAACGGTTCGCCAGTGAGGCCTGACGAATGCCGTCGAACACCTCGATCGGCAGCCCGCCTGGGTTGGCCGCCGTCTTGAGCATCAGCGGCGGCACCGAGGAAATCAGCCCGGCCTTGGCCACCCGACCGGTGCCATGACGACCGATGTAGCGCGCCACTTCGCCGCCTCCGGTGGAGAAACCGAACAGCACGGCGTCGCGCAAATCCAGGTGTTCGATCAGTTGCGCCAGGTCATCGGCGTAGGTGTCCATGTCATTGCCGAACCACGGCTGGCTGGAACGGCCATGCCCTCGGCGATCGTGGGCGATGACGCGGTAGCCCTCGGACGCCAGGAAAATCATTTGCGACTCCCAGCTGTCGGCGTTGAGCGGCCAACCGTGGCTGAAGACAATCGGCTGACCGGTGCCCCAGTCCTTGTAGTAGATCTCGGTGCCGTCGCGGGTGGTGAACGTGCTCATGAGGCGTGCTCCTTTACGTGAGGGTTGGGGTGATGCAATGGGATACGGGCCCCATGCGCTCGGCCAGCCGCGCCACCCGTTCACCCAAATGGGCGGCGGTGCAGCGGTCTTCAGGGGGCGGCGCCAGGTCGGGGGACTGTTCGACATTCGACTGGGCCATGGCGCCCAGCGAACTGCCCAGCCGGTTCAATTGCCCGTCGAACACGCCGGTGCCAGAGCGCGCGGGCAACAGGTCGAGGCCGACCCAGATCATCGAATGCTGGGCGGCGAACACGGCCATTTGCAGCAAGGTATTGAGTTTGTCGCCGCACAGGCAGCCGGAATTGGTGAAGCCGGCTGCCAGCTTGTCGCGCCACGGCTGCGCCAGGTAAAACGCGGCCGTGGCTTCCATGAAGCCCTTGAAGGCGGCGGAGGCGCTGCCCATGTAGGTCGGGGCGCCGAAAATGATCGCGTCGGCCTGGTGCAAGTGCTCCCAGTGCTCGTCCACCTCTTCTACCGCGATCAGCCGGCAGGTGCTGCCCAGGTGCCGCTCCACCCCTTGAGCCACGGCTTCGGCCATGACCCGGGTGTGGCCGTAGCCGCTGTGATAGACCACGACCACCTTGCTCATTGCGGTGTCCTCCAGACAGGCAAAATCCATGTAGATGCCGCCGCAGGCTGCGCGTGATTTTAGAAGCTAAAATCAACGACTCGCAGGCGATGACAACGCTTACAGGATTGGAGTTTTGGGTGTAGAGCAGACGCAGGACGAGTTAAACGTTGTTAATTTTTCCTGGCGCACCAAAAGCCTCGACCGCACCTTTGTCAGCTTCGAGCCCAATTAACACGGGACCGGGCAATAGGCTGGCAAACGCAGCGGTCGATACTGGCACCATGCAGTCACCCGAGCCATGCATTGCGTTCGGGTAATAACCTGATAAACATGTTCGAAAGCCGCGAACTAGACGTATGCAACCAGGAGTGAACCGTTGACCTTTTCCCCCGAGCAGGCTGTCCATTTCGGACCCTACAGGATCTACCCCGGACAACGCCTGGTGATGGAGGCCGACCGCCCCCTGCGCCTGGGCCGGCGGGCCATGGATATCCTGTTGATCCTGCTGGAGCACGCCGGGAATGTGGTCAGCAAGCAACACCTGATGACCGAAATCTGGCCCAACAGCGTGGTGGAAGAAATCAACCTGCGGGTGCACATGGCCGCCCTGCGCAAGGCGCTGGGGGACGGTCAGGCCGGTCAGCGCTATATCGTCACCGTGGCCCAGCGTGGCTACAGTTTTGTCGCGCCGTACTCGCTGGAGCACATCGAAGTCGACCGGCCAAGCGAGCCGGTCGAATCGAGCAGCCATAACCTGCCCCTGCGCCGCACCCGCATGATCGGCCGGCAAGCGCTGGTCGACAGCCTGATGACGCACCTGCCGCGCCAGCGTTTCATCACCCTGGTCGGCCCCGGCGGGATCGGCAAGACCACCGTGGCGCTGCGGGTCGCCGAACAGCTGATCGGTCGCTATCGGGACGGGATTCGCCTGCTGGACCTGGCGCCGATCAACGATCCGTCGATGATCACCGGTCATCTGGCGACGCTGCTCGAGCTGTCCCTGCATGATGCAGAACCCTTGAACAACCTCGCCTTGTTCCTGCGTGAGCGCCAGATGCTGCTGGTCATCGACAATTGCGAGCACCTGATCGACAGCGTGGCGCTGCTGTGTGAAAGCCTGCTGCGTGGCGCGCCGCATCTGCACATCCTGGCCACCAGCCGCGAGTGCCTGCGGGCTGAAGGCGAATTCGTTCAACGCCTGGAGTCCCTGGACTGCCCCCCGCCCATCGCCGTGCTGGACCGCGCCCAGGCCCTGAATTTTTCCGCGCTGCAACTGTTCGTCGAACGGGCCATGGCCAGCCACGACAGCTTCGAATTGACTGATGCCGATCTGCCGCGGGTCATCGATATCTGCCGTCGCCTCGATGGCATCCCGCTGGCGCTGGAGCTGGCGGCCGGGCAAGTCGCCAGCCTTGGCCTCGAGGGTTTGCTCAGGCAACTGCAAGGCAGCTTTCGCCAGCTCACCCCGAACAACCAGTCAGCCCTGGGCCGGCATCAGACCCTGCGCGCCACCCTGGACTGGAGCTTCGATCTGCTCAGTGTCTGCGAACAAACTTGCCTGCGCCGACTCGGGTTGTTCCGTGGCGGCTTTACCCTGACGTCGGCGGCGGCGGTGATCGTCGGCGAACAGGTGGAAACGCGCGAGGTATTTGGCTCGATTACGCAACTGGTGGCCAAATCCCTGCTGAACGTGGACGTCGGTGACGAAGAGGTGTTCTACCGCCTGCTCGACACCACGCGCAGCTATGCCCTGGAAAAACTCGAACAGGCCGGCGAGTTGCCCGCCACCCGCGAACGCCATGCCGAACGCTGCCTGGCCTTGATGCATCAGGCGCAGAACGACTGGGAGCACATTCCGACCCGCCTGTGGATCGAGCGCTATGCCCGTAGCCTGGAAGACGTCCGTTCGGCGCTCGATTGGGGATTGTCCGTAACGGGGCCGCATACCCTGGCGATCCGTCTGACGGCGACCTCGACGCCCCTGTGGCAGGAACTGTCGCTGCTCAAGGAACACGGCGGGTATGTGCGCCGCGCGCTGGCCTTGCTCGATGCCGCGCCCGAGCCCTGCCCGCGCTTGAAAATGTCCCTGAAACTGGCCTTGGGCAGCGCCTGTTATCACGCTCAGGGCGGCACGGCGGAAACCGTCGAAGCCTTCGTCAGCGCCCGCGCCCTGGCCAGGCACTGTGACGATGTGGCCGGGCAATTGCGTGCGGTGTCCGGGCATCTGGCGGTCAACCTCAGCTGCGGCAACTATCAAATGGCCCTGGAACAGAGCCAGCAATTCGACCGCCTGGGGCTCAACGGCGATGCGCTACTGGACCTCAGCACCCACCGCCTGCGGGTGCTGGCCCTGCACTTCGCCGGGGATCAGCATCGGGCGCGGGTGAATGCCGAGGAAGTCATCCAGCGCATGGCCCACAGCGGCCATCTCAACCGCTTCACCCATGGTTTTGGTGTGCAATATGACCAGAGCGTTGCCGCCCTGACCATCCTCGCGCGCATCCTCTGGATCCAGGGCCAACCGGAACAGGCCTGGCGCACGGCCCGACAGGCGCTGGACATTGCGCTGCAGATCAATCACGGCACGTCCATCTGCTACACCCTGGCACTGTCGGGCTGCCTGATCGCCCACTACAACGGCGACACCCGCACCGCCCGCGAGCTCTTGTGCCTGCTCCAGGAACAGGCGCAAAAACACTCGGTACAGCTGTTCTATTCCTGGGCACAGCACTATGCACAGGTCATCCACCGTGCCGACGCGCCGGCATTGCCAGGCCCGGGCGCAGGTTTGATCAAGGAAATCATGGTCACGCTGGACAGCACATACATTGATGACGATTTGCTGCAACGCGCCGACACCGGCGCGGCGGGCTGGTGCACGGCGGAGATTCTGCGGGCCCGGGCCGACGCACTGCTGGCAGCCGGTAGCCCGGCGAGCAACGACGCTGCCGAGAGCATGCTCGTCAGGGCGCTCAACGTAGCGCAGCACCAGGGAGCCCGGGCCTGGGAGTTGCGCAGCGCCACTTCACTGGCGCGGCTGTGGCAGCATCAGGGACGCTATCGGCAAGCCCATGAGCTGCTGGCGCCGATCTACCAGCGCTTTACCGAAGGCTATGCCACCCCGGACCTGATCGCCGTGCGACGCCTACTCGGCGAGTTGCAGGAGCACTTGCCGGCCTGATGGCTTGGGGGCCCGAGCGATGTGAGCGGCGTAACGCATTTCGAAGGTGCATAAGGCGCCACTGTGTTCGAGTTTTTCCAGGGCGTAACGGCGGGTGGTGTTGAGAAAACGGTAGCGCGTCAGCCCATCGACCTGTTCGCGCGACAGCAGCGATTTGAGCGCCAGGCCCTCCATCACGTGGCGCAGGGTGGCGGGCAACAAGGTTGCGCAACTGATCACCCCCATCGCCGCGTCCAGGGTAAACGCCGATTTGAATACCGCCAGACGCTGCAGCACGATTTGTTCCACCGGGCTCAGCCGCTCATAGCTCCAGTCCAGGGCGGCCTTGAGCGTCTGGTGGCGCGGCACGGCGGTGCGTCGCCCCCGGGTCAGCAGTTGAAAACAGTTACCCAGCTGGGCTTGCAGCCCCACCAACGCCAGCGCATCGATCTGCGCCGCCGCCAGCTCTATCGCCAGGGGCAAGCCGTCGAGGTGCTGACAGATTTCGCGTATGGCCTTGAGGTCCTGTTCGCGCAAGGCAAAGCTTTGTTGGCGGGCTCGGGCACAGCTGACAAACAGCTGCACCGCCGAATAGCCCATGACCTCGGCGACACTGCCCAGGGCCGACGCTTTCGGGACCAGAAGCGGTGGCAGCAAATGGACCGATTCGCCCTTGGCCAACAGCGGTTCGCGGCTGGTGGCGAGAATCGACAATCGGGGTGCCGTCATCAGCAGCGCCTCGACCAGTGTCCGGCAACGTTCGAGCAGGTGCTCGCAATTGTCGAGAACCAGCAACGCATGCCATTGCCCCAGCGCATCGAGGTCGGCGCCCACCTCCAGATCCAGAGTGCGGGTCAGATGATCGACCACGTGCGCCGGGTCATCGATCATCGCCAGATCCACCCGCCACACCCCGTCACGGTAATGCTGCAGCAGCAGTTCGGCGACTCGCACGGCCACGGTGGTCTTGCCGATGCCGCACGGCCCGACCAGGGTCATGAAACGCCGTACCGGGAGTTGCCGCACCAGGCTGCCGACCACCGCATCGCGACCGGTGACCGGTGTCAGGCGCGCAGGCAGATTGTGCTGTGGTTTTTGCAGGTTTTCGAAGGCGACGGACGCGGCCGCCGCGACCTGGCGCACCGGTGCGACGAAGCTGTAACCACGCTGGGGAATGTTGACGATGTAACAGTGACCGTTCTGCCCGTCACGAAAGGCCCGGCGCAGTGCGGCGATGTGCACGCGCAGGTTGATTACCTCAACCACCGACCTTGGCCAGACCTGAGCGATCAGTTCGTCTTTGCTGACCACCGAGCCGGCGTGCTCGACCAGCACCTGCAAAATATCCAGGGCCCGTCCGCCCAGGCGCAGCGGCTGATCGCCTTCCACGACCAGGCGTTGATTCAGATGGAACGCGAAGGGGCCGAAGTGCAGCACCGTGTCGCCGTTGATATCTCTGAGGCTATTCATGCATCGTCACCTGCTGGAACCTGCCCGGCACGCGAGTCCATCCAGGCTCCGTACCTTCCTTGCAATGAGTTCAGGGGTATCTTGGCAGGCCTGGGTGACGGTACAACTGCCACAGGGGGAGCGTCACGGTCATTACGGTGCGCGCGACGGACACGGGCTAGCTGAACTGCTCTCGGTACTGGGTCGGGGTCAGGCCAAGCTTTTCACTGAACAGAAAACGCATGTGTCGCACGCTGCCAAAGCCACTCTTGAACGCCACGGTCTTGAGCGGCAAATCACCGGTTTCCAGGAGGTTGCGGGCACAGTCGATGCGTGCGCCTTGCAGAAACTCCATGGGCGTCATGTTGACTTCCCGGGCAAATACCCTGGCGAAGTGCCGTGGGCTCATGCTGGCCAGACTGGCCATGCGCTCGATGCTGAAGGCTTCGTCGAGGTGTTCGAGCACATGGTTCTGCACCCGGGTGATGGCCGTTTCATGGGGGGCCACCGCCGCCATCAACGGGCTGAACTGTGCCTGACCGCCCTGGCGCTTCATCACCACCAGCAGCACCTTGGCGACGTCCTGGGCGACTTTCTTGCCATGGTCTTCAGCGACCACCGCCAGCGCCAGGTCGATGCCCGCGGTCACGCCTCCAGAGGTGATGAGGTTGCGGTCCTGGACGTAAATCTGGTCAGTCTCGACGGTGGCCCTGGGGAAGCCCTTGATCAGGCGCTCGGTGTAGTGCCAGTGGGTGGTCACGCGAAAGCCGTCGAGCAGACCGGCATGGCCCAGCACAAACGCCCCGGTGCAGATCGAGCCATAGGTTCGGGATCGACTGACGTTGTGCTTGAGCCAGTCGAGCAAGGGTGGATGTTTTTCGTTGTAGGCACCGGGGCCGCCGGGCACCAGCAGCAAATCAAAGCCGTCACAGGCCTGGTCGATAGGCTGGTCGGCCTGCACCTTGACGCCATTGGACGCCCGCAGTGCACCGGGTTCAGTGCCAATGGTCGTCAGCACATAGTGGTCGGCGGGTTTGAGATAGCGGTTGGCAATGGAAAATACCTCCATCGGCCCGGCCATATCGAGCAGGAGAAAGTCGGGGAACAGCACCATTGCCACGGTTTTCATGGGTTTGAATCATCATTGAAATCAAAGAAGGCCAGCGCATCGAACCCGCAGGAGCAAGTCCACAAGGTCGCGCCCGGCATTAAATATGTGTGCTGAGCATTATGGCCAAATTCCCGGCGAACGTCGGTGATTCATTTCGCAAAACTGTCAACCTGAGAGAGACAGTATTTCAATTTTCATCTACTTATTGCATCAGCGAGTAAATATTAACCTTCTCCTCACTCGGACGAATCAACGTCCCCACAGGAGATTTCATCATGCTGACCCTTCGCAAAGCCTCGGATCGCGGCGCCGCCAATCACGGTTGGTTGAAGTCGTTCCATACCTTTTCTTTCGCCAACTACCGCAACCCACGGGAGCAAGGCTTCTCCGACCTGCTGGTGATCAACGACGACCGCGTGGCGGCCGGCAAAGGCTTCGGCCAGCACCCGCACCGCGACATGGAGATTTTCTCCTATGTGCTCGAAGGCGCGCTGGAACACAAGGACACCCTGGGCACCGGTTCGGTGATCCGCCCCGGCGACGTGCAGCTGATGAGTGCCGGCAGCGGCGTGGCGCACAGTGAATTCAATCACTCGGACAGCCGGTCGGTGCACTTTCTGCAGATCTGGATCGTGCCGGACGTCAGCGGCGCCAAGCCACGCTACCAACAGGAGCACTTCAGCACGCAGAAAAAACGCGGTCGCCTGCAGCTGATCATCTCCCCCGACGGCGCACAGGGTTCATTGAAGGTGCGTCAGGATGCGCGGGTGTACGCAGGACTGATCGACGGCAAGGAAAGTGCGACCCTGGAACTGGCCGCCAACCGCTATGCCTACGTGCACGTGGCTCGGGGCAGTGTCGAACTTAACGGTTTGTCGTTGCAGGAAGGCGATGGCGTACGGGTTCGCGAGGAACAGCTGTTGACCTTGAGCAACGGCGTGGATGCCGAAGTCCTGGTGTTCGATCTGCGTCCGCAAGAGTTGCCAGAAATGCCTTGAACACCAACTGTAAGGCCAGGGAGCTTGCTCCCTGGCCTCCCTTTATTCCCCCGTCCCCGCAAACCCCGCGACAATCTCATCGATCACCGCCCGTACCCGGGCGGTATGCCGCAAGTCCGCGTGGGTCACCAGCCAGACGTCATAGGGCAGCGGCCGCGTCCGCTCCGGCCATAACCTGACCAGCCCGTCCCTCTCCCCCAAGTACACCGGAACTTCCCCCAGCCCGACGCCCGCCGCGATGGAGCGGCGCACCAACAGACTGGAACTCAGGCTGGCGACGATCCGCCCGCGCCCCAAGGGCTCGTTGACCAGGCTCATGTCTTTGCCGCCCTGCAAATATGGCTGATACACCACCAGATCATGCCCCTCGAAGGCCGCTCCCGGCTCCGGCACGCCGCGGGTGTCCACATAATCCTGTGAGGCGAACAGGCCCACGGGCCAGCGGGCGATTCGCCGGGCGATCAGGTCGGGGTTATCCGGCCGGGTATTGCGCACGGCGATGTCGGCTTCGCGTTTGGCCAGGCTGAGGATTTGTGTCGAGGCGTCCAGTTGCACCCGCACATCGGGATGCAATTGATGCAGGCGGGCGACAGCCGGAATCAGGAAGTCGATGGCCAGGGAATCGGTGGTGGTGACGCGCACGGTGCCGGTGAGCCGGTCATCGAGCCCCTGGATTCGGCGCTCCAGTTCCAGCGCCGAAAGCTCCATTTTCTCCACCGCGCGCATGGCCGCCTCACCCACCGCCGTCAGGGCATAGCCTTCGGAGGTACGCAGAAACAACGTTGCGCTCAAGGACTTCTCCAGCGCCGTGATCCGCCGCCCTACGGTGGCCTGATCCACCCCCAGCACCCGCGCGGCTCCGCGCAGCGTTGATTCGCGGCAGACCGCGAGAAATACCCGTGCGTCATCCCAGTTCATAAGGCCTCTCCCCGACTGATGCACATTCGCATCGCTGCAACGTGAAATCGCAGCATTATTGCATCATAAATCCCCGATATGCTGGCCTCCAGAGTAAACCCACAGGACAAAGCTCATGCTCAACGCCTCATCTCCCACCCCTGCCCCGCGCAGCGCAATCTGGATGCCGATCTTCGCCGGCCTTTGCGCCAGCCTGGTCAGCATCGGTCTGGCGCGTTTTGCCTACACGCCGTTGATTCCCTCGCTGATCCAGGCCCACTGGTTCAGCGCCAGTGACGTGGTATTTCTCGGCGCCGCCAATCTGGTGGGCTATCTGATCGGCGCGCTGATCGGTCACCCGCTGGCTCGACGCACCTCCAACAACACTGCACTGCGCCTGATGATGCTGGCGGTGACCCTGGCGTTTTTCGCCTGTGCCTTTCCGTTGTCGGTGAGCTGGTTTTTCGCTTGGCGCTTGCTGTCGGGCATTGCCGGTGGCGCGATCATGGTGCTGGTGGCGGCAACGGTGTTGCCGCATGTGCCGGCTTCGCGCAAAGGCCTGGCCAGTGGCGCGATCTTTCTCGGGATCGGCCTGGGCATCGCCGGGTCAGGGACGATCGTTCCACCCCTGCTGAGCCTGGGTCTGCAACAGACCTGGCTCGGTCTTGGCTTGCTGGCGCTGGTCCTGACTGCAGTCAGTTGGTTCGGCTGGCCATCGGCCACGCCCCATGCGCTGGCGACCACGCCGACCGATAGCGCGTCAACGACGACAAACCCGAGTGTCTACCTGTTGTTTGCCCAGTACGCGTTCATGGCGGCCGGGCTGGTGCCGGCCATGGTGTTCCTGGTGGACTACGTGGCCCGCGGGCTGGGGGCCGGGCAGCATGTCGGCGCGCTGATTTGGGTGATGTACGGCCTTGGGGCGATTGTCGGGCCGGTGAGCTACGGCTTTCTGGCCGACCAACTGGGGGCGAAGTCGGGCATTCGACTGGTGTTGGTGGTGCAAGCGATTGCCGTGGGTCTGCTGTCAATCTCCAGCGCTTTTTGGGCACTGGCCTTGCTGGCGGTGATCCTCGGTTCGTTCCCGCCCGGCATCGTGCCACTGGCTCTGGCGCGGGTTCACGAACTGATTCCCGGACATCACCAGCAGCAGATCGCCTGGAGTCGCGCCACCGTGTCCTTTGCCTCCTTCCAGGCCATCGCCGGTTTTGCCTACTCGGCGCTGTTCAACGCCAGTGGCGGCCATCACGCCCTGATGTTCGTGATCGCGGCCGGGGCCATCGTTGTCGCATTGCTGTTGGAGCTGGCGGTGCGTTTACTGGGTCAACCGAATGATGGCGCCTGCATCAAACCGACCGTTGCATGAACCAGACTGCCCCCATGCGGGACCGGGCTTGCCCGCGATGAGGTCGGCACCTTCAGCATTGATCGTGCCTGCCAAATTGCCATCGCGAGCAAACTCGCGCCTACAGTTATTCAAATGTTTCAATTCCTGAGAGGCAACAAACATGACCCTCCCCCAAACCATGACCCAGATTGAAATCACCCAGCCCGGTGCACCCGAAGTCCTGCAACCGCGCCAGGTGCCCTTGCCTGTGGCGGGCCCCGGCGAAGTACTGATCCACGTGCACGCCGCCGGGGTCAATCGTCCTGACGTGCTTCAACGCGCCGGCAAGTACCCGATGAAACCCGGCATGAACCCGATTCCGGGGCTGGAGGTGGCCGGTGAAGTGGTGGCCATCGGTTCAGGAGTCAGTGACTTCATGGTCGGCGACAAAGTCTGCGCACTGACCAACGGTGGCGGGTATGCCCAGTATTGCGCGGTCCCGGCCAGCCAGACGCTACCGATCCCCGAGGGCATGGACTGGGTGCAAGCGGCAGCGATCCCGGAAACCTACTTCACGGTATGGGCCAATCTGTTCGACATGGGCGGCGCCAGCAAAGGCCAGCGAGCGCTGATTCAGGGTGGCACCAGCGGCATCGGCACCACTGCACTCATGTTGTGCCGCGAGTTCGGCATCAAGGCATTTGCCACCGCGGGCAGCGAGGAAAAGTGTGCGGCGATCCGTCAACTGGGGGCCGAAGCGATCAACTACCGCGATCAGGACTTCGTCCAGGTCATTCAGGAAAAAACCGCCGGCCAGGGGGTTAATGTCGTCCTCGACATCATGGGCGGTTCGTACCTGAACCAGAACATCGCGGCATTGGGCATGGACGGCCGAGTGGTGATGCTCGGCTTTCTCGGTGGCGCTCATGCCAGGGACGTCGATCTGCTGGAGATCATGGGCAAGCGCGCGGTGATCACCGGCTCGCTGTTACGCGCACGCACCCGGGAAGAAAAAGCCTCGATCGCCGAACAATTGCATGAGTACGTCTGGCCCGTGCTCGCCGCCGGGCGGTGCCGGCCGATGATCGACCAGGTCTATGCGCTCAACGATGCGGCCCAAGCCCATACGCGCATGGAAGGTGGCGATCACATTGGCAAGATCGTGCTGCGTGTGGATTGATACCCGCGCAAATCCCTGTGGGCGCATGCCTGCTCCCGAAAGCGGCCTGGCAATTGACATGAATGTGGAATGTCACAGCCTCATCGCGAGCAAGCTCGACCCCACAAGTCGAAATTATTCCTGTTGCCGGCACACATCTGTTAAAACGCGCACTTCATGTCTGTGCCGGTAGACCACCCGATGCCCTCTGCTTTTCTCACCCGTTTGCGCCCACGCTGGCTGCCGCTGCTGTGCATGGCCGCGCTGCTTGTCGGCCTGCCGGTGAGTTGTGGCGCACTCAAGTACAAAGAGCGCGAGCTGCTGTTTCACATCGAACCGGGCACGGCCGGCTGGTATCGCGGCTTGCCGGGGGACGTTCAGGAGTTCGATATCAAGTCCGCGAGCTTCAAGGCCGGGCAGAACCTGCATGCCTGGTGGTGGCCGGCGGCGCGCCGCGATGCGCCGGCGATCCTCTATCTGCATGGCGTGCGCTGGAACCTGACCGGCCAGGCGTTTCGCATCGAGCAATTGCGCGCCATGGGGTATTCGGTGCTGGCCATCGATTACCGCGGGTTCGGCCAGAGCCACGGTGACCTGCCATCGGAAGCCAGCGTTTACGAAGACGCCCGGGCCGCGTGGGAGCGTTTCACGGCCATGCAGCCGGATGCCGGCAAGCGTCTGATCTACGGTCACTCACTGGGCGGTGCGGTGGCCATCGACCTCGCCGCCGACCTGGCCGCGCAGGCGAAAAAGGATCATGTTGCGGTGCCGGTGCGCGGCCTGGTGATCGAATCCACCTTCACCTCGCTGGGCGATGCGGTGGCGGAAGTCGCCGACAACAACCTGCCGGTCAACTGGCTGCCGGTGCGCTGGCTGCTGTCGCAGAAGTTCGACTCCATCGACAAGATCGTCGACATCGACATGCCGTTGTTGGTGGTCCATGGCCTGGCCGACCCGTTCATGCCGTCGCGATTCAGCCAGCAGTTGTTTAATGCGGCCAACGAACCCAAGCGCTTGTTGCTGATCCCCGGCGGCACGCACAACAACAGCATGAGCCTGGGCGGCAGGCAGTATCGCCAGGCACTCGACAGTTTGATGAAGGCCAGCTAAGCCTGTTACGCACCCGGCAAAGCGTTATGCGGATTCGCGTTGCCGGGCTTGATCCGTTAATCAGGCCTCGATGTGCAGCCCCTGTGTTCTCTCGATCGGCTCCTGTCTGGCTTTCTTACGTAGCTGATCCAGCCAGGAATCTGTTGATGTCAGTTCCAGCGCGCTTCTTTTAAACAACAATCCATAGTCAATCATCTTGTGGAAGTTATTCAGGTCCAACGTCACCTTGCCCTCGAACTGTTTTTTATCCAGTTCGACTAGCTCAACCACGGCCTTGGCGTGGTTGAACGTCAAGGATTGCAGGTCCTTTCTCTTGTTTAACAGGATGTTCAACGTGTCCTTTTCCCAGTCCGTCAGGACGTTCGGGGGCGCAGTGACTTGCAACTGGCCGTTATCGGCGACCGTGTAGCCGAATGGTTTTGCGGCCAATTGGGGCCATTTGCTGTGCAGATCTGCTTTGAAGTCGGAGTAGATTGCGTCGATTTCTTTGAGCGCATCGGCTGCGCGGGATTCTTTTGCCCAGAGGATTGTAAATCTAAAGCTGTCTATCCGACTGTATAGACCAACGTACCCGGCGCCTAAAGGGGATGTATCAATAAAAGCCTCCACTGCATCCAAGTCATCCATGGTGAGGCCTGTAATTGTAGGAGCCTGGAGTTTCTCGATGGCCAACCTCACTTTCTTATCAATCAGCGGCTTTTCTGCTTCGTCTGTCGGGTTTTGTTCAGTGGTTGCCTTCACCATTTTCGGGTTGGGCATTTGAGTTGATGCAGCGGCATTTATATTCATATCAACTTCTCGTCATGGGGATTCCATGTTGCATAACGGCCGAAACGGGAAATGGATGACCTGATAAATGCGTAGGACAAATCCGAACAACAAGTAGGTATTTTCGAGCAGCTCGTTGCTGACCAAGATAAAAGGCCTGCTGTAACGCCAGCGATAAATATGTACCGTCTTTTACAAAGAGGAGAACGTTTAAATACAGATGCCTGCTTGGGCACAACCGCTCCAGAACTTTTACTTCTGGCATCTGATTTAAATTATGAGAACGTCATCATGTGGATTACTTGTTTTAAAAGCACCGGGGCACGCTCGGTATTGTTGTTTTGGGGAATGTTCCTGGCGGCCGGCGTAGCACCGGCGATATCTTTTTTGAGCGCATCAGCTATTCCGGCCATTGCCTCTAAAATTCCGACGGCGACAACGGCACTGCCCGATAAACTGAATACCCTGGAGGACAGTCTGGCTGACGAAACGGATGTGAAGCATTACAGCTTCACAGCTGTACGAGGGCAAGATGTGTGGATTCATGCAAAACAGCAGAAAGGCTCGCCAGTGACTCTTGAATACAATCGCAATGGCACGTGGGTCGCTGTTCCTTGGGGGGCCCCCTTAACGATGTCCGACTTACAACCGAATCAGGAAATTCAGGTTCGCATTTCGAAGACGTCCTCCACTCCTTACGTGCCGGGCAGTACCTACAAAATTGAATTTGGTTCAGCGCCCTATTACGCCGACAGCCGCGTCGTCGGCGATGCCAGTGAGCTACCGCTCTACTGGGCGAACACCCAGGCCTATAAAGTCTTGAACTGGTCGGTCCGATTGGCGGATTCGACAGGACACCCGCTCGAAGGCGCCACGGCTACCTTGATATTGAACAAGGGGGCGGGCGAGACCAACACCCCTCTTATGACAGATAGCACAGGCAGTGCGGTGCAAGGCATTGAGTTGGGCAGTTGTCATGGCCGTCTGAAATCTGCCCCGTTCTGGACCAGCAGCGGCAAGTATTACTATCAATGGGAGGTTGAATACAACCTGGGCTATTGGCTGATCCAGATTCAAGGAAAAGAAGCCTCAGGGGTGGGAGGCCACAACGTGCCGAACGTTTCGTTCGCGCATATCTGTTATCAACGGATGTTGCATAACTAAGCATCAGAATTCCGAATAAGAAGCAGGTATTTTCCAGAGGGTTATTGTTGGCTGTTGCTCAGCGATAACCCCGCGCCTGCAGATCGAACAACTGCGCATAACGCCCGCCCTGGGCCAGCAGATGCTCATGATCGCCGCGCTCGAGCACCTTCCCCTGATCGAGGACGATGATGTGGTCGGCGTTGCGCACGCTGGAAAAACGGTGGGAAATCAGCAAGGTCATGCGGTCCTGGGTGTGCTGGCTGAAATGCTCGAACACCGCGGCTTCCGCCGCCGGATCGAGCGCCGAGGTCGGCTCGTCCAGAATCAGGATATCGGCATCGCGACGCATGTACGCGCGGGACAACGCGATCTTCTGCCACTGCCCGCCGGACAACTCCTGGCCACCGGCAAACCAGCGCCCCAGTTGCGTGGCATAGCCGCGATCCAGACGCTCGATAAAGGGCGCGGCCATGCCCTCGGCAGCGGCCTCCTGCCAGCGCTGTTGATCGTCGAACGCCAGGGTGTCGCCCACGCCGATGTTCTCGCCGACGGAGAACTGGTAGCGAATGTAATCCTGGAAAATCACGCCGATACGCCGACGCAATGCGTCTTCCTCCCAGGCCTGCAGGTCGCTGCCATCAAGCAGGATGCGCCCCTGATCGGGCCGGTATAAGCGGGTCAACAGTTTAATCAGGGTGGTCTTGCCCGAACCGTTCTCCCCCACCAGCGCCAGGCTGTGGCCGGGGACAAGGTGCAGATCGATGCCTTCCAGCGCCGCACGACTGGCGCCCGGGTAACGAAAACCGACGTTCTCGAAACGCAAGCCATCGCCGGGCACCGCACCGACGGTAAGGTGGCCCGTGTCGACCACCACGGGTTCGGCCAGATATTCGTAGAGGCTCGAGAGGTAGAGGCCATCTTCGTACAGACCGCTGATGGCGCTCAGGCTGCTGCTCACCGCCGTCTGACCCTGTTTGAACAACACCAGGTACATGGTCATCTGTCCGAGGCTGATGCTGCCGTGCACGGTATCGACCACCACCCAGGCATACGCCAGATAAAACGCCCCGGTGCCCAGCAAGCCGAGAACGAATCCCCAGCCATCGCGGCGCAGGGTCAGGCGCCGGTCTTCGGCGTAGAGACGGGCAAACGTATCGCGATAGCGCTGCAACAACAGCGGCGCGAAACCGAACAGTTTGACCTCCTTGATGTAGCCCTCGTGGGAGAGCAGCGTCTCGATGTAGGTCTGTTGCCGGCTCTCTGGCGCACGGCGGGTAAACAGGCGAAAGGCGTCTCCGGAAAAATGCGCCTCGGCAAAGAACACCGGCAGCGCACCGACCACCAACAGCACCAGCGCCCACGGCGAAAAATGCACCAGCAGCACGCCAAAACTGATCAATACGATCAGGTTCTGGATCAGCCCCAACGACTTCATCACCAGGGCCAACGGGCGGGTCGAGGCTTCGCGGCGTACCCGCACCAGCTTGTCGTAGAACTCGGAATTCTCGAACTGCACCAGCGACAATGTCTGGGCCTTTTCCAGAATCATCGTGTTGACCTTCTGCCCCAACTGCACGCGCAGCAGCGACTGCTGGACCGACAGCGCGCGCTGGGTGGCGGACAATAATGCCAACACACCCGCCTCCATCAGCACATAACGCACCACCGGCCACAACGGCGCACTGCCCTGTTGCGCATGCAACTGCATGGCGAACACCACGGCGTCGACGATGCGCTGCCCCAACCAGGCCGCGAGCGCTGGAAGAACGCCGGCAATCAGCGTCGCCAGTACCAGGCCGAGAAACAACCCGCGCGAGGTACCCCAGACCAGCAGCAGGGCTCGTCGGGCCTGGTCGAGCAGTGAGGTGAAGCGAATCAGTAAGGCGCTCACGCCTCGGACTCCACTGAAGTGCCGGCCCGCTCCCCCTGATACCGGGCCCGATAGCGCCCCGGGCTCTCCCCCGTCCACTTCTTGAACGCGCGGTGGAACGCACTCGGTTCCTGAAAACCCAGCTGTTCGGCGATGTCGCTGATGCTTGCCCGACTTTCACGCAATTGCTCGAACGCCACGGCACGCCGTACTTCGTCTTTGATCTCTTGATAGGAACACCCTTCACGCTCGAGTTTTCGGCGGAAGGTGCTGGGGCTCAAATGCTGTTCGAGGGCGAAGGCCTGCAGGGTCGGCCAATCACTGTAATGGCTGCTGCGCAAACGCTGATGCACCTGGGACGCCAGGCCATGCTGGTTGCGGAAGCGGATCACCAGCCATTGCGGCGCGGTGCGCAGGAACACTTTGAGCGAAGCCAGGTCCTGAACCACCGGCAGACGCAGATAGTGACTGGCGAATTCTATTTCGGTGCGCTCGGCGCCAAAGGTCAGATTCGGCCCCCAGAGCAGTCGGTCATCGCTCAGCGGCAGACGCTTGTGGCGAAAATCGGCACGGTCGATCGGAATGCGCCGGCCACCGAGCCAGCACAGCAGACTGATCATCAGCACCAGGTACGTTTCTTCGCCGAAGCGGCTGGCGTCTTGGGTGGCCGAATGGCTGTCAAGGCTGATGACCGCGCGTTTGCCGCGCACGGTCAGGGTGCCGCGAAAGTCGCGCAGGAACAGGCCGAAATTGACCAGGCACTGGCGCATGGCCTTGTGTAGGTCGGGCTCCTGAATCAATGCCCGGCAAATCAGGGCGAAAGCGCCCGGTGGCATGCCATGGGAGTCGAGCCCGAAAAACTCGTCGTTCAATTCGCGGATCTGGATCAGCCACAAAGCCGCAAACGCATTGGCCGGCACCCGCGCCATGGGCTGCCGGATCACCGCCGGATCGATGCCGGCCTGCTCAAGCACGGCCCGCACACGCTGCGGGTCGTCCCCTGTCCCGTGGAGCATTGCCTGTACGAAGTAGGCGGCCACTGAGTCCTTTTCCCGCATGTGAACGCTTCACTCCCCATCACCCGAAATGGCAAAAAACATCAGTGCCGTTGAACAGTTTCGGCATAGGACAACCGCCCCGCCAGCTCTAGACTCCGGGCCAATAGTACGCCTTCGGCCATCACGGCGGCCAAGGTATCGCAAGGTTTGACTCGAAGGACGGCAAGATGAATCTGCAAAACATTGGCGTGATCGGCGCCGGCACCATGGGTAACGGTATTGCGCAAGTCTGCGCCCTGGCCGGTTTCAACGTGACCTTGATCGATATCTCCGAGAGCGCGCTGCAAAAAGCCCTCGCCACTGTCGGCAAAAATCTCGATCGGCAGGTCGCCAAGGAAACCCTGACGCCGGAGCAAAAACTCGCCGCCCTCGACAAGATCCGCACCAGCACCGATTACGCCAGCCTGAAAGGCGCGCAACTGGTGATCGAAGCGGCGACCGAGAACCTCGATCTGAAACTGCGAGTGCTGCAACAGATCGCAGCCCAGGTCAGCACCGACTGTGCAATCGCCTCCAACACCTCGTCGCTGTCGATCACCCAACTCGCCGCCAGCGTCAGCCAGCCTGAGCGTTTCATCGGCCTGCACTTCTTCAATCCGGTGCCCGTGATGGGCCTGATCGAAGTCATCCGCGGCCTGCAGACCAGCGACACCACCCATGCCCTGGCACTGGAAATGGCGACCAGACTCGGCAAAACCGCGATCACCGCCGGCAACCGTCCGGGTTTTGTGGTGAACCGGATTCTGGTGCCGATGATCAACGAAGCCATCCTGGTATTGCAGGAAGGCCTGGCCAGCGCCGAGGACATCGACGCCGGCATGCGCTTGGGCTGCAACCAGCCGATCGGCCCACTGGCGCTGGCGGACCTGATCGGCCTGGACACCCTGCTGGCGATCATGGAAGCCTTTTACGAAGGCTTCAACGACAGCAAATACCGTCCGGCGCCGCTGCTCAAGGAAATGGTCGCCGCCGGTTATCTGGGACGCAAAACGGGGCGCGGCTTCCATGCCTATGCCTGAGCGTTGCTCGCGTTTCGCCGAATACCGGGACAAGGTGCTGGAGCTCTTTGCTAGCAAAGGTTTCGGTCAGGTCGGCATGCGTGAGCTCGCCACGTGCCTGGGGCTTTCCCCAGGCTCGTTGTATCACCATTACCCGAGCAAACAGCACTTGCTGCTCGATCTGATCGAGGAGTTCTACGAAGAGCTGTTGGCCACCCTCGGCCGTATCGAGAAAAAAGCCCCGGCCAGGCGTGATCGACTCAACAATGTGATCCGCGCGCACTTGAACCTGCATCGCGACATGCCATGGCATTTTCGTCTGGCAGAGCGCGACGGCGGCTGCCTGAATGAAGAGCAACAGGTACGGGTTCAGCATCTGCGCGAGCAATACGAGCGCAAGTTGCTGCTGATGCTCGGCGCGCGTTCGCGGTTCAGTGAGGCGGGCCAGTTGGCGGCCGGGCACGCCATTGCCGCGCTGCTCAACAGTGCGCCCACCTGGTTGACCTCGCACACACTCGATGAACGCGAGCACGACGAGCTTCTGGAAAACATGGTGAGCGGCGCCATCGAACGCCTGCTGGCGCCACGCCGCGCGAGCGAGGCAATAAGCCTGGCCTCGTCTATCGAGAAAACATCTAAAAAAACCCAGGTTCCCGCCACGATTTAGCGCTTTGCTTGCCGGGTCAATGCCATCGGAATTTTGCCGTCGAACGCAACGTCCAATCCGATGTGCACCTTCAATGACCGGGAGCCGAACCATGAAAATCAATCCCTACCTCATCTTCAATGGCGACTGTAAAGCCGCGTTCACCTTCTACGCCCAAAGCCTGCAAGGCCAGATCGAAGCCATGATGACTTTCGGTGAAACCCCTGCCGGCGAACACATGCCCAAAGACCTGCACAACCTGATCATTCACACCCGCCTGCTGGTGGGCGATCAAGTGCTCATGGGCTCGGACACCACGCCCGATCGCCCGGTGGACGACATGAGCGGTTGCTCGATTTCCCTCAACGTCGACAGCATCGCCGAGGCCGAGCGGGTCTTCGCCGCACTGTCGGAGGGCGGCAGTGTGCAAATGCCCCTGGATGCCACGTTTTGGGCGGCCCGTTTTGGCATGCTGGTGGACCGTTTTGGCGTGTCATGGATGGTCAACTGCGAAAAGGATCAGTGAGCACGCCTTGCTGATCGCGATGCTCAAGGCATGAAAAGCCCGACCGGCAGAGGTTGGGCTTGCTGGCAACTCTCGGGCCGTCTGCTACCGTCAAATAGTCACCCGCATAGCAGCGACCTTTCGGAGGATCCCCTATGCCAGTCCATGACCTGTCATGGTCCGCCCGGTTGAAACTGTCGCTTCTGGCTGGCGGGCTCATCGTCACCCTGCTGACTCTCGGCGGGTGCGCAACCGTCGACGCCCGAACGACCGCTTATGTCGGCGTCGAGCATCCCGCGCCAACACTGCCCAGTGAAGTGGTCGTACTGCGTACCGAACCGCTGCGCCCGCATGTTCGATTGGGTGAAATATTGATTGACGCCAGCGTCGATCCCGCGCCACCCATCACCCAGGTAGAAGAAAAACTGCGGGATGAGGCGGCCAAGCTCGGGGGCGATGCGGTGGTGGTGGTCTATGACCATATTCAAGCGGTGGGTGCTTATGTCAACGGGCCACTATGGGCTCGCGATGTACAGACCATTGAGGGACGCAAGCTTAAAGGGATCGTCATCAAGTACCGATAGTGTGATCCTGCGCCGCGTGGCCAAGGCAACCTTTCGTCGTAAATGAAAACGGAACGACAACTGGGCCCCTGTCTGGCTTAGGGTTTGCAAAGGCCCGACGTAGCACCCCAGAACGACATAATTCTGACGCGGCTGCGCCTCAATTCAACGCTTAAGGACGCCAGCGATACGCTTGGTCAGTCACCGGAGATGTAACGTGTCAACTCTCAATGAAATCGCAGCGAACCACGCGAGAATGGCCAAGGCAAAGGAAGAAGAGTCGACCGGACTGAGTGAGCGACAGCTCCATGTGGTGGGCAGTATCGAAATCCAGTCCGTGGATGCGCAGCAGCATGTGCCACTGCACCTGATCGCTGGCACGCAGGACAATAACCTTGGACAGGCGATCAGCTACTCGCTCTGACTGCGGTGAACGTTGCGCATGCCCGACAGTGTTCACACCGGGGCATGCGACGATGCCAGACATTCAGGGCGAGGAAATCAGCCCATCGCCCGGCAACGGACATACCTGACTTGCCCGAGGCAAACGCCAGTCGCAAACCGTCCGGCGTGAACGCTTTATCACGGTAACGGCTGGCGGCCGCTAGTCAAAGAACGGCTCAACCTCCGTCCGGCTGCCGACAAAGAAGCTGTCGGCCACCAGTCGCAGCGGCTGGAGGTCCAGGTCACTGGCTTTGTCGGCAATCAACTGCTGAAAATGTCGATACACCGCCGCGTACTCGCCCTCCTCCGACACGGCCTGGCGCACGCCATCAATACTCAAGCGCGCCCCCCCGTTGTCCAGTCGCAGGATACCTTCGGAGCAACGAATCTCGATGCTCCAGAGTTCGTCATGTCCGTGGTCGAAATCGAACTCCGCGCGAACATCGAGGTGGCGCGCGTCAGACATTTTGATGGAAGCGGCGATGGGCGACTGGCAGTTTGCGGGGACTCGCAGTTCGGCTGACTCAACGAACAGCGGCAGCGGCAGCAGATGGGTGGCAATCGACAAGGCGTTGATGCCCGGATCGAAGACGCCCAGGCCACCAGGTTGCCAGATCCATGCCTGGCCGGGGTGCCATTTGCGAACGTCTTCCTTCCAGTCGATCTGCACGCTTTGCAGGGTGCGGGTGGCCAGCCAGTCACGGGCGGCTTCGATGCCGGGCGCATAGCGTGAATGCCAGGCGAACAATCCGCTGACCCCTTGCTCCCCGGCCTGATCCACCAATGCCATCGCCTCGCCCAACGTGGCGCACGGCGGTTTTTCCACCAGCACGTGCTTGCCAGCGGCCAGCGCCTGTCGGACCAGGGCGAATCGCCCCTGGGGTGGCGTGCAAAACGCTATCGCATCGACATGCGGGCCGCGTTCGAGCAACTCGCTCAGGGACTGAAAATTCTCAACCCCGGCGCAGGGCCGCCCTTGCGTGGCGACCGACACTAACTGGAACGCGGGGTTGGCGTTGATGGCTGGAACGTGTTGATCCTGGGCAATCTTGCCGTAGCCCACCAGACCGAGACGAATCGGTTGCATCAATGACTCCTGTTTTTTTGTACTTATGGGTTGACCGGGATTGAACCACTGTTTGTCTCGGCCGGGTAATTTTCGGCGGCCTTGAAGGCCGGTTTTTTCTTCCTGACGCTCCCTTCGCCAGCGCTCAAATTGGCCCGTGACGGTTGCCTGGAGGTCGTGCCCGCCAGGCAATCGGCGCAGGCCGCTTATTTTTGCAAAACAACCAGCGGAGTGTCCTTCTTGACGATGTAGGTCGCCAGTTCCGAACCGGCGGTCGTGCCGATGTTCGTCGCGGTGTGGGCGGTTCCTTCCGGAATGTAAAGCGAGTCACCGGCGTTGAGCGTCACCGCTGGCTGCCCCTCGAGCTGATACTGAAAGGTGCCACTGATGACGTAAGCCACTTCCACACCGGGGTGCGAATGCCTGGGTGCTGCGACCCCCGGCTCGAAGTCAACGCGGACCTGGATCACTTCGCGGTCGGAAACGCCCAGATCACGTTTCACCAGATCCGTGCGATGCAGGCCTGTCTGCCAGCTTTTCGCCGCAGACGTCTCGTGAGCCGCTTCAGCCTGTGCCATCCCCGCGAATGCACAAAGGGACACGGCGGCGGCCAGGGCGGCAGCAAACCTGCCGAGAATCTTATGGGTGTTGAAACGAGGCATTGAATTTCTCCGGTCAGTGCACGGTAAACGCCGAGTCGGGTTTCGCTCATGCAGTGAGTCCATTTCGAGTCAACGGTGTATCTCCCACATGTCCGACTGACCGGTTTTTTGTATGCCGAGGTCGCTGGCGACACTGGAGATACACAGCAATACAAACCCACTGGGCGCATACGTTTTCCGGCTTTTTCCCCGCGATCCACACCTTCACGCATTCGCCTCGGTGCGGGGCCAACAGCTGCGCGCACTCCGATCTGCATCTATAGGCGAGACCTATGCAAAGGATTGCATATCGGTCTTGGACGCTATCGAACAAACGGCAGAGGATTGCTTCACACCCAAGCAACACCCAACCAGCAACCCCGACAGGAGATTCACCATGCAACAGTCTCACGCTTACAACGACACCAGCCTCGAACTGACCGCCAAAATCCTGGACGCCAAGGCTCGCAAAAACCTCTCCTTCGAGGACCTGGTTGAAGGCACCGGCCTTGGTCTGGCTTACGTCACCGCCGCTCTGCTCGGTCAGCACCCGCTGCCAGAAAACGCAGCGAACGTGATCGGCAAGAAACTGGACCTGGACGCCGATTCGGTAGCCCGCCTGCAAATCATCCCGCTGCGCGGCAGCCTGTCGGGTGTGCCGACCGACCCGACCATCTACCGCTTCTACGAGATGATCCAGATCTACGGCACCACGTTGAAAGCCCTGGTTCACGAACAGTTCGGCGACGGCATCATCAGCGCAATCAACTTCAAACTGGACATGAAGAAAGTCGAAGACCCGGAAGGCGGCCACCGTGCAGTGATCACCCTCGACGGCAAGTTCCTGCCACTGCGTCCTTTCTAAGGACGCAACCGGACCTGTCATTCGGCCCGCAGCCTTTGCGGGCCCGCTTCAAAACCGACCGAACCCGCTTCTATCAATCAGCCCATTTGAAAGGAGGACGCGTCATGCAAAAAATTCTGTTTCTCGCCCTGTCCCTGACGGCCTCGCTGTCAGCCTACGCACAGGGACCGGTGGTCGCACCAGAAGCCGTTCCCTATGCCTACGGCATGCATCTGGATATCGCCAAGGTGATCAACATCACCCCGGCCGCGGATGTCTGCGGTCCGACGCCCGTGCAGATGACTTACAAGGACTCCCACGGCGATACCCGAACGCTGGAATACAACGTGATCGGTGCCGGCTGTACCAACTGATCGTCACTCAACCATCAAGCAATCAATGAAAGGTACGCATCATGAAAGCGCTCATCGAAGGTTTTTTGAAGTTCCAAAAGGAAGCGTTTCCACAACGGACGGACCTGTTCAAACACCTGGCCACCACGCAACACCCAGGCACGTTGTTCATCACATGTTCCGACAGCCGCGTGGTACCGGAGCTGCTGACCCAACAAGAACCCGGTGAGCTGTTCGTGATTCGTAACGCCGGCAACATTGTGCCGTCCTACAGCCCGCACCCGGGTGGCGTGTCGGCCACTGTCGAATACGCCGTGGCCGTGCTGGGCGTGACCGATATCGTGATCTGCGGCCATTCCGATTGCGGTGCCATGACCGCCGTCGCCAAGTGCACATGCATGGATCACCTGCCTGCCGTGGCCGGCTGGTTGCAACATTCCGAATCGGCCAAAGTCATCAACGAGTCACGCCCTCACGCAGATGAAGCCGCCAAAGTGAGTTCGATGGTGCGTGAAAATGTCATCGCTCAACTGGCCAACATCCAGACCCACCCGAGCGTGCGCCTGGCCCAGGAAAAAGGCCGGCTGAATCTGCATGGCTGGGTCTACGACATCGGGGCCGGTTCGATCGACGCCCTGGACGCCGATAACAAGACGTTCAAGTCCCTGGTCAAGCACCCGACGACCTGCGCCGTGCGGGCCCGTGCCGAAAAAGCCGTTGCCTGATCAGGCACTGACTCCAGCCGTATAGGCGGCAATGTCGGCGACCGTCGGCTTGTCACCGGCCAGGAATGGACGTTGGCCCAGCTCGTCTTCCATGACTTCAAGCAAGCCATGGGAGCGTTTGATGGCGTCTTCGGTGTCATAACCGGCGCCAGATATGGTGATCAACCGCGCGGTGGCAGGCCGAGTTCACCCAGCGTAATGATCGCTGTCGATATCTCGATGATGTGCACGGCTCTAATCGCCCACCGTGGTTCCTGACACCAACTCCATGAAGGCGACGGAAGCTGCGCTGTGGTAGTTGTTTTTGCGCCGCAGTAACGCCGCTCCGCGTCGAGGTCCGTTGTCCATCAACGCGAGCTTGCGCAGGGCGCGGTCCTGGGTAGCGATCGGCTCGGGAAGAATGGTGGCGATCGCCGTGTGCCGGATGACTTCCAGCAGTGTGTTGACCGAGTTGACCTCGATCGCCACCTTCGGCGTGATCCGCGCACTTGCAAAGTACTCATCGATACAGACGCGAGTGACGAAGTCCGGCGTCAACAGGGCAAACTCCAGTTGAGCAACCTGCTGGGCCGTCAATGGCGTCTTGCAGTCGTACAGCGGGTGATCGCGCCCGACCATCAGCCCCAGGGTTTCGATAAAAGCCGGAATCGATTCGATGTCCGCATTTCTCACTTGGTCAAATGCGATCGCGATATCCAGCGAATCCTCCGCCAACCCGGTTTCGATATCGTCCATCGACAATTCAAAGATTTCCAGATGGATGTTGGGATAGCGGTTTTTGTAGTCGCGTACCAGTGGCCCGACGAGATACGCCATGAACGTCGGTGTCATGGCCAGGCGCAAGGTGCCCCGGGACAAGTCCTTCACATCGTGCAGTGCGCGCTTGCCAGCGGCCAACTCCACCAGCACGCGACGCGCGCATTCGATGTAGGCCTGCCCCGCGTCGGTCGGTTTCACTGTCCGCGATGTTCGGTCGAACAGCACAACGCCGAGCGACTCTTCCAGTTGCCGGATCTGTTGGGACAAGGTCGGCTGGGAAACATGCAACGCCTCGGCAGCGCGGGTAAAGCCGCCGTTGTCCGCGACGGCCAGTAAATAGCGCAAATGTCGTAGCAGCATGCGGGTTCCCCTCGATAGGCTCTGCTTATGCGCTGCATTGTATTCGCTCCTGGACGCTATCGGTCAGTCGACAGCAGCAGGCTACAACCCCAGGGGCACGGCTTGGCGGGCATCGCCTGATCGTTCATGCCAGATCGCGGCCTGGATTGTTTCACCCAGCACAATTGAGTCATGACAACCCTGCTGGCTCTCTGATTGCGCCGGGATAGCGAGACTGGACACAGAAGCCATTGCCACTTTTGACGCACACGCGCTGTGCTGTCCTTGCAGGGAAACGAAATGACTTACGACTTTGATTTATTTGTAATCGGTACAGGTTCCGGCGGTCCCGACGCTGGCGACATCATTCGTCATAGAGTCACGGAGCTGACCTTCACATCGCCTCGGCATGCCTCGGTAACCCTATGGAGATCAGGGCTGCGAGCAACACGAATGCGCTCGATATCCACAAGCACGCACCCAGTCCATACACCTGATAAACCCAGCCGGAGAGCACCGTGCCTGCCAACCGTCCCATGGCGTTGGACATGTAGTAAAACCCGACATCCAGCGACACGCCGTCTTCCTTGGCGTATGACACGATCAGGTAGCTGTGCAGCGAAGAGTTCACCGCGAACAGCGCACCAAAGACCATCAATCCGCCGAGCAACACCCCCTGTTGCGACAGCCCGGTATCGAGCCCCAGAGCAATGGCCGCAGGCAGGCCCGCCAGCGCCAGCGCCCATAGAAACGCCGCACGACCATCGGGTACGTGCCCACGTTTCTTGCCGGTGATGGCGGGCGCAAGGGACTGGACGATGCCGTAGCCAATCACCCAGGCCGCCAGGAAGCCCCCGACCGCCCAGAAGTCCCAGCCGAACACGCTGCTCAGGTACACCGGCAAGGCCACCACGAACCAGACATCGCGGGCGCCGAACAGGAACATCCGCGCCGCCGAGAGGATGTTGATTGCCCGGCTCTTGGACAGGATGTCGCGAAACCTGGGCTTGGCTTTGGCCTTGCCCAAGTCCTTCTTCAACAGGATCAAGCTGCCGATCCAGATCAGCGCCAGGACACCCGCCATGGCCAGCAAGGCACCTTTGAAGCCGATCGATGCCAGCAGGGCCCCGCCCAGAAAGAAGCCGACACCCTTGAGTGCGTTCTTCGAGCCGGTGAGGATCGCCACCCACTGGTAGAGCTTGCCCTGCCGCCCATCCGGAACCAGAAGCTTGATGGAGCTTTTGGCGCTCATCTTGTTCAGGTCTTTGGCAATCCCCGACAGCGCCTGAGCCCCCATCACCCACGGGATGGTCAGCCAGGCGCCAGGCACCGTCAGCATCAGCAGCGCCGCGACCTGAAGACCCAGCCCGATGTTCATGGTCCGGTTAAGACCCAACCGGGCGCCGAGGTAACCCCCCACCAGGTTGGTAATCACGCCAAACAGCTCGTAGAACAAAAACAGGGCCGCGATTTGAAGGGGGCTGTAGCCCAACGCGTGGAAGTGCAGCACCACCAACATGCGCAAGGCGCCGTCGGTGAGGGTGAAGGCCCAGTAATTGCCCGTGACCAGCAAGTACTGCCGCACTTCCGGAGCGAGGGCTGACAACGCTTTCATGACCGCTCCTCAGACTGCCATTGCGACCATTCTGGCCAGTTCGACGGTGCGATTGGCATAGCCCCATTCGTTGTCGTACCAGGCATAGAGTTTGACCTGGGTGCCATTGATGACCATGGTCGACAGCGCATCGATGATCGACGAGCGCGGATCGGTACGGTAATCGATGGACACCAGTGGACGCTCCTCGAAACCGAGGATGTCTTTGAGCTCGTTCTCGGAGGCGTCCTTGAGAAGTTTATTCACCTCTTCGACCGTGGTGGCCCGCTCGACCTCAAAGACACAGTCCGTCAGCGAAGCGTTGGCCAATGGCACACGTACGGCGTGCCCATTCAGGCGCCCACGCAGCTCCGGGAAAATTTCCGCAATCGCGGTGGCCGAGCCGGTGCTGGTCGGAATCAAACTCATCCCCGAGGCACGCGCTCGGCGCAGGTCCTTGTGCGGCTGATCGAGAATGCTCTGGGTGTTGGTCAGGTCGTGGATGGTGGTGATCGAACCGTGGCGAATGCCCAGTTTCTCGTGGATGACTTTCACCACCGGCGCCAGGCAGTTGGTCGTGCATGAAGCGGCGGTGACGATGCGATGTTCCGCCGGTTTGAATAGCTGATGGTTGACGCCCATGACAATGTTCAACGCGCCCTTCTCTTTCACTGGCGCACTGACCACCACGCGCTTCACGCCTTGGTCCAGGTAAGACTGGAGGACCGCAACCGTCTTCATTTTGCCGCTGGCTTCGATCACCAGATCACAGCCCGACCAATCGGTGTCGGCAATCGTCTTATTGGCCGATACCTTGATTCGTTTGCCGTCGATGACGATGCTGTCGCCCTCGGAATCAGCCTGGAAATGCCAACGACCATGCACCGAGTCGAAATTAAGCAGGTGCGCATGAGTCGCCGCGTCCCCTGCTGGATCGTTGATCTGCACGAACTCAAACTCTGGCCAGCTCCAGGCGGCTCGCAGCGCGAGGCGACCGATCCGGCCGAAACCATTGATGCCAACTTTGATCGTCATGTTGTGGTGCTCCGTATCTGCTGTCAGTGGGCGTTCGACGGGATATCGAACCGGGCGATGTTTTCAATAGGGGCAGGATGCTGAATCGCTTGTGGACGCAACGACCAATCCTGTACGGGCGCCCTTCTTCCCTGGGCACGGGGCAGTACGGAATATGGGTGTTGTGGCACGGTGAAAAAGCCTCAGATGGAGCGCTGATTAACACGCTTCATGAGTTCTTCCGCCGACTCCTTGCGTTCGGAATAACGATCAACCAGATAGTCCTGACGGTCGCGAAGCAGCAGCGTGAATTTCACCAACTCTTCCATCACATCAACGACACGGTCGTAGAACGGAGAAGGTTTCATCCGGCCGTTATCGTCGAATTCCATATAGGCCTTCGGCACGGAGGATTGGTTAGGGATGGTGAACATGCGCATCCAACGTCCCAGCACTCGCAGCTGATTGACCACGTTGAACGACTGCGAGCCACCGCACACCTGCATGACGGCGAGGGTTTTACCCTGGGTCGGGCGTACCGCGCCCATCGCCAGTGGCACCCAATCGATCTGCGCCTTGAAAACCGCGCTCATGGAACCGTGACGTTCTGGAGAGCACCAAACCTGCCCCTCGGACCACAGCATCAGCTCGCGCAGCTCCTTCACACGTGGGTGATCGTCCGGTGCGTCATCGGGCAGCGGCAAACCTGACGGATTGAAAATCCGCGCCTCGGCGCCGAAGTGCTCCAGCAGTCGAGCGGCCTCCTCGACCAACAAGCGACTGAAGGAGCGCTCACGGGTCGATCCGTAGAGCAGCAATATGCGTGGCTTATGGATAGAGGTCTTCTCGATGCCCAGCTTGTCAGTCGATGGGAAATCAACCAGTTCGGTATCGAGTTGGGGGATTTGGTCATCAAACATAGTCTTTGTCCTGCGCAATGGCGCTCTTGGATTCATCGAACCAGCGGCGTTTCAGCCAAAGGGCCACACCGACCAGAGATATCAGTACCGGCACTTCCACCAATGGGCCAATCACCGTGGCAAACGCAGAGGAACAGGATTTTCATCGAGCAGTCTCGCAGTCGAAGGCGCAATCAGGCGATTTTGCTTGCACAGCACACGGCTGCCCGTTCAGGACGGTCACCCATTTCATCAAGGCGTTTGGCATCAGGGCTCAGCCAATGCCTGTTGCTTTCCAGCACGGTGGTCAGCACTTGATGAACCCAGTCAGGGAGGTTCGGGTGCAGGCGGTAGTACACCCATTGACCTTGGCGACGGTCCGACAACAAGCCACACGTACGCAATTGCGCCAGGTGCCTGGAGATTTTTGGCTGGCTTTCGTTCAAGGCGCAGGTCAGCTCGCACACACAAAGCTCTCCTTCACGGGTAATGAGCAGCATGGTGCGGACACGGGTGTCATCAGCCAGACATTTGAAAACAGTGGTCGGTGTCAGATGGTCGGCCATATCGATGCTCAGCGTTTGGTTTCACCAGGATGAATATCTTGATGCGCTCATGAATGTCGTAAAGGGTGCCGGTGCTTGCGGGTCACTGCGAAATCTCGATTCATATACGATTTAACGAATATATGTTTTTACGCATATAAGGTAAATGAAAAGAAACGAAATATTTCCTCAAGGCGCCTGTTCCTGAGGATCACAGTCAGCTCAAAGCCTTGATCTTAAGGCGAGCAGCAGGCTGGCACCTGGCGAAATGCTTTGGATATATGGGGGAAATTGAATATTAGAAAGCTGTAATGAGTCAGGCGCTCACACAGAAACAGTCTCACGCCTGTTCGCATCGGCCAATGATGCCTGCGCGAGTGCGCCCAATGTACCCACCGGCCGAACACGGCAGGTGGGTACAGATCCGATCGACACGAACAAGGTTGAGCGACCGATAGTGGGCAAAACATGGGCGATGAACTGATCCGGTCGCACCAGTACCATTGCGCCCCGCTCACGATCAATGCCGCGTAACGCGAATACATCCAGACGACTGTCCGCAGCCCGCTCACAAACCGTCATAGTCCAAGCGTGATGACTGGCTGCGCAGCACAGGTATTCATTTTTCCAGCTCGGTGAGTACGCCGACCACCAGGTGCAGGCTTTTACCCGCACTCTCGGTGCGTCGCACGTTTTCCTGATTGCTCGCAGAAATCACCACCAATTCGCTGAGGTTGCGTGAAATATCTTCGGTGACCAGCGTCTGCTCTTCGGCCGCAACGGCGATCTGCTGGTTCATGTCGCAGATGGTCTGCACCGCGTCGGTGACGCCACCCAGAATCTTGCCGGCGAGCTGGACCTGATCAATGCCGCTCTCGATGCTGCGCTTCCCACTCTCGATGGCTTGTACCGCACTTTCTGCGCCCTTTTGCACGGTGGCGATGATGGTGTTGATTTCAGCCGTGGACTGGGCAGTACGTTGTGCCAGGTTGCGTACTTCGTCGGCCACGACGGCAAAGCCTCGCCCCTGCTCGCCGGCCCTGGCAGCTTCAATGGCGGCGTTCAGCGCCAGCAGATTGGTTTGTTCTGCAATGCTGTGGATGACCGCCAGCACCTCACCGATTCGCCCACTGTCATCTGCCAGGCGATGGATGACTTTAGCCGTGTTGGTGATTTCATCGCGGATGTCGTTGATGCCGTTGACCATGCCTACCATGGCTTTTTCGCCTTGCTGGGTCGCGTTTTCGGCATCATCGGCGGCGCGTGCAGCTCGCGTGGCATGGCTTGCAACTTCTTGCGCGGTGCTGGCCATTTCTTCCATTGCAGTAGCGACCTGATCCAGGCGCAGACTCTGGTCTTGTATGCCTTGACCCAACTCGATTGCGATCGAATTCAGCTCGCCACTGGCCGCATCCAGCTGGCGGGTGCTTTGTTCCAGGCGCATGGAAGTTTCCAGGCGCACATCACGCAAGGTATCCGTGGCCCATTGCAGGCTACCCGCCTGGTCTATCCGGGCATTGTTTGCCCGTTCAGCGCCATGGCTTCTATCCAACCGCTCAATGCATTCGAGCAAATGCCCCAGTGGCGCGAATAACACACGGTTGAACAACCTCAGAGCCAGTAACCACGCCAGCCCACCAACGGCCAGAAGTGCCAGGGCTCCCGTGAACCATGTCGGTTCAGACAGGACGTTAGTGAAAAAATAGACACAGAGCGGCACCGATAGCATGACCAACAACAGGCTGGCCCCTATCGACGTCAGCACCTGTGTGCGTATCGAACGCTTAAACAACATGAACGCGGTCCTCGGTAAACGAAGGGTGTAAATCGAGAAGCGATTAATGGCCCAATGGTGCCTGTCCACTTTGTGTCAGCGGAGTTTGCGCGGTATCGCTCTGCACCCGCGCCGACGTTGCAACCTGAGGCTGCGCCTCGTCGTCGCTGCTCATCGAGCGGCGAAAACCCTTGATCGTCTCGCCCAAGTCGGATCCCAGGCTCTTCAGGCGTTTACCTCCGAACAGCACCGCCACTACGAGCAAGAGCACCAGCCAGTGTTTCCAGTCGAACAGGCCCATCTCCACCTCCTTATTTATGATTTAACGCCCACCACTTGACGGTGGGCGCGGTAGAAGTGGATTACTCGATGTCTTCGTAGGGCAGGCCCACGTAGTTCTCTGCGATGTTGACCAGACCGGCGTGTGAGTTGAAATAATATTCACGGTCGGCTTGCTGCATCTTCTGGTCCCACGCGTCCTTGTGATCGCCGAAGTCGTGCAGCAGGTTGGTCATGAACCAGCTGAAACGCTCCCCCTTCCAGACACGGCGCAGTGCCAATTCGGAGTATTTCTCCAACAAGTCCGTACGCCCTTCCTTGTAGACCTTGACCAGGATGCGATACAGGTAGCACACGTCCGAGGCGGCCAGGTTCAAGCCCTTGGCACCGGTTGGCGGCACGATATGGGCGGCGTCGCCGAGCAGAAACAACTTGCCGTACTGCATTGGCTCGACGACGTAGCTGCGCAACGGCGCGATGCTCTTTTCCAGCGAAGGACCGGTCTCCAGCTTTTGCGCAACGTCCTGTGGCAGACGTGCCTTGAGCTCATCCCAGAAGCGTTCGTCGGACCACTCCTCGACCTTGTCGGTCAGCGGTACTTGCAGGTAGTAACGGCTGCGGGTCAGCGAGCGCTGACTGCACAACACGAAGCCACGGTCGTGGTGGGCATAGATCAACTCGTGGTTGACCGGCGGGGTGTCGGACAGCAGTCCCAGCCAGCCGAATGGATACACGCGCTCGTAGTGGGTGAGCACCTCTGCGGGAATGCTCTGTCGGGCAACCCCGTGGAATCCGTCGCAACCGGCAATGTAGTCGCAATCGATCCGATGAGTCTGGCCATCCTTTTCGTAGGTGAGATAGGGACTTTCGCCCTTCATTTCGTGCGGTTGCACATTCGCGGCTGAGTAGATGACTGGAGCGCCACTGGCGGTGCGGGCGTCCATCAAATCCCGGGTCACCTCGGTCTGGCCATAGACCATTACCGTCTTGCCGCCAGTCAGCCCCTTCAGGTCAACACGCACGCGCTTGCCGGAAACCAGCAACTCAACGCCGTCGTGGACCAGGCCTTCGGCATCCATGCGTTCGTGGACACCGGCTTCGCGCAGCATGTCGACAGTGCCTTGCTCCAGCACCCCGGCACGAATACGGTTGAGGATGTATTCAGGCGTTTGACGTTCGACAATGACATTGTCGATACCGGCCTTGTGCAGCAATTGGCCCAACAGAAGACCGGAAGGACCAGCACCAATGATAGCGATCTGAGTTTTCATTATTTTGGCTTCTCGTAAGCACTCCAGCCGATGCGGAACAGCGGCCGGATGTTTTAGATTTATTCTTCCCTTGCATTTTTACTGACAAATTTTCGAAAAACAGGGGATAAAACCCACGAGAAATTGCACTTTTAGTAATTCGGTTCGATTATCGGTTAACGCACTACCTCCTCTTATTAGCTCCCGGCAGGTCGGTTGAACAATGAAAACAGGTCTCACTAACATCCCTGTATTTAAGTTGTACGGAGAAAGCCAGACGTGGCCAACGTCTGACTTGCTGCACTGTGAGTCCATTCCCAAACGTAGCAGCCTGCATCATTGGGAGATCAAGCCACACCGCCATGCCGACCTGTTTCAGCTGCTATATGTCCAGCGCGGCCAGGCCGTGGTCGAGATCGAGGGCAAGCGCAGTGATGTGCTGGAAGCGGCCATTCAGGTCGTCCCGCCCATGACGGTGCATGGCTTTCATTTCTCGGAAAACATCGAAGGCTACGTCCTGACCCTGAGTGCTCCCCTGGTCGCCCGGCTGGAGGAGCAAATGGGCGCCCCCCTGACTGTTTTAGCCTCAACGGGTTGTTACCCGGTCGGACGCGAGCGCCGCTATCTGACGCCCCTGTTCACCGCACTCCACCACGAATACCTGAACAGCGCGCCGTCCCGTGACCTGCAACTGCACTCGTTGGTCAGCGTACTGATGGTCTGGATCAGTCGACAACGACAAATGAAGACCTCACCACGCAACCTTGGCGAGCGCAATCAGCACATGCTTGGCCACTTCATCAGGTTGATAGAGCAGCATTACCGCGAGCACCTTTGCGTCGATACCTTTGCTCATCGCATCGGGCTCTCCAATGTGCATCTCAATACCTTGTGCCGGGAACTGACAGGGCAAACGGCGCTGCAAATGATTCACCAGCGTGTGATGCTGGAAGCCAAACGAAGCTTGATTTATACCAACATGAGTATCAGCCATCTGTCCGATCATCTCGGCTTCAGCGACCCCACCTACTTCTCGCGCTTTTTTCGCCGCCTCAGTGGCCAGACTCCGAATGCCTTCCGCCATGCGGCCAGGCATGGCGACAGCGAGACCTGAACATTCGAACTTTCCGCGGCCAGCCGAATTCTCTTAACAAAAACCGCCGACAGCGCCGCAAGAAGAGATTTCAATTGCCCTAATTAATTATCAAGTCATTGATTTTAAACGAAATAATTAATAATTTGAGTTGGCACGATAGTTGAGAAGCGACCTTGCGGGAATTCATATCCCGCATCGTTCACAACAATAAAAAGGCTGGACTTCTCATGCGTCAAACTCTCACTCACTGCACTTCCCTTGCCCTCAGCGCTGGCCTGCTCCTGGCCGACAGCACATCACTGGTTCAGGCTACCGAAGGCGGTGTCTCCTCCTGGCCAATGGGTATCGAAATCTACGGCATGGGGGTTCTGCCGCCACCGGGCACCTACGGGCAGCTGTTCGTCGGCAACTATATGGCCGACACCTTGCGCGATAACGCGGGCGACAAAGTGGCCGACATCGACCTGCGCGTCACGACGCTCGTGCCACGGTTTGTCTGGGTCACCGAGCAGCAAGTACTCGGTGGCAACCTCGGCTTCCACGCACTGCTACCGCTCAATGACATACGGCTGAACATCAAGAACGGTCCGCACGAACACAAGCGCGGCCTGGGCGACGCTCACCTGGGTCCGGTGATCGGGTTCCACCACAGCGACAAGTTCCACACCGCCATGGGTGTCGACTTCGTGGTGCCTACCGGCGGCGAGTATGACAAGAACGACTTGGTCAACCTCGGCACTAACTACTACACCGTACAAGCGGTATATGCCATGACCTACATGGACCCCACGGGTTTCAACGCCGATGTGCGCCTGATGTACGATTACAACTTCGAAAACCAGGACACCCACTACCAGTCCGGCCGCGAGCTTCATGCCGACTACACCCTTGGTTGGGGCCTGGGCAATGGCTGGGTACTGGGCATCGGTGGCCACGCCTATAAACAAGTGAGCGATGACCAGTGCAGCGCCGCTCATTGCGCCGCCGCAGCCGCTGTCGAGGCCGCTGACGGCAACCGCGGCAGTTCCTTTTCCGTCGGCCCGGCCATTCAATACGCCAGCAAGGATGGCTGGTTTCTCAGCGCCAAATGGCAAGATGAATCCGGCGTCCGCAACCGTGCCGATGGCCAGACCTACTGGCTGAAGTTCACGATCCCGCTCTGAGCCTACCCCGACGCCACCCATGACAACGCCCCATGACCATCAGATCATGGGGCGTTGCATGGCCCGCTTGCCGGTTTCGGCCCTAGCTCCCCTTGAGGCGATAACTGACCTGCGCGCGACTCATGCCGAGCATTTGTGCCGCCGCCGTGATGTTCCCCCCCGAGCGCTCGAGCGCCAGGCGCACCAGGCGCAGCTCGATTTCTTCCAGGGACATATTCAACACCCGTTGGCGCCCGGAAACGAAGGCCTGCAAACTCTCCAGAACGGGCTCGCGAAGTGCGTCTGCACCTCCCTCTTCTTCCGTTGATTGCGCAGGTGTCGGCACCTTATCCGCCGCCTCATGCTGAACGGCAGACAAACGCCCTTGAGGGGTCAGGCCAATGGCCGTCGCCATCAACGGCGCTCCAGCTTCGGCCAGATGCACCATGTCGATCACCTCACCGTCACCGGCGGCAATCACACCGCGTTCGATCAGGTTCTGCAGCTCACGAATATTGCCGGGAAACCGATAAGTGAGCAGCGCGTTGACCAGCCGCGTGCTGAACCCCGCCAGCTTACGCCCATGGCGCAAGCTGAAATGGCGCAGAAAATAACTCATCAGCAACGGGATATCTTCGCGACGTTCCCGCAACGGTGGCAGATGAATGGGAAAAACATTCAGTCGGTAGAACAGGTCTTCACGAAAACGCCCGGCCTCAACCTCGCGACGCAGATCCAGGTTAGTCGCCGCGATAATCCGTACATCCACGCGGATCGGCGCCGTACCACCGACTCGCTCGATCTCACCTTCCTGCAGGGCTCGCAAAATCTTGCTCTGCGCACTGAGGCTCAAGGTCGCAATTTCGTCGAGGAACAACGTCCCGCCATGGGCTCGCTCGAAACGCCCGGGCCGCGAACGCTCGGCGCCAGTGAAGCCCCCCCGCTCGACACCGAACAATTCGGCCTCCACCAGATTCTCCGGCAGGGCCGCGCAGTTGAGCGCCACAAGCGGCATGTGCTGCCGGGAACTCGATTGGTACAGCGTTCGGGCGAATAGCTCTTTTCCGACGCCCGACTCCCCGATCAACAACACCGTCGCCTGCGTCGGCGCGACACGTTGCAGCAATTGGCTGGCCGCGACAAACGCAGCCGAAATACCCACCAACGGTTTGCCGTCTACAGGCTCTTCCAGTTTGGCAACGGTGGTCTCAACGCCCGAGGTGTAAGTGCTGCGACTGAGAAAGTCACTCGGATCCAGATACGCCAGGTCAACGTCGATATCGTCCCACTGTTCGGCCGGCTTGCCGACGATGCGACAGGCTTTATGCCCCATCGAACGGCATTCCAGCTCGCGAAACACCACCAGTCGACCGAGCAGTGACGACGCATAACCACTCGCATAACCGATCTCCATCCAGCAAGCCGGTTCGCCCCCCAGGCCGTAGGCGGCAATGTGTTCGTCGTCTTCGAGCGAGTTGTGCCAAAGAAATTCGGAATAGAAGTGCCCGATACCCGAGTCGATCTCGAAGCGCACCACCTCGACATTGACCATGCCTTCGAGCATGTGCAGTCGTGGGCCGGCGCTGTACAGACTGGCGTGATCACCTTCCGGCCATTGTTCGCTGACCTGGGCGGCGTCGCGTGCTCCAGCCTGCCAACCAATGCGGGTCAACTGGCCGCGTGCCTTGTCGAAGCCCAGCGCATCAATCAGTTCGCGGCGAATGGCACCGAAGGCAGAGCCCTGCAGCAGCATCACCCGTTGGCCACATAACCAGATGCTTCCGTCCTGGGGGGCGAAAGCCACCGTTTCAGCCAATTGCTCGGCCGAAGGCAGGCCGCTGGCACCAAACTGGCTGGCCCGGTCAACGATATAGCGCTTTTGTCTGCCGAGCATCTGCTTGAGGAATTCCTCATCGGCAGGACGGCTATTGTTATTAGGAGTCATAGGGTCAACAGGCGGCAGGGAAGTAAAGTTTCAAGTATGCCCGGACAACCCGCACGGTCAATCCGTCAGTGACTGACCACCTGCCATGCGCCCCCACATTTGTCCGATAACCGCACAGATAAAACCGAAAAAAAACCGGGCGTTGAGCTTTCAGCGGCCTGCAGCATCCTCTTCATAAAATTCCGCGCTGGCGACTATAACGTCGACCCATGAACGTTCCACGGCCATCACAAATACGACTAAATTCTTGATTTTATTGAGTATTTTTCATCTAGCCGAGGCTTGGCACGATAGTTGTTATCCGCAGGTGATGAGCCAGGCCGCCTGCTCGCCCCAGCCCCATGGCTGAGCCGGAGCATCCCCGGGTTCCTGCCACGATAAACCGCAAAAAGTCTTCGATCATCGGTGGCGCCCCTGATCGATGCCCTTTCGCACCAATAAGAGAGAAAACTCCATGAACGTTACTCGTCTTGCCTATCAAAACCTTGAACTGCAGCCCCTCGCCGGACAATGGCGCGCCGGCAGCGCCGGTCGTCCGCTGGACGTATTCGACCCCTTCACTCAGAAAAGCTTGTTGCAGATCACACTGGCCAATCGCGATGACCTCGACGAAGCCTATCGCAAGGCACGCGAGACCCAGGCCCATTGGGCTGCCAAGGGGCCGGCCGAGCGTGGCCAGGTGCTGCTCAACGCGGTGAAGATCTTCGACGAGCGTCGTGAAGAAATCATCGACTGGATCATCCGCGAGTCCGGCAGTACGCGCATCAAGGCGCAAATCGAATGGGGCGCCGCCCGCGCCATCACCCTGGAGTCGGCCAGCCTGCCAAGCCGCGTGCATGGCCGTATTATTGCGTCCAACATCCCGGGCAAGGAAAGCCGCGTTTACCGTAAGCCGCTGGGCGTGATCGGCGTGATCAGCCCGTGGAACTTCCCCCTGCACCTGACCGCCCGCTCCCTGGCACCCGCCCTGGCGCTGGGTAATGCCGTGGTGGTCAAACCGGCCAGTGACACCCCCGTCACCGGCGGCCTGTTGCTCGCGCGCATCTTCGAGGAAGCCGGCCTGCCAGCAGGCGTACTCAGCGTGGTGGTCGGTTCCGGCGCGGAAATCGGCGACGCCTTCGTCGAGCACCCGGTACCGGCGTTCATTTCCTTCACCGGCTCGACCCAGGTCGGACGCAATATCGGCCGAATCGCCAGCGGCGGCGAGTACCTCAAGCATGTCGCCCTCGAGTTGGGTGGCAACAGCCCGTTCGTGGTCCTGGCCGATGCCGACATCGAGCAAGCCGTTAACGCCGCCGTGGTCGGCAAGTTCCTTCACCAGGGCCAGATCTGCATGGCGATCAACCGCATCATCGTTGAGCAGCCGCTGCTGGAAACCTTCACCCAGCGCTTTGTCGAACGCGTCAAAGCCCTGCCTTACGGCGACCCGAGCAAAGCCGAGACCGTGATCGGCCCGGTGATCAACAGCAAGCAACTGGCTGGCCTCCAAGGGAAGATCGCCACCGCCAAGGCCGAAGGCGCCACGTTGCTGGTTGGCGGGGAAGCCCAGGGCAACGTCTTGCCGCCTCACGTGTTCGGCCAGGTTACTGCCGACATGGAGATCGCCCGTGAAGAAATCTTTGGCCCTCTGGTCGGGATTCAATCCGCCCGCGATTCCGAGCATGCCCTGGAACTGGCCAATCGCAGCGAATATGGACTGTCGAGCGCTGTGTTCACCTCCAGCCTGGAGCGCGGCGTGCAACTCGCCCAACGCATTCACGCCGGCATGACCCACGTCAACGACATCCCGGTCAACGACGAACCCAACGCACCTTTCGGCGGTGAGAAGAATTCCGGCCTTGGCCGCTTCAACGGCGACTGGGCCATTGACGAGTTCACCACCGACCACTGGATCACCCTGCAACACGCCCCAAGGCCGTATCCGTTCTGACCCGAATCCGGCCTTCCATGAACCAACCTACCAATAAGAATATGGAGTACGAAATGCACTCACTCCTCAACAGCCCTGCTGTGAAACGGACCCTTGTTGCCTGCTTTACCCTGCCGTTTATCGTGCTGGCTGGTCATGCCGCTGCCGATGGCGACGGCGTCTGGAAAGGCGGCGAAAACGTCTATGCCAAGGTGTGTGGCCACTGCCACGAAAACAAGGTCGGCCCACAAATCACCGGTCGCCAACTGCCACCGCAATACATCACTGCGATCGTACGCCACGGCTTCCGTGCCATGCCGGCCTTCCCCGCCTCGTTCATCGACGACAACTCGCTGCAACAAGTGGCCGAATACATTTCCAAAACCTCCGCCCCCGCGGCCAAACCTTGAGGAGTCAGGCATGAACATAGAACGTCGTGTACTGCTCAAGGGCATGGCCTTGGGCGGCCTGGCCGGCGTGGCCATGAGCAGTTCGGGTCTGACCATGGCCAATCGTGTCATGGGCAGTCAGGCCCATCCGGTTCTGCCGACCCTGGCCCTGGTCAGCGGCGAAGTCGCCGAGTCGGCCTTCCTTCAGGGAATTAGCGCCAGCCCGGCAGGCGGGCAAGTCAAGGTTCAGCGTACCGACCTCGGTCTGAGCTTCATGCTCGGCCTGGATAAACGCCTGCGCAGTGGTCAACCACAACGCATCATCGGCCTGGTCGACGATGCCAGTGCCGCACTGATCATTGACCTGGCGCGCAGCGCTGGCGCTCGCGTGCAGTGGATCGGCCAGCACCGCGCCACGACCCATGCCTCGCAGCACCACCTGCTCAGCGCCGAGGCCGCCAGTGGCTGCGCCCCGCAACTGGGCCTGAATTTGAACGCCTGCGGCACGGGCTTCAGCCTCAGCGAATACCGCCTGCATGGCCAACAGGCCCCGCTGCAAGTGTCCGCGGCCGCACGCAGCACTGCCGGTTCCGAGCAATGGGCAGCCACGCTGGGCTACACCCTTGCCGCCCTGGGCACCGCCAACACAGGCCAAGCGCCACTGATCGCCAGCCGCCCATCGCCGCTGACCGGTAATTTCGTTTCGTTTTCGATCGAGGCTTGAAGGAGCTAACCAAATGACTGAGAAAAACAACAAGCCCCTGCTCCCGCGCGGCGTCAACAGCGCAAACTTCGAGCAAGCAATCGCCAAGTTTCGCAAATTGCTGGGCGATGAAAACGTCCTGACCAAAGATGATCAACTGATCCCGTACAGCAAGATCATGATCGCCGTGGACAATGCCGAGCACACGCCGTCTGCCGCCGTCACCGCCACCACCGTCGAACAGGTGCAAGGGGTGGTGAAGATCTGCAACGAACACAAAATCCCGGTGTGGACCATCTCCACGGGTCGTAACTTCGGTTACGGCTCGGCCGCGCCAGGCCAGCGAGGTCAAGTCATACTTGACCTGAAGAAAATGAACAAAATCCTCCACGTCGACCCGGAACTGTGTACCGCCCTGGTAGAGCCGGGGGTGACCTATCAGCAGCTGTACGACTACATCCAGGAACACCAACTGCCGTTGATGCTGTCGTTCTCTGCACCGTCGGCTATCGCCGGACCACTGGGCAACACCATGGATCGTGGCGTGGGTTACACACCCTATGGCGAACACTTTCTGATGCAGTGCGGCATGGAAGTGGTGCTGGCTAACGGCGATGTGTACCGAACCGGCATGGGCGGAGTGAAAGGTGACAATGCCTGGCAAGTATTCAAGTGGGGCTATGGCCCGACGCTGGACGGAATGTTCACCCAAGCCAACTATGGTATCTGCACGAAAATGGGTTTCTGGCTGATGCCGAAACCGCCGGTATTCAAACCGTTCGAGATCAAGTTCGAGAACGAGTCGGACATCGCCGAAATCGTCGAATTCATCCGCCCACTGCGCATCGCCCAGGTCATTCCGAACTCGGTCGTCATTGCAGGCGTACTCTGGGAGGCATCCACCTGCAACACCCGCCGCTCCGACTACACCACCGAGCCGGGCGCGACCTCTGACGCGATCCTCAAGCAAATTCAGAAAGACAAGAATCTCGGCGCCTGGAACGTCTATGCCGCGCTGTACGGCACCCAGGAGCAGGTCGACGTCAACTGGAATATTGTCACTGAAGCCCTGAAGCAACTGGGCAAGGGGCGCATCGTCACCCAGGAAGAGGCCGGCGACACTCAGCCGTTCAAGTACCGAGCCCAGTTGATGTCCGGGGTGCCTAACCTGCAGGAATTTGGCCTGTACAACTGGCGTGGCGGCGGCGGCTCGATGTGGTTCGCACCGGTGAGCCAGGCCCGAGGCAGCGAGTGCGACAAGCAGCAGGCGCTGGCCAAGAAGACCCTCAACAAGCACGGTCTGGACTATGTCGGCGAGTTCATCGTCGGCTGGCGCGACATGCACCACGTCATCGACGTGTTGTATGACCGCTCCAACCCGGAAGAGACCAAACGCGCTAACGCCTGCTTTGCCGAGCTGCTCGATGTATTCGAGAAGGAAGGCTACGCCGTCTACCGCGTCAACACAGCATTCCAGGATCGAGTTGCGCAGAGCTACGGCCCTGTGAAACGCAAACTTGAACATGCCATCAAACGTGCGCTGGACCCGAACAACATTCTGGCACCAGGCAAGTCGGGCATCGACCTCGCCAATTCATTCTGATTGCTCTTGAGGCCCCGCCAGGTCTGTCTTGGCGGGGCTTTGCTATTTGTAGGAAACGAAATGACCCACGTACAACTGCTCGTTGCCAGCGCCCTGTTGCTGGCAGCCCCTTTCACGCAAGCCCAGGGCGACGTCGCTCAGGGCCAGGCCCTTTTCAGTACGCAATGCGGTTTCTGTCACAGCCCCGAAGCGGGTAAGAACCTGATGGGGCCGAGCCTGCACGGCGTGTTCAATCGCGCCAGCGCCCAGGCACCGGCTTTTACCTATTCCGCCGCCCTGCAAGGCGCCAAGCTGCAGTGGAATGACGCCAACCTGGACAAGTGGCTGACAAGCCCTGCCAGCTTGCTGCCTGGCAACATGATGATGTTCCCGGGGCAGCCCGATGCGCAGAGTCGTCAGCACCTCATCGCTTATCTCAAGAGTTTGAAGTAAGCACATTATTGAACCGGCCTTTGGCCACCGACACCGCCTGCCAGCACCACAAGTCAGCGGAAGAGCCTCTCGGCCAGACCTGTCGATAGTTTGGCCGGACACCTAAAAACGGCGAAGCCGCAAACGCTGACCGTCCTCTGGCCGAGGCTTGCCTGTCGGGATGGCAATGCCGAACTACAACGCCCTTTTATCAGGGACCTTTACCCGGCACTCGACAACACGTCAGTCAGTGGTGTGCCCGAGCATGATGTTCGGGCACCGTGGTCGATCGCGGTGCCCACCGTCAAGCCATCCGCTTTTTCGCCGACCTTACCCAGATATTCGACGGGGCCAGAAAACGCCAGCCGTCCGACTTTGGGTAGGGAGCGCGGTGCCAGGCCTTCCCGGTCGGGCAGAAGCCGATGGAAAACCGCAGCCAATACCTGTTCGTTAACTGCGGCAACTCACCTCGAATAATAAGACTAAAGTCTTACGCCGTTCGTCGATGATGGCGTGTTGATATACGTACACGACGCATGGAAATAAGTATCATCCGCCCCGCCTTTTCTTCCACCCCACTACAAACACCCCGAATAACGAGCTTTAAGTCTCCGCATGCACAAGCAAGGAATCATGGATGTTCGCTCCAGCTAACGGCACACGCTCAACAAATCTCAGCATGATCCATCTGTCATCATCAGAGTTCTGCTGCATCGAGCGCTTCATCACTCAATACATTCAGACCAGAGATATTGAGCCAACTGAAGGCGCCAGGCAGCGCTTGCTTGCCGCTCTGGAGGACTACCCTCGCGCGGTGCGTGTGGCCCTTTACGAATTGAATGCGTGGCTGGATAACCGCCTCCAATTGAGGGCCTTCCACCCGCAATGCGCGCGCGCCATTGACGAATGGGTCAACCAGAGGCTTAGAGGGATTTGGGAAATCGCAGGCACAAAGAACCCCGCGTGATGGCGGGGCTTGGCAAGAAAAGACTTAATGAAAGTGCTTGAACTCGTACCTGGCGACGTTCGCTCTCATATCATCCAGCAGGTCATGGCCTCGCCATGTCAGCGAGATCAAAGTCTCGACGCCTGAGGCGTCCACGGTGCTCTCCACGAATGCTTCCTTGACGATGAGCTGGAGTGCATGGGTCGCCTGCTCCTTTTTGGCTGGGTCATGAATGTCGTGACCAAGCGCTACGTTCAGAGCATGCTCTTGAAGAATTCCCTTTCTATTGGCCTGTTCGACTTGCTCAAGAAGTGCCTTGATGTAATTCCAATTGCGCTTCATATGTAAATTCACTCTGCCATTTCAGGTCAAATGAGAATAGTCAGGGAATGGAGCCTCCATAAAAAACCCGACGCAGTGGCCGGGCTTCTTTCACGCATGACTATTTATTTGCACTTTCTGGCCACAACTCGCCAAATTTTCAACAAAGTCAAAGCCATTAATGTGCCGACCACTCCTGCGAAAACACCAGGCTGAAGAGAGGCTGAGGGAGTGACTTTTCCCTATCAAAATCAATAGCCTATCCATACGGGCAATACAGATCCAAAAACAGCTATCAACACGAATAAAACTCATTTTTATAAATTTTTTTTAGAAAAAGACACTAACCTTGTTCTCGTACTAGTCGATGGCCTCTCAAAGGAACCAAGGAGCAAGTCGGAATGAGAAATAATCAGCCTGTCACACAGCGTGAGATTTCACTCGCACCTCAGCAGAAGCTTATTTCGACGACAGATGTTCGAGGTGTCATTACGTACTGCAATGACGCTTTCGTAGAGATCAGTGGTTTTGATAAAGCCGATCTGATTGGTGCCCCGCAAAATATCGTCCGTCATCCTGACGTCCCCCCTGCCGTATTTGCCCATATGTGGGGTGCGCTCAAGCAAGGCCGCCCGTGGATGGGTATCGTCAAAAATCGCTCCAGAAATGGCGATCACTACTGGGTCAACGCCTACGTCACTCCAGTATTTGAAGGCAGCCAGGTCGTCGGCTTTGAATCGGTCAGGGTCAAGCCGACGGCTGATCAGGTCCGCCGTGCTGAATCCCTCTATAAGCGCATCAGTCAGGGAAAGCCGGCCATCCCTCGGCAGGACAGCTGGCTGCCCGCTCTATCGGGCTCTTTGCCCTATGTCGCCATGGGTTTGGTGGGTTCCTTGAGCGGTTTGTTCTTCAGCGCTCCCGTGGCAATAGCCGTGGCCACAGGCATTGCCGTGCCGATCGGTTTGCTCGCTTCGCGCTGGCATACTCGGGGAACCCTGCGCCTGTTACAGATGGCCGAGCCCTCGACCTCCGACGCACTGATCGCTCGGATGTACAGCGATGCGCGCGGACCACAAGCCCGTCTGGAGACAGCCTTCGTCAGTCAGGCCGCGCGACTGAAGACTTGCCTGACGCGCCTGCAAGACACCGCCGAGCAACTCAGTGCGCTGGCTGGACAATCTGACCTGCTGGCCACTGACAGCTCAACCGGCCTTGATCGCCAGCGCGTCGAAACCGAGCAAGTATCTGCCGCCGTCAACCAGATGGCAGCGACCACCCAGGAAGTCGCCAGCCACGTCCAGCGCACGGCGGATGCCACCCAACAAGCCAATTTGCTCACGGGTCGCGGCCGCGATGTGGCCCGAGACACCCGCGAGGCCATCGAACGCCTCTCCACTGTCGTCGGTGAAACCGGGCTGACGGTTGCGCAATTGGCCAAGGACAGCAACGAAATCGGGACCGTCGTTGACGTGATCAAAGGCATCGCCGATCAGACCAACCTGTTGGCACTCAATGCCGCCATCGAGGCGGCACGTGCCGGCGACATGGGCCGGGGATTCGCCGTAGTGGCCGATGAAGTTCGTCAGCTGGCACAGCGCACCTCGCAATCCACCACCCAGATCCATGACCTGATTACCAAGCTCCAGACGTCGTCCAATAACGCTGTGCAATCCATGGAGCGTGGTCAGCGTCAGGCCGAAGAAGGCGTGACGTGGGTGCTTGAGGCAGACAAGGCCTTGGTGGGTATCAGTGAAGCGGTTGCTCACATCACCGAGATGACCACGCAGATTGCCGGCGCCACTGAAGAGCAAACCGCCGTTGCCGAGGAAATCAGCCGCAATATCACAACCATCGCCCACCTGGCCGATCAAACCTCGGAACAAGCGCACCAGTCAGCGGACTTGAGCAAAGAACTGACCAGAACTGCGTCCACCCAGCACTCATTGGTCGAGCGCTTCAATCGATAACCAACCCGACCCCGTCATCAAAAAGCCCGTACCGGCGGCGGGCTTCTCACATCCGCCCTGTCACGCCTTCGTCACATCGACCCCGCACAATGCAGGCAGCCAAAGGGATTTGGCCCATCTACAAAGAGCCCGACCAAGTGTCGGGCTTTTTTCATTTCGGCAACGTGCTTTTCACGAAACGCTCACAGAATGGAGCGCAGATTGAGCATACAAAAGGATTTGACCCCAAACAGTAAAGCCCGACCTCGTGCCGGGCTTTTCTTTGCCTGCGATCCACTCAAGCACCCGCCTCCTGGACTGTGGTTTCACTCGCTGTGGAGCAAAGCCATGCCTCTGCCAGACGATCCTGACCCTGCTCCCTCAAGTCATCTGTCATAGGTTCCTGCGCATCAATCCAGGCGTTTCAGGAAGTGATGGCAGGAAATCTGGTAGTGGCGTTGCATGTAGAGACGATGAGCAGCCGCTCTGTCCATACCGACCCCGGAGTCAAGATGCACTGCCGCGCAACCCTGACGCGCAGCTTCCTCTTCAGCCCAAGCCACCAATCGCGAGGCGTAACCCTTGCCGCGACTTTGAGGCAGGGTTGCAATGTCCACGATGTAGAGCGACTTCCCCAGCCACAGTGAATATTGAATCCTGTAGCCCAATACGCAAACTGCCGACGCCTGGCCTTCTTCCCACAAGCCGATCAGATGGTAGCCATTGGGGCGAAGCATCTCGTCGATCCTGGAGGTAATCTCCGCCGGTGAGTATTTCGGCCACAACTCACACAACGCTGCAGCTGCCTGATGGGTGTCAGCAGCACCCACCGGCTTGATGATCGAAGACATACCGTTCCCTCTGGCAATTTGCGTTGGGCCACATGTTACCCCGAAACAGCGTCGCCCAAATGCCCAGGGCCACACCGCAAACCTGCGTTCAACGCCCCAGGTCCTGGCCGGTATTACGCTCGAAAATCGCCCCCTCGATACCCAGCACTTCACGCGTGTCGGCATAGATCCCCACGCCCTTTTCCCAGACGTGCTTGATCGACTGATCGGCGCAACGAATCCGGTAGTTGAGTTCGAATGGTTCTTGCCGCGACAGGGCATATTGCACCTCACGCCAGACGTAATCGGCATCCTGCGCCAGGATCAGGCTGTTGTAGGTGAACTCATGGTTGTCCACCAGCCGCTCCGGTGGATACCCGGTCAGTTGCAAGCAACCGGCACTGACGAATTCCATGGTCCAATCGCGATTGTTGCGGCCGCGATAGATCAGCCCCGGCATGCTGTCCAGCAAACTCATACTGCTGCGCTGACTGGCCTGCAAGGCAACTTCGCGGCGTTTGTGCGCGGTAATGTCCCCGGCCACAAGATAAAAACCCTGAGTCTCGCGCTTGAGGCTGACGTCAAACCAACGCAGCTCCCCCGAGGGGTGAACAAAGCGCAACCGCTGGCTGAAGGAAGTCTCGGGACGCCGACGCAGTTCATGCAAGGCCTGACGCCACAACGAACGGTCCTCATGGTGCACATAGTCGATGAGGTTGCGCTCCGGGCCCGGCCTGTCCATCAGCTCGACCCACGCCAGGTTGAAGTGGGCGATCTGCCCGTTGTCGCGCAGTTCAAGCAACGCCGCCGGAAAGCGATCCATCAGGTGCAAGGACGGTGCCTGCACAAATGCCTCTGGCCGTTCCATCATCTAATGCCGCTCCTCGTGTCTCACCGACGCGCCGTTGTGTACCCACGCCGCCAGCTCCAGACGCGAGTGCTGGCCGAGCTTTTGCAACAGATTGCGCACATAGATCTTGACCGTGCCATCGCTGATCCCCAGTTCCCGACCGATCTGTTTGTTGCTCATGCCGGCGACAATCAGGGCCAGGGTCTGGCCCTCGCGTTCGGTAAGGTTGCCGGTGTCCAGAGGATCGGCATCCTGCGCGGGGCGGTGCAACGATTCGTCCTGATCGGCCAACAGGGCAATCAGGGTCGAATCCAGGACAATCGCGCCCTTGTGACAATTGCGCATGTAGGCCAGCAAGGCATCGGGCTCGGTTTCCTTGAGCACATAACCGCTGGCCCCCAGGCGCAGGGCAGTCAACAACTCGGCGCGATCCATCGACGCAGTGAGCACCACCACCTGGCAATCGAGGCGCAACTGACGCAGTTCATCGAGCACCTGCAAACCGCTCAAGCCAGGCATGTGCAGATCCAGCAAGACCTGCTGCGGTGCCAGGCTCACCGCCAGGTTGATGCCTTCGCGGCCGCTGGCGGCCTGCCCCACCACCTCAAAGTCGTCACTGGCGCCGAACAGCTGCGCCAGCCCCTTGCGAAACAGCGGGTGATCATCGATCAGTAATAAGGTCGTGCAGTCCATCGAAACTCCCCTGTGGCAGGTCTTGTTGATGGCAAAGGCCCAGGTGTACGCGGACCCCGTGCGGGCGGATCGCCTCAATGCTCAGCCGGGCGCCGATGCTCGCGGCGCGTTCACGAATAATCGCCAGGCCGAAATGGTTGTCGTCCCCCGATGCCGGGCTCAGGCCGATGCCGTCGTCCTCCACCGTCACCGAGACATCGCCATCCTGGTTTTGCCGCAACTCGATGCGCACATGCCGCGCATGGGAATGGCGCACCGCGTTGGCCAGTGCCTCGCGAATGATCTGCAGAATCTGCAATTCGGTTTCCGGGCCCAAAGCGTCATCGGTCAGGCGATTGTCCAGTTCGAAAACGATGATGCAGCGCCGCGAGAACTCGGCGACAGAGTCGGCCAATGCCTGGCGCAGCGATCGCCCATCCATGGTCAGACGAGCGCTGGTGATCAGCTCGCGCACCTGGCGCTGCAGCTGACTCAAGCCGCCGCACAGTTCCTGCAACGCGGCGAAGGCCTGCGCAGGCTCGCCCAACTTCGATTGCAGCCAACGCGCCTGATACGACAGGTAACCCAACTGCTGAGCCACCGAGTCGTGCAGCTCACGGGCCAGGGCGCCGTGCCGGGACGTAGCCTGTTTGCGCTGTTGCTCACGGGTGTAGCAGCGCAAGCGTACGGTGACGCCGACCGCCTGCGCCGCCTCTTCCAGCAATTGGCGCCAGCTTGCGTGGACCGGTTGTGGGGTATCGAGCAACAACACCCCTTTGCTCGAATCGTCGCTGTGCGGCAAGGCACACAGCAGGCGATGTACGCCCCGTTGCCGGCAAGGGCCACAGGCCTGAGCCACATCAGGCAGTGCCGAGTCACGCCAAGGGCAACGCGCAACGTCCTGACAGCCCTCGAGCAATCCGCGCCGTGCCGGCCCCAGGTCTTCGCCGCCCAGGAGCAGATTCAGTTTGCAGGTCGGCAACAATGCTTCGAAACGATCCAGAAAACCCGACAAGGCACCGTCACCGTGCACCTGGCACAAGGGCAATCCGGCCAGCAGTTTGCGCACGCTGCGTGCCTGTTCGGGGCGAATACGCCCCAGCCAGAGCGGCCACCACTGCGGTCGTGTTCGCACCATTGATAACTCCCCGTCCGGTTACTCAGCCCTGAGCGAAGACCAGCAACTTCCATGCCCCGAACGGGCGTTGCGCAAGGCTTATCTCCAAAGGCATAGCCCTTTTTCCGGATTGAGAAGATTTTCCCCATAGGAAAGTATCTTCCCCACCAGGAAACAAATTCCCGGTCCAACGCCACCTTTCTCGCCCTTCGACAGGCGCGGAACAGCCAGGAAAGCCCACATGACGGATAGACACAGCGCCGCCCCGGACCGACTTCACAGCCTCCCGCGCTATCGCCCGCCGCTGCCTCGTTCAAGCGTCACCCGACACATCGTGGTGATGCAATCGGCGGCCGCCTGTTCGTCCGTTGTCGGGGAACTGGAACAGCCCTTGGTGCTGAATGGCGAGAACGCCGACTTTTCCCGGCGCCTGCAACAGGTGCTGGTCAGCGCCACGGTCGGCAGCCATCTCTACATCATGGGCGACGAGGCCTTTATCTGGCGCATCCATGGCGAGGCCCGCAGCGCCGGAATGGAAAATGACGAGATCGACATCACCCGCACGATTACCGGTGCGCGCCTGGTGTATTGCGTGCACTGCGGCCTGACCCAGGCCACCGGGCCGGAGTCGCTGCTGATCTGCATCGGTTGCGATGTCGGGCTGGAAGTCCGGGAGCACTTTTCCCGCCGCCTGGGGGCGTACCTCGGCGTTTGCACCAACCCCGACCAGCCTTATGCCGGAGCCCGGTCATGAGTGCCGTCATCGAAGTGCGGGTCAGCGCGGCGAGAATGCTGACCCCAGTGGTGCGCGAATTCACCCTGCAAGCGTGCTCCGGTCCCCTGCCGCCGTTCTCCCCCGGCAGTCATGTGCAGGTTCACCTGCCACTGGCCGAGGGCAAGCTGCGCAATGCCTATTCACTCACCAGCGACCCGGCGGACAACCAGTCTTACCGCATCGCCGTACGCCTGCAGGAGACCTCCCGCGGCGGCTCGCAGTACCTGCATCGGCAGGTCCGGGTCGGGGACACGCTGCAGATTTCGCCACCGGCCAATCTGTTCGCCCTGCACTCGACCGCCAGCCTGCACATCCTGATCGCCGGCGGCATCGGCATCACGCCGTTCATGGCCTACATCGCGTCCCTGGAACAACGCAAGGCCGACTTCGAATTGCACTACCTCTGTCGTCCGGGCCTGAGCGATGCCTATGTCGAGGCATTGCAACAGCGGCTGGGATCGCGCCTGCACACCTACGCCAGCCGCCCGGACCTGCGCCGGATCCTGCGTGATCGACCGCTGGGCAGCCACCTTTACACCTGCGGCCCGCAACCGTTGCTCGACGCGGTTCGGCAACAGGCCCAGGCACTCGGCTGGCCGCCCGGCCGGGTGCACTGGGAAGCTTTCAATGCCGCACAACCGGGCCAACCCTTCAATCTGGAACTGCTGCGCAGCGGCCGGCGCCTGCGGGTCGGCGCCGAACAAAGCCTGCTTGAAGCCCTGGAATCCGCCGGGCTACAGATCCCCAACCTGTGCCGCGGCGGGGTCTGCGGCCAGTGCATGACCCGTCACGTGGGCGGCGACATCGAACACCGCGACAGTTTCCTGAGCCCCGCCGAGCAGGCTGACTTCCTCATGCCCTGTGTCTCCCGCGGCGGCCCTTGCGTTTCGCTGGATCTTTAGGAGTCGACCATGACCATTCAATCAAGCCCCGTGCAGAGCTATCGAGACGATTTCAGCTTTCGCAACAGCCCTGCCGCCATCCGGCGTTTTCCTTTTCCCTTCACCGAGGACAGCTACCTGTATTCGGTGAACATCGAACCGGCGACCTCCCGGGATCCCGGCTCGGTTTACCAGCACGGGTTCGACATTGACGAACACTACCGCTCGGAAATGGCCGAACGCGCCCTGGTGCTGGACAAGGATCCGCGCCGCTACCTGGTGCTGCCGCACATGCAAGTGGCGGCCTGGGATGCGCTGCAGATGCTCATGGAGCATCTGGCTGCGGATTATCCGCAGTGGTTCTCCCTGGAGCGTGAAGGTGATCACTGGCATTGGCGCAACACGCTGCTGAACATCGATCAGCACTTTGTGTTCGGTGATGCCAGCAGCCTGCCCTGCGAACCGCTGGAGTTCATCGGCCGACAGGTGCAGGGGGATTTCGCCTTGCTCGATCAACGCGACGGCGATCTGTACATGGACGCCGGCCTGGTCACCAGCCCGGCCGACTGGTCCCTGGCCTTCGACGCCGGCATGAGTTTCAAGCAGTGGCATTCCCCGGTACCCATGGCCCACCAAATGGGCATCTTCGACCGCGCGCTGAAATACCTGCTCAACCTGCAAACGGGGCAGCCGGTGCGGCGTCTGAACTGGACGCTGACCATCAACCCGCGCCTGGATTCCTCCCCCGAGACGTTCCATGAATGGGGCGCCGACCGCGGTCGCATCACCGCCGAGAACGTCGGGCAACAGGTTCACCTGCGTGTCGAGCTGCAAGTGATGGCCCGCCTGCCGCGCAGCAACGCGGTGATGTTCAGCATCCGCACCTACCTGATCAGCCTGCAGGAGCTGGTCACCCAGCCCGGCTGGGGCTGCCGCCTGCACCGTGTGCTGCGCGACCTGCCCGAGCCGATCGCCGAGTACAAGGGCATGAGCCGCTACCGACAGACCCTGGTCGAGTGGCTGAGCCGCTTCGACCAGGCCTGAACCCTGACCCACATTCACCGACAAGGATCTTCACATGACGCATTCATGGCGTATTTCTGCACTGGCCGAACGGCACCGCGCACTCGGCTCGAACCTCGAAGACTGGAACGGCATGGGCACTGCCTGGACCTACGACAGCGACCTGGCCGATCACCATCAGGCGATCCGCACCCGGGCCGGACTGATGGATGTGTCCGGGCTGAAAAAAGTCCATTACGTCGGCCCCCACGCCGAGAGCCTGCTGCAATGGGCCACCACCCGCGACATCGCCAAGCTCTACCCCGGCAAGTCGGTGTACGCCTCGATGCTCGACGAGGACGGCAAGTTCGTCGATGACTGCATCGTCTACCGCACCGGACCCAACGCGTTCATGGTGGTGCACGGTGCCGGCAACGGCCACGAAATGCTGGTACGCTCGTCCCAGGGCCGGCAAGTGGCGGTGCTGTTCGATGACGACCTGCACGATCTGTCGCTGCAAGGGCCGCTGGCGGTGGACTTTCTCGCCGAGCACGTCCCCGGGATCCGTCAGCTGCCTTACTTCCATCACCTGCAAACCCGCCTGTTCGATCGCCCGGTGATGATCTCCCGCACCGGCTATACCGGCGAACGCGGCTACGAGATTTTCTGCAAGGCCGCCGATGCCCCGGCGCTGTGGGACACGATCCTCGAACAGGGCGCGGGCCTGGGCATCATCCCTTGCGCCTTCACCGCCCTGGACTGGTTGCGGGTGGAAAGCTCGCTGATGTTTTTCCCCTACGACAACTCGCAGATGTACCCCTTCGCCGATCAGAAGGCGGGCGACACGCTGTGGGAAATGGGCCTGGATTTCACCGTTTCCCCGGACAAACGCGAATTCCGTGGTGCCGACGAACACTTCCGGTTGCGCGGTCAGGAGCGCTTCAAGATCACCGGCGTGTTACTCGAAGGCGTCCGCCCCGCTGAAGCCGGCGACACCCTGTGGCAAGGCAACCAGCAAGTCGGGGTGATCACCTGCGGCATGTATTCGCGCCTGAGCAAACGCTCCATGGCCATCGCCCGCATGAGCGTGGCCTGCTCGAATCCAGGCATTGCCCTGCAGGTGCGCGGCAGCCAGGAAAGCGCCGCTGTGACCCACGCCCTGCCCTTCGACGACCCGGAAAAAACCAAGCGCACAGCCAAGGGCTGAGCCTCCAACCACTGTCTCCAGGGGACTCTCGATGGACACTACCAACGAACATTACATTCTCAAGATCAATTGCCCGGCAGCGTCCGGCATCGTTGCCGCGATCACCACCTGCCTGGCCGGACAGCAGTGCTACATCAGCGAGCTGGCGCAATTCGACGACGAGTTCACCGGGCAATTTTTCATGCGCGCGGTGTTCCGCTTCAACACCGGTGTGAAGGGCGATATCGGTGCCCTGCGCGAGGATCTGGGCGACCTGGCCTGCGGCTTCGACATGAGGTGGCAGCTGTTCTGCAGCAGTCAGCCGACCCGGGTGCTGCTGATGGTCAGCAAGTTCGACCACTGCCTGACTGACCTGCTGTACCGCCACCGCAAAGGCGAGATGGACATGCACATCACCGCTGTGGTTTCCAACCACCTGGACCTGCGAGCCATGGCCGAACGCGAAGGCATTCGCTTCATCTACCTGCCAATCACCAGGGACAGCAAGGCCAGCCAGGAAGCCGAGTTGATGCGCATCGTCGAGGACACTCAGACCGACCTGGTGGTGCTCGCCCGCTACATGCAGATTCTGTCCGACGGCCTGTGCCAGCAGCTGTCCGGCCGGGCTATCAACATCCATCACTCGTTCCTGCCCGGTTTCAAGGGTGCCAAGCCCTATCACCAGGCCTACGACCGTGGCGTGAAGCTGATCGGCGCCACCGCCCACTACGTCACCAGCGACCTCGACGAGGGGCCAATCATCGAGCAGGAAATCCAGCGGGTCGATCATACCTACCTGCCCGATGCGCTGGTCGCCATCGGCCGCGACACCGAAACCGTAGCGCTTTCCAAAGCCCTGAAATACCACCTGGAACACCGGGTGTTCATCAACCAGGACAAAACGGTGATTTTTCGCTGAGCGAGCCCTTTTCCCGATCAACAGCCAGGAGATACGACCATGACCACACGCGTTGCAATCATCGGCGCCGGCCCTTGCGGCATGGCTCAACTGCGGGCATTTCAATCGGCCAGGGACCAGGGAACGCCCATCCCGGAACTGGTCTGTTATGAAAAACAGCAAGACTGGGGTGGCATGTGGAATTACACCTGGCGCACCGGCCTGGACGAGAACGGCGAACCGGTGCATGGCAGCATGTACCGCTACCTGTGGTCGAACGGCCCGAAGGAATGCCTGGAGTTCGCCGACTACACCTTCGAAGAACATTTTGGCCGCCCCATCGGCTCCTACCCACCACGGGAAGTGCTGTGGGACTACATCAAGGGCCGCGTCGAAAAAGCCGGGGTTCGCGACTACATCCGTTTCAACCATGTGGTGCGCCAGGTCACTTTTGACGAAGAGACTCGCCGCTTCACGGTGGTCGCCCACGACCACGGCAGCGATACCCGGACCTCGGAACAGTTCGATTACGTGATCAACGCCTGCGGGCACTTTTCGACGCCGAAGGTGCCGTACTTCCCCGGATTCGAGCAGTTCGGCGGGCGCATCCTGCACGCCCATGATTTCCGCGAGGCGCTGGAGTTCAAGGGCAAGGATCTGCTGATCATCGGCAGCAGCTATTCCGCTGAAGACATCGGTTCACAGTGCTACAAGTACGGCGCCCGCAGCATCACCAGCTGCTATCGCACCGCGCCCATGGGCTATGACTGGCCCGCCAACTGGGAAGAAAAACCGCTGTTGCAGCGCCTGGAAAAAAACCGCGCGTACTTTATCGACGGCACCCACAAACACATCGATGCAGTGATCCTCTGCACCGGCTACCAACATCACTTCCCCTTCCTGCCCGACGAACTGCGCCTCAAGACCGACAATCGGCTATGGCCGATGAACCTCTACAAAGGCATTTTCTGGGAACCCAACCCGCAACTGATCTACCTCGGCATGCAGGATCAGTGGTACTCGTTCAACATGTTCGACGCCCAGGCCTGGTACGCCCGCGACGTGATCCTGCAACGCATCGCCCTACCCGACCAGGCACAAAGAGCCGCCGATAGCCAGCAATGGCATGCCCGTGAACAGCAGCTTGAAACCAACCAGCAGATGTTCGAATACCAGGGGGCCTATATCCAGCACCTGGTGGATGCCACCGACTACCCGAACTTCGATATCGCCGCCGTCAACGACACCTTCATGCACTGGAAGCACGACAAGGCCCACGACATCATGGGTTACCGTGACAAGTCCTACCGATCGCTGATGACCGGCACCCAATCGCCCCCCCACCACACGCCCTGGCTGCATGCCCTTGACGACTCCATGGCGGCGTACCTCGCTGAGCCGCCGATGTCCGTCAAGTCGATCGGTTGACCCGGGAGCCTCACCATGAACGCACCTCGTGTTTCCCGCCCGCGGGAACCCGGACTCTTTGCCCGGGCCCCGGCCCTGGAGCGCTATCGGGTGGCTGCCGGTGGCCTGACCCTTGTCGCGTTGCAGCCTGGCGACAGCCTGCAAGTGATCGACCTCGAAGGCCGGCAACCTTGCCAATTGCTGGTCGTGGATAGGCTCGGTCGCAGCGCCCTGGCGGCCTGGGCACTGAGCGGTTCGACGACCTGCGGGTTCATCAGCGCGCAGCTCGCCAAACAGACCTTGCAGTCGCGGCGCATTGGCCAGGCGCTGATCCGGCGCGCGATGGATCCCCAACACCTGCCCAGCGCCGCCTCACTCTGGGACGAGGACAGCCCTGCCGACTTCAGCCGCCGCTTCGTCGCCAGCGATGAGCTACTGGTGATCGTCGCGGCCCCCGACGGACCGACCGCCGTTGACCGACAATACCGGCCCAGCGAGCTGCGGCTGCTGGTGACTCGGGCCAATCCCTCGCCGCTGCTGCTCCCCGCGTTGCCCGAACCCTTGGGCGAGTTGCTCGACGAGTTCACCCTCGGCGCCGGCACCGCCCACAGTTACACCGTTGGCAAAGGTCAGTATGTGCAGGTGCTGGATGTCGCCGGTCGCCAGTGCTCGGACTTCGTCGCTCTGGATCGACGGGCACTGGATCGCGGTCTGGAACTGGACCTGGACCAGACCGTGACCCGCACCCTGAACGGCAGCGCCTACCCGGCACCGGGACTGTTCTCAAAGTTTTTCGACCGGCAGATGCAACCGATGCTGGAGGTGGTGCGCGACACCGTCGGCCGCCATGACGCCTTCGCCCTGGCCTGTGCCGCGCGCTATTACGAGAGCCATGGCTACTTCGGGCACGACAACTGCAGTGACAACCTCAGCCGCGTGCTCGCGTCCCATGGGGTCAAGGCCCGCAATGGCTGGCCAGCGATCAATTTTTTCTTCAATACCGGGATCGACGCACACCAGCAGATGACCCTGGATGAACCCTGGTCGCGTCCCGGCGACTACGTGCTGCTGCGCGCCATGACCGACTTGGTGTGCGGCAGTACTTCGTGCCCGGATGACATCGACCCGGCCAATGGCTGGAACCCAACCGATATCCATGTCCGCCTCTACAGCGAAAAGGAGCGTTTTTCCATCGCCATGAGCACTCGATCCACGGCTGATGCCGACCCGATTCTTACCCGTGAGTCCGCGTTCCACTCACGCACCAGCGCCTTGACCGGAAGCTTCACCGACTACCGCAACTGGTGGCTGCCGCTGCGCTATGACGGCTATGGCGCGATCGAGGAATACCTCGGTTGCCGCGAACGAGTGGCGGTGATGGACCTGACCGCCCTGCGCAAATTCGAAATCATCGGCCCCGACGCCGAAGCCTTGTTGCAGTACTGCCTGACCCGCGACGTGCGGCGTCTGGCGGTGGGTCAAGTGGTGTACTCGGCGATGTGCCACGAACACGGCGGCATGCTCGACGACGGTACCCTGCTGCGCCTGGGCCCGGACAATTTCCGCTGGATCTGCGGCGAAGACTACGCCGGGGTGTGGCTGCGCGAGCAGGCGCAAAAACTCGGCATGAAGGTCTGGATCAAGTCCGCCAGCGAGCAGATCCATAACCTGGCGGTACAAGGCCCGATGAGCCGCGAGTTGCTCAAACAGATGGTCTGGACCGCGCCCAACCAGCCGAGTCTGGAGACACTGGGCTGGTTCCGTTTTCTTGTAGGCCGCCTGGACGGTTACGACGGTTGCCCGCTGATGGTCTCGCGCACTGGCTACACCGGCGAACTGGGCTACGAAGTCTGGTGCCAACCCGAGGATGCCGAACGGGTCTGGGACCGGATCTGGGCTCTGGGCCAGCCCTTGGGCCTGGTGCCACTGGGTCTGGAGGCCCTGGACATGCTGCGCATCGAAGCCGGGCTGATTTTTGCCGGCTACGAGTTCAGCGACCAGACCGACCCCTTTGAAGCGGGCATCGGTTTTAGTGTGCCGTTAAAAAGCAAAACCGATGACTTCATCGGTCGCGACGCCCTGTTACGGCGCAGTACCTATCCCGCTCACAAACTGGTGGGCCTGCAACTGAGCGGTAACGAAGGCGCCCACCACGGCGACCCGGTGTACCGCGGCCGGGCCCAGGTCGGCGTAGTCACCAGTGCCTGCCGCTCACCGCTGCTGGGCAGCAACATCGCGCTGTGCCGGGTCGACGTGGCCTGCGCCGATGTCGGCACAGCGTTGGAAATCGGCAAAATCGATGGCCTGCAGAAGCGCATCAGCGCCACGGTCACCGCCGCGATTTTCTACGACCCGGACAAGAGCCGGGTGCGCAATTGATCGACCTTTTGACTGCCCATACACACCTGTAGGAGCGAGCCTGCTCGCGATGAACGTCAACGATAACGCGGGTTGCCTGACTGTTCGCGGTGCCCGGTTGTCCATCGCGAGCAGGCTCGCTCCTACAGGGTCCTGCTTTTTTTCAGACATGGGAATACGAAGATGGAAGCGACTACGTTCGAGGCCGTACCGCAGGCCGCCGGTTCAGTGGGCAGCCTGCAGCGCAAGATCGATTGGCGCGGGGCGTTCTGGGTTGCCAGTGGCGTGCCCGCCCTGGTGCTGTTCTCTATCGGCGCGATCGCCGCCACGGTCGGCAAACCGGCCTGGATCGTCTGGATCGTGTCGATCCTGTTCGGGTTTATCCAGGCCTTTACCTATGCCGAAATTGCCGGATTGTTCCCGCACAAGTCCGGCGGTGCCTCCGTCTACGGCGCGGTGGCCTTGGTGCGCTACAGCAAACTGATCGCACCGGTCTCGGTGTGGTGCAACTGGCTGGCCTGGTCTCCGGTTTTGTCCATTGGCTCTGGGCTGGCAGCCGGTTACATCCTCACCGCCTTGTTCCCCGCTGATGCGCTGATCAATACCTGGCAACTGACCCTGCTTGACCTGGGTTGGGTCAAGAGCGGCCTGTCGCTACGGATCAACGCGACATTCGCCATCGGCCTGTTGATTTTACTGACGGTGTTCGCCGTGCAGCATGGCGGCATCTTGCGCTCGGCACGCCTGACGCTGGTGCTTGGGGTGACCTCGCTGATTCCTCTGTTGCTGGTGGGTGTGGTGCCGTTGTTCACCGGGGACGCGGCCCAGGCCAACTTCCTGCCCCTGTACCCGCTGGCCCATGACGCGGCCGGGCAAGTGATCGACGGGCCTTGGGACATGTCCGGTTGGTCGTTAATGGCCGGCGGCCTGTTCATGGCCGCATGGTCCACTTACGGCTTCGAAACCGCCGTGTGCTACACCCGGGAATTCAAGGACCCCAAGCGTGACACCTTCAAGGCGATCTTCTACGCCGGCCTGCTGTGCATTCTGGTGTTCACCCTGGTGCCCCTGGCATTCCAGGGCAGCCTCGGTCTCGGGCAACTGGTAACCCCGGCGGTGCTCGATGCCAGCGGCGCGGTGGTCACACCGGCGGTCTACAGCGGTCTGCTGTCACCCGCGATCTACAGCGGCATGGGCGTCGGGCAGGTCATGGCGGACAGCATCGGCGGCGGCAAGCTGGTGGCCAACATCGTGCTGATCATGTTGGTCCTGGCCACGCTGCTGGCAATCATGACCTCGATGTCCGGCTCCTCGCGTACCCTGTATCAAGCGTCAGTCGATGGCTGGCTGCCGAAATACCTGGGCCGCACCAACGAACACGGCGCGCCTACCGCAGCGATGTGGACCGACTTGTCGTTCAACCTGCTGCTGTTGCTGATGTCCGATTATGTGTTCGTGCTGGCCGCGTCCAACGTCAGCTACATCATCTTCAACTTCCTCAACCTCAATGCCGGCTGGATCCATCGCCTGGACCGTCCCGACTGGATACGCCCCTACAAGGCCCCGACCGTGCTCTTGGCCGCGGGTGGCGTACTGAGCTTCGTCAACCTGGCGTGCATGGGGCTGGGAGCCGATATCTGGGGCGCCGGCACCCTGGTGACCGGCCTGTTGCTGGCGCTGTTGATTCTTCCGGTGTTCTGCTACCGCCACTACGTGCAGGACAAAGGGCGCTTCCCGGAAGCGATGCTCAGCGACCTGTACATTCAGGCCGATGCCGGTCAAAAACGCGCCGGCTGGTTGCCTTATGCCACGCTGATCGCGGGTGTACTGGTGGTGTACGGTTGCCATCAACTGGTAGCCTGAACGCCCTTGCCTGCAGGTCTCTGATGGATCATCGGGGCGCAACGACGCCTCGATGATCATTTCGCCCCCCTATCAATCAAGACGACGGTGACTATTTTGCTCAGCACCACCCCCGCTCTTGCCCGCGTTATCGACGGCAAAGCCATCTCTGCCCAGGTTCTCGACGAAGTTCGAGAAGAGGTTCTGATCCTGGCCGGACAGCAGATTTACCCCGCCCTGGCCGTGCTGCTGATCGGTGAAGACCCGGCCAGCGAGGTCTACGTGCGCAACAAACTGCTGCGGGCCAAGGACGTAGGGATCCGCTCTCTTGAATACCGTCTGCCGGAAACCGCCAGCCAGGCGCAAGTACTGGAACTGATTGCGCAACTGAATGCCGATGCCACGGTGAACGGCATCCTGGTGCAGCTGCCATTGCCGGTCCATATCGACGAAGGAGCGGTGATTCATGCCATTGATCCGATCAAGGACGTGGACGGCTTCCATCGGGAAAACGTCGGCGGCCTGGTGCAAGGCATCGAAGTCCTGACCCCCTGCACCCCCAGCGGCTGCATGCGCCTGCTGCACGAAACCTGCGGTGACTTGAGCGGCATGCACGCGGTAGTCATCGGCCGCTCGAACATTGTCGGCAAACCCATGGCGACCTTGCTGTTGCAGGCCAACTGCTCGGTCAGCGTGGTCCACTCGCGCAGCGTCGATGCCCCGGCGCTGTGTCGACTGGCGGACATCGTCGTTGCAGCGGTGGGTCGGCCACAGCTGATCGATGCGAGCTGGCTCAAACCCGGAGCGGTGGTGATCGATGTCGGCATCAATCGCATCACCGACGAACGCGGCAATCATTTGGTGGGCGATGTCGACTACGCCAGCGCGCGCACTGTTGCCAGTGCGATCACGCCGGTTCCGGGAGGTGTGGGGCCGATGACCATTGCGTATCTGCTGAAGAACACCCTGATCGCCAGTCAATTGCAGCGTGCCGCCCAAGCGCGCTAGCAAAAGTCGATCAGCGATGCAGCGTTGAGCTGAGCACCACGAAAACGGCCCACTCAAAGGTGGGCCGTGTCGTTCAATCGCAACGATCAGTGGTTGTAGGCACTCTCGTTGTGTTCAGCCAGATCCAGCCCCATGTCTTCCACCGATTCATCGGCACGCAAGCCGATGACGGCGTTGATCACCTTGAGAATGATCCAGCTGATGGCGAAGCAGTACACCGTCGTCAGCAACACGCCCTTGATCTGCGCCACGACCTGAGCGCCCATGCTCACGCCTTCCACCAACCCGCCCAGGGACGGCACGCAGAACACGCCGGTCAATACCGCGCCAATCATGCCGCCGATGCCGTGCAAGCCAAACACGTCGAGGCTGTCGTCATAACCGAAGCGGCGTTTCAGCACAGTGACGCTCAGGTAGCAGAACACCCCGCACAGCAGACCGATGGCCAATGCGCCGCCTACGCCCACATACGCACACGCCGGGGTAATGCCGACCAAACCGGCCAAGGCACCGCTGGCCAGGCCCAAGGCACTCGGCTTGCCGACCTTGAACCACTCCGTGAACATCCAGCCGAGAATCCCCGCGCAGGCGCCCAGTTGGGTGTTGAGCATGACAATGCCCGAAGTGCCATTGAGACCGCCGCCGGAACCGATATTGAAGCCGAACCAGCCCACCCAGAGCATCGCCGCACCGGTCATGGTCAGGCTCAGGTTGTGGGCCGGCATCGGCGCATTCTGGTAGCCCTTGCGCTTGCCGAGAATCAGGCACGCGGCCAAAGCCGCAACGCCGGCATTGATATGCACCGCCGTGCCGCCGGCAAAATCGAGAACGCCCCAGTTATGCATCAAGGCGCCCGAACCACCCCAGACCATGTGGGCGACGGGCGCATAAACCAGGGTGAACCACAGCGCCATGAACCACAGCGCTGCCGAGAACTTCATGCGTTCGGCGAATGCACCGGCAATCAGCGCCGGGGTAATGATCGCGAAGGTCATCTGGAAGGTGACAAACACGCCTTCCGGGATGTCACCGACCAGGCTATTCGGGGTCATGCCGGCCAGAAAGGCCCGGCTCAAGCCACCGACAAAACTGTTGAACGTCACCTGCCCCTCGACCATGCCGGTACTGTCGACCACCATGCTGTAGCCATAGATCACCCACAGCACGCCGACCAGGCCGGCGATGCCGAAGCACTGGGTAAACAGCGAGAGCATGTTTTTCGCCCGCACCAGACCGCCATAAAACAATGCGAGACCTGGCAGACACATGAACAGCACCAGCACCGTGGCGGTCACCATCCAGGCGGTGCTGCCGGTGTTCAAGGTGGGTGCGTCGGCCGCCTGGGCGAGCGGCGCGAGTGCACCGGCCGCCAGTACGCCGAGAAGGGTTTTGCCGAGAAGACGATTGATCATGTTCAAAGCTCCTGCAAAAGAATGGAAAGTGTCTGGCAGCGAGCAATAAAGAATGAGACACGGGCCTTTTCGGCCTCTCGAATATAAGTGCCATGAACAGGACTTGTGGGAGCGAGCCTGCTCGCGATGGGGTTGGTTCAGCAGCCTTTTAGCTGACTGATACACCGCTATCGCGAGCAGGCTCGCTCCCACAGGTTTCGTCTCAGTACCCAGAGCCCGGAACCCAGTTGGTCCCCGCCAGCGGCACCCGCGCCATGGCCGCCGACTCCACCGTCAACGCCACCAGATCCTCGGGATCGAGGTTGTGCAGGTGCGACTTGCCGCAGGCCCGGGCCATGGTCTGTGCCTCCAGCACCATGACGCGCAGGTAGTTGGCCAGACGGCGACCACCTTCCACCGGGTCCAGACGCTTGGACAGTTCCGGGTCCTGCGTGGTAATACCGGCCGGGTCGCGGCCGTTCTGCCAGTCATCGTAGAAACCGGCGGCCGAGCCGATTTTCTTCAGTTCCTCGTCCAGGCGTGGATGGTTATCGCCCAAGGCAATCAGCGCCGCCGTCCCGATGGCCACCGCATCCGCACCGAGCGCCATCGCCTTGGCGACGTCGGCACCGTTGCGAATCCCTCCGGAAACGATCAGCTGAACCTTGCGATGCATGCCCATCTCTTGCAAAGCCTGTACCGCTTGTGGGATGGCCGACAAAATCGGGATCCCGACGTGTTCGATGAACACTTCCTGAGTGGCTGCAGTGCCGCCTTGCATGCCGTCGAGCACAATCACGTCAGCCCCGGCTTTTACCGCCAACTTGACGTCGTAGTACGGTCGGCTCGCGCCGATCTTCACGTAGATCGGTTTTTCCCAATCGGTGATTTCCCGGATCTCGGCGATCTTGATCGCCAGGTCATCCGGCCCGGTCCAGTCCGGGTGACGGCAGGCGCTGCGCTGGTCGACACCGATCGGCAAGGTGCGCATGCCGGCCACGCGTTCGGTGACTTTCATGCCCAGCAACATACCGCCGCCACCGGGTTTGGCGCCCTGCCCCAGGACGATTTCAATGGCGTCGGCCTTGCGCAGATCGTCCGGGTTCATGCCATAGCGCGATGGCAAATACTGATAGACCAAATGCTGCGACTGGCCGCGTTCTTCCGGGGTCATGCCGCCGTCACCGGTGGTGGTGCTGGTGCCCGCGATGGTCGCGCCACGGCCCAAGGCTTCCTTGGCATTGGCCGACAAAGCACCGAAGCTCATGCCGGCGATGGTCACCGGAATCTTCAGGTGAATCGGCTTCTTGGCGAACCGGTTGCCGAGGATCACATCGGTGCCACACTTCTCCCGATAGCCTTCGAGCGGGTAGCGCGAGACGCTGGCGCCGAGCAGCAGCAAGTCGTCGAAGTGCGGCAATTTGCGCTTGGTGCCGCCGCCGCGAATGTCGTAGATGCCGGTTTCCGCGGCGCGCTGGATTTCCTGGATGGTCAGGCGGTCGAAAGTGGCTGACTCGCGCAGCACCGGAGTGGTCTTGTCGCTCATATCTGTTCTCCTCGCGTGGATCAGTACGCGGACGCGTTATCGACTTTGAAGTTGTACAACTGACGGGCCGAGCCGTAGCGCTTGAACTCAGACGGTTTGTGCTCGAAACCGGCGCGGTTGAGCAAAACTTGCAGCTCCTCCAGATGTTCGGCGCGCATCTCTTTTTCGATGCAGTCCGAGCCCAGGGAAGCGACGGTGCCCCGCACATAGATGTGGGTTTCGTACAGCGAATCGCCCAGGGCATCGCCGGCATCGCCACACACCACCAGGCGTCCGGCCTGGCCCATGAAGCAGCTCATGTGGCCGATGCTGCCGCCGACCACAATGTCGATGCCTTTCATGGAAATGCCACATCGGGCACCGGCATCGCCTTCGATCACCAATAACCCGCCATGGGCGGTGGCGCCTGCGGCCTGGGACGCACTGCCCTTGATCCGCACCATGCCCGACATCATGTTTTCCGCGACGCCGACACCGGCATTGCCATGCACGGTGATGCACGCTTTCTGGTTCATGCCCGCGCAGTAGTAGCCGGCGTGCCCCTGGATATCGATGGACACAGCCTGGTTCACCCCAACCGCGAGGTTGTGCTTGCCGTTGGAATGAGTCACTACCCACTCGCGGTCTTCGACGTTGTTGGCCTGGTCATGCAGCGCCTGATTGAGGTCACGCACGGTGGCAGTGGAAAGATCGATGGTTTTCATGTGTGCGCTCCTTAAGCTGACTCGCGTTCCCAGATGTACAGGGTGGCCGGTGCCGGCTCCCAGATCCTGGCGTGTTCGATACCCGGCAGGCTCGACAGCGCCTGATATTCGGAGGCCATGGCGACGTAATCGTCGGTCTCGGCGAGAATCGCCGGTTTGCAGGCAATCGGGTCGCGGATCACCGCAAAGCCATTGCGGGTGCCAATGGCGAACGTGAAGAAGCCGTCCAGGTCCTCCAGCGAATGATCCAGCGCCTCTTTGAGCGAGTCGCCTTGTTGCAGGCGCCAGGTCAGGTAGCCGGCGGCCACTTCCGTGTCGTTGTCGGTTTCGAAATGGATGCCTTCGCGCTTGAGTTCCTGGCGCAGGCGAAAGTGATTGGACAGCGAACCGTTGTGCACCAGGCACAGGTCGGCGCCGGTGGAAAACGGGTGGCTGCCTTCCATGGTCACCGCGCTTTCGGTGGCCATGCGGGTGTGGCCGATGATGTGGCTGCCTTTCATGCTGGCCAGGCCGAAGCGTTGGGAAATTTCCTGGGGCAAGCCCATGCCCTTGAGGATTTCGATGCTCTGCCCGGCGCTCATGATGCGAACGCTCGGGGCCAGTTCGGCAAGGGCCAGACGGACTGGCGCTTCTTCCGAATGGATCTTCAATACGGCGGCGCTGGCGTTCTGAAACCAGTCCAGCGAACAGCCCAGACGGCCTTCGAGCGCTCCCATCAGGGTTTTCCAGTCGAAGGCTTCGGTGGTCGCCTGCAAGGTCAGCTTGACCCAGCCATCAGCCACTTCATCGCCATAAATGGCGAAGCCTGCGCTGTCCGGGCCACGATCGGTCATGGCCTGCAGCATCGGTTCGAAGAGCTGGCCGAGCCGGGATTCCAGCTGCGGGTTTTTCAGGTAAAGGCCTACGATTCCACACATAAAAACAGTCCTCACTTCGTTCGGGAGCGGCAAGCTGCAAGCTGCAAGCTGACCGCATGGACATGAAAATTTTCGAAACGCCGCCCACTCGTTTTTACTTGCGGCTTGACGCTTGCAGCTTGTAGCTGCCGCCCAACAGACTCAGAAAAACTCGGTGTAGCGTGCGATTTCCCAATCACTCACATGGCGGCTGTATTCCACCCACTCCATGCGCTTGAGCTTGATGAATTCGCCAACGATCTGCGGCCCCATCACTTCGGCAAACAGCGGGTCGGCTTCCAGCGCGTCGCAGGCTTCCTTGAGCGATTGCGGCAGGGTCTTGATGCCCTTTGCAGCGATCTGCTCAAGGCTCAGGCTGTAGAGGTTTTCATTGCAGACGTGGTCGATTTCCAGCTGGCGGTCGATACCGTCGAGGCCCGCGGCGATAATCGCCGCGCTGACCAGATAAGGATTGCAACCGGCGTCCGGCAGGCGAAATTCCAGGCGACCGTAGGGCACCCGCACCATCGCCGAACGGTTGTTGGCGCCGAAGGCTATAAAGGCTGGCGCCCAGGTCGCGCCGGACAACGAGTGGCCCACCACCAGACGCTTGTAGGAGTTGACCGTCGGTGCGGCGAAAGCGCAGAGCGCCGGGCCATGGGCAAGCAGGCCAGCGGCGAAGTGATAGGCCATTTTCGACAGCCCCATGCCGCTCGGATCGCTGGCATCAAAGAACAGGTTCTTGTTCTCGGCGCTTCTGATCGACAGGTGAAAGTGCATGCCGTTGCCGGCGCGTTTCGGGTCAGGCTTGGGCATGAACGAGCAGATCATGCCCAGGTCATTGGCGATCTCGCCGGCGGCCATGCGAAAGAACGTGAATCGATCGGCCGAGGTCATGGCGTCGCTGTAGGTGTAATTGATCTCGAACTGGCCATTGGCATCTTCGTGGTCGATTTGATAGACCTCGAAATCCACCGCCTGCAACGCCTCGGTCAGGCGTTCGAGAAATACCCGGGAGCGCGACAGGCCTTTGTAGTCGTAGCAAGGCTTGTCCAGGTTGTCGCTGGCATCGACCAGCTGCAGTTTGCCCTGCTCGTCACGGCGCATCAGGTTGAACTCGGGCTCCAGGCCGGTGTTGAGCGTCCAGCCCTTGTCTTCCAGGCGACGAACCTGCTGTTGCAGCACGTAACGGCTGTCATAAGGATGCGGCTTGCCGTCGACATGACCGATGCACACGATCCGGCCATAACCCGGTTGCCAGGGCACAGGCATCAGCGTGGACAAATCGCCACGGGCCATGAAGTCCGGGCCATGGGGTTCCATGCCCATGCCACTGATGGCGAAACCGGCAAAACCTGCGCCGTCCTCGGCCACGGCCTTGAGTCCACAGATCGGCACCGATTTGGTTTTGGCCGAACCATGGATATCGACAAACTGCGCAAGCACATACTTGATCCCGTGCTTGTCGATGATGCGCTGGGTTTCTGCTGGCAACATTGCTCGTCACTCCTGGCGAAAAGGGCAAATCATTGGGGATGGGCGTCACTTTCCTTTGATATTCCTGAAAAGAAAGTAAGTTTCCCAACAGGAATGCAAGGCCCTTGCCAGAATCGCGAATGAAAAGCCGAAGTGCCGTAACCAGCGCTTTTGTGCTGTATATATGGGAATATTCTTTTCCCGGAGGGAATATCGCCCACTGGGGTGGAAAGGAACGCCGTGATTTGCACTTTCTCAGTGCGAAACTAATATTACTGAACAGAAAGTGTGCAGGATCTAAAGACTATGCCGACCGAAACTGCCCCGCGCCTCAAGCTTGAGCAATACCTGGGTTTGCAAATCAAACGCCAGCGCCAGGCGCAGGATCTGAAATTGTCCGATGTGGCGAAAATTGCCGACATCAGCCAGGGCATGTTGAGCAAAATTGAAAACGCCCAGGTCTCCACCAGCCTCGATACCCTGAGCCGATTGTGCGATGTGCTCGGCCTGCCACTGTCGAAGCTGTTCAGTGAATACGACCAGCAAGACGGCAGCGCACAACTGGTCAAGGCCGATCAAGGGATGGAAGTGGTTCGCCGCGGAACCGAGAAGGGCCATACCTACCATCTGCTCAATCACACGCGCGGGCCGAAGAAGAGTTTCGAGGCCTACATGGTGAGCATGGATGACGCCAGCGAGGAGTTTCCGACCTTCTCCCATCCGGGCACCGAGTTTCTCCACCTGCTCGAAGGCGAACTGATCTATCGCCATGGCAATCAGCTGTACCGCATGGAAGCCGGTGACAGCCTGACTTTCGAAGGGGAAATCCCCCATGGCCCGGAACAACTGGTGAAAGTACCGATCCGCCTGCTGTCGATCATGAATTACGGCAACGACAAAGAATAATCCCCGCCCCACTCCCCTTCGATTCCAACCCTGAGGCCGACCTGTGTCGGCCTCAGGCGTTTTCCTGCCAGTTAAAAAACTTTCACAAAAATTCTGGACGCGGCGCGGGCATTCCCCTATAAAGCCAACTTCAGGAATATTTTATTCCCCATAAGAAAACACACTCATGGACGAGATTGCTGTTTGCCCTGTTTTTTTCGCTATGCGATGAGCTGCCGCCATCTTCCCGAGGACGTGTCATGCAACACGAAAAAAACCATTTCATCATCAAGATCACCTGTCCCGCAGTATCCGGTATCGTCGCGGCCGTCACCACCTACCTGGCAGACAATGGTTGCTACATCGGGGAGATGGCGCAATTCGACGACGACTTCAGCGGCCGTTTTTTCATGCGCGCCGTGTTCCGTTTCAACGACGGCCACTTGGGTGATATCCAGCAGATCAAGGAAGGCTTCAGCGACGTCGCCAAGGCATTCGACATGACCTGGGAACTGCACGACACCCGCGAACCGATGCGTGTACTGCTGATGGTCAGCAAGTTCGACCATTGCCTGACCGACCTGCTCTACCGCTACCACAAGGGCGAGATGGACATGACCATCACCGCCATCGTCTCCAACCACCTGGACCTGCGGCCCATGGCCGAGCGCGAGGGCATCCGCTTCATCTACCTGCCCGTGACCAAAGACACCAAGGCCCGGCAGGAGGCCGAGCTGATGAAAGTTGTCGACGACACCGGCACCGAACTGGTGGTGTTGGCGCGCTACATGCAAATCCTTTCCGATGACTTGTGCAAGCAACTCTCGGGCCGGGCGATCAACATCCATCACTCGTTCCTGCCGGGGTTCAAAGGTGCCAAGCCTTATCACCAGGCCTACCAGCGCGGGGTGAAACTGATCGGCGCTACGGCGCACTACGTCACCAGCGACCTCGACGAAGGGCCAATCATTGAACAGGAAGTGCAGCGCGTCGATCACGTCTATCTGCCGGACGACCTGGTCGCCACCGGCCGTGACACCGAAACCGTGGCCCTGTCCAAGGCGGTCAAGTACCACCTGGAACACCGGGTTTTCCTCAACCAGGACAGAACGGTGATCTTTCGATGAACACGCCCAGATTGATTGACGGCAAAGCCGCCGCCGCCCGCGTTCTGCTTCAGGTCCGCCAGGACGTGGACGGCCTGCGCGAGCGGGACATTCAACCGGCCCTGGCGGTGATTCTGGTGGGCAGCGACCCGGCCAGCCAGGTTTACGTGCGCAACAAAATCCTGCGTGCCGAAGAGGTGGGCATTCGCTCCGTGGAGCATCGACTGTCCAGCGACACCAGCACCGAACAACTGCTGAACCTGATTGCCACGCTCAATGCCGACCGTTCGATCAACGGCATTTTGCTGCAATTGCCGTTGCCGGCTCACATCGACGAATTGCGCGCCCTGGAAGCCATCGCCCCGGCCAAGGACGTCGATGGTTTTCACAGTGAAAACGTCGGTGGCCTCAGCCAGGGCCGCACGGTGCTCGCCCCCTGCACACCCAGCGGCTGCCTGTACCTGCTGGAGCAAACCTGCGGCGATCTGCGCGGCAAACACGCCGTGGTGATCGGCCGCTCGAATATTGTCGGCAAACCCATGGCCGCCCTGCTGCTCAAGGCCGATTGCTCAGTGACCGTGCTGCATTCGCGCAGCCCGGACCCACAGGCCTTGTGCCGTCAGGCCGACATCGTCATCGCCGCCGTAGGGCGGCCGAAACTGATCGATGCCAGCTGGCTGAAACCCGGCGCCGTGGTCATTGATGTCGGCATCAACCGCATCGACGACCAGGGCCGCAGCCGGCTGGTGGGCGACGTCGATTTCGACAGCGCCCTGCCCCACGTCGCGGCGATCACCCCGGTTCCCGGTGGCGTCGGCCCGATGACTATTGCCTTTTTGATGAAAAACACCGTAACCGCAGCCCGGATGCAACATCAGGCGCAACGCAGCCAATCGGAGGCCCTATGCCGTTCAATCTATTGAAGTACGGGCTGAGTTCGGAGTACCCGGTGGAAGTCGACCTACCGCCGCCCCGGGAACTCAGACCGAGCTATGACGTGGTGATCATCGGTGCCGGCGGCCACGGCCTGGCCACCGCCTATTACCTGGCCAAGTACCACGGCATTACCAATATCGCGGTCTTGGAGAAGTCCTATCTGGGCGGTGGCAATACCGCACGTAACACGGCGGTGATCCGCTCCAACTACCTGACCAGCGAAGGCGTGCGTTTCTATGCCGAATCGGTGCGGATGTTCCAGTCCCTGTCCAACGAATTCGATTTCAACATCATGTACTCCGAGCGTGGCCAACTGACCCTGGCCCACACCGATGCCACCGTGCGTTCGTTCCGTCAGCGGGCCGAGGTCAACAAGCACTTCGGTGGCCGCACCGAAATGATCGACCGCCAGCAGATTCGCGAACTGGTGCCCAGCCTCAACCTCGACCCCGGTCACCTGCCGGTTATCGCGGGCCTCTGGCATATCGACGGCGCCACCGCGCGCCACGACGCTGTCGCCTGGGGTTACGCCAAGCAGGCGGCCAAACGCGGCGTGGAGATCCATCAACTCACCGAAGTTCAGGACCTGATCATCGAGAACGGTGCGATCACGGCGGTCAAGACCAATCGAGGCACCATCAAGTGCGGCTGCGCCGTGCAGGCCATCGCCGGGCACAGTTCGCTGCTGATGGCCAAGGCCGGGATTCGTTCGCCGATCCAGACCTTTCCGCTGCAAGCGATGGTCACTCAGCCATTCAAACCGTTCCTTGATCCGCTGGTGAGCTCTTCGGCGCTGCATTGCTACGTGCAGCAGACCAGCCGTGGCGAGGTGGTGTTCGGCGGCGGCTCCGATCCTTATCCGCTGTTCAACACCCGCTCCACGCTCGATCTGAAGGAAAGCCTGCTGGCACACGCCATCGAAATGTTCCCGTTTCTGGCCAACGCCAAGCTGATGCGCCAATGGGCCGGGATCACCGACATGACTCCCGATTACAGCCCGATCATGGGGCTTTCACCGGTAAAAAATTACTACCTCGACGCCGGTTGGGGCACCTGGGGTTTCAAGGCTACACCGATCTGCGGCAAGACCATGGCAGAACTGGTGGCCAGCGGCGGCAAGGTGCCGGATCTGATCAAGCCTTTCGGCCTCGAGCGCTTTTCGACCTTCCAGCAAGTCAACGAAATGGGCGCTACGGCGGCCAGCCACTGACGGAGAGCGGACCATGAAAATCATCAATTGCCCGCTCAACGGGCCACGCAACATCAGCGAATTCACTTATGGCGGCGAGTTCAAGCCCATGCCCGATCCCGTCCGCTGCACCGATGCCGAATGGGCGGACTACGTGTTCAACACCGACAACCTCGCCGGAGTGGTACGCGAATGGTGGATGCATACGCCGTCGAGCTACTGGTTTCTGGCGGAGCGTCACACCGTCAGCGATGAAATCCTTCGTACCTTCGACCCCAAAGAACTTTTCACCGCCCGCGTCGACTTCAGCGCCGCCAAGGAGATCGCAGGATGAACCGCCTACCCGCCCCGATGGGCCTGCTGATCGACCGTGATCAGCCGCTGGATTTCAGTTTCGACGGTCATCGCTATCAAGGCCTGCAAGGTGACAGCATCGCCAGCGCCCTGTTGGCCAATGGTCGATTCCTGATCTCGCGCTCGTTCAAATACCACCGTCCGCGCGGCCCGCTGACCATGGCCGGACAAGACGCCAACAGCCTGGTGCAATTGCCCCAGGAGCCTAATGTGCTGGCCGATGCATACGCGCTGTCGGCCGGCTTGCAGGTCACGGCGCAGAACGTCAACGGCTCGCTGGACAACGACCGTGACGCCTACCTGGGCAAGTTTTCCAAATTCATGCCGGTGGGCTTTTACTACCGCTCCTTCTACAAACCCAAGGGCATGTGGAAAGTCTGGGAGCCGATCATTCGCAAAAAGGCCGGCCTCGGTGTACTCGACCTGAAGTTCCAGCCCGAGTACTACGACAAGGCTTACCTGTTCACCGACATCGCCGTGATCGGTGCCGGGCCAGCCGGGCTGCAGGCGGCGCTGACAGCGGCCAATGCCGGGGCGAAGGTGTTGCTCATCGAACAACAACCGATTCTCGGAGGGTCGTTGACCTATGCCCGTTTCGATATCGAAGGCAAAAGAGCCACAGACCTGCGTCGCGAGCTACTGTCTGCGGTGGAGCAACACGCCAATATCCGGATCCTGACCGACGCGACCTGCAATGCCTGGTTCACCGACAACTACCTGCCGGTCATCCAGGGCAAGCGCATGTACAAGGTGCGTGCCCGCCAATGCCTGGTGTGCAGCGGCGCGTTCGACCAGCCGGTGGTGTTTCGCAACAACGATTTGCCGGGCGTGATGCTGACCAGCGCTGCGCAACGCTTGATGAAGTTGTATGCGGTCAAGCCGGGCAAACGCGCGGTGGTGCTGACGGGTAATGATGACGGTTACCTCGCCGCTTTGGATCTATACGATCAGGGCGTGGAAGTCGCTGCCGTGGTGGACTTGCGTCATGGTCCCGGCGATGAGTCCATGCTGCAGGCACTGGCTCAGCGCAAGATCCCTTGCCAGCGCAACAGCACCGTGTATGAAGCGCTGCACGAGAAAGGCATGCGTCATATCAACGGCGTCGTGGTGCGCAAGATCACCGCCCAGGGTCAGGTCGCAGAAAGCGGACAACGCCTGGATTGCGACTTGCTGTGTATGTCCGCCGGTTACATGCCGGTCTATCAATTGCTCTGTCAGGCGGGCGGCAAACTCGCCTACGACGATCAGCGCGCCGAATTCACCCTCAGTGGCCTGCCGCAAAACCTCGCGGTTGCAGGCTCGGTCAATGGTCGCCACCGCCTGGACAACGTGATCGCCGATGGCGTGAATGCCGGCGCTGATGCCGCGCTCGCGCTAGGGCTGGCAGTCAGCGCACAACGTGCCCCCTTGGGCAGCGAGGTTCGGGTCAACTTCAACTGGCCGATCTTCCCTCACCCCAAGGGCAAGGACTTCGTCGACTTCGACGAGGACCTGCAAGTGGCGGACATCGTCAATGCCACGCGGATTGGCTATCGCGATGTGCAACTGGTCAAGCGTTACTCCACCGTGGGCATGGGCCCCTCCCAGGGACGTCACTCGGCGCTGCCAACCGCGCGGTTGGTCGCCTGGGCAACCCAGCGCAACATCAGCGAAACCGGAGTCACCACGGCACGCCCACCGTTTGTGGCGGAAAAGCTGGCGCACGTGGCCGGTCGAGCGTTCGATCCGTACCGGCAAACACCGATGCACGCCCGGCATGTACAAGCCGGGGCGAAGATGATGCCCGCCGGGATCTGGCAGCGGCCGGCCTACTATGGCACTGCCAGGGATCGCGACGCCTGTATGCAGGCCGAAGCACTGCATGTGCGCAACAAGGTCGGGATTATCGATGTGTCGACGCTGGGCGGTCTCGACGTGCGAGGCCCGGACGCCGCCGAACTGCTCAACCGCATGTACACCTTTGCCTTCCTCAAGCAGCCGGTCGGCCGCTCGCGCTATGCGCTGATGACCAATGAGCATGGGGTCGTGATCGATGACGGTGTGTGCGCTCGTTTCGCCGAGAACCATTTCTACGTCACCGCCACCACCAGCGGCGTCGACCGCATTTATCAGCAAATGCTCAAGTGGAACGCACAATGGCGCCTGGACGTGGACGTCGCCAACGTCACCGCGGCCATTTGCGCGGTCAATGTTGCCGGTCCGGATTCACGCCGGGTGCTGGAGAAAGTCTGTACCGATCTGGATCTGAGCGCCGAAGCGTTCCCTTATCTGGGCGTCCGCCAGGGTACGGTTGCCGGCATCAAGGCCAGGTTATTGCGAGTCGGGTTCGTCGGCGAACTGGGTTATGAAATCCATGTACCCGCGCGTCACGGGCTGAAACTCTGGGACGCGCTGATCGAGGCTGGAAAAGCACACGACATCCGTCCCTTCGGCGTCGAAACCCAACGTCTGCTGCGCCTGGAAAAAGGCCATGTGATCATCAGCCAGGACACCGATGGCATGACCCATCCGGCAGAAATCGACATGGGCTGGGCGGTCAGTCGCAACAAGCCATTTTTCGTCGGCCGGCGCTCGGTGGATATCCTCGAAGCCCAACCACTGAAACGCAAACTGGTGGGTTTCAGCCTGCCCAAAGACAGCCTGCAACCGCTGGAAGGCCATCTGGTGCTTAACGGCCCGGAGATCAGCGGCAACGTCACCTCCTGCGAATATTCCGCAAGCCTGGGCAAGATCATCGGCCTGGCTTACGCCGGCATCGACCAAAGCACGCCGGGGCAGCGCATTCCAATCCGCGTCGAGGGTGGCATCGTGGTCCAGGCCGAGGTGGTGCAGTTACCCTTCTTCGATCCCGACAACCAACGCCAGGAGCTTTGAGTCATGACCAGTCTGAGAGAACAACACAGCATCACCCGGCAAGCCCTGACGCCGTTGCCGGGGTGCCGCCTGGCCGACTCGACCGACCTGCCCCGGGTCGGTTTCCGCGGCGCCCACAGTGCCGAGTACCTGCGCAGCCGCCGCTTCGTCCTGCCCGATGCGCCCAACCGCGCGGTGATTCAAGCCGATGGCAGTCAGGTAGCGCGCCTGTCCCAGACCGAGTACCTACTGCTGGGCAGTCCCGAGGATCAGGGCCAACGCATCGCCGACGAAGAAGCCCGGTGGGAACTGGACCACCAGGCCAACTATCTGCTGCCGCGTCAGGACAGCCACGCCTGCTTTCAACTGACGGGCGAACACCTGAGCGAGGTGATGGCCAAACTCTGCGGCGTCGACTTGAGCCCGCAGGCGTTCGGCCCGGGTACAGTGGCGCAAACCTCTGCGGCACGGATCAACGTGATCGTGATCAACTCAAGTACGGCGCAGCTGGCAAGCTTGCACATCCTCTGCGATCGGGCGTCAAAGGTGTATTTCCGAGAGGCGTTGCTGGATGCAATGCGGGAGTTTTCCGGGCTGGCAATGGATGGGACGACCGTCTGACGCTTGGCAGAAACGGAGTGAACCGCAGAACACTCAGACGCTGCAAAAGTGGGCGTCAGCTCGCACGAAAGCGGTGAGGATTCCACCCGGAGCCGGTGGTTTTACAGGGGTAAAAACGACCAATAAAAAAGGGTCGCGAGATAAAATCTCGCAACCCTTTGAATTATAGGGTCGGGACGGCGTGATTCGAACACTCGCCCCTGGGACTCCATGCCTGCAGGGGCGCTAAAAAGCTATTCTCTAACCACCTTCTCACCCCATATTCACCACCCCATACCCTTTGCCCCGCTTGCGACCTTTCAGGGCAGTTATTGGGAGTCGCGGCATGGAGCGACCCTGAAACCCTTCTAATCGGCACTTAAATCGAAGTGAGAAACCTCGCTTGTGGCCATTTGCTTCTATCGCTAGTATCGCCTAAGTCACCAGGTCGACAGGCAGTTGGCAATTATGCTTTCTGCAAATCAGGGAAAGCATTTTATGGTCATGGCGCAACCTACCTATTCAGGCTCATACGGCTATATTGGTGAGCAGTTTTTTACGATGCAGTTTGACGTTGCCCTGGATGCCGCCAATCCACCACCGACCAACGCCTTTGACGTTCAGATCAACGGAACTGGCACTTCAGTTACAGGAGTGACTGTCGATGGTACCGGCAAGACCGTGACGCTCACTCTTTCAGCGCCCCCGCTGACTGCCGGGGACATCATCGAATTTTTGTATGTCGACCCCACTGGGGGTAATGATGTCAGTGCGATCCAGGGGCTGGATGGAACCGATTCGAGTACCTTCAGTGCCTCCACTATCGTGGTCGGTGGCAGACCCGGGCCATCAGCCCCGCCGATGCCCGCGCTATCCAGCGGCAGCGACAGCGGCACCTTGGGCGACGGCGTCACTTCAGATACTACCCCTACACTCACCGGCACTTCCGGAGCCAACGCAACTGTCAAACTGTACGATACCGATGGAACCACGCTACTGGGGACCACGAGTGCGGATGGTTCTGGCAACTGGTCCATCACCAGCAGCACGTTGATAGATGGCAATCACACGCTGAAGGTAACGCAGACAGACTCCGGCAATAATACTTCGCCGCTCAGTACAGGCTTATCTGTAACTATCGACACCCTAGCGGCTGCACCCACCACTTTGGCATTGAGCAACGGAAGCGATAGCGGCACCTTGGGCGACGGCATCACCAACGACAGTACACCGACCGTCACCGGCCACGCCGAAGCCAACGCCGCCGTCAGGCTGTACGACACCGACGGCAGCACCCTGCTTGGCTCGACGACGGCCGATGGCTCTGGTAACTGGAGCATCGCCAGCAGCGCACTGACCAACGGCTCACATACCTTTACCGCCAAACAGACCGACGTGGCTGGCAACGTTTCCAGCGCCTCCAGCGGCTACGCCTATACACTCGACACTATCGGGCCAATCGCCATGGCCCTGAGTAACACCCAGGTTGCCATGAGCAACGCTGGCAATGGCGCCACTGTGGCAACGCTGTCCGCCACCGATGCCACTGCCGTCAGCTACGGCTTTGCCATCGGCAACGGTACAATCGATGCGGACAACGGCAAGTTCAGCTTATCCGGCAACCAACTGGTGGCCGCGCAGAATCTCGCCGCCGGAAACTACCACCTCTATCTGAAAGCCACCGACGCCGCCGGTAACGATGCGTTCCAGTTTTTCAGCGTCAATGTGGTGGACGCGCCAACCGTCGCCGCTATCGAGCGGGCCATGGGCGCCAGCAGCACGGTGCCAGCCACTAGCCCCTCAGTGGATTACACGGTGAAATTCAGCCAGTCCGTGACTGGCGTGGACGCCTCGGATTTCACCTTGGCTACAACCGGAAACGCCAGCGCGACCATCGCCTCAGTCACCGGTAGTGGTGACACGTACACCCTGACAGTCAGCGGAATCAGCGGCGATGGTACCCTGCGCCTGGATCTCAACGGCAGTGGCACCGGGATTCAGAACGGTTCATCTGTCGGCATCACCAGCGGCTATACAGCCGGTCAAACGTACACGCTAGACCATACCGCCCCCGCATCACCCTCGGCGCCGGTCATGACAGCCGGCACCGATACCGGCAAGTCAAACAACGATGCGATCACCAGCAACCAGACACCCGTGTTTGTCGGCTCGGCTGAAGCCAATGCCACGATCAAGCTGTATGACACCGATGGTGCCACTTTGCTAGGCACCACCGTCGCCGACGGCGCTGGCAATTGGAGTATCTCGAGCGCGACGTTGGCGACCGGCAGCCACACACTGACGGCCAAACAGACCGACGCCGCGGGTAATGTCTCTGCAGCCAGCAGTGGCGTGTCAGTGTCAATTGACAACAGCGTGACGGCCCCGCCTGCGCCCATATTGGCCAGTAGCAGCGACAGCGGTGTCCCTGGCGACAACCTGACCAATGTCTTAATGCCGACCATCACCGGCACCGCCGAAGCCAACGCCAGCATCACGCTTTACGACACCGATGGGACCACCGTGCTGGGCACCTCTGTTGCCAACGGAAACGGCGACTGGAGTATCGTTTCGACGACCTTGAGCAATGGTAGCCATACGCTGACCGCCAGGCAGACCGACACGGCAGGCAACGTCTCGTCCGTCAGCGCCGGCCTTGCGCTGACGGTCAACAATCTGTCGCCGTCGGCGCCCTCCCTGCCGACACTTAGCGCTGCCAGCGACAGCGGTATTCAGGGTGACGGCATTACCAGTGTTGCCAAGCCCGTGATTACCGGGACCGCAGCCGCCAACGCAACCGTCAAACTCTACGACACCGACGGCAGCACAGTACTGGGCACCGCGGTTGCTGACGGTACCGGCATTTGGAACATCACCAGCAGCACATTGTCGCTGGGTAGCCATACGCTGACCGCCAAGCAAATCGACCCGGCAGGAAACGTGTCAGCAGCTAGCGCCTCACTGGCACTGACCGTAGAGGCGGTACCGACACCACCCTCGTCACCAGCCACAATGACCCCTATCGACGGCGTTGCCGTCACCCAGCAGCAGGTCAGCCTGCCGGGCGGCGGCAGTGGCACTCAGATCATTGTTCCGATTGTCAGCACCGACCGCACCGACTCCAGCGGCAGCGCTGCTGTGGCCGACATTCCACTGGCCACCAGCGGCGCGAACAACCTCCTGCTGGCACAGCTGGCACCGGGCTTTGGCCTGACTGCTGTTGGCGGTGTCAGTCGGCCGGCGGGTAGTTCGATTGAACATCTGATCCAGGATATCCTGGCGGCAACGCCGAATCATGCCGCCAGCGACCAAGGACACCTGACCGGTAACGGCGTCTCCTTCCTCAACAAACTGGCGGCCAGCGTACCGCTGCTGGTCGAGACGATTACACCGACCACTGGCGAGACCGCACCGACCGGCCCGCTTACCTTGACCGGTACCAGCAGCGACAGCCAACACACCGCGCTGGTCATCGACGCTACACACGTGGCCAGCGGCAGCACGCTGGTGTTAAACGCCGTCGACTTCGCAGCAATCATCGGCACCGCCAGCATCATCGGCAACACCAGCGGCCAGATACTTACCGGCGACGCAGCAAGTCAGCAGTTCAGCATATCGTCCGGTAGCGGCAGTTCGGTGTTCGCCGGTGGTGGAAGCGACACGTTGAACATCAACTTCGCAGGCAGCAGCACGGAACCATCCAACAGCACCACACTTGTGCACGGCGGCCAAGGCAACGATGCCGTGGTGTTCAACGGCGCCAGTTCGGACTACCTGGTGGAAAATCACGAGGGCTATGTCCTGGTCACTTCCAAAGTGCAGCCAGGACAACACACGCTGCTGGTGAATGCCGAAAACCTGACTTTCTCCGACACGACCATTAGCTTTCAAACCAGCGAGCCTCAAACCCAGTTGGCAGGCCTTTATCAATCGGTTCTGGGCCGCCAGGCTGACTATCAGGGCTTCGATTACTGGGCGGTCCAGGCCAAGAATGGCATGAGCATGGGCAGCATCGCCCTGTCGCTGATCACTTCGAACGAAGCTCACGATAAGCAGGCTGTCACCCTGAACGGTAACGCCCCGCATGACCTGGAGTTGGTGTATCAGGGCATCTATGGCCGTCAAAGCGATAGTGCAGGCCTGGCTTACTGGGTTGACGCCATGCAAAAAGGCATGACCCTGGAACAGGTCGCAAGCAACTTCGTGCAAGCGGCGGAGATGAACCAGCACAACGTTCTGGCGGCGAACTGGGACTTCATCATTTAACGTCTCGTCCAAAAACGGATGCACTGTCATAGCGTGCCATTTGCATCAGGTGGCAGTGACATCCGCTCAACGTGAAACGCTAAGCTGTCGACTCAACCGGTCGATGCAATAGATTGGACGACCCAAGGTCTGCCGCGCCCAGTTTGCAGGTGAAGCTCATCAGGGCGTCCCAATGGCCTTGGGTGATGCGCGCATTCTTTTCTCCAGGCAGGAAAAAGCCCGCACTTGGCCGGCTTTCTTCAAAGATTGAAGCTATCCAAAAATACTGAAATCAATGGACTGATCGTGACTCTTATTAGTTAGCCTGCTATCTTGTTTTCACATTCCGCCATGTTGAGATGCTTGAAGGAATGAGAAGCCCTGGCGACCACGAATCGCCGGGGCTTCGTTTTTTCCATCTCCAGACGAATAAAACCCCGAACGGGTCGGGGTCTTGGTATTCGGTGGCGCGCTGGTGCCTGGCCGTGGTGACAAAGCGGCTCATACGGGCCACCCCTGTTCCGGCTTCTCGGCGGTGATCGAACCGCCGGCCACTGCACCGAAAAGCACAGCCTCCCGATCAAAGCTGACCAGCACAAAGGCACGCACCGCCGAGGCCACGCCGTTGAGCGTTGACTGGCCCACACTCACCTATCGAGCCTGGATAGGACAATGCGCACTGAACGCCAGCCAAATCGCACTGATATACCTTCCAACCAGGCCCTTTTCGGCAGTTCCGTTAGCGATCGCTTCAGCGACTGACTCAATGTAGTTCCAGTGAACCTCGGCGGGATCACCGACAAACTCCGCCCCGTCGATCTCTGACAAAAAGCTCAATGCCACTTTAGCGCGATGCTCTCTGCTGCCCTCCGCAGTTGCCAACACCTCTACTGCACTGGAAAGCCTGGATAGCGTATCGCTGGAAATAGTCACTCTGCCTCCTATACCCGGATCACCTTGAGCCGGCCGAACACAAATACCCCACTTCAACGAATCACGCCAGCCGGCGAAGATCAGTTGAAGCCAAGGGTCCGAAGAATCAACAGAGCGTCATCGCTCGGTTCAACCTTTCCCTTACGGCACCGACCAAGTGCGACTCGCCAGGACGAGTGGCAACAGACTGAACTCAACTTCCGGCAGTACCGGCAAATGTTGCGCCCTCCGGCAGACCTCCGCCCGTCGAGAATTCGCATTGAAAGGCCGATGTCGAATTCACCTGAATCCGCCCCGCTTTCGATTTGCATGCTGTTGCGTACCGAAACATGCCGGCGAAGGTGCGGATAGCGTACTCGCAGTTTCTTCAAGAGGTCGGCGATCGAGCTGGGCAGAAAGTAGTCGGTGATGGCGAGCCGCAACTCGCCGACAAAGGCCACGCCACGCACGCTTTCAAGGGCACGATCACTCAAGGCAAGCATGTCTCGTGTATGGACCAATAAGCGTTAGCCAGCCGGTGTCGGCCTTACGCTTTTTTACCCCGTTCCAGCAACGTAACCCCGGTGAAGGCCTGGAGCTTGCGCAATGGCTCGCTTAACGCCGATTGCGACCGACATAGCTTAGGGGCGCATGCGCGCCACCTTTAATTTTCGACGTTTTCAACGCAGAGGCCTTCGAGCAATACCTGCTCCAGGATGTCAAAGAAGCATCTGATGTGCGCCTGTTTCAACGCCTGAGGCCGGGTTACCAGATAGACCTCCATCTCTGGGAGTTCAAGCTCAGGGAACAACTCAGTCAGGTCCTTCGCCAGAATACGCGGCAATACAGCCACGCCCATACCTTGCCTCACCGACTCCAGTTGTACGGCGAACGAGTTCACGCGGATGTGTGCACGGTCCAGACCCGCAGCCTTTGCGGCACGCATTTGAGGCAACATATCCAGCGGAGGAAGCAAGGCGATGTTGACCGCTGTTGCCGGAGTCACCTCTGGAGATCGCTTCAGGTACCCTGCATCAGCGAAGACGCCGTAGGCGAGCTTGCCTATGGGTCGATAAATCAGCGATGGCTCGCCCAGATGCGCTGTGCGTATAGCGATATCCGCCACACCGCGAACGATCTTGTGAAAGTCGGCGGTGACCAGTAACTCCACGGAGCAGCGCGGATGCAGGGAAGTAAAACGACTAGCGGCCTCCAACACACAAGAAGAAAACCCCTCACCGGCACTGACCAGGACACTGCCATATAGCTCTGCGCGCTCCCCGGACAGGTCCGCCGTCGTTTGACGCCTCAAGCCCGCTTCCGCAGCCAGTGCGACTTCCACCAGGGATTGGCCCCGCGAGGTCAACCAGCAGCCTTCAACGCCTCGCTCAACGAGCGGCTCACCCAGGGCAGCTTCCAGTTGGGTCAGGCGACGGGACACAGTAGACGCCGCGATACCTAGCAGTTGGCCAGCTTGAAGAAAACTGCCACGCCGCGAGACCGCCAACAGCAGACGAAGATCATCCCAATTTGCCTGCAACGCCATACCTCCCATCCTCCTTGGTCTGCATACATGCAAAACCATTATGCAGTAGTCGCTGTTTTTCAGGACCGGCCTCAACGGTATATCTACAGGCCTTCGAAACGACTGGAATGGAATGTATGACTACGGGTCCCATGCGCAACGCATTCGTCACTGGCGCAACCGGCTTGCTGGGAAACAACCTGGTGCGGGAACTGGTCGCACGTGGCTACGCCGTCAAAGCTCTCGTCCGTTCAAGAGACAAAGGCGAGCAGCAGTTCAACGACCTCCCGAGTGTGGAACTGGTCGTGGGTGACATGGCCGATATCGACGCGTTCGCATCGGCGCTGCAAGGCTGCGATACCGTGTTTCATACGGCGGCGTTCTTTCGCGATAACTACAAGGGTGGCCGCCACTGGGAAAAACTCGAAAAGATCAATGTAGCCGGTACGCGAGAGTTGCTTCACCAGGCCTACCGCGCGGGGGTACGCCGTTTTATCCATACCTCTTCGATTGCCGTGCTCGACGGGGAACCCGGCACCTCTATCGATGAGACATGTCTGCGGTCCGAAGCCGATGCGGATGACTACTACCGCAGCAAGATCCTCGCTGACCGTGTCGTCTTGACGTTTCTTGAAACCCATCCTCAAATGCATGCCTGCATGGTTCTGCCCGGCTGGATGTGGGGACCTGGCGATATGGGCCCGACCTCTTCAGGACAATTGGTCAAGGATGTCGTCAACGGCAAGTTGCCCGGGCTGATTCCCGGCACCTTCTCGGTGGTCGATGCCCGTGATGTGGCATGGGCTCAGATTGCCGCGGCCAAACATGGACGACGAGGAGAACGCTATCTCGCGGCAGGTCGGAACTTAACCATGCGCCAGTTGGTACCGGTCCTGGGCCGTATCGCGGGCGTCAAAACCCCTATCAGGCAACTGCCACGGCCCGCGCTATACCTCTTGGCGGCGGTGCAGGAGGTCTACGCGCGCCTTACCGGCAAGCCTGTTTTGCTGAGCATGGCGACATTGCGCCTATTGATACGAGAGGAGCACCGTACCTGTTTTAACCACCGTAAGAGTGAACAAGATCTTGGCCTGAGTTTTCGAGTGCTGGAGCAGACCATTTTTGACACTGTGGCGTGGTATCGGCTACATGGCCGGTTTAAGAATAACGAGGACAAAAACAAACTGTGAGCAAGACAATAATCCTGATGCGTCACGGCCAGCCAAATATGCCTACGACCGAAAAAATCTCAATGCGCGAGATGAAAGACTGGATCGAGCAGTACAACCGATCCGAAATCATCCGCCATTCCGCTCCGGACGCCAGCCTGCGACTCGCCGCAGCCGCCACCATGATTGTTTCAAGCAGCGCACCTCGTGCGCTGACCTCTGTCGAGGCGCTCGGGCTGAAGCCTGCTGTCGTCGACGCGCTTTTCTGCGAAGCACAACTGCCTAATGGTCGTTGGAGATTTCCCCGACTATCGCCGTTTTCTTGGGCATTTATCTTTCGAGTCTTATGGCTGTGCGGTTATTCGAGCGGCGTCGAATCCTTCGGCGCCGCGAGGCGGCGCGCCAGCGCGGCAACTCAACGACTGCAGTCCCTTGCCTGTGAAGGGCCGGTTCTGCTAGTCGGTCATGGCGTTATGAATCGAATGATTTCCCAACGACTGCTGGCAAACGGGTGGACTCGCCAACGACGTAACGGCAGCCGATATTGGAGTGCTTCGGTATATCAATATGATGATGTACAAACGGAGATCGGCTGATCGTACGCCCCCGACGCATTCACCCAGGCGTACTGACGCAAGGCATTGCTGTCGACGTTGGTTGATCCCCCTATCATAGGATCACTTCACCAGAGCAGACCAAGCTATGCCAAGGTTGTCATTCGCTATCCGAGCTTTGTTCGCCTGTTGCCTTTTGATCGCAACCGCCAATCACATCCGAGATCGAAGCTCCTCGACTTCACTTGCTCGCTACGTCGGCAGCCGCGTTAGCACATCTTTCAGATAAGCGTACGGATCATGCCCATTGATGCACGCCGACTGGATCAGGCTCATGATCGCCGCCGCACGGCAAGCATTTGTATTGCACGCGGACTGGATACCGCCAGATGCAAAAAGCCCAGCGCGGGGCTGGGCTTCCTGTCACTGCTCTCTCACTTCCAGGACTGTCGCACCAGGATGCTTCTGCAGAATTTTTCTCTCCGCATCCCGGGCATCGGTTCCGTTCTGAAGCACGTTACTCATGCCGCTTCCATTTTTTGCTTTCAGCTTAAACACGTAGGTCTTTACTGCTGCCACGATGCGTCTCCTTCGCCTGATTGAATCCTGACCTTAGCATTTGGCTGGTCGCCCATCCAGCCTGTCTGAATGCTCAGTGGCAGCGCGCTACTACCCCGTAGTAGCTTGGCGGCTCCCCTTGCTGAGAGATAGTCAAAAATGCCCCTCGAGTATGCAGACAATCCCCTGTACGCCAAGGCCAATGGAGTTGCTGCCACCTATGCGATTCTCGCTCTCATTGAAACGCTTCGACGCTCCAATGCGCTCGACGCTTCGCTGTTCGCGCAGGTTATGCAAGAGATTGGCCCTGATTTAAGCACTGAACCTGAGCCGGGTTATGAAGAACAGATCCACGTGATGTTGAAACATTACCTAAAAGCGGCAGGCTCGATATCGCAATAACTATTCGGGCTCATTCATCACTTGGCAGTGAATACCGTCCATCTTCATCAATACCCGGGCCTCTTCCGGTTCGATCTGCCGATGCATCATCCGCGTCCAGGCGTCCATTTCCTGCCAGGTCAGCGGATCGCTGGTGCGTTTGAGCGCCCAGTTCAAGCCGGCCAGATAGCCCATGTCCTCGGGCATGGCCGGAATATACAGCTCCCGAAGTTTGTGCTTGGTCAGCCATCAATGCGCCGTTGATTTTGGTTTCAGACATCTGATCTACACTCAAATGGGGGTGTGGCTAGCTCGACGGGGCGAAAAAGCGGGCGAATTCCCTTCTCTGCCACACCTCCACCGTCGGAGGGTCGTATCAGTCGCCCGGAAAGGGGGCTGGGGGCTGCGAGGCTGGCCGACCGTGGTTTGCCAGTCTCCGCGCAGTCGACCTTCATCCACGGGCGTACCCTGAATGACTGCATTGAACAGCGCGATGGTCGTGCCTGGAGTGATTTCTTCATGCGCCTTTATGGTCTTGGCGGCAAATCGCTTGATGCCATCGCATAGGGCCCAGGTGAGCGCGAACAAATTCCTTACATGTTTTTACATCTTTGAACCCAGCGTACAACGGTAACTTACACAGCCTTCCAATAATCGGTACCGGAATAATAAAAAAAGACCGATCACATGGAGAGTTTCAAATGCCCTTTACCCGTACTGCTCTAGCGTTGTCTCTCGGCCTGATCTTTTTGCAGAGCCAGGTCCAAGCGGCGCCACCACTGTCACTCACAAACGGCAATACCGAGCTGACGGCTCAAATCAGTAATGCCTGGATTGAAATCAACAAGGCCGCGCTCGAGCACAACATCCAAACCCTGCAAGCCGAACTGGCTGGCAAGTCGAAACTCTGCGCGGTACTGAAGGCCGACGCTTATGGTCATGGCATAGGGTTGGTGATGCCTTCGGTGATTGCGCTGGGTGTACCCTGTGTGGCGGTCGCCAGTAATGAAGAGGCGCGAGTGGTTCGAGAAAGCGGATTTAAAGGTCAGTTGATCCGTGTTCGCACCGCCTCCCTGGGGGAGCTCGAAAATGCTCTGCAGTACAACGTCGAAGAACTGGTTGGCAATCTCGATTTCGCCCGCCAAGCGGCCGATCTTGCACATAAACATGGTCGAAAATTGCAGGTGCACATCGGCCTCAACTCAAGCGGCATGAGCCGTAACGGCATTGAAATGTCCACCCAGCTGGGTAAGCAAGAGGCGCTAGCGATCACCAAACTGCCAAATATCGAAGTGGTAGCGATCATGACCCACTTCGCCGTGGAGGATAAGGACGATGTGCGTAAAGGGCTGGCTACCTTCAATGAGCAAGCCGCCTGGCTGATGGATGTCGCGCAACTCGACCGCAGCAAGATAACCCTGCACGCAGCTAACTCCTTCGCCACCCTGGAAGTACCCGAGTCGCGCCTGGACATGGTGCGCACGGGCGGCGCGTTGTTTGGCGATACCGTCCTCTCGCGTACTGAGTATCAACGCGTGATGCAGTTCAAGTCGCATGTGGCCTCGGTCAATAGCTACCCTGCCGGGAACACAGTGGGTTACGACCGCACGTTCACCCTGACACGTGATTCGAAGCTGGCCAACATCACGGTCGGTTACTCCGATGGATATCGCCGTGTGTTCACCAATAAAGGCGTGGTGTTGATCAATGGTCATCGTGTGCCAGTGGTGGGCAAGGTTTCGATGAACACAGTGATGGTTGATGTCACGGAGGCACCCGACGTCAAGGCGGGTGATGAAGTGGTGTTATTTGGCAAACAAGGCGCAAGCGAAGTCAGCCAGGCTGAAGTCGAAGAGATCAACGGTGCGCTACTGGCCGACCTCTACACCGTCTGGGGCAGTGCCAACCCGAAAATCCTGGTCGAGAAGTAATCCCACCAATAAAGCAGATGGCGCGTTCATTAGCGTACAGCTTTGAAGAGCGCTGACAGCTCCAATGCCCAACAGGGTCCGACAGGAGAAAACTCGCTTTTCTCTTGTCGGAGGGTAACCATCATGCCTTTTCCCCCGCTGACTCACCGCGACACCGGCAACGGATAAACCACGTTGCCCGCATTCTTGCGACCTGCCGCGGATTACTGATTCGCCTCATTCAGGTTCCGGCGCATCTCGGCCCACTTGAACCAGGCGCGCGCCAGAAAGATCAGCCCACTGATGGCGATCAGGCCTACGCGTCGTATCCCCAGCCAGCACACGACGAAGGCGCCGCCGCAGATGCTCGAGGCCGTGGTGGTTCATTGGGCAGCGTCATCACCATGACCACGACAGCCGCCGATACCGCAACGAAGCCAAAGGCCTTCCAGCAGGACCCTCTTGGCTTTTCGTTGTTCGAAAGAGTCATATAAAGAACGTTACATTTTTGACACGCTGCCTGACACCCATTAAAAAATAAAATAACTGACTTTTGAGTCAACTCAGAGAAACAGGATCATATTTTAAATAGGGAAACCAAATTCCCTTTTTAAAAAGGTGAGCAAATTGGAATATAAAGATCAAAACGATTCGCGAGACAAACCAGGTTTCAATGCAGTGTTCACCTCTGACAATAAGATCATCAGTGTATCTGAGTATATTGAAATGTTTTTAATAACAAGAGGTTATGAGACGACGCACCAAAATAGACTCAAGATCGCAGACAGCCTCAGTCACGTGCCTATGCGCGAACGCCATTCAGTGTCTGAACTAGACCACTGGCTTGATTCACAATTCAAAAGCTGACTACAACGAATACGGCTCAAGTGCAAAAACCAAGGAGAACATTAGGCACGAATTCAAATGGATTGAATGCTGATTCTTGATACGCGCAAGTTTGCAATTGCAGGCCAGTCGGTACTGCTCGCCCCAAAAAAGGCCCGGACATGTGCCGGGCATTTTATATCGTCAAGCTTCGGATTAGGGGTTCGGCAACTTGGCCACAGCTCTACCACGCAAAAAATACCATCTGGCAGGCAATGTTTTCGTCGAGCACTTTCCCTCCTGGCACGGCAGCTTCGGCATAGCCCGCGTGACTACAGCCGCATGAAGGAACCTCACCGGGGCCGGCGACTTGATGGCCTTGGCGATGGTGACGATTGCATCAGGCTTCCGCTCGGTGTGTGTCGAGTACTGTGCCAGCGGCACGAGCCAGACGTCGACGTCGCCAAAGCTTGCCGTATAGCAGTACGAGGCGAGGAGTCCCGTTTCCAAACTTACCGCAGGTATCGCGAAACGAGGCACCGGATCCTGTTGCACGACCATCACAAAAAATCTCGACCGCGACTGTAAACGCAGGGAAGACGCTATTCTTTCGAGCTATAACTCATACAGTTTTTCTTGCGCCGTGAGCCCACTGCTTTCAGGTAACAAAAATGGAGTTCGAGGTGTTTTCTGCCATAGACCTTATGGGGACGTTTGTCTTTGCCCTGAGCGGTGCTGTGGCGGCTATTGATCGTAAACTGGATATTTTTGGTGTTTTTGTCGCCGCCTTTGTAACTGCCTGCGGCGGTGGTGTTGTTCGTGACCTATGTATTGGCGCGCTCCCCCCTGCCGGCCTCATCAACATCGAGTACCTGACCGTCATTGCACTGGCGGTCGCCTTGGTCGCCTTTTTCCAGCATTTATTGCTCAGGCTAACTCAGCCCACGCTGTTCTTTGACGCCGTAGGGCTGGGTTTTTTTGCCGCATTCGGTGCTCACAAAGTCTATGCACACGTTCCGAATATCGAACTGGCCCTCCTGCTGGGTGTCATTACCGCGGTGGGCGGCGGTATTATCAGGGACGTACTACTCGGTCGTGTTCCCGTGGTATTGACCAAGGAAATCTATGCCTCGGCGGCGCTGTTGGGAGCGGCAATCCAGCTCCTCGGAGAGCTGCAAGTGATTGATCATCGTTTCACTCCTTGGGCTGCAATTGCGCTATGTACCCTGGTACGAATGCTGTCATTGAAATATCAATGGAACCTGCCCGCAATCAAAAAGAGTTCGTGACCCCTGCCGTACGCCCACATGACTGGAACGCCACAAAACGATTTATTGTCACAGATTCCGACCGCTGTAGAACTATTGCCTCAATTGGAGGGGTGAATGGATACCTTGGCTCGTAATGAAAGAATGTCACAAATGTCCGGTGACATCCGCAAGGTGCTGCCTGCCTTGGAGGCAATTTACAAGGATCTCCATGCCAACCCTGAACTTTCAATGCAGGAAACTCGCACGGCGGCTATTGCGGCCTCCTTTATCAAGAAGCTGGGTTATGAAGTTCACGAACAAATCGGCGTAACCGGCGTCGTCGGCCTATTGAAAAATGGCGACGGCCCAACGGTCATGCTGCGCGCCGACATGGATGCCTTGCCAATGGCAGAAAAGACCGGCCTGCCTTATGCCAGTCAGAAGAAAGGACAAACCTCTGACGGAGAGGCAGTGGACGTGGCCCATATGTGTGGTCATGACCTGCACGTGACGTGGTTGATGGGTGCCGCACAGCTGATGGCAGATCATCGTGACTTATGGCGCGGTACCTTGATGCTGGTCTTTCAGCCCGGCGAAGAAGTCGGCAAGGGAGCAAAGGCGATGATCGACGACGGGATGATTGATCGCTTCCCTAAGCCGGACATCATTCTGGGACAACACGTCATGGTTGGTGAGGCGGGTACGGTTGGACATCGTGCCGGCGCCATTCTGGCAGCTGGCGACAGCATGCATATCAAACTGTATGGCCGCGGTGCCCACGGTTCCATGCCACAAAATGCAATTGACCCCGTGATCATGGCCGCGGCGACTGTTATGCGCCTGCAAACTATTGTCTCCCGCGAATTGTCGCCCCTGGAAAATGGGGTTCTGACCATTGGCGCCCTGCAGGCCGGGACGAAGGAAAATATCATTCCGGATGACGCGGTCATCAAACTGAACATGCGTACCTATGATGAAAATGTGCGCCGCCGGATGCTTGATTCGGTACATAGAATTTGCTGTGCGGAATGCCAAGCCTCCAATACTGACCATCCGCCAGAATTCACTACCATTGACAGTTATCCGGTCACTGAAAACGACGCCGTAGCCACTGCCAGAATCGCGCAGGCTTTTGATGATCATTTCGCCGATCGCTCGTATGAAACCGCTCCGGCATCGGCCAGCGAAGACTTTAGTGTTTTCGGACGAGAGTGGAAGGTTCCCTACGTGTTCTGGTTCGTGGGAAGCACCGAAAAATCGATATGGCAGCAGGCCGTATCAAGCGCAAATATCAACCAGATTCCCTCCAACCATTCATCAAAGTTTGACCCGCAAATTCACCCGACCCTGGAGACCGGATTGGAAACGATGCTGGTTGGCGCACTGACCTGGCTAAACGCATCTTCTTGAGCAGAATGGGATGACACGGCCTTTGCAGGGTCCCCATAAGGCCCAACAGGAGGAGCCATTATCGTTATCCTGTCGCGGACATGGCCTCACGGTTCCGTGAATGGAAGCCCCCCTACAGGTCATTAAGAGTGCCATGGCTCATAAATCAGGCGCCGCCATTTTGGTTCATGACCCTGATCCTGGAATTTCGCTCAGAGTACACTAACCGTCCAACACGTCTTCCTCCACCACCACTTAGGGGCAATGGCGCGTCCAACAAATGACCGCCGATTACAACGCCCTCCCCGCCGGGCAAAAGTACGATGGCATTTCAAGGTTTACGTGGCTGAGGCTGAGAGGGCTATTAAAACCCTTGAGCAAGCCCCGTTAGCCCTACGCTATATGGATTTAACCGGTCTTGAAGGGCCGCTTTTGGCCGATATCCGCCGTCCGTGAAAGGCAGCAATGGGTCGAATAGCGACCAGCACGCACTATGACTGATCCACTCTTGTCCTCCCTCAACGTGGAGGACAAGCCATTAATACTTTTGCTACATCCAACCATCAGCCTTGGAACAAGGGAAAGCTAGTCGGGCAGAAAGCCCCGCTCCGAGTCAGAGATATCTGGGCCATTCGGGTCAGACTCCGGCTCGCGGAGAAGACACGTGATTTGGCGCTCTTCAACTTGGCCATCGACAGCAAGCTTCGTGCTTGTGACTTAACCAAGCTGCGAGTTCGAGACATAGCCCATGGGGAGCATATCTCGTCACGGGCCATCGTGATGCAGCAGAAAACTCAGCCCCCAGTGCAATTCGAAATCACTGAGCAAACTCGAACGGTTTTGGAGGTGTGGATGCATCAGGCGCACCTCCGCAGCGAGGACTTCTTGCTTCCAACTCGATTGCACGCTTCAGACCATCTTTCCACCAGGCAATACGCTCGAATAGTCAAAGCGTGGGCGACAGCCATTGGCCTGGACCGAACCATGTACGGTACTCACACACTACGGCGAACCAAATCATCGCTGATGTATCGCAGGACGAAGAACCTGAGAGCTGTGCAGCTTCTGCTTGGGCATACAAAGCTTGAAAGCACCGTCAGACACCTTGAAATCGAGGTCGATGTTGCCTTGGAAATGCCGGAACAAATGGAAGTCTGACCATCCATAGTGACGGTCGATGTGTGACCGGCGCTGTCCTGCCATAAGAAGTCAGCACCCTGCTCGTCCAGTTACCACACGGTGAAGCTGAAGGACAGAGCCAGACGTTACTGAAAATCAATGGGAGCCGCTCTAGCCTGGGTCGTGTCGAGCTGGGAAACCTTGTATGGTAATGATATGAGTTATTGTTACCGACAATTCCTGGCCGCCGCCAAGCCCATTGCGAGGAGGCTATTTCATAAGTGAATACATATTTAAGGGGTCTTGATGGCCTATATGTCCGCCAAGCTCAATGGTAAGTCGTGCGAAGTGTTTCATCTGGAGACTAGTGATACCAGTGGCTATGCTGTGGATTGGCACGCCCACGATTGTCATATGCTGCTGTTACCACGCCAGGGTGGACTGTTTCTTTCGACCGAAAGCAGCCAGCCCTCTCACGTTTCGCGCCAATCGTTTTCTTTTGTGCCAGCAGACTTTGCACACGCCACTCAAGCGGCTCCGGGGCGGGAGAAACATATGACCTTGTATGTCGACCCCTCTTACGTCAAACGCCAAGGACAGATGTTCGGTTACCGAGGTTTCGCCAAACAGGTAAATAGATCAGGGATCTGGCGAGCAACCGAGGCGCTGGAAAGCATCTTGCGCCTGCATGATCAACTTCAGGGCTGTGCATCGGCTGAGGCCTTTCAGCGCCAATTACCCCATCTCAATCATCTACTCTTCGAGGAGTGCACGCGGGTTATCGCATGTCAGCAAGCACAACCGCAGCCGAGTGAACATCAGCAGCAAGCCACTCTGGTGCACGACATACAGCGATACGTTCGGGAGAATCTGGACACAGCCTTGACTATTGAGTCGATTGGACATGAATTTCACCTGTCACGGCGTCACCTTACACGTATTTTCAAAGCTGTTACCGACGAAACCCTGCTGGATTTCACCAATCGCACAAGAGTTGAAACTGCCGCACGGCTTGTTTCATGCACATCACTATCGATCCTCGAAGTCAGCCTGGCGGTAGGACTGGATTCTCCCTCTTACCTTGCCCGACTGTTCAAGCGCTACCTGAATCAAACGCCGAGCGAGCTACGCAAACCCCGCTAACGATTTGGCCCAAACGGGCGTACGTACGGCCCGATCGAGCGCTTTCGACATATTGATGATGGCCACAATAGACCTCTTCTCCACCATTTAGAGGTCTCAATGAGCGACGTGGACGCTGTAAAAACCTTCAAGTCCAGCCGGGGCGGTGGCAACCCGCCCCCAATCGTTATCGTCGCTCCTGGGTCTGGCGCTGAGCAGATCATGACGATCGCAGACCCCTTTACGCGACTGGCGTCCAGTTACGAGCGGGACAGGCTAAGTTACTGGCAGGAGCGCAAAGCAAAAGAAGTCATGATGGAGCACCTTAATTGTGGCATTCGGATTTCCGTCGTAGCCAAAGAGTGTTTCTTGTCACGCAGCCATTTCTCCCGAGCTTTCAAGAAAGCTACGGGACACTCCCCACGTGATTGGTTTCAGCTTGCAAGATTGACCCGAGCCAAAGAACTCCTTGAGCAAACCGACTTTTCAATTTCTCGAGTGGGTTTGGAGTGTGGGTTTGCTGATCAACCGCATTTCACCAAAATATTCTCTAGGCATTTTGGTATGCCCCCTAGAAAGTGGCGTGTAAAAGATGTAGTGGTCAACTAATCCCGGACACGACGTTAAGTTTTTTCTCGGCCTGAGCTGGGGCCAATCCGTTATTGAATTGGTGCGGTCTAATCCAGTTGTACCGATGCATCAGGTAATGACTGATGTCGCGGTGCGCTTCTTGAGCTGTCATGTAGCTCACGGTCGGTATCCATTCAGTTTTCAAGCTGCGAAACACACGCTCCATCGGCGCATTATCCCAACAGTTTCCACGACGGCTCATGCTTTGGCGCATGCGGTAACGCCAGAGCCGTTGGCGAAACAGGCGACTGCCATATTGGGCGGATTCAACCGGTCGTCGCAACACCTCTGATCGAGGTGTTTATGGGACGACCTGCAGGCTGGATGCAAAAAT